>NZ_JAGXJV010000001.1:0-1034358 GCF_019091145.1 Lysinibacillus sp. GbtcB16
ATTTCGATGTATTCCGTAATTTTATTGAATGCGGCTTGGTCAATAACCGTTGCCATGAAGTTGCTGAAATCTGTTGGGTCTCCAACTGTTAAAGCATTTGTTAACTCTTCTACACGGTTCACCACTTGGTCATATACATCTTCTACGATGACAGCACGAGAACATGCTGAACATTTTTGACCAGAGAAACCAAATGCTGATTTCACGATCGATTGTGCAGCTAATTCAAGATCTGCTTCTTTATCGACAACGATTGTATCTTTACCGCCCATTTCAGCGATTACGCGTTTGATCCAAATTTGACCATCATTTAGGACAGAGGCACGTTGGTTAATACGTAAGCCAACATCACGTGAACCTGTGAAGCTGATGAAACGAGTTTTTGGATGATCAACTAAATAATCGCCCACTTCAGCACCAGAACCTGGTACAAAGTTTACAGCTCCTGCTGGAAGACCTGCTTCTTCTAATACTTCGATAAATTTATATGCCACTACTGGTGTTGTAGAAGCTGGTTTTAGTAATACTGTATTACCTGTTACTAAAGCAGCTACTGTTGTACCAGCCATGATTGCAAATGGGAAGTTCCAAGGTGAGATGACGATACCAATTCCTAGTGGAATATAGTCATAACGGTTGTATTCACCTGGACGGCTTTCTACTGGTTGGCCATTTTTAATACGTAGCATTTGACGACCATAGTATTCTAAGAAGTCGATTGCTTCTGCTGTATCCGCATCAGCCTCAGCCCATGGTTTCCCTGCTTCTTTTGTTAATAATGCTGAGAATTCGTGTTTACGACGACGAATAATAGCGGCTGCTTTGAAAAGAACATCAGCACGAATAGCTGGATCAACTTTTTTCCAAGTTTTGAATGTTTCATCTGCTGCTTGCATCGCTTTTTCAGCTAAATCTTTGCTCGCTTTTGACACACGGCCAATAACTTCTGTTTTCTTTGCAGGGTTATACGAAACGATTTTATCTTCAGTTGTAATACGCTCACCACCGATAATAAGTGGGTAGTCTTGACCTAAATAACCTTCAACTTTTTTTATAGCTTCTACATAAGCATTGTAGTTTGCCTCTTGTGAAAAATCTGTGAATGGTTCGTGTTTGTATGGAATCATATCTGTTTCCTCCCCTGGATAAAGGGTGCCAAATGATTATGCACCTTTAAAGATTTTGTTAATTATATAATGCAATATAATTTGGCATTAATCAACTCAAATTTTAAAACTTTTTTAATTTTTGCATCTGTTTTTCGTATTGGTGTTAGAATAAGCTTAATGGAATACAGGAGGACAAGATGGATAATAATGTACTACTAAGTATTTATAAATACGTCATTGAAAAAGGTGATATGGGAATTTGCGTTGTCGATACTGAAGGCAAGTTGCTCATATACAATAAAAAAATGCGAGAACTGGAGGGCGTAAATGAGGACGAATATGAGGAGAGGCGAGCGATAGAAATCATTGATTTCGAAATCGAAAAGAGCGATATCTTTAAAGTCCTAAGTTCTGAAACGCCAGTTCTACACGTCAAAAAAACGTATTGGAATAAAAAAAATCAAGAAGTGACCTACATAAGCAATATTTATCCGTTGCACTATGAGGGTGTGTTAATAGGGGCTGTGGAATTCGCGCGAGATATTACGCAGCTTGAATATATGATGTATCAGCCATTAAGGAGATATGGTGCACCGCTAACATTTGATATTATTACGGCTGTTTCCGCAGTCATGAAGGATGTCATCGAAAAGGCAAAAATTGTTGCATTGAGCAGAATGCCTGTTGTGTTAATTGGGGAATCAGGCACCGGTATCGATATGGTTGCTGAGGGTATTCATCATGATCTAAAGGTGCAAAATGATATGTTTATCGCTCTAATTTGCCGCCGAGATGAGCAAACAGTGTTGAATCAATTTGAAAAATACATTGTTGAAAAAGAGAGAATTACTTTTTTTGCTGAACGCATCGAATATTTATCACTCGAAGCCCAAGAAAAGATTGTCGAGCTTTTCAACAATCATCCAAATCATCAGCATGTTTTAATTGCTAGTGTTGGCAAAGACCCTATAGATTTAATTCAAAAGCAGGAGCTGTCTAAAAAACTTTACCGCTTATTTTCTGGAATCACGATTTATGTACCACCTTTACGTGAAAGAAAAGAAGATATGATGCCATTTATTGATGATTACTTCAAAAGACATCGGGAGAGCTTTGGTTCAACAATCCAAGGTCTTTCGGAAGAAGTGCAAGAGACGTTTTTGAAATATGATTGGCCAGGAAATTTAAAGGAATTAGAAGTACTACTGGATGAGATCACCTCGCTAATTACCAACGAAACTATCGTTGAATCCCATATGCTACCAGTTCATTTTAAATGGAAAATCCAAAGCACCTGTGAGGAAGCTGAAAATGAAGTATCAACAAGTGATTTGTTTGTCATTAAAAATCAACAAGATATTCGACCATTAGATGTCTACATGAAAGAGGTGGAGGAATATTATATTTCGAAGGCTCTAGATTTTCACCAAGGTAATATTTCTAAAACCGCAGCTGCATTAGGAATACGTCGACAAAGTTTACAATATCGCGTAAAAAACTTTAGGCTCAATAAAAAAAGCGAAAACATTGATTAACAATGTTTTCGCTTTTTTGGATAGCTTGGGTAAAGTGACAGATACAATACCAAAACTGATGGAGAGCACTATCAAATTACTGGGTATTCACTAGCCTCAACTATTATTTTCCTTTTTTTGAAAGGCGACCAAGGGCGAATGCTGCTGCGCCTAAGCCAATTGCTAGGTTTGTTTTTTTGTTAAACACTTGCTTTGTCACAAGTGCTACATTTTGTGGGCGTTCTGCTAAACGGCGCATAAAGTAACCGTACCAGTCGTTACCAAATGGTAGATATGTGCAGAAATTATAGCCTTCACGTGCAAGATCTAACTGCATTTCTTTACGGAAACCATATAGCATTTGGAATTCAAATTTTTCGTTTGGAACGTTATGTTGTTTTACGAATTGCTTCACATGATTAATCACATTATGATCATGTGTAGCGATAGAAGTAAATTTACCATGTAGTAAATGATGTTCAATGAGCTTCAGATAGTTACGGTCGATATCACCTTTTGATTGGTAGGCTACACTTTCTGGTTCTTTGTAGGCACCTTTTACAATACGTAAACGGAAGTTTTTGTACTTTTCAATATTTTCTTCTGACTCGAAGAAGTAAGCTTGAATAACTGTCCCCACATTATCAAATTCTTTGTGTAATTCCTCTAGTAATTCAAAAGAGCTGTGTAAACGCTCGTAATTTTCCATATCGAAGTTCACGAAAATATTGTATTGATGGGCAAGCTCTACGATTTCTTTTAAGTTTTCATAGCAAAATGCGTAATCAATGTCTAAACCTAATTGGGAAGGTTTAAGTGAAATATGAGCATCTAGTTGCTCATCGTGAATAGCTTGAACAACAGCTAAAATATTATTTTTTGCAGCAGTCGCCTCTGATTTCTCATAAACGAACTCTCCCAGATTGTCGACTGTACAAGAAATATTAGCTTTGTTTAATTCTCTAATAGATTGCACAACTTCTGGTAAGCTAGTGCCTGCCACAACACTTTGAGCACCCATCTTTAGACCATATTTTTGTGCAGCGCTATTTAATATTTTGTTCTCTGATAAGTAAATGAAAAAATCACGTAGTACCATTTATATGCCTCCAAAATTGAAAATTTTAAATTCTTGGCGATTATAACACTTTTTTCGAAAAGGAAAATGGTACGATTTTTAGAAAAAAATTTTTTGCGCGGAAGACTGAGGGGGTAAACTATTGGCACGATTGACTTTTCAAATTTTGAAATAGTCATAAAAAATATTTTTTCAAAAAAAAGGACTTTTCAAAATAGTAGTTTTGTTTTATGTTAAAATTTTTGTCTTAAAACAGAAGTAGAAGGAGTTTTTTAATATAATTTTAGCAAGTTATTGGATGATGGAGTGTATGTTTAGAGCAATCCAAAAGAGAAAAGAAACAAGTGGAATGCCTCCTTTGAAAATATATTGAAATAACTTTATAGAGTGAGTATTTGTAGTTTTTTGGTAATTAGTTATAAAATATACACTTTTTTAGTGTGATCATAAATCTATCATTTATAGTAAATATTTAGAAGGTGTATTATAATACAATGGAGTATAATCATGAATAAAATATGTACTTGTTATGGAAATTTAGTTACTTTTGATTAAGAATAGTGTGTCTATTAATGATGCTAAGGGATTAGGGCGACTATAAACTAAGATAAGGTGGAAAGTATGGCAAGGGGTAGAAAATTTAATTCGAATGGGGAACGAAGCAAACAACTATTACTTGAAAAAGCGATAGAGCTATTTTCAGATAAAGGATATCACCATACAAAAATTAGTGATATTGTGAAGGCTGCTAATGTAACACAGCCTACATTTTATTTATACTTTAAAAGCAAGGATGCGCTTTATAATGATTTGAATATACAATTTCAGAATGGTTTTTTTGAAGTGATGAATAGTAAATCCTCTGATAGTGTGGTGAATGGATTAGAAGCATTTATTTCGATTTTAGAACAAAAACTGTCAAATTTATTTTTCTATATAATCGAAAATCCAAAGCTATCAAAAATTGGATTTATAGAATCTAAGCAGGCTTTTTTAGTAAAATCTCAGTTAACGCAACAATTGATCCATCTTATTTATCTTCATGATTGTGACAAGGACCTACAACGTTATCGTGTGGATATTAAAATTTTAATAGATTCTTTAGTTGGATCGATGGAGAGACTGATATTAACCAATCTACTAGAGCAAAAAAGATTGCCTGCCGAACTAGCGAACGATATTGTACAATTATATTTTTGGAAAACCGAAGAAATAAAACAAAAATCATCTCATCAATCGTAATGTAGATCGATGAGATGATTTTTCTTAATTTTCAAACTTAATATGCTGATAATAACCTTTTTGTACTTTGCTTTGCTTATTCGGATGAATGAGTAGCATATATTCCTGATTGAGCGATAAAGGACTTGTTGGGGTAACAATTAATGTTTGCCCTTCGATTTTAGTAGTTGCTACTACTTCGTCTGATCCTAAAGCAATAAGCTGAATATGCCCCTTATCAACTTGTGAAATAAGTGTTGATGGTAGTTTCACCGTTAATTTTTCTGTTTGAATGGCAGCTTGCCCATTTAAAAGCTTTTTATATTTAGGATATTGCTCCTTAATGGCATCAAAATGTGCCTGGAAAATAGGAGCTGATGTTGTTTGAATATTAGGCTTGACACCTACTTCATGAATAGTCTGCTGCGCAGGTCCTGTAAATTTGCCTACAGTTAATTTTAAGTAACTTCCATCATGGAGCATATAAAACCCTTGCATAGCACCTTTTCCGTAAGTTGTTTCACCGTATAAAATAGCGGACTTCTGATCTTTTAGTGATGCAGAAAGCATTTCAGAGGCACTAGCGCTATAACGATTGACTAAAATACGTGTATTAACTGGAAATTTAGTATTTTGCTTAACAGCTGGTATTGTATAAGAGGCATGTGCTTCCTCTAATAGATAAGCAATTTTTGCTGATGGAAATAGCCCCGTAAGTTCTTCCGCTGTTGTAACATAACCGCCACCATTATTTTGTAAATCTAAGATAAACGATTTGGCACCGCGCTTTTTTAAGTCAATCAGCGCTTTTTTGACAAGCTGAGCACCATCTTCTGAAAATGAAGCAAGTGAAATATAGCCAACATGTCCAAACAATAATTCAGATTGTACATTTGGTAATGTAAATTTTTTTCGTGTAATGGTTTTCGTAGTCGTCGTTTCATTCTTATGTTTAAGTGTCACTTTCACCTGACTACCTTCATGCCCCGTTAAGAGAGAAGAGGTTTCCTGTGTGGAACGGCCAATAATAGATTCATCATTTACAGCAATGATGATATCTCCAGCCTGTAAACCTGCATCAAATGCTCCACTGCCTTCAATTACTTGTAAAATATGAATACCATCCTCGTGTTCTTCAATAACAACACCTATGCCGATGGTCGATAGATTGATGCTATTCATATAATCCTCGAATTCTTGTTTTGTAAAATAGGTGGAGTAAGGATCTAGCATATCAATAATTTCTGCGATGGATGTGGCCTTCTCTAAGTTTCCATTGATCGTCCCTACATACGTATTCTGAATTATTTCCTTTATTTCTCTTACTAACGATTGATCCTGACTAGATGCCAGAGTAGACGTTAACGGTAGGAGAAAGAAGCCTAGTATAAATACGAATGACCATATTAATTTTTTCATTGGACACCTCTTTTCTAGCACTCAAAGTAGGAATGCATAGTCCTTCTAGATAGTGGATGGATACATTTTACAGTTGAGTATCTAGTTTTTATTATACATGAACGATAGAAATAGTGGATGAATTTAATAATAGAAAAAGAATCTGCTAGCCTTGTATAGCAAGCAGATTCTCGTTGAAGATGTCATGTCCATTAGGCTGAGGCTTGGTTATTCTTAAGCTTGTGAATAATAAAACCGATGAATGCGCCGACAATGGCAGGTACAAGCCAACCTAAGTTTTGGTCATACAATGGCAATGCTTGAAGAATATTTTCATAAGAAGTGATTTCAACTTTCATTTGTTTTAAGCCATCATATAGGCTGACAAGGAAAGTAGGGATTAACGCTAAAATGTAAACAATTTGTCCACCTTTAAAGAAATGATCCGCTAATGATAGTACCATCAATACCATTGCTATTGGATAGATGATTAACAGCACAGGCAGAGAGGCATTAATAATTGTTGAAAGTCCCACATTCGTAATAGCTGTACTAAAAATAGTAAATACGATTAAGAATGTTTTGTAGGATATTTTTGGGAATAACTTATGGAAAAATTGTGCGTTGGCAGTTAGTAAACCAACAGCTGTTGAAATACAAGCTAGTAGAATAGTCGCAGACAAAATAATACTTCCTAGACTTCCAAAAAGTACTTCAGCTGATTTTGCAATAATATCTCCACCATTAGCAGAAGTACCAATGGCAGTAATACTTGTATTACCGATATGACCAAGTGAGATATAGACAAAAGATAAACCAATGGCTGCAACAACACCAGCAAATATAGTTGTATTCACTTGCTTTTTTTTATCCTTCATTCCCATATCGCGTAATGCTTGTAAAATAACGATACCGAAAACAAGTGCGCTCAGAACATCCATTGTTAAGTAACCTTGAACAAATCCTTCAGCAAATGGGGAGCTAATATAGTTTCCTGCTGCTTCCCCTGGCTCTCCCATTGGAGAAATAAAGCTTTTGACTGCTAGCAATAAAATGACAAGAAGCAGGGCAGGGGTTAATATTTTTCCTACACGATCGACAAGCTTCGAAGGGTTAATGGATAAATAAAGAATTAAGGTGAAAAACAAAATAGATGTAATGAAAAGCGGTGCCCAATGGTCCTTCATAACTTCTGGAAGGAAAGGGGCAATGCCAATTTCATAGGACACTGATCCAGTTCGTGGTACGGCAAAGAATGGTCCAATTGCTAGATAGACAATAGAGGTAAAGAGTATACCAAAAGCGGGACTAACACGATTGGCGAGCAGTTGTAAATCGCCTCCTGCTTTGGCGACAGCTACGATAGCTAATAGTGGTAAACCGACACCTGTTATAAGGAAACCAATCATAGCTACTGTGATATTTTCACCTGCCTGCTGACCTAATAACGGTGGAAAAATAATATTCCCAGCACCCAAGAATAAGGCAAATAGTAGTAATCCTACTGCTAAATTTCCTTTGATGAAATGCATGATGTTTTTCATAAGTATAAAAACTCCTTTAAGATTGAAAAGCTAAAACTTTCTAAAAATTTTAAATACAGATGTGTATGTTATCATAGGAACCAAAATCTTGCAATGAATATATTATTGTAATATAGTCGGATTTCGTCGTTTTCTATAAGTTTGATAAAATGTTTGAAAAATAGTCAGTATTTCCGATTTTTCATACTATAATTATCTAGTATGATAGACACACAAGGAAATATTCTAGCACGAACGGAGGCACTTTGGTATGCAAAAAACAAAAAAATGGAGAATTCTTGTTTTAAGCACTTTAGCAACTTCATTTTTAACTCTACAAACTGCAGAGGCTGCAACATATACTGTACAAAAAGGCGATACATTATCTAAAATCGCCCAAAATCATCAAGTAACGATTGCAGATATTATGAAATGGAATAATCTATCGAAAGATACGATTTATGTAGCTCAACAGCTTGACATTCAAAAGCAATCAACGAGTGATAGTAAAAAGCCTTCAGTCCCATCAACATCCTCAAAGCCAACAACTACTTCTCATACGGTAGCGAAAGGTGACACATTATCGAAAATTGCTAAGCAATATAATGTGACAATTAAGGATATTATGAATTGGAATAAGCTTGAGAAAGACACAATTTACATTGGACAAGTGTTAAAAATGTCTCCAGGCGCAGTCATTCCCGAGGGCGATTCGATACATAATAATGTGACATCAGATGCGGGTACACCATCAAAGGTAACATCAAATGATCCTACAACTAATGGACAAGCTATTTATAAGAAAACAGTAGAAGTAGCCCATACACTGGTAGGTACACCATATTTATATGGAGGAAATACTCCGGTTGGCCTTGACTGCAGTGGCTTTATTTTCTATGCCTTTAATCAGGGCGGTTTAAAAATAGGCAGAGCAAGTAGTGAAGGGTATTTTAATGGCAATACAACATCTGTACAAAATCCAGTGCCTGGCGATTTAGTATTCTTCGAGAACACGTATAAAGAAGGCATTTCTCATATGGGAATTTATCTTGGTGATAATAAATTTGTCCATGCGGGTACTGATGGAGTAGAAATATCAGATGTTACGTATCCATACTGGTCTTCTAAACTAGTAGCCTATAAACGATTTGATAGTGTGAAATAAAAACAAGCGATTTCTGCTAAGGCGGAAATCGCTTGTTTAGTGAATAATTGAAAAGCCCCTCTTTTTAGAGAGAGGGGCTTTTTGTTATTGTGTTACACGTGCTGTCCAACGAGAAAGATCAGCATCTTCTGCGTCAACAAGATCTGCTGGGAAGATAAATGTCCACGGCTTTGTTGAGTTCGGTTGAACAGTTAAAATTGGATCCATTTTAAAAGAACCCTTTGCAATTTGCTTACCTGTTGAATCAATAATTTCTAAAGGTAATTGCTCTAGATTGATCGCTTTATTGTGACCATTGCGGATAAAGATGGATACGTTTAGATTACCGTTGTCAGCTAGTTTTGCCTGTAAGCCTGTAAAGTTTACCTCAGTCTCACCTAGCTCTGGTAATGTTTTAACGATTTTCTCAAGCTCTTCTTTTTGAGCTGCTGGTAATTGCTTTTCCCATGATGGGTCAAGCTCTAATTGGTGACCACGAAGAGATATAAGGTTAAAGGCAATTTTCCAGCCATCTTCAGGAACTTCGTCTACTTTAATGGTAGATTTTTCGAATTCAAATACCCATGGACGAGCACTTTCTGCTGGAATTGTTCCTAATGCTTTAAAATCGAATTTTTTAGATGCTATAAGCTCTTCATCTTTATCTAAAATGAAAAGTTCAATTTCACCTAGCTCAATTGCTTGTGGTAAGGAAGAGCGGAAAAATGCACGAACGAGCCATTTGCCAGCACGAGCCTCTTCAATACTAATAGAAGATAGTGATAATTGATTCGGTTTCAATGGTTCTAGCTCATTAGCAAGGAAGTTAAAGATATATTTTTGCTCCTGTGGCACATCCCATTCTGGATGAAAGGACAGTTTTGTTACAACATCACGGTTATCACCTTTCTTTGCTGTAGCATTTCCTAGCAGGTCTTTAGAGTCAATCGTATTTTCTTGACCTACCTTGTCCGATTTTTTAAAAAATGAAAATAAACCCATTATTGTTCCTCCTGTTGTGCCTCAACTGTTTTCATGAAGCCTGTAATTTCTATTATAATAGAACGACGTAGTTCTTGGAAATTTTTACCGAATAACTCAAGTCCTTCTCGTTGGTAAATTCGCATTGGGTCTTCTTGCTGATAATGACGTAAGCCGATCCCTTCTTTTAAATGGGTCATTGCCTCTAAATGTCTTACCCAGCCACTATCGATATAGCTAAGCATAATTTGTGGCAGAACCTCTATGACTCTTTCATTTTCCGCAAATTTCTCCATATGATCGAGTAGCTCTTGTTCAGAAGGCTGAATATCAGCTAAAATTTGTTTTACTTTACCTACCTCGCGATCGATTGTAACAGGTGTGATAAATAGGGAGTTAAGCGCATGCTCCATTCGATCATAATCCCATTCCATTGTGGATACATCCTCCGGTGCAGCGTCTAGCACAGCGAAATCAATTGTTTCATGGAGCATTTTTTTCAGCTCGCCCATTAAGTCTCCACCAGCTAAAATTTTGTCTCGTAGTCCGTAAAGTACAGTACGTTGATCATTAATAACATCGTCTAACTTTAGGTTATACTCACGCATGCCATATTGAGATCCTTCGACTATGCGCTGTGTACGGTCTATTAGCTCTTGAACCTCTTTATTTTGAATAATGCCTTGTTCATCAACGACCATTTTGGCAGAGAATTTTTCAACTTCTTCTTTTGCGTAGCGTCTGAACATATCATCTTCAATAGAGAGAATGAAGCAGCTTTCGCCTATGTCACCTTGACGACCAGAACGGCCACGAAGTTGATTATCTACACGGCGACTTTCATGCTTTTCGGTACCAATGACATATAAACCACCAAGTTCGTGAACATCGTCGCCTAGCACGATATCCGTACCTCGGCCAGCCATATTTGTCGCTACAGTAATACGACCTTTTTGACCTGCCTGTGAAATAAGCTCAACCTCTTGCTCAACGGTTTTGGCATTCAGTAATTGGAATGATAATTTTTCTTTTTTCAGGTAGTCTGCCACTGTTTCAGACTGTAAGATGGATGTTGTACCAATTAAAATAGGCTGACCTTTATCGTGGCGCTTTTTAGTTTCAGCTGCCACATACTTATATTTTGCCTCTTGTGTGCTAAAAATAATATCAGGCTGATCGACACGTTGACGTGGACGATTTGTTGGAATTTGTATAACTTCCATGCCATATACTTCTCGAATTTCTTTTTCCTGTGTTTTCGCTGTACCCGTCATCCCAGAAAGCTTCGGATACATACGGAAATAGTTCTGAATGGTAATCTGTGCTTGTGATTTATTTTCATCCGTAATCGTGACGCCTTCTTTGGCTTCAATTGCTTGATGTAAACCGTCAGAAAGTGAACGACCTTCTAAAATACGGCCAGTAAACATATCGACAAGCTCGATTTTATCATCTTTGACAATGTAATCTACATCACGTTTAAACATGACATGAGCTCGTACCGCTTGGATGACATAATGGAAAAGTGTTTGATGTTCTAAATCATACAGATTTTCAACATTGAAAGCAGCCTCAATCTTTTCAATACCTTTATCTGTTAGGGAAGTAGCTTTTGTTTCATCATCGAAATCATAATCTTCATCTTTTTTGAAACGTTTAGCTAACATAGCAGCGATGCGATGTAATTCATCATTTGAAGGCATTTTACCAGCGATAATTAGTGGTGTTTTAGCTTCATCGATTAATACACTATCCACTTCATCAATAATGGCGAAATGATAGGGACGCTGTACTTTATCTGCTAAGCTATAGGACATATTATCTCGTAAATAGTCGAAACCAAATTCAGTACCAACACCATATGTAATATCTGCATTATAGGCTTCTTTTTTCTCAGCAGCTTCCATCATCGGAATATTTAAACCAACAGTTAGGCCAAGGAAACGATGGATTTGACCAACAAGCTCAAAGTCACGTTTTGCAAGGTAATCATTGACAGTAATGACATGCACGCCTTTACCTTCTAATGCACGTACATAAGAGGGAAGAGATGCAACTAATGTTTTACCTTCACCTGTAGGCATTTCAGCAATATTACCTTCTGTTAACACTAGACCACCGATAAGCTGCACATCAAAATGACGCATTCCTAATACACGCTTTGAGGCTTCGCGTACAACAGCAAATGCGTCTGGGATGATCGATGTAATAGGCTCACCTTGTTCTAATTGATTTTTGAAAATAAAAGTCATTTCTCGTAATTCAGCATCTGACTTATCAACATACTTTTCTTCAAGATTATTAATTTGATCTACTATTTTGTAGTAGCGTTTTAATTGACGAGCACTCGTTTGCTCTTTGTTACTTTTGAAAATTGAGAACATGAAATATACGCTCCTTTAATGTTGTCTAAATGCTAGACACACCATTATTCTATCAAATTTTACTTATGGTGACTACAATTGACTATATAGGAATCTATTAATGCTAAAATGTACAAAATATTTGTGAAATCGTGGAAAATGTTTAGAAAAAGTATATTTCAATGCTTGTTCGTGCTATAATCAATTTGGATTTCAATGTAGATTATTTTTTTGAGGAGGAGAGACATGATTTACGTGTCTTTAATAGCAGCATTCGTTGCATCCATTTTGTTAACTCCATTAGTGAAACGTTTAGCGTTTAGAATAGGTGCAGTGGATGCACCAAACTATCGAAAAGTACATGCTCGAATTATGCCAAGACTTGGTGGTTTGGCTATTTTCCTTGCATTTATAATTGGTGTAACGATTTTATATTCGTATTTAATTCATACTAAAAATGGCAATAGCGATTATTTAATAGCGATTATTATTGGGGCTTGTATTATAGTTGCAACAGGCGTTGTTGATGATATGCGTGAGATTTCTGCTAAAGCAAAAATGGTCGGTCAGCTAGGAGCTGCACTCATTATTGTTTTTGTAGGTGGCATTCAAATCGATATGGTAAACTTACCGTTTTTAGGAACATTAGATTTTGGTTTACTAAGTATTCCATTAACAATCATTTGGATTGTCGGGATAACCAATGCAGTAAACTTAATTGATGGCTTAGATGGTCTAGCGGCGGGTGTTTCCACGATAGCGCTGATTACATTAGCAGTCATGGCATTTATTATGAGTAATATGTTTGTTTTAGCGATAGCAGCCATTTTAGCTGTAGCTTCACTTGGCTTTTTATTTTATAACTTCCACCCAGCCAAAATCTTTATGGGTGATACAGGAGCACTATTCCTTGGATTTATGATTTCTGTGCTAGCGCTACTTGGTTTTAAAAATGTAACGTTCGTTTCTTTAATCATCCCAATTATTATTCTTGGTGTACCGATTTCTGATACGTTCTTTGCAATTGTTCGTCGTGTCCGTATGAAGAAGAAATGGTCTGATCCAGATAAATCCCACTTACATCATCGATTACTGGATATGGGCTTCACACATCGTCAAACGGTACTTCTTATTTATGGAATTGCCGTGATGTTTGGGCTAGCGGCTATAATTTTCTCAATGGCAAAAGTATGGGGAGCAATTTTACTTGTCGCAGTCATCCTAACAGCCGTTGAAATATTTGTAGAAATTATCGGGCTTGCCGGTAAAAACTACAAACCATTGTTGAATTTTGTACGAAGCTTTAGTAAATAGAGCTTTGTTACATACTAAAGACTAAAGACACACTCAAAAAAGTTGAGTTTGTCTTTAGTCTTTTTTTGATTTTCACTACGGCGGATTTAGGTCGAACTGCACTCATTTCATTCAACCTAGAATTTCGACTTTGAGCATGGCAGGAAGCTATGAGACGATGGTTGAAGTTGATAGTTGATAAGGGAGTCATATAAATGAGACGAGGGAACTAAATCGTTGATTAGTAATGCATATGCTTATTATGGAGGTAAGCTGGTTGTTATCACTAACTGAGAGTTGTTTAAAGTAGCGCATTAAAGGGAAAAGAAGCTGCAACAATAAATCTGCTCGTATGGTCATTATGGTGTATGGAAAAGAGAAGAAGAGCTATACTAAAAATGGCCTTGGCTAGAAGTAAAAAAAGACCATAGACAAAATTTTGTCTATGATCTGAAAGGTCTTATTGTTATACGAACTGATTATTCGACAACTGAATTTTCATCGCTAGCAGCACTATCAGTTCCAGTATTGTTGCTACCACTAGATGTTAGGCTTGATGATTCTTCATTTCGGCCAAGATGGTTTTTAAATATTTCCTTTGTTTCTTCCACAGAATCCTGATTTAGCTGGTAATAATAAATACCAGTAGACATATCATCTGTACCTTCCAAATTTAAAGTGTCGATACGTGGAGCGCCTTTTGATAAGTATGACAAGAAGGACTTCATTTCAGTAAATGTCATATCTGTTTTCATATTATCACCAAGTGCTTTAATTACATCATCATACTTTGTGATGGAACCAACAGATGCTACTTTTTTAATAATAGCTGAAAGAATTTCCTGTTGACGTTTACCACGTTCGATATCGCTATCTTGTTTACGTGTTCTTGCAAGGGCCAGTGCCTCACTACCATTTAAATGCTGTAGTCCTGGCTGTAAGTTGATTGTAAACTTATCAAATTCGTCTAATTCGTGTAGGGCATACGGTACTTCTGCCTCAACACCACCTAAAGCATCGACAACATCAATGAAGGCATTGAAGTTCATACGTACATAGTAGTCGATTGGGATATCGAATAATTGTTCTACTGTTTCAATAGTAGTAAGGGTTCCACCCATCGCGTGAGCATGAGTGATTTTATCTTTATAACCGACCTTAGGAATATAAACGTAAGAATCACGAGGGATACTTAACATTTTAATGGTATGTGTTTTATTATTTAACGTTGCTAAAATAAGTGCATCCGAACGTGAATGATCAGAACCTTGTCCACGATTATCACTATCATCGACTCCGACAAATAAAATAGAAACATTATCATGTACCGGTTCTACTTTTTCCTCACGGAGCTTAGAAACTTCCCGACCTTCTAATACTTCATGGGCTGAGTTTGCCGCATGCTCTACCTGTTTTGTAAGGTAAACACCATAAGCAGTAACACAAATCACTAAGCTAGCAACTAGGAGTAGTGTAACTTTTATAATTAAGGAAGCTTTAGAAGATCTCTTTTTGAACTTATTAATAGATCTTTTTTTCATATTGGATATATTCTCCTCTTATTATTGGGAATAATAATGCGATAAAGCTAAATTTTATTCAATTACTAAAGAAGTAAACGTGTGGTCCATAAAAATAGCCTAACAAAAAAATTATACTATGCATATTTAGTTTCGACAATTAAAACTATTTATTTGACAATAAATTCTATAAATTGAGCATCTTCGAATGTGATGGATGCTTGTCCATTCGTAATTTCTGTCATCCAGCTTCGGAACTGTTCCTCTTCTTCTTTTAGCACAGAAACGATGATTTCGACACCCTCTAAATAACGGATGTCCTCCAACGAATAGGACGAACCTCTTACTTCGTTTTCTACTTTCCCAAGCCATGTGTAATCAATGGCAACCTTCATAAAATGATGGAGCTTGCGTTCAACTACTTGCGCGGCAATAAGACCTTCTGTTGTTGCTTTTCCGTATGCACGTATAAGACCGCCACCGCCGAGTTTAATGCCTCCAAAATAGCGAGTCACAACGACGACCGTATCTTTTAGGCCTTGTTTTTTTAAGACCTCTAACATAGGGACGCCAGCCGTACCGCTAGGTTCCCCGTCATCATTCGCTTTTTGAATGTTATCATGTTCGCCGATTATATAGGCTGAGCAATTATGTGTTGCGTTGTGATGCATTTTTTTTATACGATCTATAAAAGAAATTGCATCCTCTTCCGTTTCTGCACGTTCTATATAAGTGAGAAAGCGGGATTTAGAAATAACAATTTCGCTTTCACCATATCCTTTTACTGTTAAATAGTTTTCTCTCATCCGTATCAATCTCCTTTTAACTAGAGTTCTATTCTATAATTTTCGTAAAGAAAAAGCATTAAATTTTAGCATGGTAATGCTATAATAGGTGTAGACTATGGAATATAAGAATTTGGTCTATTAAAATAGTAAGTAATCATAAGACATTAGACTGGGGAGTATAGTATGTTTTCAAATGATACCTTCGATTTAAAGTCGCTTGATGACATTTTTAATCGAATGTTAGATACAATCATGAGCTCGAAGGATGATATCTTTATTATAAGCGAACAAAGCCGTAGAAGCTTTGAAGATATGCAAAAAGAGCTAGAAATTGTTCGAAAACAAATATCAATTGTAATTGATGAAGGCGATGCATTGGAAAAAAGTACGCAGCTTGCTAAACAAAGACTTGTCTTAGTAAGTAAAGCTTTTGATAATTATACCGAAGAACAAGTTAGAGAAGCATATGAAACTGCACATGATTTTCAAGTAAAGCTCTCCGTTATTAGAACGCAAGAAAAACAGCTACGCGATAAAAGAGATGATCTAGAGAGAAGATTAAGAGGATTACTCGATACGATTGAACGTGCTGATCATATTGTCAATCAGGTAAATGTCGTTTTGAATTACTTAACTTCAGATTTAAAAAATGTTGGTTTAGCGCTTGAACAAGCAAAAATGAAGCAAGATTTTGGGATACGTATTATTGCAGCTCAAGAAGAGGAGCGTAAGCGTTTGTCCAGAGAGATTCATGATGGACCTGCTCAAATGCTTGCAAATGTACTAATGCGCACTGATTTAATAGATAGAACGTATCGTGAAAAAGGCATAGAAAATGCATTAGCAGAAATTGCTGATTTAAAGAAAACGGTGCGAAACGCATTATCTGAGGTGCGACGTATTATTTATGATCTACGACCAATGGCACTTGATGATTTGGGAATTATTCCGACATTAAAGAAGTATTTATCAACAGTCACTGAATATAATCCAGGTGTCGACATTCATTTCCAATCGAGAAGTACAGAAAAACGTATACCTTCCAATTATGAAGTATCCATTTTTCGACTCGTGCAAGAGTGCGTAACAAATGCCATGAAGCATGGAAAATGTAAAGACATTTGGGTCAAGCTTGAATGGTTAAAAGATGCTGTTAATATCGTTGTTAAAGATGATGGTATAGGCTTTGACCAACAAGTAGTGAAAGACCATTCCTTTGGGATTTTAGGAATGAAAGAACGAATTGAAATTTTAAATGGTACAATTACTATTACTAGTGAAATCAACCGAGGTACAACGGTGTTATTTAAAATTCCGTTAGAAGTAAAGTAACTGTTGCAGAAATTTAGGGGGTAAAGACAAATGACAAAGATTATTATTGTAGACGATCACCAGCTATTCCGCGAAGGAGTAAAACGTATTTTAGATTTTGAAGATACGTTTGACGTAGTAGCAGAAGGTGATGATGGTACTGATGTGGTAACGTTATACGCTGAAAACGAACCAGATGTAGTACTGATGGATATTAACATGCCAGGAAAAAATGGCGTAGAAGCAACATCAGAGTTAATTAATGAATTTCCTGATGCGAAGGTCATTATGCTGTCCATCCATGATGATGAAACATATGTGACACATGCATTAAAATCAGGCGCTCTTGGCTATATGCTAAAAGAAATGGATGCAGATGAAATCGTGGAGGCTATTAAAGTTGTTGCAAACGGTGGATCTTACTTACATCCAAAAGTAACAAAAAATTTAGTGGCAGAGTTCAAGAGACTTTCAGAACACGAAAATAAAGGTAACTTCCACCAAACGGAAATTCGCCGTCCATTCCATTTACTAACAAAACGTGAATGTGAAGTATTACAGCTATTAACAGATGGTCAATCAAACCGTACAATTGGTGAGACACTGTTTATCTCTGAAAAAACAGTTAAAAACCATGTATCAAGCATCTTACAAAAAATGAATGTGAATGACCGTACACAAGCCGTTGTAACAGCCATTAAAAATGGTTGGGTTGAAGTACGATAATGATTAAAACTGTTTTTAAAAGCTACTTTGTATAGAAGTAGTTTTTAAAACAGTTTTTTATTGTTTTTTAGTAACTATTTGAATGGCCTATTAAAGATATTGGATCGCCTTTCACAAATTTGTAACATTGCTCTTTCGTCCTGTTAGTAGGTATTAAATATGGAAATTGTCAGATCATGCAACATTTTACTGCCGAATACGTCATAAGGAAGATGTAGCACCTAAATGTTGAAAAAGCACAACAAAATTCCTACGACAGCATTTATATGCTACAATATGCGCGGGAGGTTTTGTGATGTTAAAGAAAAGTTTTCTAGCAGTTTTAATTTTATTTGTATTCACTTTAACTGCATGTGGTAATAAAGAAGAGAAGATTAGTGATGACGATCGAGAAAAGGTAATAGAGGATGGTACCGTTGGCTTTGAGATGATGGGCGGTAATGTAGAAAAAGCAGAAAACGTACCAGCAGCAGATGAAAAAGCTATTTTAGCTTCTTTCGATGAATATATTGCAGCCCTAAATGCGGAGGAAATCGACCGCTATATGAAAACGATTTCGAAAAATCCAAAGGGTTTTAAATACGATGAAGAAAAAACATATGCAACAGAAGTGTTCGATCAATTTGATATAAAGCGTGATGTCGAAAATGTAACGATTGCCAAATACGAGTCAGAAGAAGCTCAAGTATTTGCCAACATGAAAATGCATTCTCTTCAACTCGAAACAAATGTCGAGCATGAAAGCGCAGGACGACAGGTAACGGTCTTTGTCAAAGAAGATGATGATTGGAAAGTAACAAGCGTCTTTTATATTGGCGATGACTCACAGTCAAGTACAGGCAATTAAGAGGAGCGATCTTCATTCAACATAGAATTGAGTGAAGATACGCCTACTATACATAGGAAATGAATGTGAAATGGAGGCTAGTTAGCTACTAGCTCATTGTCGAATGACCAAAACGTAAAATATACGTTCGTCCTTCATCACATTCATTTCTTTTTGTTTTCATTCTAAATCTGTGAGAAACCCAACAACAATTGCACCAAGATGAAATAGATTGTAAACTATGAAACATAGGAGAGTGGACATAGATGAGGACGGCAATCGTAACAGATAGTACTGCATATAATACAGCTGAGGAACGTGCACGCTTAAACATCCATATGATACCTTTAAGTGTTAATATTTCAGGCCAATTATTTGCAGAAGAAGTAGATATCACAGCATCTGAATTTTATGATAAGGTGCGTGGTGCCAAAGAATTCCCCAAAACAACACAGCCTCCAATCGGAGAATTTGTCGCTCTTTTCGATGAGCTAGCAAAGGATTACGATGAGGTTATTTCTATCCATTTATCGAGTGGAATTAGTGGAACATACCAAGGTGCAGTACAGGCAGGTGAAATGGTGGAAGGTATTGATGTGTATGCCTTTGACAGTGAAATATCCTGTGCTGTTCAAGGCTTTTACGTTTTAAGAGCAGCTGAAATGGCGAAAGAGGGCTATTCAGCCAAAGAAATACTTGCAGCATTGGCGGACATGCAGCAGTATATTCGTGCTTACTTCATTGTAGACGACTTAGCACATTTACAACGTGGTGGGCGTTTGTCTTCTGCGGCAGCCTTAATCGGTGGCCTTTTACAAGTGAAACCTGTCCTTCATTTTGTGGACAAGGTAATTGTTCCTTTCGAAAAAATCCGAACACGTAAAAAAGCTTTAAAGCGTGCGGAGGAACTGCTAGCAGAGGATGCTAAAAAATATGATGCCATGGATGCTGTGGTCATTCACGGCAATTGCCCAGCAGAAGCGCAAGAATGGCTAGAACAATTAGCCGCAACGTACACAAACGTCAACTTTAAATTAAGCTATTTTGGTCCTGTTATTGGTACTCATTTAGGAGAAGGATCAATGGGCTTAGGTTGGACCAAAAAATAAATGTAACCGATGAAAGTCTCTACGTAACAGTAGAGGCTTTTTTCTATGAAGGGAGAGATTATCTTGAGATATAAAGGTTGGCTGTTACCACCAGCGTTAAGAGATTTTCATGAGGGCCGTATTTGGTTAAAGCATCATTCTCCATTTTTAACTATAGATACAGATCGAGCAATTAAGCAAAATTACTTCCGTATAATAGAAGGAATTGAATTGACGCCCATCACCAAATGCAATCGTTGCCATAATATAGACCCACATTTATTCACGATATTCGATTGTTCAAAATGTCAGCAGCAATGTATATATTGTCGACATTGTATTCGAATGGGCAGGGTGAGTAGCTGTACGCAGTTGATGATATGGACAGGCCCTCGAGTAATTAAAATGAGAAAGCATATATTAAAGTGGGGAGGGCAGTTGACTAAGCTCCAACAACAGGCTGCAAGCGAGATGCTAGCAAGTGTACAAGCAAAACGCTCCCATCTTATTCATGCTGTATGAGTAGCATGTAATGAAGACGGAATAAAAATGTTAAATAATCCATTCAAAAATTATATCGTTAGGTTCTATCACAATTCGATCTAATACTTTTTCAACTAAAGCCCTCTTTTCAATAAAATCCATTGTTTCAAATTTAGTAAGGTATTTTTTGACGTCTTTTATTTCAATGTTAATCGCTTCATTTTGGGCTTCTGAATTTTTCTTGAGTAATATATCCTCTTTTTCTTTCTTACGTTTCTCAAGCCTTGTATTTAGGGTTTCCTTATCTAATTCTCCATCTTCATATAAATCGAGTAGGCGCACGATTTTCTCATCAATTTTTTTAAGTGCTAATTCATAATTAGTTTTTCTTTTACTACTAACTGTTTTAGTTTGCCGATTTTCTATTAAAATATCTAAATTCTTTAAGAAAAGATCTTCCAATGTATCGTTTTTAACTATTTGATTCATACACTTTTGTTCATACTCGCTAGGGTAACGCCTTGCTCTACACAAATACGATCTTACATAATATTTACCCTTTATTTTATTTTCCAATCTATAACTATAAGTTTTAAAATTCTCACCACAACATCCACAATAGATGAAGCCGCTAAACAAACTCTCTTTTGCTTTCCCAGCATTAGCGCCCTTAGGGTGACGTGCTAGTAAGGCTTGTACTCTATCAAATTGTTCACTTGAAATTATTGAATCATGTATTCCTTCGAAGTATTCATCTCTATATTTAACTTCTCCAAGGTATAAACGATTACTTAGAATTTGACGAATTGTTGTAAACCGTCTTCCAGAGTAACCCTCTTCTTTTAAAGCATGCTGAATTTTTGTTATAGAATGATATTGCTCATACAAATCAAAAATTCTACGTACTTTTTCAGATTGTATTTCATCTATAACAAGTATATTATTTCCGTTTCCGTCGCTACCCTTCTTATAACCAGTGGGCATGTGATTACCACTTACTAAACGATAGCCTGCCTCAATACGTTTTTTAATACCACTCTGCATACGTTCTGTAATGGTAGCTCGTTCGAGTTCTGCAAAAACAGCTAATATTCCTATCATAGCCATTCCAAAAGCTGTTGTTGTATCTAATGTTTCTGAAACACTCACAAAGGCTACATCGTTCAATAAAAAGTGGTCTTGAATTAATGTCATTGTATCTCTTTGTGATCTTGAAAGTCTGTCTAATCGATAAACCATTACCACATCAAATTCACTTAATCGAGATAATAAATTTTGTAGTTCGGGTCTTTCCATATTTGCTCCACTATATGCTGCATCACTGAAATATTCAGTGACTTCCCATCCTTTCGATTTACACATAGCCTCCATTCTTTCTAATTGAATTTCAATACTATAATTTCCATCTTGTGTGTGAGTACTATATCTACTGTATAATGCGACCCTTTTTTTCTTTTCCATAAATTCTCCCTCATTTTTATATTTAAAAAAGAGTAGCAAGTAAGCCACTCTTATGTCTATTTATAAAAAATTAAAGTGAAACTTTGAAACTAAATGCCTTTCCAATAATACGTGCCGGATTATTTTGGTTAACTATGTATGGCTCATGTTTTGGATTGTCTGGCATTAACAATATTGTATCTCCCTGTTTTTTAACACGTTTAAGAGTTGCTTCAGTATCTCCATTTACTAATACAGCTGCTATTTCTCCGTTCTCAACTTCACTTTGTTCTCTAATTAACACTAAAGCTCCATTTGGGATTGTAGGTTCCATTGAGTCACCTTTTGCTTTTAAAGCGAAAATTTCTCCAGCTGGTAATGAATCAATTGGTTCATAAACATAATCTTCAATATTTTGTTCAGCTAAAATAGGTTCTCCACATGCAATTTCTCCAAGTACAGGTACCTTAATGAATTGGGAACTGTAAGGCATGATATTAGTTGCACGTTTTTCAGTTAAATCAGATCTTTTTATTCCAAAATAATCTGCCATTAATTGAATTTTATCAGGACGAGGATATGTTTCAGCTTTCATCCAATTAGAAACTGTAGTCTCTGGAAAATTCAAATCTCTAGCCATATCAGTTTGGTTGATACCTTTTCTCTTTAAAAAATATTGTAAGTTATTAACTAGGGTCTTTTTCATATCGAGTAAATCATCTTTTACCATGTTTTATCTCCTCCGTTAAATATATTCTACCGAAAATCGGTAGTTAAGTAAATAGAAAAATACCTATAAAAAGTACTTTTTTTTATATTTATAATTGACAATACGGTTTAACGGTATTATATTGGAATCAAGCGAAGTGACAGGAGGTGACAAAATGATTCAGATTTCATTAGAAGCAGCTCGTGTTAACGCAGAGTTAAAACAGGAAGTTGCTGCGAAAAAGCTTGGTATTACTGCAAAAACCCTTAGTAATTACGAACGCGGTATTACAGCTATACCTGGTCATGTTTTGAAAAAAGCTTCTAAATTATACAAAGTTCCCGAAGATTTAATTAGACTTCCACAAGTAGATGACGGGGATTTTAATGACGAAGATTTTTTTTTAATCGCTAGTACCGTTTAACGGTATTGTGGATAAGTAACAATTTTTATGATTGGAGTGATAAATATATGTTGAAAATAGTCATTCCGTATTTGGAAATTGGCGGAGAAAGAATTCCAACACCTGTCGGCTTGTCAGAATTACTCGAGTCGACATGGTCTTTGGATGCTGACAGAGAAAGAGTCAACAAAACTGCTAGCCAATATGATTTTATTCATTACAAAAATGAAAAAGGTCGATGGGTTACAAGATGTAAAAAGAAAGTGGGTGAACAAATTGAAAACAACACCACAACAATGGCTAGCAATGTCGGATGAGGTTAAACAGGCTGAATTGAATAAGCGAGCGAGAGGAGTTAAATAACGTGTCTGTCTTAATAAATAAGGTACCAAAGCAAACATGCTTTGCGTGTGGATGGGGCATTGACCATAAACAAACATTTAAGATTGAATTCACATCCAGCGACACTTCACAATCTGTCTTTTTATGTGACAAGCATTTGATCATCTTAGGTAATGAAATTTCACGTCAAGGATTGGAAGGGGAATCAAATGAAAATCAAACCAGTTCCAGTCGCACTGATCGCAAAAGCAATGGCCAAGGCTGTTGCAATTCGTAATAAGTAGCTCTATCAAACTATTTGGAGGTTGGGAGAATGAAAGCAGTAATTAACATCAAAGGTACAAAATTATCAGTGGTTGGTCTTAACATCCATGAGGACCAAATTACAAGTGTACAAGTTGTGGATGGAGAAGGCAAAGTAGCAACTCATTATGATAGCAAACATGCATCTTATGTTCCGGAAGGGGCAAGTGTAGTGAATCTGAAAGAAGTCCTTGAATTTCCTGATGCTAATAAAGAGATTGTGGAGGACCTAAACCAACTGCTTATTGATTCTAGGGACCACTTAAAAGACTTAGGAAATCAAATCATTCAAGAAGTGTTGGTCCATGATGGACTACCTTTTGGTGACAGCGCACTTCCTAATCTAGTGAAAGAGTACAAGGAACATAGGGATTACATTGATGGTGTTGCATCAGCCCTAGAGGTTGTGAAACGTGACAACTATGAATAAACAGTTGAAACGCAAAGCAGTCATTGAACAGCTGCAGAAGTTCGGCATTAACGACATTGAAGGACAACCGTTAGAAGATGAATTGTATACAACGTTACTAAAAACATTGGCACTAAAACGTGCTAAAAACTAGGAGGTAATTTCAAATGAAATCAACAGGTATGGTTAGAAAAATTGATGAGTTAGGACGTGTGGTTATTCCAAAAGAGTTAAGACGAACTTTAGGAATTGATAATCAAGATCCATTAGAAATCTTCATTGATGGTGACAAGGTAATTTTAAAGAAGTACAAGCCTAATATGGCATGCGCTGTTACTGGTGAGGTATCTGACGATAATCTGGTTCTACTAGGTGGCAAATTGGTTCTGAGTCTAGAAGGTGCGAAAAAGCTAATAAATGAAATTGAGTTGAAGTAGGTGATTCTATGCGTATAGGCAACACACACGCTGATGTATACGATAGAGAATCTGATTACTGGCAAGACATCGAGGATGCACAGAATGCCCAAATTGAGGCACAAAAAAACTCGTCAAAGGGTGCAACCAATGGCGAGCTAAATAAATTATATGACACTGGTAGTGTACCACAGGAGGATGCGAAATGACAAAGTTTAATGTTGGGGATAAAGTTCAAATTTTAGATGCTAGCAAAATTTCATATGCAATTAAAGGTGGATTTAAAACTGGTGAAGTTTATCCAGTAACACAAATTAACAATTCGGGTCGTCCAGTAATTGAAAGTAAAACAGACCATCTTGGATTTTATGAACACGAATTAAAATACATCCAAAAAGTATCTGATAAACCAACTAAAAACCAACGTATCACAGCATTAGAAAATGAAGTAGCTGAATTAAAACTAATCGTCCATGAATTACGTGGCAAGAAATCAATTGAGCCATCCACAACTAATACTGTGGAGGACATCATCGAATTTGAAGGGCAACAATATCGCAAGGTTGATCGTCAGGCTCGTGAAGGCGATGTGGTTATGTTTACTGTTAGTAACATTCATTACCGAAGTAAGAAATCGTATAAAGTGATTGAGAATGTAAAATTCACAGATGAAAACGGACAGGTAATTCATGTTTATAACGAACATAAACGTACACCTGAAAATGTTGACGTCTACGAACTAATAGAAGGTGGATTGAATCCTCAAATTCCAATAGTAGATGAAACGATTGAACCACTAACACCAAATCAACAACGCGCTGCAATTATTGAGAAGGCGAAGAAGTTTATTGAAAATGTGAGTTCTCAGCAATCTTCTTGGACTGTTAATGAAATGGGCAACGAAACTTACAGACAAAGATGCACAGTTAATGAATTTATTATTAACAGTGAAAAACGAACAGTGGTTGTATTAGTAAAAGGTGAAGATTCGGGAAAGATTTTTGAAAAAGGTATCGCAAAATGCAATCCAATTGACGTATTCAACGAACACATTGGAAAAGCCATTGCACTAGGACGAGCGCTTGGTCTAGATGTGAGTGAGTTTGAACAGGCTGTGCAGCCAACGGAATTTGCGGTTGGACAGGTTGTTGAAGCAAACTATGAAGATCCTGTATGGGCGCCATTTACAATATCAGAACTTAACAATAAATATAACGAAGGCTTGAAGTTATGGGATTCAACTGATGGTTGTTTTATCTCAGCTGATAAAGCAAAAATCATCAACGACACTAAGACTAATTACGAGGAGGGTTAATTAATGGCTACCCTTTATGAATTACGTGGATCCTTTGCCCAAATCCAACAAATGATTGAGGATGGACAAGAAGGTTTAGAGGATACATTAGATTCTATTACCGATGCTGTGGAAGAAAAGCTTGAAGCTTATGCAATGGTTATTAAAAACATTGAGTCAGATGTGGAAGGCATTAAGTCAGAGGAAAAACGATTAGCTGAACGCAGAAAAATCATGGAGAACGGTATTACTCGAATGAAACAAGCGATTGCTGAAACATTACAAGGCAGTGGTCAAGACAAAGTGAAAACAGAAAAATTCACATTCAGTTTCCGTAAATCATCTAAGGTTGAAGTTTCAGATATTGATAGCCTTCCACAACAATATGTAAAGGTGGAACGTACTATCAGTCGTTCTGAATTAGCTAAAGCACTAAAAGCAGGAGAGCAAATCGAAGGTGCTCAATTAATTGAAAATCAATCGTTAAGTATTCGATAGGGGGATTAACTTGGAAACTTTAGATTCTTTATTATTCAAATTACACATTATGTTTTTGGCGGAATATGATCATGAAAACCTATTCGCTAAAACTAAGGAAGAGCATAAGACAGATGCTGAAAATTTATCAATCAGTGATAGAGTCGAACTTATTGAATCTGCTGGGAAAAAGGAACATGAAGAGTTCGAAGAAGGTGGTAGATGGTCGAATTACAAAACACAAATTTATCACTTCTATCATGATAAAAAAATAATATATGTACGAATAACACGTGAAGTGCCAGCAACTGAATCGCAGGATGGTGGAGATTTTGAACCACCTAGTATTGATATTGTCGAAAAGAAAAAAGTTGAAAAATTCATTTACGAATAAGGAGGAAAAACACTTGAAAAAATTACTCAATCAAAAAGAACAACATATCGCATTCACACGTGAAGGGGCAGAAGAAATCGTATTAGCAGCCAAAGAAAACGATGCGTTGATTATGAATAAAATCAGTGAAAAACATAATAAAAACGGTCAATATTTCTTGGTTGATTTAACGTACCAATACGATACACCAAAAGATGCTATGGAAGGCAAGCCGAAAGATGATGCACCAGATGGCCAAATGAACATCGATGAAGTTCATGAGGGTGTTCCATATACAGTCGATCAAGATGGCAGTGTAACAATGGGAAATGCTGACGATGACTTGCCAGAATTCGAAGATCCATTCGCAGATGTAGAGGCAAAAGAAGAAGTCGCTGATGAGAACGTGCCATTTTAATAGTAAAGGAGTGTAGAAGGCATGCAAGTAGCAAATGCAATACGTGAGAAACAAAAAGCCTTAATTGGACTTGTTGGTCCATCAGGTAGTGGTAAATCGTTGTCGGCCTTGCTTCTAGCTTATGGGATTGTAAAAGAGGCATATCCTGAATTACCTGATGAAGAGTTGTGGAATAAAATTGGTGCTGCTGATACGGAGCATAAACGCTTACTCAATTATGTTGGACAGACTCATGGCCACATCACAATTGGTTCTTTCAAATATATCAATTTTGAACCACCTTTTAATACGGATCGATACAACATGGCGATTAAATTGCTAATGCAACAAGGTGTAGAGGTAATTATTGTGGACAGCCTTTCGCATCAATGGCAGGGCGAAGGTGGAGTAGTTGAAACCCATGGAGGAATGCAAGGTAACTCGTTTCAAAACTGGGGTAAGCTTGCTCCTGAATCTAGTAAGTTAGTAAAAGGTTTAACAACTGCTGCAGTCCACATGATTACTACTTTACGAGTTAAAAGTGATTATGTAATTGAGTTAGTCGATGGTAAGAACGTACCTAAAAAGGTGGGTATGAAGCCAGTTCAAAAAGATGATATGGAATATGAGTTTGATACTGTATTTTCAATCGGAATGGATCACATGGCCAGAGTAAGTAAGGACATCACGAATTTGTTTGAAGGTGATGAGTTTACTATCACACCTGACATTGGTTCAAAACTTTATCGCTACCTTGAATTAGGTATTGATGTACAAGCAGAGGAACGTGCTAGACGAGAACAGGAAGAGGCTAATCGTTTGAGCAATATAGCTAAGATTCGCGAGTTGTCTTCCACAGATGAAGAAGCAGCAAAAATTGTTTCCGATGCTGAATTTAAGTCAAATATGCAATTAGAAAAAATGCCAAAGCGTTACGTGGAAACATTAATCGAAAAATTAGGAGGAAAATTAAATGTTCAAAATTAATCATGAAGAAGCAAAAGGTGGATTTGAATTAATCGCTAAAGGTGATTACGAAGTTACGGTCCATAATTATGAATTAAAGAAAGCTGAATCAACAGGCAATAACCGTATTGTTGTAGATTATGAAATTCGCAGTGATGTTAACCAGCCACATCAAGGCCAAAAAATCTTATTTGACAACTTCACAGTAACGGAAAAAGCTATGTGGCGTTTACAAGCAATCTCAAAAGCAGCACATTTCCCGGATGGTATGGATTTCAAATCGTACAAAGAGTGGGCAGACACATTAGTCGGCAAGCATTTAGTTGTAACAGTTGGACACCGTGAACATAATGGCAAGACATATCCAGAAGTAACTGGATTTAAAGAATCAACAGCAGGCGCGCCGCAAGGCAGTGGTCCAATTGAAATTTCTGATGATGAAGTACCATTCTGATATAAATAAAACTTAATAGAGAGGTCTGTTTTAGGCGGACTTCTCTTTTTTATACCCAAAAACAGCGAAAAAGGTGGTTTAAATGGCAAAAAGAGAGAAAAGAAAGGTCACTCAATCGGCTGCTAATGCAATGCAAGAATTAGAAAAATGGATGGGCGTTGATATAGAACGTTCTGAGAAAGTTTTAATAGTAGCAGAATTGTTAGCTAATGGTTATGAGGTCGTACCAACTCCTGAGGAACAATTAAAAGACTATTACAAAGGATTAGATGTGATTGGTACACAAGGTGATCATTTAATTGCAGAAGGTATTCAAGATGCATTACGTATTCTAGGCATCAAAATAAAAGGCATCAACGAATGAGGGTGGCACCATGAAAGTAATCCCATACAACTTTAACGAAATTCCTGCTGAACTTCGCAATATGCCGAACTGGATATTGTGGAAAGCAGAACAAAAGGATAACGGTAAAATTACTAAAATTCCATATCAAATTGACGGTAATGAAGCTCGTTCAAACGATGCGCGTACATGGTCAACATTTCCGACTGCAGTTAAGTTTTACACCCAAACAGATGTAGATGGTATTGGCTTCGTTTTTAGTCGCCGTGATAATTTCGTGGGGATTGATATAGATGGATGTGTAACTTATCGTTCTGATGATGAGAAACGGGAAAACCCAATCATCAATGAATTCGGTAAAGAAATTATCGACTTATTCGATAGCTATACAGAATTTAGTGTAAGCGGAACAGGTATTCACATCATTGTCAAAGGTAGTCTTTCACAATCAGTATGTGGAACAGGTCGTAAAAATAGCAAACTAGGATTAGAGGTTTATCAATACGGTCGCTTCTTTACAATGACTGGTAATCGTGAAAATTCAAATGACATATTTGATCGCACAGATGAATTAGACGAGCTCCTTGAAAAATACTTCGATGATAGCGATATTCAAGGTCGCATTCGTTTGCAAGATTATGAGAAAGACGAAATTAAATTATCGAACGAGGCTCTTTGGGAGAAGATGTTCCGTAGCAAGTCGGGTGATGAAATACGCTCTATGTTTAATGGCCATTTGATTAATGATGACCATTCCTCAACAGATTTAGCGTTATGTAATCATTTAGCTTTTTGGACAGGTCGAAGTGCCACACGAATGGATAATATGTTCCGAGAAACATCATTAATGCGTGATAAATGGGACAGAGTGCATCATACGGACACAGGCGAGACGTATGGTGAACGTACAATTTCAATGGCTATTTCTTCTACTACAACAACAATATTGGACCATAAGCATGAAGCAGAGTACGCCGAATTTTCTTTTGACTTTCACAGTAATGAAGCAGTTGAAGAGGATAAGCCGGAATTACCAAAGAAGAAGTTTCGATTAACTGAACTTGGTAACGCTGAACGCATTGCCTACGAATATGGCCACGCTATCCGGTATGTATCAGAAATCGGCTGGATGATTTGGGATGGTAAGCGTTGGCGTGTTGATACAAAACGAGAAATTGAACGCATTTGCAACAAGGTTTTACGTGGTATGTCTAAATCAGAAGACGAAGCAGAACAAAAGTGGTCACGTATGTGCGAACGCAGAAACATTCGAATGAACAGCATAAAAGATTTAATGCCATTAGTTCCAGGTGAACGTTTAGAATTTGACCGTCAAAAATATTTATTCAACGTATTGAATGGCACCATTGATTTGAAGACGGGAGCATTACTACAGCATGATCGCGAATTAAAATTAACCAAACTTGCAAACGTCGAATTTGTGGAAGGTGCTGAATGTCCAACGTGGTTATCATTCCTAGATCAAATCTTTCAAGGTGACAAAGAGCTTATCGAATATATGCAACGATTAATTGGCTACAGCTTAACAGGGGAAATCAGCGAACAAAGCATGGTGTTTTTAATTGGTGGCGGATCTAATGGTAAATCGACATTTATTAATACAATAAAGGATTTGATGGGCGAATATGGCAAACAGGCAAAGTCAGATACGTTTATCAAGAAAAAAGAAACAGGAGCAAATAACGACATCGCCCGATTAGTGGGAGCTCGTTTCGTTTCTGCTATCGAGTCTGAAGATGGTGAACAACTATCTGAAGCATTTGTAAAGCAAATTACGGGTGGAGAGCCAGTGTTGGCCCGATTCTTGCGTCAGGAATACTTTGAGTTTATTCCAGAGTTTAAAGTGTTTTTCACAACAAATCATAAGCCAGTAATCAAAGGTGTAGATGAAGGGATTTGGCGCCGCGTTAAATTAGTTCCGTTCAATCTTCAACTTCCAAAAGAAAAGCGTGATCTAAAACTTTCGGAAAAGCTTTCCCTTGAAATGTCAGGCATATTGAATTGGGCTATCGATGGGTGCTCGAAGTGGCAGAAGGATGGGCTGCAGGAGCCAGTGGTAGTGAAACGAGCAACAGGCGATTACAAAGATGACATGGATATCCTTGGTCCATTTTTGTATGAACGTTGCTTTGTTGGACCGAGCCAGCAAATCACCGCCAAAGAACTTTACGAAGTGTATTCAAATTGGTGTTATGCGAATGGTGAGTTCGCTTTAAAAAATCGTGCCTTTTATCGAGCGCTGGAAACAAAGGGCTTTAAAAAGGAACGTGGGAATGGAAATAAATTCTATATAAAAGGTGTTACTTTACAGGAGCGAAAAGTTAACGAAATTCAAGAAAAGTTACCGATTTCAGATGAAAATGAGGACAAAAATTCAAAAAGTAACAAATTCGTGATTCGTTAGAAATTCAGTCGTACCAAGGTGTTAAAGTACTTATATTTATATATTTATTATTTTTGTTATTTATTTTATATATAAACAAAAAAATAAAAAATATAAAAAGTATTCTATTAGGAGCGTTAATACTCGAAATAGGTAACACTTTGTAACACATTGAATGTAAAGCCTTGCGGCTGTAAGGCTCATAACGTGTTACTTTTTGAAAAACACCCCGAAAAAGGGGTGGAATTAAGTAATTTTCGCTAACAGATGACGATTTTTTAGTAACTCTTTTTTGAAGGGTTGTGTAAATAAATGGTTTTATATGTTTTATCTCAGATTTGGAAATTCGGTGGCATTATCGAACGTTTACCAGATGGACAACTTGAATTGAAGAATCACGAAAAGATACCCGGTGAAGTTTTAAAGGCTGCCGAACCAATTTTCAATGAAATCGACTCATACCTAAAATCTGTGGAAGGCATGAAAGGCGCAGATATAACTTTGTGGAAAATGATCGTTGCATTATGTGGTTGGCAAAAAAATGAATCGATTAGCAATTTCTTAAACAATGATGAAGTTGCATTAAATTTGTTTTGTGATTACCAGGCAAAGTTGGCGGTCAATGGTTGGAAGGAAATCTATGTTGATTGGCGCCAGTATGAAAATGATGAATCAAATGAGTTGAAACAAAAAATATATGAACGAGCTATTTTATACGCTAATCAAAATAAGTGATTTACAGCCCTTCTAAGACGTTTTAGAAGACGGATGATAAATATATCCAACTTTAAAACAGAACGTTTGTACGATTCTTTAAATAAGCAAAAACGAGGAGGTTAAGAGAATGATAATGATTACATTTGTTAATTCACAAAATAAAACTATCAAAAGAGTTTTCGAACGAACTTTCAATGAGGGTGATTCAACGGTTGGTGTAGTTGGTAAATGCGACTGTTATAAAAATTCTTGCGATTGTGTGACGCTGAGTAAGATTCCACAAGAATGGATTTGTAAAATCGAAGAAGTACATGTCATTGAAGGTGACCCCCAATGATTCACTATAAATACACAGATAAAGAGATTGATAGCATATTAAAAACATTAACAATCGTTATTGATACGCGAGAACAGGTCAATGACCATATTTTGCATTATTTACGAAAACACGAAATCCCATTTATTAACCGAGCAATTAAAACAGGTGATTATGCTGCAATGATTCCGGCGAATGAAGAACTTGGTATCAAGCGCGATATTTGGCTATCTAGTCGAATTGAACGCAAAGCACATATGGATGAAATCACTGGCAACTTGCAAAAAGATACGAAAACGGCTTTTGAAAATGAATTGATACGTGCGAAGGATATTCCTTTCACTCTTTTATGCGAAGATCCTGATGGCTACGGGAAAATGATACGTGGTGAATATCGAAGTCAGTACAAACCATTATCTTTACTAGGGATGCTTAATAGTTTCAAATATCGTTACAACTTTGAAATTGTATATTTGGATAAAAAATATAGTGGCAATTTTATTTATTACCACTTTTATTATCAAGCAAAGGACTTATTGAAAAATGGGGTGTTCTAATTAATCATGAACATGCGCAATGGGATTCCTATTGTTCATCGGTGAAGAAGTCAAAACAGCCACAGGGTAGATTGTGGAAGTCCATACCCAGTCCATTTACAAAATATATCGAGTTATTCATGACAGTGGATGGATGTGAAGTCAGTATTATCATGCCTTACGATTTCGAATGGATTCAACAGTACTTAAACGAAGGCTGGATTGAGAGAGGAGTGTGGGTTATATGAAGAAGTCCGAAATACAACAAAAGGGTAACGAAATATTGAAGAAAATTGATGCGCTGCAGTCGAAATGTAATTGTTTTTCAGCCGAAGAAACTTCTAACTGTTCGAATTGTAAGGAAATAGCTGAATATGGTCAGAAGTTGCTTAGTTTATCTAATAAACGATTAACTGTTTTCGGTACTGATGTAAAACCTAAAAATCGTAAACCAGATGTAACTCTTGTGATTACGAAAACCCAATACCATGAATATAAAAAGCAAAAGAAAAAAGATAAAGAAATAGCCGCCATTTTTAATGTTAGTGCTTCAACATTGAGTAAATGGAAACGGAAGAACCATATTGCAAGATAGAAACAATATGTGCAGCAAGGAGAAAAAACATGAAAACTATCGCATGGTTTAGTGGTGGTGTAAGTAGTTTCATTTCAATTTATTTAATGAAGGATGAAATTGACGAAATTTACTATTTAGATGTTAAAGAACAACATCCAGATACGTACAGATTTATGGCAGATTGCGAGAAAGCGATTGGACGTAAATTCACGATACTAAAAAACGAAAAAACACATAGCGCTGTGGAGATTATACGTAAACGTAGATATATCAATGGGCCATCTGGTGCACCATGTACGAGTGAATTAAAGCGCAAGGTAAGGCAGCGATGGGAGAAAACACAAGACGATTTATTACGCTATGTATGGGGATATGACAGTGAGGAAAAACATCGAGCTGAACGACTATTGCTTACTACACCAGAACATGAACATGTATTTCCTTTGATTGATGCCATGCTTACAAAAGATGAAGTACATGGTTTGCTAGAACGATTGGGAATTAAACGGCCTTTAATGTATGAGTTAGGATTCCGTAATAACAATTGTGTTGGCTGCGTCAAAGGTGGTATGGGTTATTGGAATATGATTCGCAAACACTTTCCAGCACGTTTTAAAGAAATGGCTGCACTAGAAAGAGAAATAGGTGCTACTTGTATTAAAGGCATTTATTTAGACGAATTAGAGCCAGATCGTGGACGCATTGAAGATGAAGTAATGGGTGAGTGTGGCATATTGTGCGAAATCGCTTATGCCAATGTAATCGAGTAATTACGAAGAAATAAACAAACAAGGTAGGTGCTGCACATGTATGAATGGTTGCGGGATTACCAACGAATTGAAGACGATATTGCCTATCTTGAATTTAATCTCGAACAATCACAGAGGGAATTGAAGCGCTGGGTAGAAGGGGATTTAGTAGGTGTTAAATTAACTGCTGAATCAGATGGAGCCAAGCTTGAAGAACGTATTGAGCGAATTAAAAGCGAATTACAGATTAAAGAAAAAGAACGAGAAAACTTCATTAAGCTCATAAGTAAATTTAAAGGATTGGACCATAAAATCCTAAGATTAAAGTATGTGGACGGCCTAACACTTGAAGACATCGCAGAGGAATTAAACTATAGTGCCAGCTACATATATAAGAAACATGCTGAAATAGCTAAAATGATTCGATTTGCACATGAGATAAAACTTTCACTTTACTGACACCAAGTTATCTGAATAGAATCTATTGAAAAACCGTTATATGATGGTAATGTCAAAAAGCGCACGGAAATGCGTTAACAAAATAACAACTACAAAATAAACACGTTCGCTTGTACGTGTATGTCGGAAACAAGTAATGTGGAAATTAAAATCTCTCTTACTTTTTATATGGAAAACTGTAAAATCTTGTAGTAATATAGTATATTGTGTTTAACAGTTTTTAAGTAAGGGGGATTTCGCATGAAAACAATTAAACTAGTAATATTTATACTAAGTTTATTTTTAATTAATTATGTAGGCGGAATGCCAACTGATTTAAAAAATTTATTTATAACACATACAATTTTCTTTACCCCTTATTTTTTAGAACTGCATCAATTATTGCGTATAAAATTTGATCGTTTAGTGTATTTTATTATCAGAGGTGTTTACGGATATGGGGTATTCACAATGGTGTGCAACATTTTGGGGATTTTCGGAATAATAAAAATGAATGTTGAAACAAAAAAACTTCATTTTAACGAGGAATATTGGTTGCCATTTCCCCTAGAAATTGGGTATGATAATTTCATACTCATCGCAACGATTGCTTATGTGTTTGCATTCGTTTCAACAATTATGTTCAGTCATATGGTCGGCCTTCAAAAGAATGCTGATAAAGTTAATGTTACCCCAAGTTCCAAAGAACAAGAGGCTGTATGAAAGGGTGAGGGATATGATTTTACTGGAAAATGTAATGATAGCAGTACTTGTGGCATTTTTACTTTTTTTACTTTTCAATTTTGTAAACGTTTATTCGTTTTGTAAAGATGTTATAACAGCTACCGTACTTTCTATAAATCTTCTCTATTTATTCCTAGTCATGCCATTCAAAGGTGTAAATGATATTCATAGGAATCGACATCGTGTAATGAAGACTATAAAAAAAGACCCAGAGATATCGGTACAAGACAGAGAAGTTATGAGAAAGATTTTAGACAGTAAGATAAAAATCTTTATTTTACTTTACAAAAACGGAGCATTTTCTTATAACGAACTGGTTTTAACTTTGGCTAGATGGTATCTAGATAAACCGTTCAAACTACGTGTTGCTCTTAAGATTAGATACAAAGTGAAAGACGCTTATGAGCAAGCTTATGTTACAAGCTTACAGCAAGAATTAAAAGAAGCTGTTTATGCTTAGGAAAATTATAAGTCATACCTTAAATAGGTATGGCTTTTTATAATTCCTTATATATTACTTATAATGACAATACGTTCCATTTATCCTATGATATAGGAAGATGGGAGGTGTCATGTTATATGAAAACTGTATTCCTTAGAAGATTCATGACTAGAAATTTTATATCTAGTGATAATCAAAGAAATTACGAGGTAGAGTTAAAATTAGATTTACAACAAGATGTAATCTTTAATAAAGAGGATAAAATAAAACATCATGCAATAGATGAAGAATATGTTGTAATTAATGAAATCAGATACAACTTAGATGAAAATATAAGGGAAGTATTGTTAAGTGCTAAAGGAGTAAAAGCGCGAACACAAGAGGAATTTTTATCCGAGGTACAACCTTATGAAGAAAAGGGTTGGTATAAGTAAATTACAGGTCACTCATTAAATTGAGTGGCTTTTTATTATGCCATTAAGTCCGATGGATGTATCAAATGGACTTTGCAAGTAGGACTAGGAATTGTGGAGGGCGAATAAATGACAATCTTTATATCACTATTATCTGCTTCATTAGGGTTATGCATTGGGATAATTGGCACCACTATATTTTACACAGTAGGATTACGCAAGGTTAGAAATGAATACAACTTTGTTAAGAAAGAGGGATGAACAATGGGAAGCGTTAGAGGAATCACAATTGAATTAGGATTCGATGACAAATCTAAATTAAAGCTACGAGCAATAGCCAAGCATGTTTGTGCATTTGCTAATAAGTTGGATGCGATTGTTGCAATGAATGATGATGAACCAACACAATTAGAAGGCAGCAACTAACTTCATGCAAGAATACAAATCACTCGAACAAAAGCGTAAGTTCTATGACAGCGGTGACTGGAAACATATTCGTTCTGAAGTAAAGAAACGCGACAACAATGAGTGTCAGGAATGCAAACGTAATGGTCTTGTTCGAATCGATGACGCTAACGAATTAAACAACGATGGCACACGAAAGAAGATACAACTCGTAGTCCATCACATTAAAGAACTAGAAGATCATCCTGACTTAGCACTCGACATAAACAATCTCGAAACACTTTGCGTTGATTGCCATAACCGCATACATGGTCGAGTATTCAGTAAACCAAACAAATGGCGAGATGATGAGAAATGGTAATCCCCCCCCGGGTAAAAGGTTTTGGGATTTTCTGAAACCTGGGCACCGGTGATGGGGTGTTCTGTCCAGATTTTTAAAGGTTATTATTTCCACGCGAGAGGGGGGAGGGGGTTAGGTTATGAATTTAGAAAATTTGAAGGTCCAGCTGATGAGTAGGATTGATACAAACGATTTACTCGAAGTGAAGAAAGTTGAGCGATATATCGAACTACTCAAACTTGATAAGCAATGTGATGAAGTACTCGAAAGAGATGGCTCAACTATTATTATAGAAAATGGTAAGCAACGTTTCATCAAGAGTCATCCAGCAATGACGGATAAAACGAAAATAAATACTCAATTAATTGCTTTGGAAAAATCATTTAACTTTGTAGATGAAGGGCTGCCCCCTGCTGCATCATCTGTGGAAGGCAAAAGCAAAGAAGAGTATTCGGAAGATGATTTAATTTGATTAGCAATAAGTATGTGGACGAATACATTCAACTTTATGAATCTGGACAAATCAAACTGAATAACGAACGGATCATGTTGATTGAATATTTGCGAGAGCATGTATTGAGTCGAGATGATTTATTTTTTGATGACGATATGATTGAAAAATGTATCCGATTCGGTGAAAAGTGGTATTTCCCCTTGCAGCCGTTTCAGAAGTTTTTAATCGCATTCGTCTTTTTATTTTTCAAAAAGAATGCCCGTGTATTTTACCGAAAGCATTTATGGATGCTTGGTCGTGGTGGTGGTAAGAATGGTTTGATTTCAGTTGTAACTCATTTCTTAATTGGACCGCATCACGGGATTAGAGAGTACAATGTTTCGATTGTTGCTAACAGCGAAGAACAAGCTAAGACTTCATTTGATGAAACCTACAATGTCATTGGTCGAAACAGCATATTAAAATCAATGTTCTATCGAACAAAAGAAAAGATTACGAGTAATAAAACGGACTCGATTTTAAAGTTTCGTACTTCCAATGGTGAAACAAAAGATGGTTTGCGTGATGGTGCCGTGGTATTCGATGAGATCCACCAATTTGAAAGTAATAAGGATGTTAGAGTCCACATTTCGGGGCTTGGTAAGAAGAAAAATCCACGTGAGTTTTACATCGGTACAGATGGTTATGTTCGTGATGGTTTCTTAGACAAGCAAAAAGAAAAAGCAATGAAGGTTTTAAGTGGTGAAGCTCGGCCAAATGCATTGTTCCCTTTCATTTGTAAGTTAGATGATGAAAAGGAAGTTGATGAAATTGAATGCTGGGAAAAGGCCAATCCAATGCTTTGTCACCCACGCAGTGATTACGCTCAAGGGTTATTCGATACGATTTTTGAAGAGTACGAGGACTTAGAAGACGATCCAACAAACCGTGAAGAGTTTATGACCAAGCGTATGAACTGCCCTGTGACCGATTTAGAGCGTTCTGTAGCTAAGTGGGAAGAAATACTAGCAACTAATCGAGAGATGCCGGATTTGCGTGGCAGAGAGGCTATAGGGGCAATCGATTTTGCTAGTATACGCGACTTCGCAGCATGCGGTTTGTTATTCCGTGAGAATGGTGATTACGTTTGGAAAACTCATTCTTATGCTCGTAAAGAATTTGTAGACAAATATTATAGTTATTCTAAAAAGCAAGATGCTGAAATGGCCGGAAAGCGTAAATTTGCACCTATTCGAGAATGGGAAGAGCAAGGCTTGCTATCAGTTGTGGAGGGCGAAACAATTGACCCGAAATTGGTTGTTGCATGGTTTGTTGAAATGCGAAATTACTACGAGATCAAAAAGGTAATAGGTGATAATTTCCGGATGGAAGTTTTAAAACCTTTGTTTGAAGCAGAAGGATTTGAAGTTGAGATTATTCGAAATCCAAGGGCCATCCACAGTTTACTGGCTCCACGAATAGAGCTTGCTTTTGCCAATCGTCAAATTATATTTGGGGACAATCCTCTAATGCGTTGGTATACAAACAATGTGCTAGTTGTCATCAAAAAAGATGGCAACAAAGAGTATCAGAAGAAGGAGCCTATAAGAAGAAAAACTGATGGCTTCCAAGCGTTTGTACATGCCATATATCGAGCTGATGAAGTGGCCGAAACGGATATAGGTAGCTCATTGGATGCACTTAACGCATTGAATTTCTAGAGAGGGGGTGAAAGCATGGGATGGTTACAGGATGTACTCAATAAAAATAAAGAAATTGGCATGATGTTTGATGAATTTGATTTCTTTGGTATTGAAACAAGCCAACGAGCTTATTTAAAAAAGATAGCTTTAGAAACCTGCATTAACTTTATTGGCAGGACTATTTCACAATCCGATTTTCGGTTTATGAAGGATGGTAAACGACAATTAGATGATTGGCATTATTTACTTAATATAAGGCCTAATACAGATCAAAGTGCTTCAGACTTCTGGCAAGATTTTGTTTATAAATTGCTTCATGAAAATGAAGTGTTGGTTATTCTAACTGACAATAATGATTTATTAATAGCAGATAGCTTTGATCGAATTGAGTATGCAATTTATCCAGACATTTTTAAAAGCGTGACAGTAAAGGATTACACATTCCAACGATCATTTAATATGGATGAAGTTATTCATATTACCTACAACAATGAAAAGCTAACAAAATTCATGAATGGCATGTTTGAAGATTATACAAACCTATTTAGCCGCATGATTGAAACCAATATGTTCGCAAATCAAATTCGTGCAACTGCTGAAATGGATTCCACTCAAAAACTTGATGATGAAAACAGAGGTAAGATGCAAGAATTCATAAATAAATTATTTGGTGCCTTTCGTAAAAATGCATTTGCAATTGTTCCAAAGTTAAAAGGATTCAACTACGAAGAGATTGCTGATGGTACCAATGGCGGTAAATCTGTAGAGGAACTAGCCAAGCTCAAACGTGATTTGATTGATGATGTGGCAAACATTTTAGGTATTCCTACATCATTGGTGCATGGTGATATGGCTGAGTTCGATACAGCAATCAAAGCATACATCAAGTTTTGCATAGCTCCATTAGTTAAGAAAATACAGGATGAACTTAATGCAAAATTAATTAATAAAAATGATTTTCTAAGTGGCTCCAAAATAGAGGTTAAGGGTGTTACAGAGACGAGTGTTATTGAAAACTCTGAAGCTGTAGATAAATTAGTTGCTTCTGGAGCATTTACAAGAAATGAGGTGCGCGAATTGTTTGGTGCTGAACGTTCTGATAATCCAGAGCTTAATGAGTTTGTTATTACAAAGAATTATCAATCTGCTGATTCCGTTGAAGGAGGTGAGAATAAAGAATGAGATTTTTACGTTTTAAAAATGAACAGTACAAAGATCAGTTAAAGAAAATTCCTCACAATTTTGCTGTGTCACACGATGAGGAAAAGGGAGAATCAACTTTAACTGTGTATGGCGTTATTGGTGATTCATGGTGGGATGATTCTACATCTGCAAATGATGTTGATAAAGCCATTGCACTAGCTGGCTCAAATGATTTAGTGATTCATTTAAATAGTCCAGGCGGGGATGCCTTTGATGGTATTGCAATTTACAATCGTTTAATGAATCATAAATCAAAACACGGAGCCAAGGTAACCATTCATGTTGATGGTTGGGCATGTTCAGCTGCATCTGTAATTGCGATGGCAGCAGATGAATTAATCATGGGTATTGGTGCTATGTTAATGATTCATGAAGCGAGTAACATCGTTTGGGGTACTAAATCGGAGATGCGAAAAGAAGCTGATCTATTAGAGAAGCTTGAAGATGGCATTATCGATGCATACATGACCAAAGCAAATGTTGAACGTGATGAAATTAGACGAATGGTTGATGAAGAAACTTGGTTTAGTGGAAGTGAAGCATTGGGAATAGGCTTTGCCACTTCTACTGCTTCATCTGTGGAAGACAAAGATGACGAAGTTACTCAATTAAAGGCTCAAATGAATGCAATGCAAAACGAATTAAATCAATACAAAAGTAAACAATCAGAACCGAAAGTACCTGTTAATAAAAAACACGGTGCTTTTTTTGATTTCAATAATAGGGGGAATAAATAATGACAATGAAACTTAAAGGTACATTAGAAAACTTTGAAGCAAAAAAACAAAACTATATGAATTTAGTGAAAGCAGAAGATACAACACCTGAACAATTATCAAATGCTTTCGATGAGATGTTTACAGCACTACAAGGTGATTTAACAGACAAAATCACAACAGATGCACGTAATGAAGCACACGATGCTCAAATTTTAGCTGCACGAGGTCAAAATGTTTTAACATCTGAAGAACGCAAATTCTTCAATGCCGTTGTACTAGAAGGCGGATTTAAAGAAGATACAATCTTACCAATTACAACACAAGAACGTGTATTTGAAGACTTAGTTACAGAACATCCATTGCTTACTGTAATTGGTTTGCAAGATTTAGGAGCAATTACACGTTTTATTTATTCTGATCCAACTAAAACATATGCATGGGGAGCTTTATTTGGAGAAATTAAAGGTCAAGTTAACACAGCGTTCCGCGAAGAACAGATTGGCCAATTAAAACTAACAGCTTTTGCAGCTATTCCAAAAGATATGTTAGAGCTTGGACCTGAATATGTTGAACGTTATGTACGAGAATTATTAGTAGAATCATATTCTGTAGGTTTAGAGTACGGTTTAGTTAATGGCCGTGGTCCAGCACAAAACGAACCAATTGGTTTAATGAAAAATGTTGATTCTTCCACAGGTGCAGTTACTGATAAAACTTCTTCAGGTACTTTAACATTTGCACCATCTGAATTCGGGCAGGTTGTAGCTGGGGAATTGCATGATGTAATCAAAGCGTTATCTAAAGATGCAAAAGACAAGTCACGTAAAGTGTTAAATAAAATTGTAATGTTAGTGAATCCAATCGATGCAATCTCTGTTCAAGCTCGAAATACAATTCAAACATCTAACGGCCAATGGGTAACAGCTTTACCATACAACATTCAAGTTGTTGAATCTGAAGAAATCCCAGAGAAGAAAGCACTATTCTTTGTAAAAGGTGCTTACTTAGCTGCAATTGCTGGTGGCTACAAATTAAACAAGTTTGATCAAACTTTAGCCATTGAAGATGCAATGCTTTATACAATTAAACAATTTGCAAATGGTAAGCCAAAAGACAACAAAACAGCTTTACTTTATGACTTAGATATTCAATTCAATACATCAGTGCCGACTCCTTAATTTTAGGGAGTCTGTACTTTTAGGAGGGATTAAATGACTCACAAAGTAGTTAGTCGATTCAAGGAAACTAGACATGATGGCCATATCTATGAGGTCGGTGATAATTATCCTGTGGAGGGCAAGAAAGCGACTAAAGCACGACTGGATGAATTATCGACTACAAAGAATAAATATCAAAAAATCTTCATTGAGGAAATCACAGAAACTCCTAAAGATAAGGAGTGATGAATGTGGATGTTATTACACAAGAAATCGTAGATGAATTCAAACTTCGAATGCGTTTAAGTGATGATGAAGACGACAATTTGAAGCGTATCTTAAAAGCGTCTCACGATGATCTACAACGCATTTGCGGTGATTATGATATAAACACTCATGAAGTCTTTAAAGAGCTTGTATTCGAGCGTTCTCGCTATGTTTATAACGATGCGCTTGAATATTTCCACACTAATTTTTTGACGCAGCTTAACAATTTGAATATTGCTAAGGCACTTGAAAGTAGTGAAGTTGATGAAACAGTTTAAGTACAACGAAAATAATCATTCTGGCTTGTACCGTCATCGTATTTCAATCTGTAAAAGAATTTTAACTAAAGATGCATTATTACAAGAAATCGAAACGTTTGAGGACTATGGACGCTATTGGGCCATGATCAAAACGCTAAAAGGTAGCGAAATAATGGGGGCCGGAAGAGAGCAAACGAAGGTAGAAAAACGTTTTGTAATTAAGTATGCAAAATCATTAGATGAATTTATTAATACTGAGAATACTTCTTTCGTAATAGTGCAAAACGAAATTGTTTACGATGTTAAGAGTGCTATCAACGATGATGATATGAATATTACTATCACAATCGTTGCAGAAGGGCGGTCATAGCATGGCTATCAATATAAACGATCTTGCTGCTGAAATACACCGTACTCTAGCAAACTATGCTCATGGTGTTGGGGAAGATATAGAGAAGGTTGCTGAGAAAGTAGCAAAAAAAGGTGCACAGCAACTAAAAGCTCGTTCTCCAGTTGGAGCGAGACATCGTTATGCAAAAGGTTGGCGAGCTAAAAAGATAGGCAAACAATGGGTCGTCCACAATACTGAATATCAACTTACTCATTTACTTGAAAAAGGGCATGCGAAGGTTGGTGGTGGCCGTGTGCCAGCAAAAGTGCATATTGCACCTGTCGAAGAGGAAATGATTACTGAATTTATACAAGGTGTTGAGGGGGCGATCAGAGGATGACGTTACCTGAACTAGGTCAACAGTTAAAAGCACTTGGCTATCCAGTCGCTTACTCACATTTTAAATCAGCACAGGAACCTCCCTTCATCTGTTACTTAGTTGTGGACGGTGATACATTTAGTGCTGACAATAAAGTATTATCAAAAATCACTTATGTTGATATTGAACTTTATGTAAACATTAAAGATTTAGCTGCAGAAAAGAAAATAGAAGATATGCTAAATGAAAACGAACTCCCTTGGTCTTACGATGAACTATTCATCAGAGACGAGGGAGTTTTCAAATGCACATATTCAATTATTTTAATTAATTAGGAGGTCATTTAGATGGCAGAAAACAAAGTGCGTTTTGGTTTAAAGAACGTTCATTATGCAGTTGCTACTGAAGCAGCTGATGGAAAATTAACTTTTGGTACACCGGAGAGATATCCTGGAGCAGTTTCATTAAGTTTAGAACCACGCGGGGAAACATCAGAATTCTACGCTGATGACCGTGTATATTATGCAACTACAGTAAATAACGGTTACGAAGGCACATATGAAGCTGCTGAACTACCATTGAAATTCCGTACAGATGTATTGGGTGATCAGTTAGACGAAACATCAGGGATTCTGACAGAAACAACTAACTCGAAGCCAAAAACAATTGCCTTGATGTTTGAGTTTGATGGAGATGTGAAAGCAACGCGCCATGTATTGTACAACGTCACTGTTAGTCGCCCTGGTACTTCAAGTGAGACGAAAACAGAGACTACGGAACCTACTACACAAGAATTATCGTTCATTGCTGCACCAACTATAGATGGAGTAGTTAAACGATCTACGACAGGTACAACAACGCCTGCAGTATATGATGCTTGGTATACAAATGTATTTGAACCAACAGAAGTACCAACACCTTAATAATTGAACTGTGGAGGGCAAATAGATGGAAATCACATTAACGATTGATGATCAATCAGTTAAATTTAAATCAAGTGGCGCTGTTCCTAAACGATACAAGATGCAATTTGGCCGAGATTTTTTTAAGGATCTTATTGGCATGGGTATTGTAAATAAAGATTACAGCGATTTACATGAAAACGATCAGTTAGAAGCTATCAAACAAATCGACTTTGATATGTTCTATGATATTGCTTGGACACTGGCTAAAACAGCAGATGAGAAAATTCCTGATCCAATGACTTGGTTAGATTCCTTTGAGACATTCCCAATTGTGGACATTGTAGCTGAACTACAAGATATTTTAGCAGCAACTATTTCTTCTAAAAAAAACTAGATATTGATAAAGGGGGTACGTCATCGGAGCCAATTTCAACCGAAACGTACCTTATTTTATGTCATGAATGTAAACTATCTCACGATGATTTAGAAACAATGACAATTGGCATGGTACTTGATTATATAGATGAATATCTTGAAACGAAAAATCCAAATAAAAAAGAAAAGAAAACTGTACGTAAAGCAGCACAAGCAGATTTCGATTCGTTTTAGCACTTGTCTTTTGGCAGGTGTTTTTTATTTGTTCAAAAGGTAGGTGAGGGTAATGGCGAATAATCGGATAAAAGGTATTACTATTGAATTAAATGGTGATACAACGGGGCTAACAGATGCTTTAAAAGACGTTAATAAAGAAAGTGGAAAAGTTACTAATGAATTAAAAGAAGTTGAACGTGCTTTAAAATTTGATCCAGGTAATGCGGAATTAATCTCGCAAAAACAGCAGCTTTTAGCAGAACAAATTCAAAACACTAGTCAAAAATTAGATGTGCTAAGAACTGCTCAATCTCAAGTTGAAGCACAGTTTAGAAATGGAGAAATAGGTGCTGAACAGTACAGGGCTTTTCAACGAGAGCTAGCAACTACTGAAGCCCAGATGCAACAATACAATGCTCAAATGGCTAATACTGCTAATGAACAAGATCGATTAGCACGCACTACAAGAGAATTGTCCTCATTCTTTGAAGCTACTGGCACAGATGTTAACCAATTCGCAGACTTGTTAGGCACACGTTTAACAAGTGCGATTAGAGATGGTTCGGCAACTACTGATCAGATGAATCGTGCTCTACGGTTAATGGGTCAGCATGCATTAGGTGCTGGTGCAGATATTGACCAAATGAGACAGGCACTTAGACGAGCTGCTGAAGGTGCTAATCTTGAGACCGTGAGACAAGATTTAGCAAGAATCACACAAGAAGCAAATCAAGCAGAGGAAGCTGTAAATGGTTTTGGCCAAGAATTATCAGGTGTCGTTGCAGGATTAGCAGCGGGTGGAGGAATTGCTGGAACCATTCAACAAGCTTTAGATGTTTCTAAACTAAACACTAATATAGATATTTCTATGAATCTAAACGAAGATGATCAAAAAATGGTACGTCAATCAATTATGGAAGTCACCTCAGCAATTGGTGACGAAGAAGCAGCCTATGAAGGTGTACGTAGACAAATCACACTTAATAAAGAAGCGTCTATGGAAACTAACCAAGAGATACTAAAAGGCGCAGCTATGATTTCAGGTGCTTATAAAGAAATCGACTTTAAAGAATTAATTCAAGAATCATTTGAAATAGGTAAAGAATTAAAAATATCACAAAAAGAAGCTTTAGCATTAACTAATCAATTGTTGTCAGTTGGATTTCCAACTGAACAGCTTGACATCATAGCAGAATATGGAGGGCAACTTCAAAGAGCAGGGTTTGATGCAAAGCAAGTTCAAGGAATCATGGCTGCAGGTGTAGAAACTGGAACTTGGAACATAGATAATCTCCTTGATGGATTAAAGGAAGGTCGTATTAAAGCTGCTGAAATGGGTGCTGGATTATCAACTTCAATGGTTGATGCTTTACAAATTATTGGCGCATCAGAAGAACAATTTAGACTTTGGGGCGTGGCAATTGCGCAAGGTGGCGAAAAAGGAAACAAAGCATTTCAGGATATGACTCAATACTTAATGAATGTGGAAGATGACGTTGCTCGAAACGTACTTGGCGTGGAACTATTCGGTACAATGTGGGAAGATCAGGGAGAGAATATTGCTGCGACTATCCTTAATATGAATAATCATATGCAATCAGCAGATGATATGCAAAAGAGATTAAATGATGATATTGCAAAAATCAATGCTGATCCTGCTTATACGTTATCAACAGCTATGGGTAATCTCAAAGAAGCGCTCGCTCCATTATTAACTGACATTGCACAATTAATTGCTAAAATTGCAGATTGGGTATCAAATAATGCTGGATTAGCCTCGGCAATTGTGGCTATTGTAACCGTAATAGGTATACTTGTAGGAGTATTTGCTGCATTAATGCCGGCTATTGGTGGTCTTGTCACCGCATGGCCTATTTTAGCAGCGATAATTGGAGCGATAGCATCTCCGATTACTTTAGTAGTGGCTGCAATAGTAGGTCTAGGTATTGCCCTTGTAGCAGCGTATCATAATTCAGAAACATTTAGAGAAAACGTAAATAAAGTATTCCAAGCAATAAGGGATGTTGCAGTCACTGTATTTGAAACAGTGGCTTCTTTTATTGGCGAAAAAATAGCTCAAATAAAGCAGTTTTGGGATGAGAACGGCACTCAAATTTTAAAGGCAGTAGAGAATGTATTTAATGGCATTAAGGCCGTTATCGAGTTTGTCATGCCTGCTGTAAAGTTTGTAATTGAAACAGTGTGGAATGCCATTAAACAGGTGATAGATGGTGCCTTAAATATCATCATGGGTGCTATTAAAGTATTTAGCGGTTTGTTTACAGGTGACTTCAGTAAGATGTGGGAAGGTGTTAAACAAATCTTTAAAGGAGCCATCGATTTAGTTGTTGGATGGATGACTTTATCATTCTTTGGTGGTATTAAAACGATCGTAATGAATCTCGCTAAAACAGGTGTAAATATCCTAAAAAGCATGTGGGATGACATCGCAAGATTCTTTACTTCTATGGGGTCAAAAGTGTCTTCCACAGTTTCTAATTTCTCTTCAGCCGTATTGAATTTCTTTAAGAATTTAGCCACTAACACAGGCAGCACCATTTCAAATATGGTTACATCAGTCATTAATTTTGTGAAGAATTTGGCAACCAATTTTGTGAATATCATTTCAAATATGAAAACCAATGTCATAAACAAAATGAATGAAATTAAGGATGGACTAATTAACAAAATTAAATCATTGCCTGAACAATTTACTGGAATAGGTAAGGATATAATTAACGGTCTTATTAAAGGTATATCAGCCATGACAGCAAATGCAATTGAATCAATTACAGGTGTTGTGGATGGCGTAGTTAGTACAGCTAAAAAGTTACTTGGTATTCATTCACCATCAAGGGTATTCAAACAAATAGGATTGTGGACAGGTGAAGGACTCGTAATTGGTTTAGATAGCTCTGCTCCAGAAGTTAATAAGGCGATGGAGAATATCGGTAATGGCATCCTTGCAGTCTCGCAGTCATATCAAAAGGAATACTTGAATTTGATTGATGAATTCAACAAGAAAAACGAGGATAAAAATGATAAAACGTTAGAGAAGATTTACAAAATACAGAGTAATGCAGCTAAGAAAAAACGAGCATTGACGCAAAAAGAAAAGCAAGATATTGCATTGTTAGAAGCTTCATACAGAGATAATAAAATGAAATCAGAAGTTGAATTTCAAAAGAAATATAAAGCTTTAGTTGAGAAATCGGAAAAAGAATATCTTGAGGTCATCAAAAAATTTATTGATGATAAAAAATCATTAGATGAAATGTCTGTGGTTCAAGAAGCCGCGATTTGGGAGCAATCAATAGAGTTATTTGCTGAAGGGTCGAAAGAACGTATTTCAGCTCAAAAGGAATATCAAAAGGCTGTAGAAACGGTAAACAAAGAAATATTAGCAATTAACCAAGACTATCAATCTCAAATGCAAAAAATAAATGATGATCTGATAAAACAAGAAAATGATTTAACAAAAGCTTATGAAGACGCGTTTACTAAGCGACAATCTTCTTTGATGTCATTCGCTGGATTGTTTGATGAGTTTAAAATAGAAATTAAAAATAGTGGTACTGAATTACTTGGTAATTTACAGTCTCAAGTTGATGGATTCAAGTTATGGCAGGAAGAATTCGCAAAGCTTTCATCACGTAATATAGATGCAGATTTATTAGCAGAATTAAGTGATCTAGGTGTTAAGGCATTACCAGAGCTAATGGCACTTAATCAACTTACAAACGAACAATTGACGCAATACAGTTCCCTTTATCAAGAAAAATCCGCATTAGCTAGACAGCAAACAGAAAAAGAGTTAGCAGGAATGAAGGAAGATACAGACAAACAAATCATTGCTTTACGTGAAGTTGCTTCAAAACAACTGGATAAGTTAAAAACGGAGTGGAGTTTAAAAATAAAGAGTATTACAAGTGCCACTTCCAGCGAATTATCATCGCTACAACAAATTGGAGTAGATGCCGGCCAAGGACTGCTCAATGGTTTAGCAAGCATGGAGGGGCCATTGGTTTCTAAGGCTCAACAAATTGCTAATGCTATTTCAGCCACTATTCAGCAAGCCCTAGATATCCATAGTCCAAGCCGCGTAATGAAAGGTTTCGGTATGAACATCGGACAAGGTTTAATTATAGGTATGGATGAAATGATTCATAAGGTTGCTCAATCTTCACAACGGTTATCAGATGCCGTGAGTAATGTACATGAATCACTTGCTAGTAATCGTGCCAAATCACAGGCAAATGCAAACACAATTTCATCTTCTACAACTACGATAGACAACCGAAAAACATTTGCGCCAGTGATTCATAATCATGGGGGAGCGAATGACAATAGTAGAGCATCAGAAAAAATGCTCAAACGATTAGCGTTCCAATTGAATTATTAGGAGGTGGCGACTTGATTGTAAAAACATTAAAGGCGACTAATCGTAATGGCGACTCGGTTATATTCGGTCGTCATTTTCGTTTAATTGAAGGTTTTGATCTAAGTAATTTAACAGCAGCCGTTAATTATTCGTCTTCCACAATGGATGGAGCCACTTACCAAAATTCTCGTTTGGAAGTACGTGATTTTGATTTAGCTTTTTTCATCTATAACGATTACCAAGATAAATGGTGGGTGGAAGAAAGGCGTAGGGAATTATTTAAGGTTTTTAATCCAAAGCAAAATCCTATTCGATTAGATTTTGAAACAAAAGGCGGAGAATCCTACTATGTAAATGCGAATGCAGAAGGTACACCTAGCCTTCCACAAGGATTTGAAAATGATAACAGGGCATGGCAAAAAGGGTTAATACAATTCACTTGTGATGATCCTTTTATCTACTCAACCTTAGAAACAGTTGAAGAAGTAGCGTCTTGGATACCTGCATTTGAGTTTCCTCTTGAGATTGTGGAGGGCGGTATTGAAATGGGTTATCGTAATCCATCTTTAATCAAAAATGTGCCTAATGATGGTGATAATGAAACAGGAATGATTATAGAATTTAAAGCCCTTGCTAGCCTATCAAAACCATCATTAATTAATGTAAATACCTATGAAACTTTCAAGCTCAACACGGATATGATTGGCGGAGATGTTATAAGAGTCAATACAATGACAGGTCAGAAATCTGTTATCTTGATTCGTAATAATGTTCAAACAAACATTTTTAATAAAGTGGATTTGCTTTCTAAGTTCCTGCAGTTAGCGCCTGGAGATAATCTTTTTCGGTATGATGCTGCATCCGGTATCGACAATTTAGAAGTACGTATGAAATTTAGAGATCGTTTTGTGGGAGTGTGATGTAATGCAAGATATTGAATTATATATATTTGATATTAATTTTAATAGGCTAGCAACAATCGATGTTTACGAAGAAGTAGAATTTCAGTCGAAGTATTATGCTCACTCCCTTTGTTTATTAACTGTGGAAGGCAATAGAAAAAACGCTGAATTACTACTTGTTAACGAAAATGAATTATCAAAAGAGCTACGGATCCTTGTACGTTCGGATGATCTAAACAGAGGGTATATCATTGAAACTGCTGAATTTGAGGATGAAGAAAAAACAATGATTAAAGTTATTGCCTATTCTCTAAGTATTTTTACAAGTTGGCGATGGATTATTACACAACAACGTTTTCAAGGAAACATAGAGGATGTACTTAAAGAATTTGTACGAATTAATTGTATCAATACAGCTAGTCCAACACGTATCATCCCAAATTTGGTTTTAGGTATAAATGAAGGAATAAATACTTCAGCAGATGAATCGTACACGCAAAAAGTATTAGATACTGCTCTTTGGGAAATGTGTGAAAAAAATGAAGTATCATTTGAAATTCTAATGAATCATGAAGCAAAAAAATATGTGTTTAGCACATTCAAAGGTGTAGATCGTAGTGCTGAACAGCAAAATAATCCGCATGTCATTTTTGCTAAAGAGTTTGAAAATATCATATCCCAATCCTATACGGATGATAAAAGTAATTATAAATCAACTGCGTATGTGGCTGGTGAAGGAGAAGAAAACGACAGAACAATTGTAGAGGTTGGAGAGACTTTCAGCGGATTTAATCGCAGGGAAGTCTTTTTTGATGCTCGAGATCTGCAAAGTGAATATAACAAAGACGGAGAAACAGTAATTATTCCACAAAATGAATATATAGACTTGCTAAAAGAAAGAGGAAACAATCGAAAGCAAGATTATCAACGTATTCGAACGTTTGAAAGTGAAGCAAATCTCCATTCGCAATATAAGTTTAATGTGGATTATTTTCTTGGTGATGTCATTACAAATCGAAATGATGAGTTAGGAATAGTCATGCATCAACGAATTGTAGGAGTGAAAGAAGTATTTAATCGCGAAGGATATACGCTGAATTTAGAGTATGGAACAGCGATTCCAACATTACTAGACAAAATAAAAAGGGAGGTAAAATAGTGGCTATTACAAGTGGATTTCATAATAGTATCAACGGCGACCGTAAATACGGCGCTGATTTTTTTGCACTTTTTTTCGGTACATTAATCGCCAATGGGGTATTTCCTAATCCAAGTACAGGATTACAGGTAACTGCAAATTCAAACATGACCACATCAGTAAAGGCAGGTAAAGGATGGATTAATGGTTACTTTATAGTCAATGATGGAGATTATGTATTGAAGCATGACAACGCAGATGGTTTATTAAAACGTATCGATCGTGTAGTCATGAAACTTAATCATGTTAAACGTGAAATTGAAGTTTTAATTAAGAAAGGTACATTTGCGAGTAGTCCAGTTGCACCAACACTACAACGAGATGCGGATGCTTATGAGTTGGCCTTAGCAGACGTACTAATCAACAATGGGGCTACTCAAATTACCCAGTCTAATATCACTGACCAACGATTAAATAGTACTCTTTGTGGTATCGTACATGGCACAGTCAATCAAGTGGATACTACAACTATATTTAATCAGTACCAATCTTGGTTTAATGATATAAAAGGGAGCGTTGCTGGTGAATTAGACATTTGGAAAGATGCTCAAGAACAAGAATTTTTAACGTGGTTTGAATCCATTAAGGATATTTTAGATGGTGATGTTGCTGGAAATCTAGCATCTAGAATAGCGAGTTTAGAGCAGGGGCTCGCTAATCATATAGCTGATGTTTCACATATAAAGTGGATTGAAACCGTAGGAGGTACAGCAAACGCATTAACTGCTACTGATACCGAAATTACAAGTTATAAAAATGGCTTGGCTGTTTCATTCCCTGCTACCTCCAACAGTACAGCAGCAATGACATTAAATATAAATGGATTAGGTGTTATTCCTATTAAGAAAGCTAATGGCGCAGCATTTAGTAACGCAAAGGTTAATGGTGTTTATACTGTTCGTTATCGTGCAGGGGCTTTTATCTTACAGGGTGAAGGGGGGTCTGGAAACGCACAACCTAGCGACGTGCGAAAAGACAAGACATTTACAAATGACAACGGGGAACAGGTCGGAACACTCGTTGCCTACGGTGTTAATGAGCAAATGCCAATAGATAAATTACAATGCGATCTTGTGAATACGACAATCACAATAGTACTTGGCGATTTGACAGATGTCAGCACGTTTTATCCCGAAAAATCTATACATTACGATTATAATAATTTGCAATATCACGCCATAGGCTTAGGAGGGCATAAAAAATTTAGTTGGGCGGGCGGGATAATGGGGTCACTACCACTTAGCGCAACGTCTTACGTGTTTGCGTTTGATGAAGAACATGGTTTTATATACCTTATGTATACTGGTACTACAGTAGCAAAAGTAAACGTGAAAACTCTAGCGGTAATATGGGAAACGCCACAGTATAGCGGACTAAACGCGGCGTCCGCGGCTCACATACCTAACAATCAAGGGGTTGCTATTGCCGTTAGTGCCACTAATACCTTCCAGTGTACAGGTTACAACAAAGATGGTCAGCAAAAATGGAGGCTAAACTATAACGCGTACTTAGGCGCTCACAGGGCTATGTGTGCAGATAGAGCGGGTGATATATACCTTGCGGCACAAAACACCGAGACTAATGTTACATCGCTATATAAAATAAGCGGAACGACGGGCGCGGTAATAGTAGGTCCTGTATCTATTTATACTGGTTATTACAGCGCACATAGAATGATGGTAGACGAAACTAGCGGTCGACTTGTTATATTGCTTACTGACGGTAACCTTAGGTCGTATAGAACGTCAGATTTAGCTATTGTATTCACTATGCCAAACGCACAATTAACGTCGGGTGGTGTGTCACTTGATATAGACAAAAAAGGCAATGTGTATATTGGTGTTAGGGGCGGTAGCGTTAATTTGTACGGCGTTATAACGCCCGGGGTAGCAAAGTTTAGCCCTACACTTTCTTATATGTGGCGAATGGGTAACACGGTCACGAATTACCCAAACGATATTTCCATAGCGGTAGACAAAGACCCAAGTAAAGAATATCCGGATTTCGTTATAGCGTTGCCGAAAGCTAGTACAATACGATACAAACAAACAATAACAGTGAAATCTTAGGAGGTAAACAATGCCAGTACTATTTTTAAACCCAATGAATCCAAACGAAACAATAGTTCAACGCATAGCCTATGACACGACAGGATGGACAGAGGAAGATTTACGAGGTGGTATCGTGGTCGATTCCATTCCCGAACCCGAAAACAACGGCAAAATAGCCACGTTACACATTAACAAGGACACGAAAGAAATGTGGTACGAGTATGAAGAAGTGCCGAAGTCTGAGATTGAGATTTTACGAGATGAAAACCGTGATTTGAAGATAGCATTAGCTGAGTCGGTGGAAGCGCAGCAACAAGATAAGATAGAAAATCAATTGGCTATAGCTGAACTAGTAGAAACGCTAACAACTAAGGGGGTTTTATAATGGCTAAACTATATTGGGATTTAATTAAAATGAACTTGCGAACAGTTGACCAGGTGCCGATGTTGTGGCGAGAAGCTGTACAAGCATTGCTCGATAATGAAAAACAAGTAGACGCAGCATTAAGCTAGCGTTATTTTTTATGTCAAAAAGTTATTAAGTAGTTACTTCTAAATCTGCCGATAATAGTTTGGAGAGAGGCAATATGATGTCAGGTATGAGGAGTTGATTACGGTGGAGCAGGAATTTAAAATAGGGAAACATTTACTAGGTAAATTGAATTCATTTGAAGTTGAGGTAGCAAAGGAATTTTATCGAAAACTTGATTTAGAGGAAAAGGATATAGATTTAAAAAATGTTTATCTACCAATAATCAATAAGGTGGTAGAAGAACTTATTGATCCAGCACGAAATAAAGACCTAATGAAACAAACAGTGCATTGTTTACAAGTTGAATATGAACAATATTATAATAATCCTTATTGGATAAGTGATATCAAGATTAATGTTCGTTTTATTTTTTTATAAATTACTTATCAAAAAAGCGGTGTTTTCAAAATCCCAAGCGATTGGGAATAAGCCTTCCACAGATGATTGTGGAGGGCTATTTTTATACAACAAGACCTAAGCAATGCACTGTGCCGAGCAGTGCTATTTTTATTTGTGAGGTGTTGACATGGAGCAACGAATGGAAAGATTAGAAACTGATATGACCGATGTGAAAACACGTCTTGCCGTAGCTGAATCAAATATCAAGGAAATTCGAGAGGATTTAGGTGGGATTAAAGACAATACAACATGGATATTGAGATTGTTAATTGGCGGTCTCGCAAGTGCAGTATTGGCTTTTATTATTAAAGGAGGACTGATGTAATATGAAAATCAACTGGAAAGTACGTTTACAACATAAACAATTTTGGGTGTCATTAATTGCATTATTACTAGTGCTCGCTAATCAAACAGCGGGCATTTTTAATGTAGATATTACAATTTACAATGCACAAATCACAGCCATTTCAGAGACTGTGTTAAGCATTTTAGGTTTACTTGGTATTATTATCGACCCTACTACAAAAGGTACCTCAGACAGCGAGCAAGCATTGAATTATGACAAGCCGAAGGGTGATGTGAAATGACAAGCATTACAACAACCTGTCGAGAGATTTCTGAACTATTACCAGCTGCACAATCAGCATGTAGATTGTTGTTCCAAGAGTGCTTTAAAGCAGGTATTAAGAACGTCTTTATTACTGAAACATATCGCTCACAGGAACGACAGAAGTACCTTTATGCACAGGGGAGAACTCGACCAGGGCAGATTGTTACTTGGACACTAGACAGTAACCATAAGTCACGCTTAGCGTGGGATATTGCTGTTGGTCCTCCACAGGCTTTATATGATATGGCAACCCTAAGTCGAGTAGGCGCTATTGCACGTAAGCTAGGCATCACATGGGGTGGAGATTGGCTAGGTAATATTGATCGTCCTCACTTTGAGGTTAAACCAAATTGGATTATGCCAAAAGGGTACAAAATCGAAGGGCAAGTAATTATTCCAACTAATAGTAAATACCAAGTGCAATTAACTGTGGAAGGCAATACAACTAAACCAATCGTAAAGGATGATGATAAAATGTTATTCACTAATGACACAACGAAGGCTGCTGTACGTGACTACATTAAACAATCAGTGGATAAAAAGAAAATTGATAAGTCGTGGCTTGATAAATTCGACCAAGGTACGATGACAAGTGGTGATTTTGAGGGATTAAAAATTATAATCTCCCAACGATAAAACAAATGCCTGTTACCTAAAATGGTAATGGGCTTTTTTTATTTCCACAAATTTATGCTTGTCAAAACGAAAACATTTGTTCTAAAATGATACAAACGAATGTTCTTATCGAGGGGAAGAAGTTGTATGCTGAAACCTGAACAAAGAAGACTATTTCATAAATTTTTGATTCTAGAAATGGCAGTTCAATCATTGCAACGTGACTTTCCTGTAATTGAAAATTTGAAAATGAGTAAAGTTTATTTACCCATCCTTGAAAGATTACTAAATGACATATCCCAAGATTACTACAATTCAAAAAGGATATTGGCAAAAGACAAAATAAGATTAGTAAAAGTAGAAAAGATAGACGAATATTTTAGTGATGTTCATATAGCTACAGCTGGTAATGATGTTGTATTACGCTACGCTAATATGGCTTTGAAAACACAAGTAGAAAAGTTACTAAATCAACAATTAAACCAACAAATTCAAACCTAATTACCACTCGTTCCTTGATTTACATGTATTTTTGTCTTAATTACCATGAGATAATGGTACATGAGGGGGAATAGGAAATGTTATTTACTCCAATTAAACCAATGTTACTTCATATGGGCAACAATAACGAAATAGTAGATGATATAAGTTGGCTTTATGAAATTAAATGGGATGGCTGGCGCATCCTTTTGCATAAAAAATACGATAGTGTAGAGGCATATACTCGTCATGGTAATAATGTTACTGCCAAATTCCCTGAACTACATTCAGTTGGAAAATCAATTAAGGAAGATATAGCAATCATTGACTGTGAAGGCGTTGTATTGAGAAATGGTTTATCAGTATTTGATGATTTCAATTATAGAGGGAGACTTTCAAATAAAGATAAAATCAATCAGGCTACTCTAACGCATCCTGCCACTTTTATTGCATTTGATGTATTGGCTACTGACAGCAATCAGACAAACAAACCTTTGATAGAACGGAAAGACATATTGAAATCAATAGTAGAGCCATCGGATAATTTATTAATTACACCTTCGGTTATAGGAAATGGTAGTAATGCCTTTGAGATAACAAAAGAAAAAGGTATGGAAGGTATTATAGGTAAGCGAAGTAATTCCGTATACAAAACTAACCATCGTTCAAAAGATTGGTTAAAATACAAACATTTTAAACTTATGGATGTTGTCATTTTAGGATATAAAGAGAATCCGTTCACAATGATAGTAGGAGTTAATTTATCGAATGGCAAGTATAGACCTGTTGCAAGCGTAGAGTTTGGCTTTAAACCAGAAGAAAAAACAGCATTCAGAGAAATTGCAAAACAGATTATAAGCAAAGTGGAACGTGACTTGATTTGGCTAGAACCATTACTACATTGCAAAGTTCAATATTTAGAAAGAACTGCTTCAGGATCTTTACGAATAGTATCATTTAAGGGTTTTGATTTTGACAATGTTCTTGAACCAACAAACAAATAACCAGGCGCTCATTTTGTATTGAGTACCTGGTCATTTTTTGTTTATTCATCATACGGTCTGTATTTAGCATTCAATTCTTTGGCTGCTTCTTTTCTAGCTTCCACATCTTCACGTAAAAACATTCGATCGCGTGGTAACTCTTTGATAGGATTTAGCTTTCCTCGTTTTACAAGTGAATTTAAGGACTGCCTAGAAATTTGCAGTTCCTCCAACACTTCTGATGATGTTAGGATCTCTGTTTGAACTAATTTTATAAATTCTTCTTTGCTATTGAAAGAGTAGTTTTTCGACATTGGATGATACCACCTAGTTTTATTATTTTTTCCTCATTGTAACAACTGTGGCGCCAATAATTAAGAGTGCTGCCACTGTGAGAATTAAAGTTAAAGTCGTCATGAAAATCACTTCTCCTTTTTCAATTTGATTGTATAACATCTGCAAATCATTTATATTTAGTGTGAAGGCTAAGGGTGCTAGCCTTAACCTTCGTTTTTAAATTTTGTTTTGGACGCTACTTCTTTGAAGTGGTGTCTTTTTCTTTTTCATCAAGCGCTTTCGCTTTCTGGTTGTTTAACTTTGCTGTTTGGAAGTTAATGATTGCGATTGCTAAGTTGACGAAGGCTGTGATTGCTACTACTCTTTCAAGTTCCATTGTTGTTACCTCCTTTCTATATTCTTATTATACTATACCTACATACTCAAGTAAATAGATATTGAAGATTTATTTTCTTATTTCGTTAAAAATTTTCATAAAAAAAGCCACTCTATTGAGTGACTTTAAACTATTTATTTACTACGCTATTCATTGCATCAATATATTTTTGAATATCAAGTTCTTTATTATTCATTCTTATAATAATTGTTCCAGCCTGTGCATCTCCAAATTTCTTAGCACTAACTTCTTGTGCTTTTTCAACACTTGGCCATTCATAAATACTAACATCTTCAGTAGTAATTAGTTTAGTACATTCAAGTTTAACGCAATTTTGACTATTGTCTCGTGGTTCAGTTGTACTTAAACCAACATTTTGAAATGCTTTTAGAATATCATCTGCTGTGTAATCAGCATTTGATTGAGGTAAATCTGCAGTAGTTGTTTCATGTGTTTCTCCAACATTATAGTTGAATTCAAATACACCTAGTTCGTCTAATCCAGTAGTTGCTTTACCTTTTTCATCAAGTGCAACTTTTGCTGTTGCAGCGTATGTATTTGCAACACTGCCTTCTGTTTTGATATTTACCCAAATTGAACTAACATCTTCATACTTTTCTGCTGCTAGGTTTTTCATCTCTTCAACTAATGCTTTTAATTCTTTTTCGTCAGTTGAAGGTGTAGATAAAACTACTTTCCACATTCCTTTACCAAAATTATCTTCTTCAATTTTGTATTCAGGAACACCACTAGTTACCTTTTCATCTTGTTGTTTTTCTTCTGCAACAGGTTTTTCCTCTTTAGGTTTTACCTCTTCCTCACCACAAGCAGCAAGTAAAAATGCTGACAATGCTCCAATGTAAAATAATTTCTTCATGTATAAAACCTCCCTTGATATTACCATTTTAGGAAATAACGCAAAGAAAGTATACAAAAAAACAGACAACCGTGTTTAGTTATCTGCTTTAAATCTTAGTGCCGTCTTCCATAACGAAATGAGCCTCGAATTTCATATCCAATAATTTTGCGATTTTCCGTAGTTCTTCCTCATGAAAATTATTCCGTTTCAACTTTTTAGATAGGTTAGGTTGCGATACTTCCAGTTTTTCAGCTAATTGAGTTAACGTCATATTTCTTTTAATAAGTGCAATTCGAATTTTTTCACTCATTTCGTTCATTTGTTTCCCTCCTATTAGTTATATTCATAACTGTATTATATATGAATCAGTTATTATTTGAAATAAATATATCCAAAAAGTTATGAAAAAGACTTGATATTATAACTTAATGGATATATATTTATTCATACAAGGAATGTAAATAACTTTTTGTATATAGAAAAGAGGTGAAAAACAAATGGCATTCGAATACCTAGCACAATACATAACATTCGATTCAGTAGCAGATATGGATAAGAGTGTGGAGGACCATATGGCGGTTCACTATTACGACTTAACGGAATCAGAACGAGCAATAGTATTTAAACTTGCATCACACAGCTTAGAACACGCAGGTGTATGCCACTTAAAAGCGAGTACCATTGCTGCGGCATTAGAGATAAGCACGAAGACGGTTTATCGATCAATGAAGAAATTAGCAGAGTTGGGCATCATCGAAAAAGTACCAAGTACTAAACTGAACGGGATAAAAGGGGCTAGTATTTATCGCATATTACCTTATGTCCCATCGAGCGTGTCCCAACGAGAGACAGTCGATGAAGCTAGTACTGACGCGGTTTGCCATCCACAATCTGAAAACCAAGCATCTAAATCTTTTAATCTTTTAAGTTCTAAACAAGCAAATAATATTATGAGTCTTGGCAATGAATTGGCTTTGAAAGCTGAAAAGAAAAAGGAATACATGAACGAGTATCAGGTTATGCTGTACGATTTCATGCACTCATTGCCATTAGCTGACAACTTAAAAGATGAGTTACACAAAGTTGTATTAGCTACTCAGGTTCAAAATGTACCTGACTTTATAAAAGCTAAGAACGTGCTATTTAAAATTGCTATGGACATTAAAGAAGGTACTTTAACTGTAGCAAGTACATTAAGAGCCGTGTTCATAGGTGCTTATAACAAGGCTGTAAGACGTTCGAAAATGAAGACTGACAAATCTTCATCTATAGAAGAAACATCTGTTAAAGAACGTCCAGTGCCTTTCTACAATTGGTTAAATGAACGTGACAGGTACCCACAATCTGTGGGTAGTAGAACTACATTGGATAACTGGTTGGAATGGTAATTTTTATGCCCATTTGTATACCCGATACTGTGCCTGATTAAATGCCACCCGAGTATTGAAGTGGGCATATATGAAATGCTGTTGTGTCAATGGTTTGTACTTCATTTTAAATTGCTCATTACATGCGATTCTTACTACGTAAGAGAACCGTGACGCTGATTAAAAAAGAAAGGGTGAAAGTGTGCTGTTTGAAATATTAACAACTGGATTAATGGGTGGAATTGCGTTAAAGGCATATCAAAAACACAGGGGACTATCCTCAAATGATTCAGGGAAGATCCAACGCATTATGTCATTGTCTGGTTTAAATGTTCGTGATGGCAAAGATACATTGACTACGCAGCTTGTTAAGAAAAAACAGTTTGAATGGGGATGGGAATACAAATTCAGGATCCCCCTTGGACGTTCATTCGCTGATTATGAATCAAAGCTAAAGGTCTTTGAAGATGGTCTGAATAACCGTAGAAAGAAAATTTCATTCAATGATTTACGACAAATGGATTTAAACAAAGACCTTCTCCTGCAACTTCAACAATTGTGGAAGGCAAAGCTGACGGAGCAAAAGGAAATTGAATTGTCTTATGATGGCTTATTAATCGCGCGAGTGTACGACAAGCCATTAACTAAAGAAATCCCATTCACTTCAGGCAAAGGTTGGCGTGTGCCAGTAGGCGTTACTAGGGTTTTGAATGAGTTAAAGTATCATGACTTTGAAATGGTGCCACATGTAGTGTTAGGTGGTGCCACTCGATACGGCAAAAGTAACTTCATCAATTCAATGATTACATCGCTAGTTCGCAGTGAACCATCGTCTGTTAACTTTTATTTAATCGACTTAAAAGGTGGAGTGGAACTATGTGACTATGAAAATATTAGACAGACGATTTCAATTGCATACGAACCACATGAGGCCCTCCACACTTTACAGATGGCTTATGACAAGATGCGTGACATACAACGTGATTTAAAGGGATTAGGGAAGAAGAACGTGCAGCAGGCTGGCATAAAAGAGCGTTACTTTGTAGTCATTGATGAGGTAGGAGAATTGAATGCATCAGAAGCAGTGACGAAAGAAGAAAAACGATTAAAACTAGAATGCCAAACGATCATGAGTCAAATAGCGCGGCTAGGTGCCGGACTTGGTTTCAGGCTAGTTGTAGCCACGCAGTATCCTGTAGGTGACGTTATACCAAGGCAGGTTAAGCAAAATGCAGATGCCAAGCTATGTTTTAGAGTGCAGTCGGCTGTTGCTTCAAGGGTTGTACTGGATGCAGAGGGAGCAGAGGCATTACCAATGGTCAAAGGCCGCGCAATTTACCAAACGGCTGATAAAAGAGAAATACTTCAAACACCACTAATCACACCACAAATTATCCACGATACTATCCAACCTCATATTGTTGCGAAAGGGGAGTACGTTGAAGAAACAGCTATCCAACCGAGACGAACAGATACTGTTACTTTTGAAGAAATTTGATTTTATGACGCGTGATCAGCTTAGTCGATATTTTAACCTGGGAAAGAAGCGTAATACAAATAGGGTCCTCCACAATTTATCTAGTTATCTATCATCCATTCGAGACGGCTATGAAACAGTTTACTATCTAAATAATCTTGGTCGGCTTTATGTTGACTGTGAAAGGGTTCGTAAAAAGGGTGGCCATGTTCAACATACAATCATGCGAAACGAATTCTGGCTATTTTATAAGTGTCCGCATGACTGGAAGAATGAAGTCAAAATATCGGATAGCACTACTAGTATCGTTGTGGATAGCATGTTTTCCCGTAATGGATTTCAACATTTTTTAGAGGTTGATAATATTCAAACAATGAAGGAAAATCGCGAGAAGATTAAGTGCTATAAATTGCTTATGGATAGCCTAGTAAAACAGATGGGCTATTACCCAACACTTGTATGGCTAACAACAACAGAATTGCGTAGGCAGCAGCTAGAAGCATCCTGTGGAGGGCTAAAGTGCAAGGTGTACACAATAAATGAAATAAGAGGGGGAATATAGATGTTTAAAAAGCGTTTTAGAACAGAGGTTGTGCCTGCTAATGAATATACAGATTATAGTGATCGATTCGAAGGTGATGAAAAGTATGCAACATTAAGACATGTAGCACTGGCTGCATCAGTTCCTACATTAACAGCCGTTGGCACAGGATTATTCATGTTCAACAAATTCAATAACACTTACTCCTCCACAGCCATACCTGTAAGTGCACCAGTACAACAAGTAATGGAACCAGTCGTAGCACAAATACCATCCACACTATCCACAATCCCTGTTAATACAATACCTCAACATACTGGAATCATTGCTGATAAGTCTTTAGAAATATTAGCAACTGCTTTAGATCCTGTTGTTCAAATATTAGTAGCGATTAGTTTTCCTATTGCATCAGTGATTATGGTTGGAGCATGCTTCTTCTTCATGCTTGGTAATTCTGAAAAAACGTGGTCAATGATTATGAATGCTGGGTTGGGTTATGTATTGATAAACCTTAGTCCACTATTCTTGCAGATATTAAAACAAATAGGTGAAGCTATTTAAATAGGAAAAGACCGCCTTATTGTTTAGGGCGGTCTTATTGTATTCAGTCTTCATAACTTGTCATTTGTGGGGCAGGTAAAACAGAGTTGCTTTTTCCAACTGTTCAAGATGCATTAAAGCGGGGTTTACGTGTTTGTATTGCTACACCACGCACGGATGTAGTATTAGAGCTATATCCACGCTTTCAACAAGTATTCCCTGAGACAATCATTCATGCATTATATGGTGGTGTAACAAAACAAAATGGTTATGCCCAGCTTATTATTGCCACAGCCCATCAGCTCTACCGATTTGAGAGCACCTTTGATGTCATGATCGTAGATGAGGCTGATGCTTTTCCTTATACTATAGATGAAACTCTACAAAGAGCAGTGACAAAGGCCAAAAAGGAAGAGGCACCTATCGTATTTGTTACAGCAACGCCATCACAGAAATTACTCAATGCCTTCCAACATAAAAGCTATTCCTTCATCCCAAAACGTTTTCACAATCATCCATTACCAGTTCCTCAGTTTTGTGCTTTATGGGGTTACAACAAAAGCTTCAAACAAGGAAAAATCCCTAAAAAGTTAATAAAATGGACGGAAGACCGACTTGAACGAAAGGAACCTTTCTTACTGTTTTTCCATACAATCGCCCTCATGCATAAAGCAGTGCCTCTATTTCAGCTAGTAAATGAAAATATCCTCGCTGTGCATGCAGAAGATCCGGATCGGAAAGAGAAAGTAGAGATGCTCCGAAATAATGAAGTACCCGGACTTTTAACGACCACCATATTAGAGAGAGGCATCACCATTAGTAATGTACAGGTGGCGGTTATTGGGGCAGAATCCTCCATATTTACCGCAAGTGCACTGATTCAAATTGCTGGACGAGTCGGACGAAATAATCAATATCCAAATGGGGACATCGTATTCTTTCATCATGGCATCACGACAGAGATGGATGAGGCATGTGCGAAAATCCTCTTTTATAATAAGAAAGGATTTCCCGTATGAATAAAACAGAATCGCACTGCTTAATATGCTCACAGCTATTAAAAGCCTCAGTTACTTGGAAATCGTTATTAATAAAGCAATTTACTCCAACTATATGTACAAGATGCACTGCTCGCTTTGAGCAATCACAGTCTGTTACAGCACTCTATCAATATAATGAGGCCATGAAAGGCTATTTACACCAATTTAAATTTCTACAAGATGTAGCTTTGGCAAAAGTATTCCGGCAGGAGCTGTATGCCCGTTTCAATAAAGAAAAGGCGATGATTCTACCGATTCCTATGCATCCCATCAAACAACAGGAGCGTACCTTCTCACATACTAATGAATTATTAAAGGCAGCAGATATACCTTATATTCAGTTGCTCGAAAAGACCACAACAGAAACACAAGGTTCCAAAAATAGAGAACAGCGCTTACGTGCAGCTCCGCTATTTCGATTAAAGGAGGGCGCAAATGTAGAGCATAAAGATTACCTTCTATTTGACGATATAAAAACTACAGGAACTACATTACAGCATGCTGCAGATGTTTTAATGCAAGCAGGTGCAAAAAATGTCCAATACTTCACATTAATTGAAGGATGAATTTTCCAATGTATTATGTATAATAGATGAAGAGTTTAGTATGCGTAGATAAGATATTTTGCTAGAGGAGGAAAAGTAGATGGCAGAGGTTCGAAATTGTCCAAAATGTAATGAGTTTTTTAATTATACAGGGGTACGGGAAGTTTGTCATAAATGTGCACAATCAGAAGAAGAACTGTATCAAATCGTATATCGCTTCCTACGTAAACGTGAGAACCGTGCTGCAACAGTGGAGCGTATTGTAGAAGCGACGGGAGCAGAGGAAGAGCTATTATATAAATGGGTGCGTAAAGGTCGCTTGCAACCAGCAATGTTTCCTAACTTAGGCTACCCATGTGATAACTGTGGTCATCTGACGACGACAGGCAAGCTTTGCACAAAATGTCAGGATGAATTAAAAGCTGATTTACGTACTTTTGAAGCGGCTAAGGAATTCCGTGATAGTGTAGAGCAACGCGATCGTGTCACATATCACGCAGACCGAAAACGTTAATAATTGAAGGTGTGTTAATTTTAAACAAAATTAGCACACTTTTTTATATGTGAAAACTTAACATTATGTGAGACAATCCGAAATAATAGTAAGATAAGATTTTTAGACGGGGGGTTACAAGATGAAAATTACATCTTATGGAATTAACGCAGTGAACGCATATAAAAACCAGGTGCGCAATGTTAAATCCGATACAAACAAAACATCTTTTGCAGATAAAATCGAAATTTCAAAAGCTGCTCAAGACATGAAAAGCGTTTCAACCTACAATACGGAGCGAGCTGACCGTGTTCAACAGCTAAAAAAAGACATTGATTCTGGAGAATACAAAGTAGATGCTCGTAAAGTAGCTGAGGATATGCTGAAATATTATCGTTTCTAGGGTATAGCAGAAAGGGTGTATAGCGAAATGTCTGTAGAAGCGATTAATTCTACATTAATGATGCTAGAGAGAATGCATAAAAGCTTACTTGAACTAGCCTTCAAAAAAACAGAGATCATTAAAGCTGGCGATATCGAAGCGCTAGACCAATTGCTCAAGGATGAGCAGGCACACGTAGCGGCCATCGATAAGCTCGAACAACAGCGTCAGAAACAGGTAACGGACTACCTTGAAGCAAAGGGACTTGCTTCAACTGACAAAACAACTGTTGCGGACGTCATCGAGGCTGCTGAACAACAAGCGGACAAAGCAACATTATCAGTAGTTCGCGATCGCTTATTGCAAATTATCAATGACCTACGCACACAAAATGACTTAAATCAAAAGCTCGTGTTCCAGTCACTACAGATCGTCAACCTAACATTAGATGCCGTCAGACCTCGTACAGAGCAAATGAACTACTCTAGCAACGAGGTTCTCGGCACAAATAATATAGCAAAAAAATCATATTTTGATTCACAAGCCTAACAAAGGAGGAAGAAACATGCGCTCAACATTTATGGGCCTAGAAACAAGTAAACGCGGCCTCTTCACTCAACAAACAGCTTTATATACAACAGGACATAATATTTCCAATGCAAACACTTTGGGTTACTCACGCCAACGAGTAAACTTGCAGGCAACACCTGGTTTTCCAACAGCCGGTTTAAACCAACCAACTTATCCAGGACATCTTGGTACTGGGGTGGAAGCGGGATCTATCCAACGTATTCGCGATCAATTTATTGATCGACAATATCGTCAAGAGACGAATAAGTTGGGGTATTGGGATTCAGCAGCAAAATCGATTGCACAGATGGAAGATATTATGGCAGAGCCATCAGAATTTGGTATTAATCAATCCTTCACTGATTTTTGGAAGGCGATGGAGGATGTTATTGACAATCCTAAAGACTCTGCGGCAAGACAAGTGTTAATTGCAAAAGGAAAATCAATAGCAGACTCCTTTAATTATATGGATAGACAAATAAAACAGATCCAAGGCAATATTGGGAATGAAATAAGTGTATCAACAGATAAAGTAAATTCAATTCTTAAACAAATTGCAGCCATTAATAAACAAATCCAAGAGGTAGAGCCTAGTGGCTATGTACCAAATGATTTATATGATGCTCGCGATTTATTAGTAGATGAGTTGAATGAATATATTCCTGTATCAATATCTTTTGAAAAATCAGGTGGGTTAGCAAAAGACGTAGCTGAAGGATCTATGACGATTACATATGTACCAGCAGATGGCAGTACACCTATTAAATTAGTAGAAGGTAGGGAATATGCTGCACTCGCAACGATGGATACAAATAATCAACGCGTCGATGGTGAGGTGGATGACCAAGCCACTGGAGGATATTCTAACTTTAGTGAAATTAAAATCTCGGCTATTGGCGCACCACCAGGTGATCCAACGACTGGTCCTTATACGATTGATTACAGTCAAATGGATCAAGGGAAAGGTTCATTGCGTGCTTTAATAGATGCGTATGGACACAGTGGTGGACAAGGTACTTATCCAGAAATGATAGCTAACCTAGATAAACTAGCAAATGAATTTATTACAAAATTTAATGATGTCCATAAAGCAGGTTTTGGTCTAGACAATAGTACAGGTCTAGACTTCTTCTCTGGAACAACTGCTCGTGATTTCAAAGTAGTGATTACTGATCCCAAGCAAGTAGCCGTATCAGATACAACAGGTGAAGAAGGAAATAACCAAAACATGCGTAAGTTAGCAGAGCTACAAACACAGGCACAAGCAAACTTAAAGCAAGGAACATTCCAAAGCTACTATAAATCATTAGTGGGGGATTTAGCAGTAAAGGGACAAGAAGCAATACGTAGTGCATATAACTCTGAAACATTGCACTTGCAAATTTCTAGTAACCGTGATTCTATGAGTTCGGTTTCCTTAGATGAAGAAATGACTAATATGATTACATTCCAGCAAGCATACAATGCCAATGCACGTATGATTACAGTAGTGGATGAAACATTAGATAAAATTATCAATGGGATGGGAAGAGTAGGGCTATAAAAATAGCCACTTGACTGAGAGGAGATAAATTATGCGTGTCACACAATCAATGCTATCAAGTAATATGCTACGCAATTTAAATACAAGCTACAGCAAAATGTCTAAATATCAAAATATGCTAGACTCGGGTAGTAAAATTTCAAGACCATCGGATGATCCAGTTGTAGCAGTAAAAGGGATGGGCTATCGTATAGATCTTGATAAAAATCAACAATATCAAAGAAATATTCGTGAAGCCAATACATGGCTAGATTCAACAGATGAATCGCTCGATCAAGTAGGCGCTGCATTAAAACGTGTAAAAGAACTTATTATCCAAGCAGCAACTGATACAACTACTACCGATGATCGTCAAAAAATAAATGCGGAAATGCAACAAATTAAAGAACAATTACGTGATATCGCCAATACAAAAGTCGGAGAGAACTATATTTTTTCTGGTACACATACAAACCTACCGCTTTATACTGATAGTACAGGGCCACAAAACCCAGCCATTACTCCAGCTGGAGGGCAAAAAACAATTGATATTAACGTCTTTGATGGCATCTCAATGAATATAAACACGCCAGGTGCTGATTTATTTAACGATATTGATGGGTTTATGACAAATGTAAACACACTTTTGCAAAATGGTGCAACAGCTACTGAAATCGGAAATACACTTGGTTTACAAACAACAAGTGGTGGTACTACAATTCCTGGTTTAGATGGCGTTTATGAAAGCACATTGACTGTTAGAGCTGATGTCGGCGCCCGACAAAATCGTGTAGAGCTGATGGAAAATAGACTAGGTATCCAGGAAGTCAATGTAACGAAACAATTGTCTGTTAATGAAGATACAGACTATGCTAAAACGATTACGGATATGATAACACAGGATTCGATTCACCAAGCTGCTCTATCTGTTGGAGCAAAAATTATTCAGCAGACATTAGTAGATTTTATAAGATAAAATCTACTAATGTCATGCTCCGAAAGTGAAAAGGCAGGGGCAAACGCGCAGCACAGAGTTTTGCGCAAAAGAAGAAGCGGACAGTGCAAACTTTATACTGAACAACAGAGCGTTTGGACAATTTGTTCAGACGCTTTTATTGAAAGGAGAGATATACATGAGGCTCCCTCAAATTCAAATTCATACAACAGATGCAAAAATAGACTTAGATATATCAAAGCCAAAGCAATATATTAAACAACCTAAAGCAACTCAGCATATTGAACAGCCAGCAGCTATTTTAGAAATACGTACAACTAGAGGGGTTTTAAAAATAGACTCTTCCCAGGCAAGACGGGATATAGGAATGATTGGTCCATTGGAATCAAGTGCCAACTACGCAGAAAAAGGAAAACAAGAGGCACTTAAGGGAATGGCACGTAGAGCGAGAGAGGGACGTCAAATGATGGATAACGCTGGTAAAGGTCAAGGGCGAGCAACTATTCAAAATATTGCCAAACAAAACCATGGTCCGCACCATGTACAATTTAACGTTAAATTTGTGCCCTCTGTAGGGTCAGTGAAAATCAACTATACACCAGGTACAACGGATGTTAATATTCAGCGTAAAGAACCAGTAATTGACACTAAAGTGAACAAACCAATCCATGAATACACTCCAGGAAAAGTAACTGGTACAATGATACAAAGACCGGATGTTGACATCAATGTCATCATATAAAGGAGCGCGAGGAATAGATGAAAATTGAAACAAAATTTCTAGGTGAAGTCGAAATTGAGGAAAAAGACATACTTTTCTTTGAACATGGACTACTTGGATTAGAGGAACATAAAAAATTTGTATTACTACCTATCTCCGAAGAACATCCACTAGTATTGCTACAATCTGTTGAGAAAGGTGAAATAGGCTTTGTAGTGGCTTATCCATTTGCGTTTAAAAAAGACTATATCTTTGATTTAAGTGAAGAGGATTTAGAACAACTCCAAATTGAAAATGAAGAAGATGTTCTCACATACGCTGTTGTCACAATGAAGGAAACACTACAGGACTCTACTATTAATTTACTTGCACCATTAGTTATTAATATGGATAAAAAATGTGGAAAACAAATTGTTCTTCAAGATAGTAAATCCTATCCATTACGCTATCCTATGCGGATTTTAGAAGGAAGTGTTGAATAATGTTAGTTTTATCGCGTAAAAAAGATGAATCTATAATGATTGGCGACCATATTGAAATTAAAATTTTAGCAGTTGAAGGTGAACAAATTAAGATTGGCATAGTTGCACCTAAAACAGTCAAAGTACATCGTTCCGAGGTTTTTGAAGCTATTCAGGCCCAGAATAGAGAAGCTTTATCAACATCATTTAGTTTCCTGGAACAACTAAAGAAAAATTAAAATATCCTATCTGTTTTATCAAAAATCTAAACTTTGAATCTACTACATAAAAAATAAAAAAAATTTTAAAAAACTATTAAACATTTCCAACTAATTACGATATATAGATTGTAAGGAGCAGGAAGTACATAACTACCTATTCCGAAATTCCACACGGATGTGGAATTAACAAAACAAACATTCAAGGAGGAATTCCAAATGAGAATTCAACACAACATTTCAGCTTTAAACACACACCGTAACCTAACTTTCAACAACTCTCAATCAGCTAAAAACCTTGAGAAATTATCTTCAGGTTACAAAATCAACCGTGCTGGCGATGACGCTGCTGGTTTAGCAATCTCTGAAAAAATGCGCGCTCAAATCAAAGGTCTTGATATGGCGACTAAAAACTCTCAAGATGGTATCTCTTTAATCCAAACTGCTGAGGGTGCACTTAATGAAACTCACGCAATTTTACAACGTATGCGTGAATTAGCGGTGCAATCTGGAAATGATACAAACCAAGATGCAGACCGTTCATTCTTACAAGATGAAATCGATCAATTAAATGCAGAAATCGATCGTATTGCAAATACTACAGAATTCAACGAAAAGAAACTTTTAAATGGTTCTTTTGCAACTAATGGCTTAGTATTCCAAATTGGTGCTAACGAAGGTCAAACTATGTCGCTGAAAATTGGCGATATGCGTGGAGCAAATTTATCTGGTGTTGATGCCATTTCAATTTCTAGTCGTACTGGTGCTAGTGGAGCAATTGTGACAATTGACAATGCTATTAAAGCGGTTTCGACTCAACGTTCTACATTAGGTGCCGTTCAAAACCGTCTAGAACACACAATTAACAACTTAGGTGCTGCTTCTGAAAACTTAACAGCTGCTGAATCTCGTATCCGTGATACAGATATGGCTGCTGAAATGATGGCATTCACTAAGAATAACATCCTTACTCAGGCTGCTCAATCTATGCTAGCTCAAGCTAACCAACAACCACAAGGTGTTCTTCAATTACTACAATAATTAGTTAAATGACACTTTAAAATAAAAACTCGCATTTCTCTAAGGAGAATGCGAGTTTTTATTTACGTTTTTTTTTTTTAGACCGATATAATATAAAGTGAGGTGTACATATGACAGAATTTGAATTTGAAATTGAACGAATTGTGGGTAGAACAGGTTTAGAAACTATAAAAATAAATGGATACTTTTTACATAGTAAATATGATCCAATTAGAGAAGCTAGGGAGTTTGCAAAAAAACACTATACTGCAGGAAATACCCATATTTTATTTGGATATGGGAATGGCTATATTGCAGAGGCTTTAAAGAATGAATTTACATCTAATGAAAAACTTATATGTATAGAACCTATATTAAAAAGTACAGTGGTAGAAAAGAGAGATGTAATAGCCATTGAGGAAAATAAAATAGAGGAAATGGAAAAGCTTTTAACGCAGTATATTTCAATATTTAATAACGTTAATATTATTTGTTCTCCAAATTATGATAAAATTTGTCCAACTTTATTTAAAGAAACTTTAGCACTACTTAAGAATAAATTATCAATAAATAGGGTGAATGAAAATACAATTAATGCAATGGCACATGAATGGCAAAGAAATTATTTATACAATATAAAAAGTGCAGTACGAGATCAATCTATTGAAGTATTATATAAATTTAGTAATGCCCCAGTGGTTATTGCATCAGGTGGACCCTCTTTAACAAAACAATTACCACTTGTAAAAAAAATAAGAGACTATATTATTTTAATTGCTTCTGGATCGACTGTTAACACATTGTTAAAGGCTGACATAGAGCCCGATTATGTTGTCTCTATCGATAGTCAAGAAGCGAACTATAATCACTTTAAGGATGCTAATTTAACCAATGCAAGATTTATATATAGTATGTATAGTCATTATAAAATTCGAGAAAAATTTACTAATGAAGCTTATTATTTTTTAAGTAAAGGTGACGCTAATCTATTAGAGCATTTTAAATCTGTTGTTCATGATAATGTAATTGTATTAGATGGTGGGGGATCAGTAGCAAATTTTGCATTTTCAATAGCAAATTATATAACTAGCGGTCCAATAGCATTAATTGGACAGGATTTAGCGTATACAAATAGGCAATCACATGCTTTAAATAATAAACACTTTAAGATCATATCGGATGAGGAAATTAATCAGAAATCAATGTTTATGACCACTGGTTATTATAATGATGAAGTTTTAACTGATTATGCCTTGTTTAGTATGAAAAAATCGTTTGAGCAATTATTAGATAAATTTCAAATAAACCAAAAAATTTTTAATTGTACAGAAGGGGGGATAAAATTAGACAATTTTATACAAATACCTTTTAGTCAATTTATTGAAGAATTTGTAACGGTAAATAGTGTTGAACTTGTTAGAAGTAAAAATATCAAACATTTAAGTTATAGATTAATTATCAATAAATTTTTAACGGAGCTTAAAAATTATGAAAAGATTATAGTTCTTGTTAATGAAAATTTGCGATTACTAGCTTCTAATAAATCAAAAATTCAGTTTTCTTCTAGTATTTTGAAAAAACTAGATAGAAATGATGAGTTAATAGAAAAATATAGAAATGATACTGCATTGCAAATAATTATGGATCCGATAAATATTAAAATATTTAAAGATTTTAAACCTAAAAATATAGAAACAGCTACAGAAAAATATAAAAGAGTTTTTGAGCAAAGTAAAATGTTGTATATGGGTTATTTAGAAGCAATCGAATTAACCAAGCAATATACGGTAGAATTATGCGATTTATTAGAATTAGAAAAGGGGAAATACGAATAATGGAAAAGCAACATAGAGAGATTATGGAAAGTTTTAATGAATATTTAAAAGTTATACCTGCAGGTTGTGAAAGTATTGTTGCGTTTTTAAGAGATGGCAATAATGAGGAAGCGTTAAAATTAATTTTACATTTTTCCGAAGGCGTTAGCTGGTTGGGGGAAGTTAATAGATTATTAGTATGTAATGGGATTAATAATTCCCTACCAATAGGTAAAATTCATGGTTTTTTAGAAGAAATTAATGAGGGGCTTGGAATCCAGGACTATCTACTTGTTGCAGATATTTTTGAATATGAAATTAAACAATTTTTTGAGAATGTAATACCGTATGAAATGCCTGCCAATTAAATTATAATGAAATGTAGATAAGCTAGTAGAAAAGGTGATAATTGTGTTGAAAAGTCAAGTAGAAAATAAAACAGTACTTGTTACGGGAGGTACAGGGTCATTTGGCAAGAAATTCATAAAAAAAGCTTTAACATTAGGTGTGAAGAAAGTAATTGTCTTTAGTCGTGATGAGTTAAAACAATATGAAATGGCTCAAGAGTTCACTGATCCACGTGTTCGATTTTTTATTGGTGATGTACGTGATAAAGATCGTTTATACCGTGCGTTTGACGGTGTAGATATTGTAATCCATGCCGCTGCATTAAAGCATGTTGGAGCGTGTGAATACAATCCGTTTGAGGCTGTTAAGACGAACATTAATGGCGCACAAAATATTATTGAAGCTGCTATTGATCGAGGTGTTGAAAAAGTCATCGCACTTTCAACAGATAAAGCTTGTAGTCCTGTGAATTTATATGGTGCAACAAAGCTAGCCTCAGATAAATTATTCGTGGCTGGTAACTCATATGTAGGAGAAAAGCACACGAAGTTTTCTGTTGTGCGTTACGGTAATGTAGTAGGTAGCCGTGGTAGTGTTGTGCCATTCTTTAAAAAAATGCGTGATACAGGTACCTTACCAATTACAGATGAGCGTATGACACGTTTTTGGATTACGTTAGAGCAAGGTGTACAATTTGTTTTTGATAATCTAGAACGTATGCATGGCGGCGAAATTTTTATCCCGAAAATCCCTAGTATGAAGGTAGTGGATTTAGCGAAGGCAATTGGTCCAGAATGCAAAACGGAAATCGTCGGTATTCGCCCTGGTGAGAAGTTACACGAGGCAATGATTACAGAGGATGATGCACGTCATACTTTAGAGTACGATAATTATTATGTGATTCAGCCTGAATTTTCATGGTGGTCAAAGGAAAATGCGACTGGCGGAAAGCTACTTGATGAAAAATTTTCATACATAAGTAATGTCAATAATCAGTGGTTAACTGTTGATGAGTTACGAGATTTAATTGAGTTACTTTAGTTTTTTATCGAATGGGTGAGAAACAAATGAAAGTATTGTTAATAGGCTCAAGCGGAATGTTAGGACAAGCAATTCATTTAATATTTAAAAAAAATGGAATTGATATTGTTACTGTAGCAAGAACAAGTAGTGAATATAAAATTGATTTACTCAATGACACTGATGCATTATTAGAAATAGTTCGTATCGAAAAACCTGAAATTGTAATTAATTCAGCTGCTATTGTTAGTTTAGAAGATTGTGAGGAAAATCCAGAGAAATCTTATATGTTGAATGGACGAATTCCAGGACTGCTTGCTAGTGTATGTTCAGAAATAGAAAGTTACTTTGTGCAAATTTCTACAGACCATTATTATAAGGATGATTGTCGTGTACTTCATGATGAAACGAGCCCGATATTATTATTGAACGAATATGCACGTACAAAATATATAGGTGAAAAAATGGCGTTAATTAACAAAAATACATTGGTTGTCCGAACAAATATTGTCGGATTTAGAAATAAAACAGGTTCACCAACTTTTGTAGAATGGATATTTCAAATGTTAGAGAGAAATGAATCCATAAATGGATTTGATGATTTTTATACATCTAGTATTGACGTATACCACTTTGCGAATATTCTTTTAGAGCTAATCGAAAAGAGGGTAACGGGTATAATAAATATTGCTTCAAAGGATGTATTATCAAAATATGAGTTTATAAAAAAAATAGCCTGTGAAATTTCGAAAGAGCAGTTGGTAAATAGGAGTTCATTAACAAAAAATGGAAATGTAAAAAGAGCAAATTCACTAGGGTTAGATACAACTAGACTAGAGTCGATAATAACTAAAAATTATGTTCCAAATTCTGATGAAGTGATTAATTTACTAATTAAGAAATATAGAGAAGGTGCAATGTATGCGTTATAAAAGTGAAATTTCAATTGGGAAACGTAATATTTCCATTCATGAGCCAACTTACTTTATTGCAGATATTGCTTCTAACCATGATGGTGATTTAGATAGAGCAAAACAATTAATATGGTTATGTAAAGAAGCTGGAGCAGATGCTGTTAAATTTCAACATTTTAAAGCTGAAAAGATAGTCAGTGATTTAGGCTTTAAAAATTTAGATGGTAAAAGTAGTCATCAGGCTAAGTGGAAAGAAAGTGTTTTCGATGTATTTAAACAATATGAATTAAACAGAGATTGGAATAAGGAACTACAGCAGGAAGCAAAAAAAGCGAACATTGATTTTTTTACAACACCGTATGATTTTGATGCTGTTGAAGAAATTGATAGTATAGTAGAAGCTTATAAGATTGGTTCAGGTGATATTACGTGGACTGAATTTATTGAGCATGTCGCTAAGAAAAATAAACCGACATTATTAGCAACTGGGGCATCCAATTTTGATGATGTGCAAAGAGCTGTAAAATCCATTTTGAAGCATAATGATTCTATTGTATTAATGCAGTGTAATACAAATTATACTGGAAGCTTAGAAAATTTTAAGTATATTAATTTAAACGTACTTAAAACATATGCCACAATGTATCCGAATATGGTTCTTGGTCTGTCTGATCATACACCGGGTCACGCTACAGTTCTTGGCTCAATTGCATTAGGTGCTCGAATTATTGAGAAGCATTTTACAGATGATAACGACCGTATTGGACCCGATCATCCCTTTTCAATGAATCCCCAAACATGGGCTGAAATGGTTCAAAAATCAAGAGAACTTGAAAAGGCTCTGGGTAATGGTATCAAAGTGATAGAAGAAAATGAAATAGACACAGTGGTTGTGCAGAGACGTGGTATTTATATGAGAAGACCGTTAAAAATAGGGCAACAAATTAATCAAGAAGATATAGAGTTTTTAAGACCAGCTCCTAACGGGATTTATGAGCCATTTGATATTAATAATGTAATCGGTTCAATAGCAACCTGTAATAAAGAAAAAGGTGAGCCATTACTTAAAGGAGATGTAGAATGCTAAGAGGAGTATATATTGGTTTAAGAGCTATTGAAAAATCAGATCTTCCTCAGCTTTTAGCATGGAGAAATAAGCCGGAATTCCGGCTTTTTTTTCGAGAATATAGAGAGTTAAATGCTGAGAATCAAAATCGCTGGTTTGAAAAATATGTAATGAGTGATCCAAATACACAGATGTTTGCAATTGTTGACTTAAATACAGGTGAATTGTTTGGAGCATGTGGATTATGTTATATCGATTGGGTAAATCGAAATGCAGACTTTAGTATTTATATTGGCAAAGATAGTCTTTACATAGACGAAAAATACGCAATTGATGCAGGAAATATTATGGAGAAGTATGGATTTGAAGAGCTGAATCTACATCGACTATGGGCAGAGATTTATTCAATTGATGAAAAGAAAAAGTCGTTTTTCAGTAAACTAGGCTTCCGACAAGAAGGGGTGTTTAAAGAAACGCACTGGACGCACGGGAAATGGATAGATTCAATTTATTTTGCAAAAATAAATAAAAAAGAGTGAATTTAAAATGGATATAGTACTAGGGACAGCGCAATTTGGTATGAAGTATGGAGTAACAAATAAAGTAGGACAGACACCTAAAGATGAAATTACTAAAATACTTTCTTATATAAAATCAAAAGGGTTTAATCAAATTGATACTGCACCAGCATATGGAGATGCTGAATCTATTCTAGGTGAATGTGATTTAAATGGGTTAGAAATCATTTCAAAAACGCTTCAGTGTCCCAATGAGATAATTACTGAAAAAGATATAGAGGACATACAAGAAAGTGTTGATATTTCCCTGGAGAATTTGGGGAAAGAAAAGCTTCATGGTATACTGATTCATAACATTGCGGATTGTTATAAAACAGGAGCTAATAAAATTTTTGAAGTGTTGTATAAGTTGAAAGGAGAAAATAAGGTTGAAAAAATAGGTGTATCTGTTTATGAGTTACAAGATATCGAAATGCTCTTAGAAAACAACTATTATGTCGATATAATTCAATTACCGTTAAATATTTTAGATCAAAGGATTTATAAGAGTGGAATATTAAAAAGGCTTAAAGAGAAAAATATAGAAATTTATGTGAGATCTATTTTCCTACAAGGAATATTACTAGCAGACGAAAATAGTATTGAAAACCCTGAAATAACTAAAAGGGTTCAACCTTATTTTCGAGAATTAGAAAAGAACAATTTAACAAAGTTAGAGGGCGCAATCTATTTTATTAGTAGAATTCCAGAGATTGATCATTTAGTTCTAGGAGTTAATAACTTAAAGCAACTGATTGAAATCTATCAAGTATTCAATAAAGTGGAAAAGTTGCCTTGTAACTTAATGGATTTTTCTGAATTTGCTGTGAATGAAGAACAACTTATAGACCCTAGGAGATGGTAACTATGAATAACCTATTTTCATTAGACAATAAAGTGGCTATTGTAACTGGTGGAGCGGGATATTTAGGATCTGCAATGACAGAAGCATTGTTAGAACAAGGAGCAATTGTTTATATTGCAAGCAGAAATAAAGAAAAAAACAGTGTTCTTGCTAAAAAATTGGATGATAAATATAAAAATCGTGTACATGTGGTTGAAATGGATGTAACTAACACTGAATCTGTAATAAATGCAATAAAATATGTTTATACAAGTGAACGAAAAATAGATATAATTGTGAATAATTCTTATTCTGGTAAAACAGGTGACTTGCTAAGTGGAATAGAGCTAGATTGGATAGATTCCTTTGATACATCCATTCATGCAACATATAGAGTAACTAAAGCGGTATTGCCCTATATGTTGAAACAAAATTCAGGGTCAATTATTAATATTGCATCTATGTATGGTCTAGTTTCCCCAGATCCGTCTATTTACGGAGATTCGTTACAAAATAGTCCACCACACTATGGAGCTGGAAAAGCAGGCATTGTTCAGCTTACAAAGTATTTAGCAGGTCATTTCGGTTCACTAGGAATTCGAGCAAATTGTATTGCTCCGGGACCTTTTCCCCATCCTTCTACTCAGGAAAATAAAGAATTTATTAAACAGTTAGCCAATAAAAATCCAATGAAACGAATTGGACAGCCAGAGGAATTAAAAGGTATTACAGTACTATTAGCGTCCGATGCCTCAAGCTATATTAATGGGCAAACAATTAGTGTGGATGGAGGATGGACAATATGGTGAAAGTTGTATGTGTGATTCAAGCTCGTCTTTCTTCTAGTCGTCTTCCTGGTAAAGTAATGCTAAATATTGAAGGTAAAACATTATTAGAGCGAGTTATTGACAGAGTGAAAATAACAAATTCCGTTGATGAAATTTATGTAGCAACATCAATAAATAGAGAAGATGATTTAGTAGAAGAAATTGCATTACAAAGTGGTGTAAAATGTTTTCGTGGTAGTTTAGAGAATGTTTTAAGTCGTTTTACAAGTATTGCTTCTTTAAGTAATGCGGATATACTCGTACGAGTAACGGCTGATAATCCATTAACAGAGCCTAAATTAATAGATATAGGTGTTCGAACATTATTAGATAGTAATTTGGATTATGTTGGTTTCAAAAATACTCCAATTGGTGCAGCCTCTGAAGTTTTCACAGCTTCAACATTATTAGAAATTAACGATAGAACTGATTTAACAGAGCACAACTTAGAACATGTTACTTCGTTTTACTATCAGCATATGGATGAATTCCAAATTAAATATATTGAAAGCTACTATGACATAGATGTTTCTAATCTATCTATAACAGTAGATACATTAGGGGATTATGTTAAAATGGTATTTTTGTATAAAATATTAAAAACAAACAGTGTGGAAGATTTGAAATATATGGATTATTTAATTGTTAATGGATCAATATCTACATATTGAAGAATAGTCTACAATTGCTAAAAATTCGTCGAAACCGTGTGGATTTGAACAAGTGCTGGTGTTATTTCTTACTTTAGTTAAAGTTCATTCCGGTATGTTACCACGTTTTCCTAAAACTACTAAAGCAGTCCAAATGGTGCCCGCTGAAAAATATGTGGGCACTATTTGGACTGCTTTTTAGAAGATATTGATAGAAACAAAAGTGTTGAAAAATTATTGAAAATAGATTAAAGCGCATCAATTACTCTAAAGTTAAATTTCACAAAATTATCAATTTAATAATAATCATGTGCTTAAGTTTAATTTTTCATTTACACAAAATAATTTATAACCTCTTATGAATTACGCACTCTATATAAATATTTTAGTTTATAGATATTACATCTTATAAAGATATATATTTTCTATTTTTGAAGAATTGCTCGCTTTCTTAAAATCCAATTTGTACAGTAGTCTACTATTTCTTCTAAATCAGTATCTGTTAAATTATCATTTAACTTAATGAGATCTGTCTTAAAGTGTTCTAAATCGATTCTTCCATAATTATCAACACTTTCTTCTGTCTCTAAATAAAATTGGAAATCATCGGTATAAATTACAGCTTTATAAGTCTGATTTGGATGGTACGATTCTGTCATTACTTCTTTACGTCGTTGGCCACCGAAATCTTCTAATGTTTTGCCATGCAATTTATCTTTATCATATTCGATATTTAGTAAATCTAAAATAGTAGGATAGATATCAAGATTGCTCATTAATTTATCACTTGTTCCTTGCATTCCTCCACCTAATAACATTAATGGCACTTTAGTTCTCCCTTCGTTTAGGAAATGCCTTGGCTCTTTTTCGAAATAACCTTGACCATGATCAGAATGAATAATAAGAAGAACATCATCTTCGTCATAGTTATGTTTTATATAATTGAAAAGAACAGATAAATGTAGGTCAATTCTTTTTAACTCTTCTCCATAACGAATAATTTTATTTTTATCATAGTCTGTTAGAACAGAAGTTTCTCCCTTCTTAGAAACTAATCGATTTAATGCATTAGTATTTACTTGACTATTAATCGATAAAAAGATTTCGTCTGCAACATCATGCAAATCAGGCAATACTAACCAAATGTAGTTATTTTTTTCTTTAAATGTTTCTAAATGATCGATAACCTCTTCCATAATTTCTCCTGCACCAAAACCACCCATAGAGTTTTTAAATACAATTCGATCAAAACTTTTTCCGTATCCATGGGGCGGAGTGCCACGCCAATCACCAGTAAATGAAGCAGTAAAATATCCTGATTTACGAATACGCTCAATCAAAGACTCTTGCTTCTTGGAAAAGTCGTGTCCAAATGTTGAGTGATATTGACCGTGTGCAATAGTATCCATTGCAGTAACAAGGCCAGCGTTACTTGGAAAAGTCCAATCAGCAGAAGCATAACAATTTGTATTTTCATATTTACTTTCAAATGTATTTAAAATATTTGGTATCAATATCTCTTTGTTATTTTCCTCTAAGTATTTCGCAGATAATCCATCGATAAAAATATGAGCTACTAATTTATATTTTTTCGGATCATCTTTTAGCGATATTGGATTACCAATAAAAATAGGGAGATTTGCAGTTACTTCAATTTCTCCTGGGTCAAAAGTCAAGTAGTTAAATTGATTATACTTTAATAGCGAATTGGTAAAATCATATGTAGTATTGTCTACTTTAATTGTTAATTCTGTATTTTTCTCTATAAAAGAAATAGGTAAAGTCGTTTTCTTATCGAAAACAAACTGATAATGTCTTGCTTCATGACCTTGAAAGTACTCTGTTTTTGTGAAATACCTATGTGTATCATCAATATTTTCCAGAAATAATGATTTATACAAATTTGTCATACTTTCATATTCGGTCCCACGATCTTGTACTTTACGAACTAGGCTTTCCTCAAATTTATTTAAAGGATAGATTCGTTCATCCACTTCTTTAGAAAGTTGATTTATCTCATTTAGGTACTTTTGTATTTTTTTTGATGAATAGAAATGTTGTTTTTTTAACGTATATACCATTTCATTGAGATTTCCTTTTATAGCTTCAATCTCTTCTTTATTTTCTGCCAATCTCAAACATCTTCCAAAATGATAAAAGCACTTATCAAATTTTTGTAAAGTATAATAAATTAAAGCAGCATTAAAATGTAAAGAATAAGAATAAGAAAATTGCTGTAATCCTTTAATGGCTTCTGAATTAGCTTCTTCTATATCCCCAGATTCGAATAATAATGTTGTATTTACCACATAATAAGTTTCTGTTTTAGCAATAGCAGATAGCTCATTTAAAGCTTTTTTTGCTTCCTCTCTACCTTTTGTATTCATACCATCTGCTATACGGTTGTGCAAATCTTTTATTATTAGAATTATATTTTTATTAGACAATTCTTTTTCCTCCTGCTATTAACTCATGTATTTTTAAGCCTTTCTTTAGTATAATCTTAATAAATACATAAGAATATTTTATCAGGGATTACTATAGAATGAAAGGTTAGGAATAAATGTTAAATAATATAGATACTGCTATCATTTTAGCTTACAGATGTTCAGATACTTTGCCAATACCACCTTATTTGTTACAAGTTAATCATCAAACTTTAATAAAGAGAACAATAGGAATTTTAAAAAATAATAATATTAACAATATTTTTGTTGTTGTTGGTTATAAAAAGAATTTAATTATGGAAGAACTGAAAAATGAAAATGTAAATTATATATTAAATCCTGAATATACATATACTGGAACAATGAAGCCGCTTAGTCTATTGAAAAATTTAATAGATAAAGATTTCCTTTTAATAGAAGGTAATTTGCTTTTTGAAGAAAAATTAATTGATATTTTACTAGATTCGCCTAATCCAAACTGTATCTCATGCTCCAATTTGTGTGAGTCAGGTGAGGAAACTTTTGTTGAATACACAGAAAAGAACCGTTTAATCAATATCTCTAAGAATATTAGACAACTGAACGCTTTATCAAGTAAAATTATGGGTATTTCAAGAATTTCTATTGGTTTATTCCGGGGAATGCTAGAGAAGTGTAATACTATTGGTGATTATTTGTTGAACTATGAATATCTCATGTTAAAGTGTAGTGAATTGTATCCAATATACTGCGTTAATATAGATAGTACTCCATCGTTTAATATATGTTCTTATGAACAATACATGGAAGCAATCGAGATTATTCAACCTACTAAATATTGCGAAATAAACAGTCAGACAGTACAATTTATTTCGGATTATTTATATAGAACACTTGAGACTCCTCTAGAGATGATTAAGCTAGTTGAATTATCAGGGGGGATGACTAATAATAATTATAAAATCACTTTAAAAGATGGTAATGAATTACAGATGAGAATACCTGGAGCAGGAACAAATAATCTAGTAAATCGAAATAATGAAATTATCAACTCTAAAGCAATAGAAGCTCTGAAAATTAATGTACCTATTTTTTACTTTAATATTCATGATGGTGTTAAAATTTCGAAATATATAAAATACGCAGAAACTTTATCGAAAAGAACTGCAGGTCATATGGAAAATATGGAAAGTATATCATCTATTTTAAATAAATTACATACATCGAAAGTTAAGATGAATAATAATTTTTCTTTTATAAATCTAATTCGAAATTATGAATCCGTTATTATCTCTAAGACAGACCAACATTACTTAGATAACAAATATCCTAATTTCGCTAAACAAAAAGAAAAAATAGAATATTTAAATCATAAGATTCAGCAACTAGAATCCTTTTATCTATGTCCTTGTCATAACGATCTAGTTCCAGAAAATTTTATCAAATCAAGAGATGGCGAAATTTTTCTTATTGACTGGGAGTATTCTGGATATAACAACCCTCTATGGGATTTAGCTGCTTTTATTTTAGAAAGTGAATTGATGGATTTTGAAGAACAATTGTTTTTAAAATTATACTTTCAGCGCCCTATTTTAGATGAAGAGTATTTTCAGATAAATTTTTATAAGGCAGCACAAGATATTCTTTGGAGTCTTTGGACAATTGTAAAAGAGTTACATGGTGATTCTTTTGGAAATTATGGTTACAACAGATATATAAGAGGATGCAATTTATTAAATGGGGGAATTGCTGTTGAAAGTTACACAATATGAGGTAAGAGGATTATGGATGGGGCTTTTCGGGGGTATCCTATGGGGTGTCAACACTGTGATCATCGGAATTATATTATCTCGCTCAATTTTTGCTAATTATATTTTTATAGCTCCTTTAATTTCAACTTTTTTACATGATGCTTTTTCATGTATGTGGATGATGTTTCATACCTTTCTTTTTAAACGAACATTTCAGCTCAAACAATCATTGAAAAGTAAGAGCGGGAAAGTAGTTATGATAGCTGCTATTTTAGGGGGGCCAATAGGAATGACAGGATTCATGTTGGCAATTTATTATATTGGTCCTTCCTATACTGCCATTATTTCTTCAATGTATCCTGCTGTAGGTTCTCTATTAAGTTTCTTATTTTTAAAAGAAAAAGTTACTTATAAAAGTATTATTGGACTTTCTATTGCCATAATAGCAACTGTTTTTTTAGGGATAACTTCACAAGAAGAACCGCAAAATTTAATTTATGGCTTATCTTTTGCTTTGTTATGTGTTTTAGGTTGGGGATCTGAATCTGTGGTCTCCGCTTATGGTATGAAAAATGACGTGTTACCTTCTATTGCTTTACAAATAAGACAAACTGTTTCTGCCCTAGTTTATGGTTTGTTGATAATTCCAATAATTGGAGGTGTCCCGTTAGTGAAATTAGTATTACAAGACTTTACAATTATATTATTTGCAATTACTGCATTAGCTGGTACTGCTTCTTATTTATTTTACTATACATCAATTAATCGCGTTGGCCCTATTAAAGCTATGGGGTTAAATATCAGTTACTCTGCTTGGGCTGTATTATTTAGTCTATTATTAGGCTTCGAAGCAGGGGGAAAAGAATTTTTATTGGCCTTGCTTATTATTACAGGATCTATCTTGACAACAAATAATCCAAAAGAATTCTTTTCTATGATTACTTTTAAAAGAGGAGTACAACTATGAATGCCATTATTCTTGCTGCAGGACTTGGATCACGTTTTAAAGAATGGACTAAAACAAAACACAAAGCTCTTTTGCCAATTAATGAAGTGCCAAACTTAGAAAGGACAATACAATTTTTAAATGAAGCAAAAATCTATGATATTTATATTATCACTGGTCATTTAGCTAATCAATTTGAATATCTGATAGAAAAATTTCCAGGTGTAAAACTGATTTATAATGAAATGTACAAAGAATATAATAGTATTTATAGTTTTAATTTATCGCTACCATATTTCGGTGATTCGTTTGTGATCGATGCAGATACAGTTTTACTGGAAAATATTTTTTTGAAACTTAAACCTAATCAAAGTACATATTTTACAATTAATCGGACTCGCCAAGAAAAGGAATGGTGTCCAATAATAGATGCTCATCAAAAAGTAATAGATATAATGATTACTGATGAAGAAAGGCCATCTTTATCTGGAATTTCATATTGGGAACAGAAAGACAGCGAAGTGATTAAGCAATTTTTTCCTAAATATTTAAAATTAGAAAAAATAAAAAATACCTCCTTATATTGGGATAATATACCTTTGTACTTAATTAAAATTTTAAATGTTACTGTTTCTCGATTGGAACAAAGTACTGTATATGAAATGGATAATCAAGATGACTATTTAAGAATTGTTAAGTCGATTTCATAATAAGTACTCATAATGAATTAAATTATTTCATAAGTAGTTCTAGGGCATTAATGTAAATGTAGAATTACAACTTTTTAGTTAAAGATTATGACCTGAAGTAATAAAATTTATTACTTCTAAAATTTTAAATATATACGTTGAATTAAAGATTCGAATGAGTAAGCAATACTGTGGGAATTCGCATAGCACGCCGCTAAACGTCAGGAATGAGACCACATTTTGTGGGCTCATGCGGAACGTACCACCAGAACGAATGTATAGGCAACAATATGCTGGATTCTTAGTTTCAACTTATATATAAATTTTCATATGGTTATAACTACCAACTAAATATTAAAGGTATATTTTTACTGCGAATTTTCGTTTTAACATAAACGTAAATTCGCTTTTTATATTTTATAGCATCTAAAAGTGGGAAATCTTCTCAAATAAAATGATTCGTTTTTCTTTAAAAGTGAAATATTTAAAATTACAACCGATATTATACACAAGTTAACTAAGTACATAAGGAGTGGGAATGATGCGTATTGGGGCGCAAGGACTTGTAGTAGATGCACCAACTGTTTCAGGTAGTACAAAAATGACAAGCTCAGAAGTGACAGCAAAGACTTCTGTAACTACTAAAGAAGTTTCACAACCTATAGTAGAAGAGCAAAATTTTTTAAAAGAAGATCAAGAAATAACAAAAGAAAAACTACAACAAGCTGTAGAGACAGTAAACGAATTTTTACAAATCAATCATAGTTCTTCAAAATTTGTTCTTCATGATGGCTTAGAACGTTATTTTGTGCAAGTCGTAGATGCAAAAACAGAAGAAGTAGTGAAAGAAATACCTCCTAAAAAGCTATTAGATGCATTTTATGAAATGCAAAAGCTTTTAGGGATGATTGTAGATGAAAAAATATAAACTTTTTTAGGAGGGCTTTATTATGGTAAATCGTATTGGTGGATTAGCATCTGGAATGGATATAGATGCATTGGTAGCAAAGTTGATGGCTGCAGAGAGAACGCCACTCACTAAATTACAACAAAAGAAACAAACTTCCGAATGGACACGAGATGCTTATCGAAGCATTAATGCAAAGCTAAAAACATTTGATACGTATATTGCAGACAATCTTTTAATTAAAGGCTTTAATACGAAAACGGCTACTTCATCTAACTCAAAATATGTTACGGCAACCGCAACATCAAGTGCTTCAGGAAATTTAACGATTGAAGGCGTATCACAGCTTGCTACTGCAGGAAAAACAGTTGGTAGTAAACAAGTCAATTCAAATGCTGGGGTTGCTACTGGCAGTACAAAAATTAGTGATATTGAAGGATCCACTTTCACTGGCACGGGAGAATATTCAATTTTATTAAAAGCTATCAAATCAGACGGTACATTGGCTAGTGAAGCTACTGAAGTTAAATTTAAAGCAACAGACACTATTGATGATGTGATGAAAAAAATTAATAGCAGCAATGCAGGTGTAACTGCTTTCTTTGAAAATGGTAAATTATCTGTTGCGGCAAAAAATACAGGTGAATTAGCAGGGAATGCTGCTGAAGTGCAATTAGTAACTGAACAAACAAAGAATGGTGTAAAAGTAGAGGGCACTGGTAATGCATTGTTCTCAGTATTAGGGGTAGGTAGTCCAGGTTCAACCGACTTAGTAGATGGTGGATCTAATGCTATTTTCCGTGTAAATGGTATTGATACAGAGCGTTCTACCAATACATTCACTATGGGCGGTTATAATATAACGTTAAATGAAACATTTAACTCAAAAGCAACAATAGAAACTCGTATTAAAACATTGGAAGAATTGCTTGCCGCTACCAAATTAGCTATTCCTGATTTAGAAACAAAAATAAGTACTCTGACAGGTGAAGCAGCCACTGCAAAGGACCTTTATGATAATGCACTGAAAATTTTTAATGGTGCGAATACAAGTTCGGCATTATCTGCTGCTGGAAAAAAAGTACTTGCAACTATGAATAAAGAACAGCTCGCTACGCTTGACAATCTTGATTTGACGGATAATGCAGCTATTGAAGCATCGGATTTAACTGATGCGCAAAAAAAGGCATTAAAGGCTTTAAAAACGGAAGAAAAGGAGGCTTTAAATTCCTCTTTAACCAATGAATTAAATGATTTGCAAAGATTTAGCGCATACGAAAATTTAAGTACGACTAGTAAAAATATTTTTATGAACATGGATCCAGCGGATATTGAAAAATTAGCCAATATTTCTGATTTAACATCGAATGATGAAATTGATAGCAGTGATTTAACAGATGATCAAAAAAAAGCATTAAAAAGCCTTTCATCGGAACAACGTCAAATATTAGGTAATATTTCTTCTGAAGACTTAAAAGGTATGCAAGAGGTTATTAATACTAAGAATGCGTATGATATTAAAAATACAGAGTTAACAACGAAAATCCAACAATTAGAAACAGCTAAGAGTAACGAAATAAAATACACTAAAGATTTAGCAGATGCTAAAAATGCACTTGCAAATACCCCAGCTGATGGAACTACAGTGCCAAATGTGACATTATCATCTACAACTGATGTAGATGACATGATGAAAAAAATCAAAGAGTTCGTTACAATGTATAACGGACTTGTTAAGGAAATGAACGACCAAACGAAGGAAAAGAAATACCGTGATTATTCCCCATTAACAGACGAACAGAGAAAAGAAATGTCAGAAAATGAAATTAAGCTATGGGAGGAAAAAGCTAAAAGCGGTTTATTGCGTAGCGACTCGATTTTAAGAAGTGGACTAGCGGGTATGCGTGGATTAATTTATGAATCGAACCCTGCTGTGTCCAATCCTAAATATAATACGTTATTTAATATTGGGATTACGTCTTCAAAATCATATAATGATGGTGGTACTTTAGAAATTGACGAAGAAAAATTACGTAAGGCATTAGAAGATGATCCTGATGCAGTAACAGCCTTATTTACAAACAAAGGTGATAAACAAGATACAATCTCTGTCGATGGTGTTGAAAAAATTGTTGATACTCGCGGATTTTTACTAAAGCTTAGAGGGTCTATGGATAAATTCAAGCTAGACATCGAGAAAAAAGCGGGTAATGCTTCAAGTGTGGATAATTCTTATTCGATTGGTAAAAGTCTAGTTGATATGGATAAACGTATTGATACATGGAAAGACAAGCTTGAAAAAATAGAAGCCCGCTATTGGAAACAATTCAGTGCCATGGAAAAAGCTATTAACAAAGCAAACTCACAGTCAGGTATATTTGCGCAATTTGGTGGACAGGGATAAAAGTTTTAGTATAATTTAGTTAAAAGGTAATAAAAAGGAGTTGTCTTTGATTGACAGCACAAACATCTGCTCATAATGCATATAAACAAAATAGTGTTACAACTGCTTCTCCAGGAGATTTAACACTAATGTTGTATAATGGATGCTTAAAATTTCTGCATAAGGCGAAATTAGCAATTCAAGATAAAAAGATTCAAGAAAAAAATACTAACCTTCAAAGAGCACAGGCAATCATAAGTGAGCTCATGGCGACACTGAATATGGATATTGAAGTATCAAAAAATATGATGGCACTTTATGAATATATGAATACTCGATTAGTAGAAGCAAATATTCGAAATGACGTTTCTATAATTGAAGAGGTTGAAGGACTTGTTTCGGAATTCCGTGATACTTGGAAGGAAGTTATTCGTATTAATCGTCAGCAACAATTTGGGAATGGGGACAGAATATGATGGGACCAGTTGAACGTTTGCTCTCTATTTCAGCTAGACTTAATGAGCATTTGTCAACCATTCCTAGCGGAGATGACCGAGAAGAGTTTATAGAAAAGATAGATGTATTACTCGACGAGCGTGGAACCATAATCAAAGAGTTCCAACAATCTGGTAAATCTTTGGATGGTCATCAATTAAATAAGCATTTACAGGAGCTTGATCGTAGCATACAAGAAAAGTTACAAAAGGTTATGACTGCAATTAAAACGGACATGAAAACTCTTCAACAATCTAAAAAAAATGAGCAACAATATTTAAATCCATACAGCTCTGTTCGAGTAATGGATGGTATGTATTACGACGGAAAAAAATAAGTTAAATATTTAGTGATACTTATAAATGATTACATCAAAACCAGGACTTATTTAAAAATGAGCTTCTGGTTTTGTGTTTTACTCTACATAGTTTGATATATTTCGAGAATTTAAGTAATCCTATCATTTTTCGACATTTTTTTAGTCATCATCTACAAATGTGTGAATACATTTCTAATCTTTCTTAAAAAGGTTTAAGTAAAATAGTCATAAATTAGGCTGTTCAACGGTAAAATATGTTACTTATTCCCCTAGCTGTAAGATGGGCGTCGTGTCATAATCAAAGCAATATAAATGTTTAACAATATACTGGGGTGGGAATATGATTTTTAAGCGTCAAGAAGGTTTCCGATTTAAATTTGAGGAGCCTGTTCAAATAACATTTGCTGTTTATGAAAATGGGCGAGTTAATCATGGGCAGACGGCTATGGCTGAATTGCTAGATATTAGTCCGCGTGGGTTAAAGATGTATACGGAAGTGGATTTAGGTGTGAATCCTCCACCATTGGATATCCATTTTGTGCTTGATACGCAAGAGGTGCGGGCTTATGGTGAAGTGATTTGGAGTCGTCCATTTGGTAGTGGTAAGCAATACGGCGTTTATTTTAATGATCAAGGGCGCGTTGAAGAGTTGATTGTAGATGAATTAAAGCTACGACGTAAAAAAGAAGCGGCAGAAGCGAAAAAGCAAAGCCAATATTAATTTTATAAAAGTTTTTTGTAAAATAAAGAATTATTTTAGAGGAATTTCACACACTTGTGTAGAAATAGATAGTATAGCAGTTATAAAGGAGGAGTTTACATGTTAAACTTTAACATTCGTGGTGAAAATATTGAGGTAACTCCAGCTATTCGAGAGTATGTTGAGAATAAAATCGAAAAAGTTGAACGTTATTTTAACGAAGATGTTAACGCCAATGCTAACGTAAATTTAAAGGTTTATAATGACAAGCAAACAAAAGTGGAAGTTACAATCCCAATGAAGAACTTAACTCTTCGTGCTGAAGAGCGTCATAATGATATGTATGCTGCGGTTGATCTCATTGTTGATAAATTAGAGCGTCAAATTCGTAAGCATAAAACGAAAGTAAACCGTAAATTCCGTGAGCGTGAAGGGGCAGGCCTTTATTTTGCTACTACTCAAGCAGTCGTTGATACGACTTTGGATGAAGAAGAATACTCCATTGTACGTACGAAGCAATTTGATTTAAAACCGATGGATCAAGAAGAGGCTGTATTACAAATGAATATGTTAGGGCATGATTTCTATGTCTTTACAGATGCTGAATCAAACGGCACAAATATTGTGTATAAACGTAAAGACGGAAAATATGGCTTAATCGAAACAACTTAAACTTCATGATGACAAAGGCTCTCGCGATGGCGAGAGTCTTTTTTATATGACTTTCTTATGCAAATAGGGTGACTGTTTGCATGAAACTGTTACACAATGGTAAAATGAAAGTTGAATCTATATAGGAAGTGAAAAACATTCATGGCAAACCTATTAAATAAATTATTTGATTTCAATAAACGTGAGTTAAAAAAATTAGAAAAAATCGCTGACCAGGTTGAGGGATTCGCTTCTCAAATGGAACAGCTTTCAGATGATCAATTACAAGCGAAAACAGAAGAGTTTAAAAAGCGTTATACGGATGGGGAGCAGTTAGAGTCGATTCGTGCAGAGGCTTTTGCTGTTTGTCGCGAAGCGTCGAAACGTGTGTTAGAGATGTATCCGTTCCGTGTTCAAGTTATGGGGGCGGCTTCCCTTGATGAAGGTAATATTTCAGAGATGAAGACCGGTGAAGGTAAAACGTTAACAGCGACAATGGCGGTTTATTTAAACGCAATTACTGGTAAAGGCGTGCATGTTGTCACAGTCAATGAATATTTGGCTAGCCGTGATGCTGCTGAGATGGGACAGTTGTACAATTTCTTAGGTCTTACAGTAGGTTTAAATTTAAATAGCCTGTCTAAAGAAGAGAAGCGTGCGGCTTATGAAGCGGATATTACTTATAGTACAAACAATGAATTAGGATTTGACTATTTACGTGATAATATGGTGCTTTATAAAGAAGAGCGTGTTCAACGTCCGCTTCACTATGCTGTCATCGATGAGGTTGACTCGATTTTAATTGATGAGGCACGTACGCCATTAATTATTTCGGGTCAGGCTGGGAAATCAGCACAGTTGTACAAACAGTCTAATGCGTTTGTACGTATGTTAAGTGCAGAAACAGATTACACATATGAAGAGTCAACTAAAGGTGTTACATTAACGGATGCCGGTGTTGAAAAGGCTGAAAAGGCATTTGGCATTGACAATTTATTTGATTTAACACATGTCCGCTTAAATCACGCCATTAACCAATCGTTAAAGGCACATGTGAGTATGCATAATGATGTTGATTATGTTGTCCAAGAGGGCGAGATTGTGATTGTTGACGGCTTTACTGGTCGTTTAATGAAAGGTCGCCGATATTCGGATGGCCTTCACCAAGCTATTGAAGCTAAAGAAGGCGTTGAGATTCAAAATGAATCGATGACAATGGCGACTATTACATTCCAAAACTATTTCCGTATGTACCAAAAGCTTGCGGGTATGACAGGTACAGCGAAAACAGAGGAAGAAGAATTCCGTAATATTTACAATATGAGTGTTATTGCGATTCCTACGAATAAGCCAATTGCTCGTGATGATCGTCCAGATTTAATTTTTGCTTCTATGGAAGGAAAATATAAAGCGGTGGCGGCTGATATTGCAGAGCGCCATAAGGCAGGACAACCTGTGCTTGTTGGTACGGTTGCAATTGAAACATCTGAAATTATTTCGCAATTGCTGGATAAACATAAAATCCCTCATAATGTACTGAATGCAAAAAATCATGAACGCGAAGCAGAAATTATTGCTAATGCTGGTTCAAAGGGTGCTGTAACGATTGCTACAAACATGGCGGGTCGTGGTACCGACATTAAACCTGGTGAAGGTGTATTAGAAATTGGCGGGTTAGCGGTTATTGGTACTGAGCGACATGAATCCCGTCGTATTGATAACCAGCTACGTGGACGTTCTGGTCGTCAAGGGAATCCAGGGGTAACACAATTTTATCTATCACTAGAAGATGATTTAATGCGTCGTTTCGGTTCAGATAATATGAAGGCGATGATGATGCGTTTAGGTATGGATGATACACAGCCATTGCAATCAAAAGTTGTGTCGAGAGCTGTAGAATCAGCGCAGAAACGTGTCGAAGGTAATAACTTTGATGCTCGTAAGCGTTTATTACAATATGATGATGTTCTCCGTCAGCAACGTGAGATTATTTATAAGGAGCGTTATGATGTTCTAGAAACAGAAAATATGCGCGTGCTTGTGGAGTCGATGATTCAAGAGACGATTGACAATGTTGTCGGACTCTATACACAAGGTGAGCAAAAAGATTGGAATCTCAAGGCTATTGATGACTTTGTGGCTGCTAATTTGCTAGAGGAAGGTCAACTAAAAGTAGCTGATTTCCAAGGTAAATCGGCAGAAGACATTAACCAATTGATTTCAGAAGCTGTGCACGCTCGATATGATGAAAAAGAGGAAGAGCTTACAGCAGAGCGTATGCGTGAGTTTGAAAAAGTTATTTTATTACGTTCTATTGATACAAAATGGATCGATCATATTGATGCTATGGATCAACTTCGTCAAGGTATCCATCTGCGAGCATATGGTCAAAATGATCCGCTACGTGAATATCAACAAGAAGGTTTTGCGATGTTCGAAGATATGGTCGCTTCCATTCGCGAGGATGTTGCGAAGTATGCAATGAAGGCTGAAATTCGCAGTAATCTTGAGCGTGAAGAGGTGGCGAAAGGTCAGGCTGTTAATCCGAAAGAAGAAGGCGGCCCTGCTCCGAAAAAGCAACCTGTTCGTAAGGCTGAAAATGTTGGACGCAATGATTTATGTCCTTGTGGAAGCGGTAAGAAGTTTAAAAACTGTCATGGTGCAGCTCAATAATAGAAATGGAAAAGATCATTTTAACGTATGTTGAAATGATCTTTTTTTGTATAAAAAAATAAATTATTGTCATAAAAGTCATAATTTATAGACAATAGTAAAATATGGGTATACAATAGCTGTAATAATAGGAATTTAGTTTTAGAAAATTCTTCTATTATTATTCTGAATTATTAGGTGTAGGTGTGATGGAGTACTAAGGATTTAGTGATGAAAGATTTTGAGAAGCTGAGGTGGGAGAAATGTGGGGAGAAATAAAGTTTTCCAAGCAATTTCGACTTGTAGAAAAAAGCAGGAATGTACGGACCTTGGTATATTCTTTTTTTATTTAAGCTGAAAACATAAGTGCATAAAGGGGGAATAAGGATGCATAAGAAGGATATTATGAGTAGTGAAACTATGCTGTATATGCCTGTGTATGATTCCTTTGGAAATTTATGTACTCGGGTGATGGAAAAAAGTAATGACTATATTTCTAAATTAACACCGACGAAGTTAATGGACTATAATCTTCGTTATTATGGTTCAAGCTTAAGAGGGGCTTTCGATGGATCAAAAATGATTTTAGGTAAACTTAATAAAAACCCAATCGTTGTGGATGAGCGTGGGAATATTTTATGGTTTCCAAGCAAGTCACCTCTACATCCGGAATGTATATGGTTTGCTGTCCATCATATTGAAGAGTATTTCTCTGTGGATAAAAAGAGCACAAAGGTAATCTTTACGAATGGTCAGGATATTATTGTAGATGTTAGTGTCAAAACGATAGAGTATCGTATTCAGCGGGCATTTTTATTAAAATATAGATTAGAGCGAAGAACGAAGCATTTACTTGTTCAATATGATCGTGTGAAAGTATTTCAACGTTTTGCGCTTGATATGTTAGAGGACGAGACGTAGAGTAGTGTTTTTATGTATGTTTTCCTCGGTAAAAACGTTATAATAGTAAGATCGGAGCTTTCACACTAGTCTCCATTACTAACGTTCGGAGGATTTTACAATGATTGAATTAGCAGATGTACGCAATGTGTTAGACACTACAGCCAAAAAATTGGTGGACTTCAGGGGGTCTCTTTGACTTAGAAAACAAAGAGGCACGTATACAGGAGCTAGATGAAATGATGCTAGAGCCAGGATTCTGGGATGATCAGCAAGGTGCACAGGTGATCATTAATGAGGGCAACGGCTTAAAAGCAATCGTCAATGAATATAAAGAGTTAGAAGAAATACATGAGAATTTAGATATGACATTGGAGCTTTTACGTGAAGAGCCAGACGAAGAATTGCAGGAAGAGTTAGGAAAAGAACTGGTAGAATTCCAACAAAAAATGGCTGATTTTGAGCTACAATTATTATTGAGCGGTCCATATGATCAAAACAATGCTATTTTAGAGTTGCATCCAGGAGCAGGTGGAACAGAGTCACAAGACTGGGGTTCTATGCTACTACGTATGTATACACGATGGGCTGAGAAGCGTGGCTTTAAGGTGGAAACAATGGATTATCTTCCTGGTGATGAAGCAGGCATTAAATCTGTAACTATTTCAATTAAAGGTCATAATGCTTTCGGCTATTTACAAGCTGAAAAAGGTGTTCATCGCCTAGTGCGTATTTCACCATTTGATTCATCAGGCCGTCGACATACTTCTTTCGTTTCTTGCGATGTCATGCCAGAATTTGACGATAATATTGAAATTGATATTCGTACAGAGGATTTGAAAATTGATACGTATCGTGCGACAGGTGCGGGTGGTCAGCATATTAATACAACAGATTCAGCTGTTCGTATTACACACATCCCGACTGGTACGGTTGTACAATGCCAAGCAGAACGTTCACAAATTAAAAACCGTGAGAAAGCGATGGCTATGTTAAAAGGGAAATTATATCAATTAGAGTTAGAGAAGCAACAGGCACAGCTTGATGAGATCCGTGGTGAACAAAAGGACATTGGCTGGGGCTCACAAATTCGCTCGTATGTATTCCATCCATACTCAATGGTAAAAGATCACCGTACGAATGAAGAAACAGGGAATGTCGGAGCGGTAATGGACGGCGATGTAGATCCATTTATTAATGCTTACTTACGTTCAAAAATTAACTAATAGCCATCCCCCAAGAGTTGTTTCTTGGGGGATTTTTTAGTTAAAAGAATGGATGATAGGGTGAATCTTGACTAAGTTGTTTTCGTTCGTTCATGTAATGTTTGTAGAGCATAGAAGCATTTACAAACTGTTTACTAATAGAAGCATATTGAATAGGTAGCTCAATCTTTTGATCGTTTTTTAATGTGACCACACATCCCGTTTCGCTTGGCGTAATATTGATAATCGCATGGAGCCCTATCCATATATTGTGAATGGAATTAGGTGAATAGGTTGGTAGAAAGATGCAAGGAAAACCATAATCAAAGGCCACGACGATTGGTAGCTTATGTTGATTACCAAAAAAGCGTTTAGCAGATTGCTTTGCTGCTTCATAGGTGGAGCCTAATGAAATACAAGATTTTCGCAGTACATGCATCGGCTTCCGAGTAACAATTAGCTCATTATGTTTGTCTATAACATGAGTAAAAACTTTAGTGTCATGCTGAACTGGTTGGAGCAAGTAAGTGTTAAAGGAAATTAAATAGCCATTTACAAATTTACTAGTCATATTGGAAGTGCCTCCCTTTTCTATTGATAACCGTAGTGTAGTACATAAAATGAATTTCAAAAAATATACAAAGTATTGAAACAAGGTTGATAAATGAATGAAATGCTTAGAGAATTTGCTTTAAATTTCACGAGTTTACTAGCTAATCCAAGTTATTTTCAAATCGTAAGCATTGCTTTTTAATTTCAATTTTCATATAATTTAGAAAAGGATCGGGGTGAGATCGTTGGATAAATATTATTCGTACACAGATTTTCTAAAAGCCGTTGGTCAGTCAAAAAAAGTTGATGAGGCAGAGAAATTATTAAACGAGATTTATTTAGATTTATTTTTAAATCGTATCCAGCGTATGCATCGACAAGAGCAGCTCATCGTTTTAATAGATAGAGCGCTCGATGAAAAAGATGAAAACGCATTTTATCAATACGCAACCGAACTCAATTCCTTGCAGCAATCAGAAGATGAATCATACTAATAATTCCGCTCTCCGCGACTATGGAGAGCGGGATTTTTTTTGGAGATGATAGAGTGGCTGTGCCATTCACCTAATTTTTAAAAAGTATTGCTCTAAAAATGAGAAAAGAGAAGGAATGACTACCATTCTACAATGGACATCTCGTTACTAGATAAGGCTTGAAAACCTGACGAAACGGCTATTATGAGAGTAGAAGGTTGATTATCCATCTTCCATTTTAGGGATAGAAAAAAATTTTACAAACATTCGTTCGTTAAATGTTCGAAATTTTAATATTGCTATGCTAAAATATATGTACAAATTGGAAAGAAAGGACGGGGACAGGTGTGCAAACTTTTGATTTACAAGCGCCATATCAGCCTAATGGAGATCAGCCACAGGCAATTGCGGAATTAGTGGAGGGTGTGAAGGCAGGCAAGCGTCATCAAACATTACTTGGTGCAACAGGAACTGGGAAAACATTTACGATTTCAAATGTAATCCAGCAGGTTAAAAAACCGACACTTATTATGGCACACAATAAAACGTTGGCGGGCCAATTATATAGTGAGTTCAAAGAGTTCTTTCCAAATAACGCTGTAGAATACTTTGTTAGTTACTATGATTATTACCAGCCAGAAGCCTATGTACCGCAGACAGATACTTATATAGAAAAGGATTCTAGCATTAACGATGAAATTGATAAGCTGCGCCACTCTGCAACTTCTGCATTATTTGAGCGTGATGATGTCATTATTATTGCATCTGTATCCTGTATTTACGGTCTTGGTTCTCCTGAAGAATATCGTGAAATGGTTGTATCGATCCGCACAGGTATGGAAATTGAACGTAATCAGCTACTGCGCAAACTTGTAGATGTTCAATATGAGCGCAATGATGTTAGTTTTACACGCGGGACGTTTCGGGTACGAGGAGATGTAGTAGAGATTTTCCCAGCCTCACGTGATGAGCATTGTATTCGTGTCGAGTTTTTTGGGGACGAAATTGATCGCATTCGTGAGGTAGATGCTTTAACTGGAGAAATACTATCAGATCGAGAGCATGTCGCTATTTTCCCAGCATCCCACTTCGTTACACGAGAAGAAAAAATGCGAAAAGCGATAGAAAACATTGAAAAAGAATTAGAGGATCGTCTAGCTTTACTGCGTGCCGAGGATAAATTATTAGAGGCTCAGCGTCTAGAGCAACGGACACGTTATGATTTAGAAATGATGCGGGAAATGGGCTTTTGTTCAGGGATTGAGAACTATTCGCGTCACTTAACTTTACGTGAAGCAGGTGCGACTCCATATACGTTGCTTGATTATTTCCCTGAGGACTTTTTGCTTGTCGTAGATGAAAGTCACGTAACTCTTCCGCAGGTACGAGGGATGTACAACGGTGACCAAGCACGTAAAGGGGTACTTGTTGAGCATGGTTTCCGCCTGCCATCTGCGCTAGATAACCGTCCATTACGTTTTGAAGAATACGAAAATCGAGTACATCAAGCTATTTATGTATCTGCAACACCTGGACCCTATGAGTTGGAGCATACTCCTGAAATGATCCAGCAAATTATTCGACCTACTGGTTTACTGGATCCATTAATTGATGTCCGCCCAATTGAAGGGCAAATAGATAACTTGATCGATGAAATTCAAGATCGTATTGCACGTGATGAAAGAGTGTTAGTAACAACACTAACAAAGAAAATGTCAGAGGACTTAACGGCTTATTTGAAGGAAATGGGCTTAAAGGTTGAGTATTTGCATTCTGAGATTAAAACATTAGAGCGTATTGAGATTATCCGTGAGCTACGGAAGGGCACTTATGATGTACTAATTGGAATTAACTTATTGCGAGAAGGACTTGATATTCCTGAAGTATCACTTGTAGCCATATTAGACGCTGATAAAGAAGGATTTTTACGTTCAGAACGTTCACTCATTCAAACGATTGGCCGAGCTGCGCGTAATGCGAACGGTCATGTCATTATGTATGCAGATCATGTAACCGACTCGATGAAAAAGGCGCTCGATGAAACAAAACGTCGTCGTGAATTGCAAATGGCATATAACGAAGAGCATGGTATTACGCCTCAAACTATTAGTAAAAAAATACCAGAAGTAATTCGTGCTACACAAGTGGCAGAAGAAGAAGAATCCTATGTAACAAAGGCGACGAAGGGCAAAAAGCTGACAAAGGCAGAAAGAGACCAGCTCTTAGCTTCTCTAGAAATAGAAATGAAGGAAGCAGCAAAAGCGCTTGATTTCGAACGTGCAGCTGAGCTTCGAGATACAATATTTGAATTGAAGGTAGAAGGGTGAATGACTTGTGAAAAATACTGAAATTGTCGTGCAAGGTGCACGTGCTCATAATTTAAAAAATATTAATGTCACAATTCCACGTGATCAATTAGTCGTTTTAACAGGATTATCAGGATCAGGTAAATCTTCATTAGCGTTTGATACGATTTATGCGGAGGGACAACGACGTTATGTCGAGTCTCTTTCCGCCTATGCGCGTCAGTTTCTTGGGCAGATGGATAAACCAGATGTTGATGCAATCGAAGGATTATCGCCTGCTATTTCAATAGACCAAAAAACAACGAGTCGTAACCCGCGCTCTACAGTAGGGACGGTTACAGAAATCTATGATTACTTACGTTTACTATATGCACGTATTGGTAAACCGATTTGTCCGAATCATGGGATAGAAATTACTTCTCAAACGATTGAACAAATGGTGGACCGTTTATTAACTTATCCAGAAAGAACCAAAATGCAACTCCTTGCGCCAATGGTTTCTGGCCGTAAAGGAACCCATGTAAAACTGCTAGAAGATTTAAAAAAGCAAGGCTTCGTTCGTGTGCGTATTGATGGAGATTTACGAGATTTAGATGATGCGATTGATCTTGATAAAAATAAAAAACACTCTATTGAGGTAGTGATCGACCGTGTTGTAATGAAGGAAGGGGTCGCTGCACGTTTAAGTGATTCTTTAGAGACAGCTCTTCGTTTGGCAGATGGTCGTGTGCTTGTAGACGTCATGGAGCATGAGGAACTACTATTTAGTGAGCATCATGCCTGTCCTATTTGTGGTTTTTCTATTGGCGAGCTAGAGCCACGCATGTTTTCATTTAATAGTCCATTTGGTGCTTGTCCAAGCTGTGACGGCTTAGGCTCGACACAAGAGGTGGATTTAGATTTAGTGGTGCCGGATTGGGATCGTTCTTTATTAGAGCATGCTATTGCACCTTGGGAGCCAACAAGTTCACAGTACTATCCTCAATTATTAAAAGCAGTTTGTGATCACTATAATATTCCAATGGATGTGCCAGTGAAAGATTTACCAAAAGACAAGATGGACAAAGTGTTATTTGGCTCAGGTAAAGAGAAGATTCACTTCCATTATGAAAATGAGTTTGGCAATGTACGAGACCAAATGATTGAATTTGAAGGTGTTGTCCGAAATGTAGAGCGTCGTTTTAAAGAGACAACTTCAGATTATGTTCGTGAGCAAATGGAAAAATATATGGCACAACAGGCCTGTCCTTCTTGTAAAGGCTATCGTTTAAAGCCAGAAACATTAGCTGTAAAAGTTGCCGACAAACATATTGGTGAGGTGACACAATATTCAATTCAGGAAGCCGACACATTTTTCAAAGAGCTAGATCTCACTGAAAAGGATATGAAAATTGCTCGTCTAGTTTTACGGGAAATTGAAGAACGACTGGGCTTCCTTGTTAATGTAGGTTTAGACTATTTAACTTTAAGTCGTGCAGCAGGTACATTATCTGGTGGGGAAGCACAACGTATTCGCCTTGCTACTCAAATCGGTTCACGATTAACAGGCGTTCTATATATTTTAGATGAACCATCGATTGGCTTACATCAACGTGATAATGATCGCTTGATTAGCACGTTACAAAACATGCGAGATATTGGTAATACACTGATTGTGGTGGAGCATGATGAGGATACGATGCTAGCAGCTGATTATCTGATTGACGTTGGACCAGGTGCAGGTGTACATGGTGGCCAAATTGTTGCAGCTGGTACACCACAGGAAGTCATGGAAAATAATAAATCTTTAACAGGACAATATTTAAGCGGGAAAAAATTTATCCCATTGCCAGTGGAAAGACGTCAACCAAATGGTCGTAAGCTTTCGATTAAGGGTGCCAAGGAAAATAATTTACGCAATGTTAAAGTCGACGTTCCACTTGGCTTATTTGTCGCAGTGACAGGTGTATCTGGTTCAGGGAAATCCACGCTGATTAATGAAATTTTATATAAATCATTGGCACAGAAGCTGAATCGTTCCAAGGTTAAACCGGGAGAACATAAAGAGGTAACAGGGATGGATGAGCTTGAAAAAGTCATCGATATTGACCAATCTCCAATTGGTCGTACCCCGCGCTCGAATCCAGCTACTTACACGGGAGTCTTTGATGATATACGCGATGTTTTTGCTACCACGAATGAAGCAAAGGTACGAGGCTATAAAAAAGGTCGTTTTAGCTTTAATGTCAAGGGGGGGCGCTGTGAAGCATGTCGTGGAGATGGAATTATTAAAATAGAAATGCATTTCCTTCCGGATGTGTATGTTCCTTGTGAAGTATGTCACGGCAAACGCTATAATCGAGAAACACTTGAAGTGAAATATAAAGATAAAAGTATTGCAGATATTTTAGATATGACGATTGAAAATGCTGTAGTATTCTTCGAAAATATTCCAAAGATTCAACGTAAGCTTCAAACTATTGTTGATGTTGGCTTAGGTTATATGAAATTAGGACAACCTGCCACAACATTGTCTGGAGGAGAGGCGCAGCGTGTAAAATTAGCATCTGAATTACATCGACGTTCAACAGGAAAATCATTCTATATTCTAGATGAACCAACGACAGGCTTACATGCAGACGATATCGCACGTTTACTTGTAGTGCTACAACGTCTTGTTGAAAATGGTGACTCCGTATTAGTTATTGAACATAATCTAGATGTTATCAAGACGGCTGATTATCTTATCGATTTAGGTCCGGAGGGTGGAGACAAAGGGGGTACGATTATTGCAACAGGTACACCTGAAGAAGTGGCAGAAGTGCCAGGTTCTTACACAGGGAAATATTTGAAACCAATTTTAGAACGTGACCGTATGAGAATGGAAGCAGTATTAGCAGAAGCTTCTAAATCTTAATCCCAGCCTTCAATCGGAATGCGAAAAGCAACTCAATCGATAGAATTAAAGAAGAATGGGAGCACATCTTTCAAGCTGACAAGAAGGAAAGCCTTCGTTGTAATAAAAAATCCATTTTATTTCAATTTTGCAGTGAAACTTTTCAAAAAAAGAATCGTATAAATAGTATAACGAACTGAGGGAGGCTATTTAGTTATGCAAAATGAACGTCAACGAATTTTAGAACTTGTAGAAAAAGGTACGATTTCGGCACAAGAGGCGATTACATTATTAGAAGCATTAGAGCAATCCGGCAAATCTACTCAAAATGTTATGGATGATGTGTCTAAAGAGTCACAGTCATTTTCATCTGACAAAGAGTCATTATTTGAAGAAAAGACTAAAGATGGCGACAAGAAAAAAGAAGATTTTATGAAACATTTCCAAGATGAGATGCAAGATTTCCGTAAAGATTTAACACAGATTGGTTCCCTCTTTATGGATATGATGAATACAGCTGTCAAAAAGGTGAAGGAATTTGATGTAGCTTCTCCGTTTGGCGATAAATTTGAGTTTACGCATACAGAAGAAGTGGCTGCTGCCAATGTAGAAAGCATTATTGCTGAATTACCGAATGGTAACTTTTCATTGGAATCCAGTGAAGGAGATACGATTCAAGTTATTTGCAAGGTGAAGGCACCACTTATGAATGATAGTGAAGAAGAAACACGCAATCACTTTTTAGAGCAATTCGTTGTGAAAGAAGATGAGCATTCACTACGAATTTTGAGCCAATTAAAGCTTGTTCAAGTCAATGCAAAGGTGCTAGTTCCAAAGGATAAACTTGAAAAATTATCTGTCCGACTGATGAATGGTAGTGTTTCATTACAGGATACAGATGTTGAAGAATTAAAGGTGAAAACATTAAACGGTGCTATTAAAGGCACTAAGTTCAGTTTTGGGAAAGCGGAAGTAGATTCCTCAAATGGCTCCATTGAATTAACAAAGGTTCGCGGGAAAGATTTAGAAGCTGAAACTTTAAATGGACGTGTTTATTTAGATGGTGCGTTGGACGAAGTAGAAGCTAAGTCTGTTAATGGACATGTTGTGGTGACGACGTGTTCAACAAATTCATCCAAAATAAAAGCTCAAACGGTCGCAGGAGCGGTTGAATTATACGTGCCTCGAACTATTTCATTAAGTGGTAAAGTGGTGACGAATTTTGGGAAAGTAGACGTCGGTATACATGATGTTTCCAAAATGGAGTCGCAGGATCAATTCCTCTCTAAAGTTGTTCGTTTTGATAAAGAAGTTGAACATGCAAATCGCTTATTTATCGAAGGAGAATCAAAAACAGGTGCTGTTTTAATTCGCTACACAACAACAGACGAGCAGCAAGTTTAATACAAAGCATTCAGGCTGATTGCCTGGATGCTTTTTTCTTGTGAAGCAGCAATCGACACTGTATGTCGTCGATTGCTGTTTTTATTTTATGTCATATTTTTAAGGATTATGGCAAGGAAAGAACGAAATAGAAGGAACTGCCACGGATTGAAATGAAACTGTAATAAAAAAACAGAAATAGAGTGCTATAATAGTAAATGAAATACCTCTTACATAGTGAGAGTTTTAGGTGGTTTAATCATGATAGAAATGAAAAATGTGACAAAGAAGTACCCCAATGGCGTTGTTGCGACAAATGGTATTTCTGTAAATATAAAGCAGGGTGAATTTGTGTATGTAGTAGGCCCAAGTGGTGCAGGTAAATCTACATTTATCAAATTGATGTACCGTGAAGAAAAAGCAACGTCAGGGCAGATTATTGTGAATGGTATCGATTTAGCAACGTTAAAGAATAAGAAAGTCCCATATTTGCGTCGTCAACTTGGAGTTGTTTTCCAAGATTTTAAATTATTACCTCGTTTGAATGTCTATGAGAACGTAGCGTTTGCGCTAGAAGTAATCGAGGAACAACCTGATGAGATTAGACGTCGCGTTATGGAAGTTTTAGAGCTTGTAGGATTAAAGCATAAAGCTAGAATGTTTCCAAATGAGCTCTCAGGGGGAGAGCAACAACGTGTGTCTATTGCACGCTCTATCGTCAATGTACCAAAAGTTGTGATTGCGGATGAACCTACGGGGAACCTTGATCCTGAAACTTCATGGGAGATTATGAATTTATTTGAAGAAATTAATGCACGGGGGACAACCATTGTAATGGCGACTCATAACCGTGAGATTGTGAATACGATTCGACGTCGAGTGATCGCTATTGAAGGCGGTTTAATTGTCCGTGATGAACACGGAGGTGAATACGGCTATGAAATTTAGTACTGTAAAGCGTCACTTTCGTGAAAGTATTAAGTCTCTTGGACGAAATAGCTGGATGACCATTGCGTCTGTCAGTGCAGTCACAGTTACACTTATCCTAGTTGGCGTTTTTGCGCTTATTATGATGAATTTAAATAAAGTGGCATCGGATTTAGAAAACGACGTTGAGATTAAAGTATTAATTGATGAAACAGCAGATGAGGCGGCAGAAAAAGCACTCATTGAGAAAATTAAAAAATTGCCTGGTATCTCAGAAATGAATTATTCAACAAAGGAAGATGAGTTAACCAAATTAGTCAAAGATTTTGGTGACGATTTTAAACTATTTGAGCAAAGTAACCCATTACGTAATGTAATTTATGTAAAAGCAACTGAGCCTCAGCAAACGGCAAAAGTGGCGAAGGCGATTGATAAATATGAGTATACATATGACGTTATGTATGGTGAAGGCAAAGTAGAAAAACTATTTAACTTCTTAAATATGAGTCGTAATGTAGGAATCGTACTTATTTTAGGGTTATTATTCACAGCGATTTTCTTAATTTCAAATACTATTCGAATTACGATTATTGCGCGACGAGATGAAATTGAAATTATGAAACTAGTAGGTGCCACGAACTCATTCGTGCGTATCCCGTTCCTATTGGAAGGTATGTGGCTCGGAATTTTAGGTTCTATTATTCCGATTGCGGTTGTCACAACCCTTTACCACAATATATATAAGATTATTGCACCTCGTTTACAAGGTGAGCTCATTCAAGTATTAGATTTTTCTCCACTTGTGTATCAGGTGAGCGGTCTTCTGTTACTTATTGGTGTGTTGATCGGTATTTGGGGAAGCTTTATGTCAGTACGTAAGTTTTTAAAAATTTAGTTTAGCACTTACAGCGGATATTTGTGAGTGGGACAATGAATAGTCGAAGGGGAGTTCAATCGGTGAAAAGTAAGGCGAAAAACACATTGAAAACACTTGCAGTAGCATCTGCTCTAATTCTTTTTATCCAAACTCCATCAGCGTTTGCAACAAGTTTATCGGATTTAAAAGAAGAGAAAAAGCAAATTGAAACAAAGAAAAATGAATTAAATTCATCCATTTCAAACAAATCAAATGCCATTACAGCGAATCAAGAAAAACAACAAAAAATCATAGATCAAATTCAAGCATTAAACGCTGAAATCGACAAAACAAATAGTGATATAAAAAAAGTACAAGCCGAAATTCAAGCAACGAATGAAGAAATAAAAAAACTTGAAGAGTCTATTAAAGAACTATTGCATAAAATTGAAGAGCGCGATGTTTTATTACAAGAGCGGGCTCGAGCAATTCAAGCAGGAGGCTCTGTTAGCTATTTAGACGTATTATTAGGTTCTAATAGTTTTGTAGACTTTATTGATCGATTCTCTGCGGTCAATGCTTTAATGGAAGCGGATCGTCAAATTATTCAAGATCAAAAAGATGATAAGCAAAAATTAGAAGAACAAAAGCAAATTGTAGAAGAAAAACGTAAAAAGTTGGAAGGTCAACGAGCGGAGCTTGAACGATTAAAGGCTTCCTTAAATAGCCAAAAGACTGAGAAAAATAAATTAGTTGACCAATTAGAAAAAGAGCAAGAAAAGCTAAAATCAGAAAAAGTATTACTTGAAAAAGAATATTCAGAGGCTTTGGAAGTAAGCCAAGAATTACAGGATCAAATTATTTCTGAACAAAAACGTTTAGCTGAAATTGCTCGTCAGCAAGAAGCTAAACGTAAAGCAGCCGCAGCTGCAGCGGCTGCAGCAGCTGCCAACAATGGCGGTGGAGGCTCATCAAGTGGTACAGTTAATGCCCCACAATCGAACGGCACATGGATAAAACCAACGAATGGTCGTTTAACATCACCTTATGGATGGCGGAACCTTGGAGCAGGCCCTGAATTCCATTATGGTGTGGATCTCGCCAATTCAACAGGGACACCAATTTGGGCAGCAGCGGATGGAGTAGTTGCTTACGCTGCACCACTAAGTTCATATGGAAATGTTGTCATTCTGACGCATTCGGTGGATGGGCAAATTTATACAACTGTATATGCACATTTAAATTCATTTAATGTGAGTGTAGGACAAGAAGTAACGCAAGGTCAGCAAATTGCTGCAATGGGTAGCACTGGTCGTTCTACTGGTCCACACTTACACTTCGAAGTGCATATTGGACCTTGGAGAGGACAAGCAGTTGGTAGTGTAAACCCGCTAAAATATATTCCATTGTAAACTATTAGCTATACATTAGAGCAATCTAGTGTGTAGCTTTTTTTGTCGTTCAGCATTATGAAGGTCTTACTAGCTAACAGTAACTATTTGGATACACAGCAATATTGTTAGGACTGATGAACTAGCTAAGCTCCTCCCTTTTCCTATGATCAGATTCTATTTAATGTTATGATGAATATATACGTAGTGGGGTATATTTTTTAAGATTTTCTGAACACAGTGTGAAATTGGCTTTTGTTGTAAAGTTCTATGCTATGCTGTATATATCTTTCGGAGGTGGATTAGAGAGTGATCAATACAAATTGGTACTCCATCCGAGCACTAACTTTACCAGCAACTGCAATTGCTCTACTTATTACATTTTTCATAGTTTGGCTTATTCTTCGCTTACAATTTTCAAAAAAATGGTCTGAGGCATATAGTGATGCAGCCTTTACATTTATTCTTGTGTGGAAATTTAGCTTGCTTGTCACTGACTTTAAATCAGTGGTGGCGCAGCCTATCTCCTTACTTTATTTCAATGGAGGTACAGTTGGTGTTTTTCTTGGCGCCATCGCTGCATCTTTGCAAGTATGGCGCAAGCGACATCAGCTCTCGTTACAAGGCCATCATATAATGGCGTATAGCTGGGCGATCATCTTAACTCAATCCATTTATCAATGGCTTGTAGTGCTGTTCAACGACAACTCTACAACGAGTGAAGTTACTACACTAATGGTACTAAGTGTATTGACCATCTTCATACTATGGAAAATGCAGGGAGTAAAACGAGGCTTAATACTGTATACAGCCGGTGTAATCATTGTTGCCTTCTTCCAGCCACTTGGTATAGAGCAAACAGCTGTAGGTATGAGTTTATTATTGCTTTGTCTTGGTATTGTTTTAGAACAAGGAGACCGAATCAAAGTGGGAGGGTAAGAATGAAAAAAAATATTGGACTACTGATTGTCGTGCTTCTAGTAGTTGCGATGATTGGTACATATGTAAAACAGCAAATTAATGAAGACCGAGCCATAGAAAAATCTGCTCTTGGCAAGGATATAGGGGAGCGAGAAATTGGTTTAGGTAATGGAGATACACCGCCTGATTTTACATTAACAAGCTTAGATGGGGAAGATATTACATTAAGTGATCTTCGTGGAAAGAAGGTTGTATTGAATTTTTGGGCGACATGGTGTCCACCATGTAAGGCAGAAATGCCCCATATGCAAAGCTTCTATGATGAGTATGGCAAAGAGAAAAATGTTGAAATCGTAGCTGTCAATTTAACAACAGCAGAGCGTGATGTGACAGCGGATGCGAAAGTGGATACGGTGATGACTTTTAGAGATAGCTTTGAACTAACATTCCCAATATTATTGGATTCAGACCCTGATAATTCAGTAGGTGCAGACTACCAAATTATTACCATTCCGACAACTTATTTTATTGATTCTAACGGCTATATTCAACGTGCCATTAAAGGACCAATGGACGTGGATATGTTAAAAGAATATGTAGATGCATTAGATTAATTCATAAAAAATCTGTTCAGTTTCTATCATAGAAACGAGCAGATTTTTTATTTTACGGTGACACTGTGATGGGGAATCTCATCGTGCAGAGAAGTTTTCCACATTTCCACAGAGTAATGCCGATTGCTCGCAAAGTGAGAGAAAGTATCTCCTCAAATCATAATTTTGAAAACTAATCTTGTATGTTTGAAAAAATAGTGTCATACAGTAAAAGAGACGGAGGAGGGAAGATTTGCGCAAATTAACGGCCGGTGTCGGTGTCCTACTTAGTAGTTTAGTGGTAGGCAGTGGAATTTACTTTGATTGGTTTAATATTGGTGATAAAAAGGAGCCTGTTACGGAGGTTGACACAATTGGTGAGGCCATAACCCTCATTGAAGAAAAATCAGTGTACAGTACAAAAAAAGATGCTTTGGTGGAAGGAGCCCTTCGTGGTATGGCAGATGCCATTAAGGACCCTTACAGCACTTATTATTCCAAGGAAGAGGCTGAGCAACATCGACAAATGCTAGCTGAAGAAAGAGTAGGTATAGGGATTGAACTCTCAGAAAATAAAGGGAAATTTATCGTAGTTTCCCCTGTTCGTTCATCACCAGCAGAGAAGGCTGGAATGCGTTCACTCGATGAAATTGTACAAGTTGACGGCGTTCGTGTAGATGGTAAAACGATGAGCGAATTAATGCATTTAATTCAAGGGGAGAAGGGGACGAAGGTTACCATTGTTGTTTACCGTCCAAGTGAGGATAAGCATATTAAGATGACAATGGAACGGGCTGCGATCTCTAACAAGACTGTCTCAAGTGAAGTTGTAAAAGTAGAGGATACAGCAATTGGCTATGTTTCGATTTCTCTGTTTGGTGAGAAGACGGCAAATGAATGGGTTGCTGAAACAAGTAAATTACTTCGGAAAGATGTTGAAGGAATTGTTATTGATGTTCGCGATAATCCAGGGGGGTATTTACATAGCGTCGCAGCGCTACTAAGCACAGTATTAGATAGTGGCAAGGTATTTGCATATATGCAAAATGCTGAAGGTGCTATGGAACCATTAAAAACACAAACAAAAGGTATCGATGAAAAATATTTAGAAAAAATGAACAAAATTCCGATTGTTGTTTTACAAAATCAAGGTAGTGCTTCTGCAAGTGAAGTATTGAGCGGAGCCTTAAAAAGCTGGGGGCGTGCTTCTCTTGTTGGGGTGAAGAGCTTTGGGAAAGGAACTGTACAGGAATCCTGGGAGCTTTCGAATGGCGGAGAGCTTAAATTATCCACGAATAAATGGTTAACACCAAAACGTGAATGGATTCATGGGCAAGGCATCGAGGCAAGCTTAGTAATCGAGCAAAATGAATTATTCGCTTTCCAATTACATCCACTGACAGGAAAGTTTAAAGTGGGCGATATGAGCGAGGAAATTTCTTATTCTCAAAACGCCTTACAGAAACTTGGCTATCAGATTGATCGCTTAGATGGTTATATGGATGATACAACGGCTGAAGCGGTTAACCTTTATCGAAAACAGAAAAAATTAAAACTAGCAGAAGATGAATTTTATATGGATACGACCTTCTTTAATAGCTTGAATGAAACATTAAAAAATTATAAAGTAGACCGTCAAAACGACCAACAATTCCAAATGGCAACTAGTTTTTTACTACATGCAATTGAACAATAAACTCGCTAGTAGAACAAAAATACCATAATACAGAGCTTTCTATGAGTTTGTACTACGCAAGAGTGTAGTCGTTTGATACAATAAATTCATAGTATTCAAGATAGAAACGGCGGGTGTTCGTATGGTTAGTGATATATTATTAGAAATTGTAACAGCGATTGGCCGCTTTTTACTCAACCCATTACTGTATGTAGCCATCATATTTGCTATTTTATTAGGTTATCGTCGCGTAAAGCAGGAGCGTAAATATTTTAATAGACGGATTATTTGGGGCTGGACAGAGTTAGTCGGACAATGGAAAGATGGATGGCTTTATGCATTGCTTATTTCGCTAATAAGTGTGGCGGCAGGGCTTACCGTTCCAAAAGCTTTTTTAATCATTGTAATAGCGGTCTCGGTAGTAGGGCTCGTATTGTATTTCCTGAATGCTATGTCACCTATTTTAACAATGGGTATAGCAACGCTAGCAATATGGGCTATGTCTTACTACAACTGGTCCTTTACTTGGTGGAACATTTCCTTAGCAGGTGTCGATTTAGAGAATGGGGCTATCGTTACCATTTCTATTCTTGTAGGTCTTTGTGTTATTGCTGAAGGTCTTTTAATTCGACGTGCAGCAATGAAGGTCACAACACCTTGCGTGGAAAAAACAAAACGAGGTATGCAGGCGATTGTCTACCGTTCAAGAAATGTTTGGGTACTGCCTATTTTCTTTGTTATGCCTGGTGATGCGATTTCTGCTGTACTCCCGTACTGGCCACAGTTTACGATAGGGGATACTAGCTTTGCACTGGTCCTTTTCCCACTCGTAATTGGCTTTTCGAAGCTGATCAGAAGGGATTTACCTGCCCTAGTATTTCCTAAAATTGGGCGTTCTGTAGTTATACTTGGACAGCTTATTTTAATAGGGGGGCTGGCTGCATATCTTGAACCAATGATCGGTTATATGACGCTTGGGTCGGGAGCTATTATCCGTATCATCATCTCCATCTATTATGCTCAGCAGGATAAAACAGATCATTATGCGGTAGCACCTAGCACAAAGGGTGCAATTATTGCAGCAGTGTTTCCTGATTCGCCAGCTGAGAAAATGGGCTTACTTGCAGGGGAATGTATTCGGAAAGTAAATGGTGTTTCTATTTTTACAGAAAATGAATTATACGAGGCATTACAATTGAATGCCGCTCATTGTCGTCTTGAAGTGCTAGATCGAAACAATGAAATTCGTTTAACGCAGCATGTCATTTATAGTAATGATCATTACCGAATTGGATTACTACTTGCTGAGCCGAGGGATATATAATGGACGTTTTTGGGAAAATGATGTTGGCGCTCTTCATACCTGCTTTATTGGTGCTATTGTTCACAAGAATTACGTATAATCGCTATGTTGCTCTATTATTGGCAATTGCGCTTATTGCTGCATCAGTATATGCAGGATATACATCCCCACCAATTATTTTCGTTATAGATGCATTTTCATTAACAGTGGGCTTTTGGTTAGCAAGTAAAATGAAGAAATAAACAAGGTCAGTCCTCGTGGGGACTGACCTTTTTACATGAAAAATCGCACAGCTGCCATTATGATAACTCCTGCAACGACAGTAATAGATAAACTTTTTGTAATAAGCGCAATAACTAGCGTTGGCACAAATGTAATAAAGACTGGCCAATCAAGAGTCACAACTTTGCCGCTTTCGGTATCGATTAAATTTTCGATGACAAGAGCACTTAAAATACAAACAGGAATAAAACTAAGCCACTTTAGGACCACATCTGGGAGTGTGACACTGCGTACAAAAATAAATGGAATGACACGTGGTAGCCATGTGACAAGCGCACAGCCTATAATCAGCCATACCATATAAGCAGTTGTTGTCATTTGTCAGTCACCACCCCAATAGTTGCTACGATCACCGTTGCTAGCAAAACAGCCACATGTGAAGGTACTATATAAGAAAGACCATACATAATAACAGCCATATAGCCGATTAACTTAATATAATGCATGATTTTACTTTTGCCGACACTACTCAATTGTAAAACTAAAAGAGCGACAAACATAGCGACTAAGGCGAAATCTAGTCCCCATTGTTCAGGATTTGCCACCCATTGCCCTAAGAAGGCACCCGTGACACAAGATAAAATCCAAAAAATATACGCTGTTAAGTTAAGCCCATCCATCCATTTACCGTATAATTTACCGGTTTGCATTTGCTTGGTCACAGCCACGCCAAAGGTTTCATCTGTCAATAAAGTACCGAAGCCTACATTTCTAAGCATGGAATAACGCGTAAAGTGAGGTGCTAATGTTAAACTCATTAATAAATGGCGTAAATTGACGACAAAAATGGTTACAATGATAGCAGAAGCAGGACTACTTGTTAAAAGTAGTGCACAAAAAATAAATTGTGCAGAGCCTGCGTAAATCAATATGGTTAAAAGGGCGATTTCCAGTACTGATAGTCCTGAAGCGGAACCTACAACACCGAATGCAAGTCCTATACTAATATAACCGAGTAAAGTAGGTACACAATCCTTCACGCCCTGTATAAAGCTATCGTTGGGAGAGTTTGTTGCCGGTTCATGATGAAGCTCTGTTGTACTTGTCATAAATAGGTCATCCTTTCTTAAAAATTTCCATGTATACTGTTGATGGAATAGTTTGATAGTTCTTGATGTTTATTAAAGTATACATATGTCTGATAAAATAAACAATAGAAAATTGGTGATTAAAAATGGAACAAATGAGCAGAAATTTAGCCTTTCAATTAAAGAAAATTAGACAACAACGTCATTTAAGCTTAGATGATGTTGCCAAAGCGACGGGCGTTAGTAAAGCGCAACTCGCTCAAATAGAAAAGGGAGAAGCGAATCCTACTGTATCAACCATTTGGAAAATAGCTGCAGGAATGCGTATTTCATTTTCTTCTTTATTACAGCCGCCAACAGCTCATTTCATGCGTTACAGCGGTAAGGATGTCCCACATGTAGATGAGGATGAGGGACGCTATCGTGTCTATTCCATTATTCCGTATAATCCTGAACGAGGTTGGGAATTCTACAAGGTTGAGATGGAGCCTGGAGCCATTAGTAGGAGTGAAGCCCACACAGAAGGGGTAGAGGAAACTGTCATGATTATCAAAGGACAAGCTGCTATTTCTGCTGGAGATATGCATGAATTACTGGATGAAGGGGATACACTAGTATTCTCGGGGCATCAACCCCATGAATATCGAAATACATCTGAAGGGTTAACAATTTTTCATTTAATTTTACAGTATAAATAGAGGTGTCGATAGTGAAAGAATGGTTTACAGTAGAAAATATTGAACTTGTTGCGGCGCAGTATCGAACACTCGGCCCCGTCATTGGTTTACTGCTCCCTTTTCTAGAAGCGTTTTTACCATTCCTACCATTAGTGGTGTTCGTTGTAGCTAATGCAAGTGCATTTGGTTTATGGCTTGGATTTTTATTATCTTGGTTGGGTTCTGCGGCTGGATCATACGTGGTATTTTTGCTTGTTCGACATTTTGGAAAACATCCAAGGCTGCGATTTATAACTGGCAGTAAAAAAGTACAGAAACTTATTAAGTGGGTGGATATGAATGGCATAAGCCCTCTTTTTGTCCTCCTATGTTTCCCTTTTACACCTTCTGTCATCGTGAATATTGTGGCGGGATTATCCCATATTCATAAAAAGTTTTACTTGGTCGTTTTACTAGCGGGAAAATTTGTGATGATTTTAGGTATGAGTGTATTGGGATATGATTTAAAATCGTTACTAACAAGCCCTGTGAAATTAATAATTGCGGCTGTTGCAATTGTTATTTTATGGTTTATTGGTAAGCTAATTGAGAAGCGTTTGAATGCTCGTGTAGAAAGAGATTTAAAACACGCGCGAAATTTGACGAAAAATCAGGATCACCATGCAAGATAAAATAGTTGTAGCCTCTTTGATTTGTTGAAGAGGCTGTTTTTTTGTGAAATGAATCATTGGTTTTTATTGTCTATCGAAGGTTGATAGATAGTATTTGCTAGTTATTTTCGATAGAATTTAAGATAGATGATCATTGATGTTTATAGCGTAATCACTCTGACAATGGAATCAGGTTATAGTGATAGAAACGATAAAAAATAATCTATATATATATATTAGTGAATGGATGCTAACGCTCAATCAAAATAGTTAGACAGTAATTTATAGAGGAGGGGAAACGATATGACATTGCGAATTGTTTCGGGACGCTCGGGAACAGGGAAATCCGTATTTATTCATCAAGAAATTGTTGAACAGCTAAAGACTGATCCACTCGGTCAACCTATTTTTGTCATTGTTCCTGACCAGATGTCTTATTCTACGGAATATGAGCTAACGAATAAGCATGGTTTGCAGGGCTTGATTCGTGCGCAAGTGATGACGTTTAAGCGTTTAGCATGGCTCGTTTTACAGGAGACAGGTGGTATTGCTCGTAAAGAAGTGAATGGCTATGGTTATCGAATGCTGATTCGTAAGCTTTTGGAGGAACAAAAAAGTGAGTTCTCCTTATTTAGACAAGCTGCCGGAAAACGTGGTTTTACGGAGGAAATTGAAACACTTTTAAAGGAATTTAGTCGATATAGTGTCAATAGCTCTGTTTTAGCTGAGGTAACAGAATCCTTAAAGGCGATTGACGCGCCAAATACATTACAAGCCAAAACGAATGATTTACATGTCGTTTTGCAGGCATTAGAAGAACGACTTGGTACGACATATGTCGATAGTGAGGGCTATTATCCGATATTAACGGAGCAATTGAAGTATGCTGAAACAATGAAGCAAGCAACCATTTATATTGATGGATTCACAGCCTTCACAGTGCGAGAGTTAGAGCTGGTACGAGAATTGCTTAAGGTAACTAAACAGGTAACCGTCGTTCTTCCGTTTGATCATATAGACGAAGCTTTTGATGAACAGGCTCTTTTTCATGAAGCAGCGTTAACGAATCAGCGACTACATGATATTGCAAATGAAGAGGGCATAGACGTCGAGGCACCTTTACATTTTTATTATACTCAAAGATTCCAATCTGAAGATTTAAAACATGTGGAAGCAAATTTTGCTAATATGGTGCCGCAAACGAAAAAAACTTCTGGAGATGTAATGGTGTTTGAAGCATCGAATCGTCGAGCGGAGGTTCACGCGATTGCCCGGGAAATAACAAAGTTAACAAGAGAAGATGGCTATCGTTATCAAGACATTGTCCTTTTATATCGACAAGCAGAACTTTATGACCCATTGATTACAAGTATTTTTCAACAATATGAAATTCCTATTTTTACAAATACTAAAAAAACAATGCTCCATCATCCTCTGATTGAGCTTAGTCGCTCGGCATTAGAAATCATGACGTCTAATTGGAAGTATGAACCTGTATTTCGAAGTGTAAAAACAGATTTGTTTTTCCCCTTACAAGCAGAGCTAACTATTTGGCGTGAGCGAGCTGATCGATTGGAAAACTATTGCTTAGCACAAGGAATCTATGGCGAACGTTGGTTTGAAGAGGCTCGTTGGTTTTATAAAAAGTATCGTGGGCTTGAGTTCCATTCCCGTGTACAAACAGATGAAGAGCGTGCGATGCAAGCAGAAATTGAGGCAATACGTGACGAAATTCGTCAGCCTTTAAAGGAGTTTCAAGACAAACTGAGTATGGCTCCGACGGGTAAGGCTGTTGCCACTGCTTTATTTGAGCTAGTAGAGTCATTACAAGGATATGAGAAGCTTCAAGCTATGAAGGATCGTGAGCTTGAGCGGGGGGATGCACTAGCAGCGAGTGAACATGAGCAAGCGTGGAATGAATGGATCAATGTATTGGATCAATTTGTCTATATGTTTGGCGAGCAGGAGATGTCAGTGGAGGAAGCGGCTAAAATTCTTGATGAAGGCTTTGATACACTAGAATTTTCTCGCATTCCACCAACATTAGATGAGGTTATGGTAGCGACGGTTGATTTAGCTCGTTTATCCAATATTAAAGCGGCCTTCGTTTTAGGAATGAATGATGGTGTATATCCAACTCGAATGGAATATGAAGGTTTATTGTCAGATACAGAGCGTGAATGGTTTGGTCAAATTGGTTATGAGCTTGCACCAACCTCCTCTAACCGTTTATTACAGGAGAATTTCTTATTTTATCGTGCTGCCACAACACCGTCAGATAAGCTTTATTTGACGTATCCTACAGCAGATGAAGAAGGAAAGGCACTGTTATCGTCTCTTTATATAAAAAAATTCATCGGAAATGATCAAACAGCTGGTCTGTTAAGTGGGATTCAAGCGGAGCGGGTTGTAATGGATCCAATAGAATTATTAGATGGAAATGCTTTACCGTATTTACGCCATCCACGAACAGCATTAGCCCATTTGATGGTGCAACTACGTCAGGCAGAGCATAGCCGTGAACTGGCACCTGAATGGCTGGCGCTACAAAAGTTTTATCAGCAGGACCCTTACTGGGCACTTATCTTTGATCGAGTACATTATCCGATTACTCATAAAAATGAAGCACAGCCATTGGAAACCTATATAACTCAAGAGCTATACGGGAAAAAACTCACATCTAGTGTATCTCGAATAGAGAAATATTTTAGATGTCCATTTTCTCATTTCACAACGTATGGTCTACGTTTAGAGGAACGTGCGGAGTACCGATTAGAAACCTTTGCAATGGGTGATCTATTCCATGAGGCATTAAAGTGGATAACAGAGGAAACTCACCGACTGCAGCTATCTTGGATTCGTTTAACAAAACAGCAAATTAAACAGTTGGCACGTCAAGCAGTAGAGCAAATTGTTCCTGTCTTCTCCCATCAAATTTTATTATCTAGTGCGCGTTATCGCTATATTCAGCGGAAGCTTATTCGAATTGTGGAGCGCACGATGATGGCATTGACACAGCATGCGAATGTGTCTCACTTTAAGCCAATTGCGATAGAGGCATCATTTGGCCCAGGACAACATGAACAGCTTCCACCTCTTGAGATTGATTTGACTAGTGGTAAAAAAATGTTTATGCGAGGTCGTATTGATCGTATCGATAGTGCCACAATAGATGACCGTTCTTATTTACGGATTGTTGATTATAAATCATCAGCTCGAGATTTAGATTTAAATGAGGTTTATTATGGATTGTCTTTACAGGTACTTACTTATTTAGATGTGGCAATGGAAAATAGCTCCTATTGGCTTCCAGGGGAAACGGAACCAGCTGGGGTACTGTATGTCCATGTCCATAATCCTATGTTAAAACTAGATAAGGATATGACGGATAGTGAAATAGAAGAAGACCGGTTAAAGCAATATAAAATGAAGGGTCTGCTGTCTGAGAATGCTGAGTCCATTTTATCGATGGACGAGCAGTTAGAGGAAAGTAGTGGACACTCAAAAATTATCCCTGTTTATATGAAAAAAGATGGAACACCTTCTGAATCGCAATCACGCATTGTGCCTGTAAATGATATGAAAAGACTCCAGCATTTCGTACGTCGTAAGCATCAGGAGGCAGGGAATGGGATTTTGTCTGGTGATACTGCCATCAGCCCGTATAAATTAAAATCCAAAACGGCCTGTGACTATTGTCAATTTGCCGCGGTTTGCCAATTTGATCCATCCGATGGTAAACAAAACTATCGTCAGTTGATGCAAGCGAAACCAAATGAAATTGTTGATAAAATTCGGAAGGAGATAGAGTAGCATGGTCCAAACAATTCCTATAAAGCCAGCGAATGTCTCTTGGACAGACGATCAGTGGAAGGCCATTTACGCTAGTGGGCAAGATACACTTGTGTCGGCTGCGGCGGGATCTGGGAAAACAGCGGTACTGATTAATCGTATGATTGAAAAAGTTATTGCTACTGACAATCCCATTAATGTGGATGAGCTACTGGTGGTGACCTTTACGAATGCTTCAGCAGCTGAAATGCGCCATAGAATGTCAGAAGCTCTAGAAAAGGCTATAGTAGAAAATCCAACTTCCAATCATTTAAGAAGACAACTGAGTCTTATTAATAAGGCGCAAATATCAACATTGCATTCTTTTTGTTTAGCGATTGTTAAACAATATGCTTATATGCTCGACATCGATCCTGGATTTCGTATTGCTAATGAAGCAGAGGTAGCTTTATTAAGAGATGATATAGTGGCGGATGTTCTAGAAGGAGCCTATGATTCTGAAGAAGAGACACAGGTACAAGCTATTTATCGACTTGTGGATAGCTTTACGTCGGATCGAGATGATCAAGCGATTGAAACGCTGATTAGTAAGCTTTACGATACTTCTCGTGTACACGCAGAGCCTCAAAGATGGCTAAGGAGTTTACCAAAAGCTTATGAATTAGCAGAGGAAGTGACGATTGATGATTTAGAGCTATCTCACTATGTTAAATTGACTGTTCGACATAGTTTGGAGGAAGCCTTCGTCCTTATTTCAGAAATGCGAGCAATCACCCTCCAACCCGATGGACCTGCCCCCTATGCTGAAACGGCAGAAATTGATTTTGCTATGATTCAGGAAGGGATTCGAATAAGTCAGGAAGGTACATGGCAGGAACTCTTTGATTATTTTGGGACCGTTAAATGGTCTACATTAAAACGAGTATCCAAGGATGCTTTAGTAGACGTGGAGCTACAGGAGCTTGCAAAGAAAAAGCGAGAAGCAGCGAAAAAAATTATGAATAAAATGAAAGAAACCTATTTTATTCGCACCCCCGCACGATTGCTAGAAGAAATACGCTTAATGGCGCCAATCATTGGCACATTAGTGGAATTGACGACGATTTTTAGTGAGCAATTCCGACTTGCCAAATTAGAGCGGGGTATTATTGATTTTTCAGATTTAGAGCATTATGCACTGCAAATTTTAACAGTCGAGATAGATGGAGAGCTACAGCCATCTCCCGTAGCACTTGATTTGAAAAAACGCTTTAAAGAAGTACTTGTGGATGAATACCAGGATACAAATATGCTACAGGAAACGATCTTACAACTTGTCAAGTCAGGGGAAGAACAGGATGGTAATCTGTTTATGGTGGGAGACGTCAAACAAAGTATTTATCGTTTCCGCTTAGCTGAACCTAAGCTCTTTATGAGGAAGTATAGTGAGTTCTTGGAAACGCCAGATGTAACGGGCATGCGTATTGATTTAAATGCTAACTTTCGTAGTCGTAAAGAGGTATTGAACGCGACGAACTATATTTTTGCACAAATTATGGGTGAGCGTGTTGGCGAAATTCTTTATGATGACAATGCGTCATTAAAGCCCGCAGCGCCCTATGATGAAAAAGAAGTACCTGTTGAGCTTGTCGTAATGCACCCTCCACAGGATGAGGAAGCAGTGGACGAGCAAGAGGATAAGACGGAAGAAGCGGCTGAGCTAGAGGAATTAAAAAAGTCACAATATGAAGCACGTTTTATTATTGATCGTATTCGACAAATGATGGAAGATGGAACAACTGTTTATGATACGAAATCACTGACAGAAAGGCCGTTGAAATATAGTGATATTGTTATTTTAATGCGTTCTATGACATGGTCGACAGATTTAGTGGAGGAATTTAAGCTAGCAGGTATTCCACTCTATGCAGAGTCGTCCAAAGGCTATTTTGATGCACTGGAAGTCATGATTATGTTAAATGTCCTAAAGGTAGTAGATAACCCTTATCAGGACATCCCGTTAGCTTCCGTACTGCGTGCACCGTTTGTTGGTTTAACAGAAAATGAATTAGCTAAAATCCGCTTAGCTGATTCAAAGGTACCTTTCTATGATGCGCTACGACAATTTATCCGAAGTGAAGGACATGAGATACAGACAACTACGTTTGAAAAACTTCAACGCTTTATGCTAGCTTTTGAAAATTGGCGGGATTTAGCACGTCGTGGGTCACTATCAGATTTAATCTGGAAAATTTATTTAGATACACATTATTATGAAATGGTTGGCGCCATGCCCAACGGTAAGCAGCGTCAGGCCAATTTACGGATTTTACATGATCGTGCATTAATGTATGAGCAAACAGCCTTTCGAGGTCTTTTCCGCTTTTTACGCTTTATTGATCGGATGCGTACACGCGGGGATGATTTAGGTACGGCTAAATCAATTGGTGAAAAGGACGATGTAGTACGCCTTGTGACCATTCACTCCTCCAAAGGATTAGAATATCCTGTAGTCTTTGTGGCAGGGATGGGACGTCCGTTTAATAAAATGGATTTTCATAATCCTTATTTATTCGACCAAGATTTTGGACTAGCTGTAAAGGCCATTGACCCGGAAAATCGCATTACTTATACTTCATTACCATTTTTGGCGCTGAAAGAGAAGAAAGAGCTGGAAATGCGTGCAGAGGAAATGCGTGTCTTATATGTTGCCATGACACGCGCTAAGGAGCGTCTGATTTTAGTGGGTTCCGTGAAAAATTGGGACAAAACGCGAGACAACTGGCAGGATGCGCAAAATATACCAAGTGATGCTCCGCTTCAAGAATATTTGCGGGCTAGAGCAAATAGCTATCTAGACTGGGTTGGCCCAGCCGTGGCAAGGCATGGTGACTTTGCCTCTCAAGCTACCACTTCATATAAGGAATTGGACAGTCCATCCCATTGGTGGATACAGCCGGTTGATACGAGACATTATTCGTATGATATACAGGCATTTGATGATGACATACAACAACTCCTTACAACACAAGAGGACGAGGCGCTTTTATTCGAAATAACGACACGCTTTCAAGCGCAGTATACGTATCAAAAGTCAACAAGAAAACGTTCTAAAACATCGGTTAGTGAAATTAAACGTATAGAAAACTTACAGCGTCAGGAGGAGCCAGAATATTATTTTGCGCCTCAAGCTAAGCGGACGTCAGCTTCTATTGCACCACGACCAACATTTTTACAGGATCAACAGCTAACAGGTGCCGAAATAGGAACGGCTGTCCATACAGTGATGCAGCATATTCCACAGTTTGGCTTTGATGATATTGAAGCTGTAAAAGGCTTTGTAGCAGATTTAGTAGCAAAACAGCTACTGACAGAGGCAGAAGGAAAAGTGGTCCCTATAGCGAAAGTTTTTCATTTCTTTCATACCGAAATTGGGCAACGCTTTAAGCAGGCAAGACAGATTCGTAGAGAAATGCCATTTACTATTAGTAGAGTAGATGAAGATGGGGATGCTCAAATCGTCCAAGGGATTATCGACTGTTTGTTTGAGGATGAATATGGCAACTGGGTCTTGCTAGATTATAAGACAGACCGTATTTTGCCTCATTTTGCAAAGGAGCCCGCCCTGACAAAAGAAATAATGGGGCGTTATGCTGTTCAGCTTCGTGTTTATAGTGAGGCTATTGAGTCCATTTTACAAATTAAAGTAAGCGATAAAGTGCTGTATTTATTCGATAATGAACAAACTGTACAGGCATAAGTTTTTGTTATGGAAAAGCGGAGGATGCAATTTTTTGCTTGCTCTGCTTCAACCATAGCTGCTATTTAAGAGGAGGCTATTTTGTGGAGTTCAAACCGACAATGTTGCAGGATCGACTAGCAACATTAGATATTTTACGAGGTATTAGTTTAGTAGGCATTTTGCTCGTAAATATGTATACCTTTTATTTGCCAATGCCGCATATTGATTTAGCATCTTGGTTTACAACACCATCCGATATCGTATGGCAGAAAAATTTAGATATTTATGTACAAAGTAGCTTTTACCCACTGTTTGCGATGCTATTTGGATATGGGCTTGCCATGCAGTGGCAAAAAGCACAAAGTCGGGGGCAAAATTTCTATACGCTAGGATTACGTAGACTTTCTGTATTATTTGCCTTTGGTTTCATACATGCCGTGCTAATATGGTGGGGCGATATTTTAATGATGTACGCATTTTGTGGGGTATTTTTAGTGCTTTTACTACGTTTAAGCCCTATTTGGTTAGTGGTTAGTGCACTTATAATTAACGGTTTGATGCAAGTTTTTATGTTATTTGTCATTGGGATTATGCAATTTAATACGAAGGTGGATGACTATTTAGATATTGTATCTGTAGAGAAGGCGATTACAGCTTACGGTACTGGAAACTGGCTAGATGCTTTTATGCAGCGCTTAACAGACTTATCGACACAAGCAGGTATAGGAATGTGGTTTGCGGCATTGTTTACTATTTTACCATATATGTTAATAGGCGCAGCTGCATCAAAATGGCGACTAGTAGAGCGAGCGAAAGAATTAAAATGGCTATGGCTAGCACTTGCGATTACTGGGTTGATTATAGGCATAATGATCAAAAGTTTACCCATTATGTTTACACGGACGTATTTATTTGATTATTTAAAGGTATACATAGGTGGCCCTATCCTTTCAGTGGGTTATGTCGCGGTCATAGTGCTACTTTGCCTGTTGCCAATTGTAGCTAAGCTACTTAGTCCTTTTGGTAAAATTGGACGGATGTCGTTAACGATGTATATTATGCAATCCATTATCGGCACGTGTTTATTCTATCAATTTGGCTTTGGCTGGTATGGGAAGGTAAGTGTAGAAACAGGTGTATTCATTGCCATTGGAATAATTGTTGTGCAAATGATCATCGCCGAAATTTGGTTAACAAAATGGAAGCAAGGTCCTTTAGAGGCTCTATGGCGTAAATTAACGTATAAGGAAAAAGTAGAAATGCGATAATATATTCCGCTTCACATGCATAATTTATGAAGATATAACAACTTATAAAATTATTGTCGCAAAAGTGAGGCAATTTCTATCATATTGTTGTATCATGTAGAAAAAAGAAGGAGCTCTTTCAATCATGAAAATTTTATCATTCAAATTAGGTGGACATGTAAGCTTTGGACCAAAAGTAAAAAAAGAAGAAGCGGTATGGGATGTACTCGCTATTCAAAATGAACTTCAAGTTCTCCCTTCTTTTTCAAGTTCTATTGTAGATGGTATTGCTCTAGGCTTTGATTTTGTTGAACAGATTCGTAAATTAGTAGAAGCAGCTGAAAAATCAGATCGTGCTAATAGTTTTAAACGTGAATTTACAGAAATCGAGTGGCTTTCACCCATTCCACGTACACCCAAAAATATTATGTGTATAGGTAAAAATTATAATGAACATGCCAAAGAAATGGGTGCAGAAGCAGCACCAACGGAATTAATGGTATTTACAAAATCGCCAACGGCTATTGCGGCAGATGGACAAACACTTTCCATTCACGCGGACCTTTCATCGAAAATGGATTATGAAGGGGAGCTTGCGATTGTCATTGGAAAACGTGGTAAAAACATTCCGAAAAACTTAGCATATGATTATGTTTTTGGTTATACAATTGCCAATGATATAACAGCTCGTGATTTACAAGAGAAGCATAAACAATTCTTCTTAGGTAAAAGCTTGGAGGGCACTTGTCCGCTTGGGCCATATCTTGTGACAAAGGATGAAATTCCAAATCCTCAGGACTTAACAGTAGTCACAAAGGTAAACGATGAAGTGCGCCAAAATGGCTCGACGAAGGACATGATGTTCTCAGTTGAAACTTTAGTATCTATTCTATCTCAGCATGTAACACTTGAGCCTGGTGATGTTATTTTAACAGGTACACCAGCTGGAGTTGGAAAAGGCATGAACCCGCCACAATTCTTAAAGGCTGGAGATACAGTAAAAGTATCTATTCAAGGCATCGGTACTTTAGTCAACCATTTTGAATAATAATTGGGAATCCGCGTGAGTCTTTACTCCGCGGATTTTTTTATTACTTACCATGTAGGTTGCTTTTCAGGGAGTTTCTAAGTCACAAATGGTGTAAATTATGTGAACACTATTGTAATGTTTGAAACCCTTTCCATCGCATGGTAGGATAGAGTTTGATAGAAAAATGAATGAGGTGGGACAAACATGGGTTTTTTAACTAGCCAAACGCATTTGCATATTACTACTTGGGTAGTAGCTATTGTTATCTTTTTAATCGCTGCGCTAATGGGCAAGCAATCAAAAGGCTTACATATGACATTGCGTCTATTTTATGTACTAATTATCATTACAGGTGGGGCATTATTCATTGAAGGCATGAATTACAACATGGGCATGCTTTACGGCTTTAAATTCATAGGCGGTATTCTTGTAATTGGTATGATGGAAATGGTTTTAGTACGCCAAAAGAAAAATAAACCAACTGGCATGTTTTGGATTTTATTTGCAGTATTCTTATTGATTACATTGTTCCTAGGCTTCAAGCTACCAATGGGTCAAAATTTCTTAGCATAATATTTGGTGAAAGTCGTGAAGTATTTGCTTCGCGGCTTTTATTTTATTAAAAACAGCGATCATACTGAAATGGAAGGGAACGGACACCTTTTTGCCGTAATTCCTTCCGCATTTTCGTAAAATCTTTTGAAAAGATAGCGACGTGACAGTGATATTTGGTAAAATGACGATGGATTGGTTTGAAAGAGAGGGAATAACAGTGAAATTCAAGAAGTGGATAAGTGCGACAGCTGCATCACTTTTACTAGCTACTACATTCGTAAGTGCTACACCCGTAGCGCATGCGGATGAAAAAGCGACAACATCGATTGCAGAAGAGAGCATCTATGATTTACTCGTTGACCGTTTCTTTAATGGCTCGGGCGCAAACGATTTTGATACAAATACGCAAGACCCTTCGAAATTTGCAGGAGGGGATTTTACAGGTTTACAAGATAAATTAAAATTTATCGGTGAAATGGGCTATACGATTGTTTCCATTGGACCTATTTATTCCACAGAGAAATATGATGGATCCATGCTAACAAGCTATTCTACGATTGAACGCCATTTTGGAACTGTAGAAGAATTCCAAAGTGTTGTAGAGGCTTACAAAGCTAAAAATATGTCTATAATGGTGGATTTTCCACTCAATGATGTAAGTCCTAATCATGAATGGGCAAAGGATGCTGCGAAAGCAGACTGGATTGCTTCTACGAATAATGGAAAAGTTCAATGGGATTTAACGAATACAGATGTGCAAGAAGCACTTATTCAATCAGCAATCGATTTTGTTTCTACATATGATATTGGTGGAATTCGATTAACTCATATTTCAGATGCTGATACGGATTTTATCAATAAAATGATAGCGGCATTAAAAGAGACAAAATCATCTCTTTATGTCATAACAAATGAAGCGAGTGAGGCTGATTTTGATGCAACCTTCTCACCAGCGACAGCAGAAATTTATCGCAATATCTTTAAGAATGTTGATATGGACTCATCTAAATTGACAGAGCCGTTTTCAGGAGAAAAGCCGACGCAAATTATGGTGGATTCTTTAGAAACCCACCGTTTTACATTCGATTCTGCGAATGAAAACATGTTCCCACCTACACGTTTAAAAATGGCTATGGGTGCTTTATTTATGATGCCAGGAACTCCAGTAGTCCAATATGGTACAGAAATTGCGATGAACGGGGAAGCTAAGCCTGATACACATCAACTTTATAACTTTAAAACAGATGAAGAATTAATTGACTATATTAAAAATGTTCAATCCTTACGAAATCAGTCTGCCACTTTACGAAATGGTGATTTTAACATCATTACAAATGAAAATGGTTTACTTGTCTTTACACGTACTTCGGATGAAGAACAATGGGTAATTATGGTCAATAATACGAGCAAAACTCAGCGCGTGGACTTAACACCTGAACAACTTGGTGAAGGGAAAATGCTAAACGGGATTTTACATGAGGAAAAAGTTCGTATAAACGAAAAGCAAGTGTATCCAGTCATTTTAGACAGAGAAATGGTAGAGATTTATCAGGTTCGCAATGATGAGGGGCTAAATGTGCCGTATATGGTTGCCCTTGGTTTAGTTTGGGTCATCTTTATTGGCTTTGTTGTAATCATCATTAAACGAGGAAAAGTTCGTCGTCAAGAACAAGACGCTTCTTAATATCTACGCAAAAAATAGCATGCTAGGAGTCATCCTAGCACGCTTTTTTTGTTTTTTATTTAGGGATGCTCCAATAGCTGGGCAATTCCAAGCTATCATAGTTTAGCCTTCATAGCTCTTATTCGTGAAGAAAATCGCGATAGTGCCTGGCCCCACATGTGAACCGATGGCTGAGCCAATCATCGTAATTTGAACAGCCTGTGGAGAAAAACGCTCCTGAATGGATGCTTTTGCTTCATTGGCAAAGGCCATATCATCACTATGACTAATACCAACAATTTTATTCGTGAAGTTACCTCCACGCTCCTGCATTAAATCCAGCATACGATTAAGTGCTTTTTTACGACCACGTGATTTTTCTATCGGTACAAGTTTGCCATCTTCTACATTTAAAATAGGTTTAATGCTTAGAAGGCCACCTAAAAAGGCACTCGCTTTTGAGACACGGCCACCTTTAGCAAGGTAGTCCAAATCTTCAACTGTAAATAAATGCTCTATTTGAGGAGCGAAAGCGCTAATTCTAGACGCTACATCTTCAAATGAGGTACCTAAATTTCTAAGCCGAACAGCCTCTTCCACAACAAGACCATGTCCTAGTGATGCACATTTGGAGTCGATAATGACTAACTTCAATGAAGGATATTGTTCTAGTACTTGATTACGAATCATTTGAGCAGTACTATATGTGCCGGATAATTCTGATGAAAAGGCGATATAGATACCTTCTTCTTCATTTTTAGCTAATTCTTCAAAGTGCTTCAAAAAAAGCTCTGGCGATACTTGAGATGTTTTGGGTTGGGCACCTTGACGAATTCCATCATAAACCTCTTTGGAATCAATGGAAATGACATCTTCATATTCTTTGTTGTTCAATTGCACTCGTAAAGGGAGTAGCACGACATCATTTTCTTCATAGTAAGACTTTGGTAGATCACATCCACTATCCGTAAAAATCTTCATTCTCTTGTCCCCCTAATTTCAACTTACTTTTTAAAGCCTTTTTAGCTTTATTCAGTCGGTACTCACTTAAATCAACCGGAAGGGGTACCACTGAATAAAGTTAAACTGGTAAAAATGGTATGGTAACTTGAACTTACTACGTAACTATGATAATTTCAAGCGTTCGATGAGTATTTTTGCAATCCCATCATCATTATTTGTAGTAGTTATTTCATTGGCAATATTTTTAAGGCTTGATATACCATTCCCCATCGCTACGCCAAGTCCAGCATATTCGATCATCTCTAAATCATTGTCTTCATCACCAAAAGCAATAATACGTTCACGTGGAATACCTAAATCCTTTGCTACGTGTGCAATGCCTACTGCTTTATTTAAGCCACGTCGAACAATCTCTATAATATGAAGAGGTGCGCCCCAACGACGGTGTTCAATAACTTCAGCGTGCACTGCCTGTAAGTGGTCGCGAATAATGACAGAATTGGCTTCATTTGCCTGTATCAGTAAACTTGTAGGATTATCTAAGAGATGTGTGTATAAATCCCCAAGTGTAATTTTCGGATTACCCATATTAAAAATATTTAAGATGCGATCATCCTCTGTGTGTACATAAATATCATCCTTCACCTCAGCAATGATATTTTCATACTCGTAACTATTAATGGAATTAACGACATCATGGACAACACTTAAATCAATGGGAGTATGCATATGCTGCCAAGAGACATTTTTAGGGTGATGCACATAGGCTCCATTAAAATTGACTATTGGTGTTGTAAGCCCAAGCTCATGATAATAAATATCACTGGCACGGTATGGACGGCCAGTTGCAATCATTACTTGATGTCCTTGTTCCTTAGCCTGCAATAATGATTTTTTTGTTTTTGCGGAAATTTGTTGTTGGTCTGTTAATAAAGTACCATCTAAATCCAATACGATTAAATGCGGTTTCATAGCTTGTTGCCCCTTTCCTATAGTTTGAATAGTATCTCTTTGTCTTTCATTCGTCAAAATTTTGTCACAGTGAAAAAAGTTTGCTAACATAAAGATGAGACAAGAGTTGGGAGTGACAAGAATGTTTGTAGAAAAAGAAATGTGGGGAAATATTCCTTTATTACATATACATACAGACAATATGAATGAAGATACCCCGGTAGTGATCTTTTTACATGGATTTATGAGTGCAAAAGAACATAACTTACACTATGCATATCAGTTGGTGCATAAAGGGGTGCGTGTCCTATTACCAGATGCAAAATTTCATGGTGACCGTAGCGAAGGTCTCACAGAGATGCAAATGAACTTGAAATTTTGGGATATTGTTATAAATTCTATTCATGAAGTGGAACAATTATATAATGAATTAAAGAATAAAAATTTATTAGCTCATCATAAAATTGGCATAGCAGGTACGTCTATGGGTGGTATTGTGACATCAGGCTGTCTTAAGCTTTATGATTGGATTCAAACGGCTGCAATATGTATGGGTGCGCCTGGTTTTATAAAATTGGGTGAATACCAATTGCAGCAATTTACAAAAAGTGGTGTCAATTGGCCCATGACAGAGGAAGATGTGCAAAAGATTAATGAGGTCCTAGGAACCTATGATGTCAGTCTAACTCCTGAAAAATTTGCAGGACGCCCGATTTTCTTTTGGCACGGTGAATTAGATAAAACTGTACCTTTCCATGAAACCTATAAATTTTATGAAACATTACGGGAATACTATCAAGCAAACCCTGAAAATTTAACATTCATGGTGAATAAAAAGGCTGGACATACTGTACCACGTGACGGAATGTTAGCAGCGACAGATTGGCTTGCAGAGCATTTGGCATAATATGATGCATCTGCTATGATAAGGTTAACACTATGATGGAAGGAGAAATGGGAATGGATCAAGATATGAAAGATAGCATGTTAGGTGCATTAGAAAACGTAATTGACCCTGAGCTTGGAATTGATATCGTCAACTTAGGTTTAGTATATGATGTAGAATTAGATGATGAAGGTGTAGCGACGGTTACAATGACGCTAACATCGATGGGGTGTCCACTTGGCCCAGTAATTGTGGATCAAGTGAATACAGCATTAAATGAACTTCCGGAAGTGAAAAGTACAAATGTAAACATTGTATGGAATCCACCTTGGTCAAAAGATAAAATGTCACGCTATGCAAAAATGGCATTGGGTGTACGCTAATAGTGGCTATTAAAAATCCCTGCTTATAAGAAATAAGCAGGGATTTAGCATGTAACGAATTAATCGATACGGCATACTTGTAATGGACAATTTTCGCAGGCAATCTCATTTTTTAAAAATTGTAAATCATGAATAGTAATAAAGCCTTTGTCAAAAGTCAAAATGTCATGTTTTTTTAAATCATTCAACATACGATTGATCATTTCACGACTAGTCGCACACAAATTTGCAATTTCCGTATTTGTTAGTTGAAACTCAATAAAAATGGAACCATCCTCTAAAGGTTTACCATACGTATTAGATAGACGAATGAGTGTTGAAAACAAGGCACCCTTTTTACCATTTAACACTAAATCACGCAAACGACTCTGATGTTTTAAATTTTCTGTCTGAAGCCACTTCATGTATTCCACCATGATTGTAGGCTGTTCTTCCAGTAAATGTTCTAATGACTTTCGACTTAAAACATATAGCGTAGCAGATTCTAAAACTTTTGCAGTCATGGAGTTATAGACAAGGTTACAAAATAATGAACCCTCTCCAATGATACTATCAGGACCACATATACGAATCGTCAATTCCTTACCTGCCTCAGTTTCTTGACTAATCGATATAACACCTGACTTAATATAGTATATTTCCTTTGACCGTTCACCCTCTAGAAAAATTTTATTCCCTTTATTTACTTTAATAAAAACACCATGCTTTTGAAAAAGGTCCATAATTTTTTCAAACATATTATCCATTGAAACCATATCTCCAACACATCGCTTTCTTTTTGTAATAAATGGCGATTATTACAAAAGGACAGTGGATTTTTCGATACTAAAACATAGAAACATACTATTATTATAACGTAAATTTTCATGAATAAGTGTAAAAATTTAGTGCTATTTCTTTGCGAAGAACTGTCGAGTGATGTAAAATAAAGTTAGTCAAAGAAGGTCAAACTTTTAAAAAGAACCAGAATGGGTATAAAAATTATGCGAAATATTAAAGTAAAGGAGTGCTAGTTATGCAATTTCAACAAACAGATAATCAAAAGCCATTAGAGCAATTTGGACGTAATTTAATAGAAGAAGTTAAAAATGGCAAAATGGATCCTGTCATTGGGCGCGATGAGGAAATTCGAAATGTCATTCGCATCTTAACGCGTAAAACAAAAAATAATCCTGTATTAATTGGTGAGCCAGGAGTTGGTAAAACAGCGATTGTAGAAGGTTTAGCTCAACGTATTGTGAAGGGTGATGTACCAGAGGGCTTGAAAGAGTGCGTGCTATACGAGCTGGATATGAGTGCCTTAATTGCAGGTGCAAGCTACCGTGGCCAATTTGAAGAGCGTTTAAAAGGCGTGTTAAAAGAAGTGAAAGATTCAGAAGGTCAAATCATTTTATTTATTGATGAAATTCATACAATTGTAGGCGCAGGCAAAACGGATGGCGCTATGGATGCAGGAAATATGTTAAAACCCATGCTAGCTCGTGGTGAATTACATTGTATCGGTGCTACTACATTAGATGAATATCGTATGTATATTGAAAAAGATCCTGCCTTAGAACGCCGATTCCAGCAAGTTCTTGTACGTGAGCCTTCTATTGAGGATACTGTGTCTATTTTAAGAGGCTTAAAAGAGCGCTTTGAATTACATCATGCAGTACGTATTCATGACCGTGCGATTGTGGCCGCAGCAGAACTCTCCAATCGTTATATTACAGAGCGATTTTTACCAGATAAGGCGATTGATTTAATCGATGAGGCATGTGCAATGATTCGAACAGAAATTGATTCAATGCCACAGGAACTTGATGCCGTGACTCGTCGTATTATGCAGTTAGAAATTGAAGAACAAGCGTTGCGTAAGGAAAAGGACGAAGCAAGTAAAAAGCGTCTGGAGCAATTACGAGAGGAATTGGCAAAGTTAAAAGAGTCCTCTGAAGGAATGCGGCAACAATGGGAGGCAGAAAAGGAAAAGCTACATGATATTCAGAAAAAACGCGAGACATTAGATAAGTACCGTCGTGATTTAGATGAAGCGGAAAGTAAGTATGATTTAAATAAAGCTGCAGAATTACGTCATGGTAAAATTCCAACACTTGAAAAAGACATTCAGGTGCTCGAAAAAGAATTAGAAAGCGGCGCAGAGTCCCGTATTTTACGTGAAGAAGTGACAGCTGAAGAAATCGCAGCAATTGTTTCTCGCTGGACAGGTATTCCTGTGACAAAATTAGTGGAAGGCGAGCGCGAAAAACTATTACGTTTAAAAGATACATTACATGAACGCGTAGTTGGCCAAGATACAGCTGTTCAATTAGTAACAGAGGCTGTATGGCGTGCTCGTGCAGGTATTAAAGATCCGCATCGTCCAATTGGTAGCTTTTTATTCTTAGGTCCGACAGGTGTTGGTAAAACAGAGCTTGCTAAGGCACTAGCTGCTCAATTATTTGATTCAGAAGATCATTTTATTCGAATTGATATGAGCGAATATATGGAGAAGCATAGTGTGTCTCGCTTAGTTGGTGCTCCTCCAGGGTACATTGGCTATGAGGAAGGCGGTCAATTAACGGAAGCTGTCCGTCGTAACCCTTATTCTGTAGTGTTATTAGATGAAATTGAAAAAGCACACCCAGATGTGGCTAATATTTTATTGCAAATTTTAGATGACGGAAGAATTACAGATAGTCAAGGACGTATGGTCAATTTTACAAATACCGTAGTAATTTTAACGTCGAATATCGGCTCTAGTTATTTAATGGAGGCAAAAGATGACGATCCAACCGTTGAAGACTTGGTTATGACTGCTCTCAGACAGCATTTCAAACCAGAGTTATTAAACCGTATGGATGATATTATCTTTTTCCATGCCTTATCAAATAAACACTTTACAGCAATTGCTTGGAAGTATGTAGAGCAGTTAATTAACCGTGTGGCTGAACAGGAAATTACATTAGCTGTCGACCAAGAAGTTATTGATTGGGTTGTTCTACAAGGAGCAGATGCTCAATTTGGGGCAAGACCACTAAAGCGCTTTGTACAACGCCATATCGAAACGGCAGTGGCTAAGGAACTGCTACGAGGCGAGGTATTGCCTGGAGAAACATTGCATGTAAAAATGCATGATGGCCATTGTATAGTGGAAAAATAACAGAAAAAACCTGTTTCGCATAATGCGGAACAGGTTTTTTCTAGCTGAATTAATGATGGTCTGCAGCTTCTGGTGTAGGATCGTTTGGAATGATTGCTCCAATAATAAAAATTAAGATGGAGAATACAACTGAAACGATTGCCCCTGTCTTAAAATCAAATGGTGCACCAAGTACAGAGCTGACTACATAGTTTAACATTGAAACTAGTAGGAATGACCATACGAACGTTACGATATATTGCATTAATTTCACCTCAACCGAACTTTTTTCATCATAAGTTTTTACTCATATTCATTATCATATCATAACATAAATCGAAAAAAAATGAATCTTTTATGTGAAACATGGCGAATTTGTCACAACAAATACAAGGTTTTGCATTTTATAATTCTCAGGTATTTTTTGCGGCATTCAATTTGCCAAAGTATGCAAACCTGAAAAAGGGAATTTGGAAACTCTATAGACTTCAAGCTATACGTAGTATAAGGCTAAGCTTACTTTCAATAACAAAGAAACGACTCGTTCAATACACAATAATTTTAAATCATCTTGCGTCATTCCTTTACTATGCGTTATAATTATGACCAGTTACTAATAATTGATAGTAAGAAAGCTGAGGGGTTGCTATATGAACGCTGGTATTTTAGGAATAGGCAAATATGTTCCTGAGAAAGTCGTGACAAATTTTGATTTAGAAAAAATAATGGATACTTCGGATGAGTGGATTCGTACGCGAACAGGCATTGAAGAACGTCATTTTGCGGCAGATGATCAGGAAACTTCAGATTTAGCAGTAGCCGCTGCTAAAGAAGCTATTGCAAAAGCGGGTATTACGCCTGAGGAGATTGGGTTAATACTTGTAGCAACTGTCACACAGGATCAAACTTTCCCAAGTGTAGCATGTATGGTTCAGGAACAACTCGGAGCAGTAAATGCTGCGGCGATGGATCAAGCAGCCGCATGTGCAGGATTTATATATAGTTTAGTGACAGCTAAACATTTTGTAGAGGCAAACACTTATAAATATGTCTTAGTAGTAGGTGTTGAAAAGCTGTCAAAAGTCATTGATTGGAACGATCGAAATACAGCAGTATTATTCGGTGATGGCGCGAGCGCAGCAGTTGTAGGGCCAGTATCTGAAGGCAGAGGTATTTTATCATTTGAGCTTGGTGCAGATGGCACAGGCGGTAAAAATCTTTATTTAACAAAACAAGATACAATTGCCATGAATGGTCGTGAAGTATTTAAATTTGCTGTACGTCAGATGGGTGAATCGGCTGTCAGTGTGTTAGATAAAGCAGGATTAACAAAAGAAGACGTAGATTTTTTAGTGCCGCATCAGGCGAATATACGTATTATGGAATCTGCTCGTGAGCGATTAGAGCTACCACCAGAAAAAATGTCAAAAACGATTCATAAATATGGGAATACTTCTGCAGCATCGATTGGTATTTCCTTGGTAGATGAGCTTGAAGCAGGTAAAATTAAAGAGGATGATTTATTAGTCCTTGTTGGTTTTGGTGGCGGCTTAACATGGGGTGCCGTAGCCATGAGATGGGGAAAATAAGTAGGAAAAATGCTTGAGGGGAGTAAGACAATGAGTAAAAGACGAGTAGTAATTACAGGAATTGGCGCAGTTACACCACTAGGAAATAGCATCGAAGAAACATGGGCGAACATTAAAGCTGGTAAATCTGGCATTGGTGAGCTAACACGTTTAAATAAAGAGCTTTTTGCAGCCAAAATTGCAGCAGAAGTGAAAGATTTTGATATTGAAAAATATATTGATCGTAAAGAAGCTCGAAAGATGGACCGCTTTACACATTATGCATTAGCTGCTTCAATCATGGCTATGGAAGATGCACAGCTAACAATTGATGAGGAGTTAGCTCCACGTGCGGGTGTTTGGATTGGTTCGGGTATTGGTGGAATGGAAACCTATGAGCAACAGTTTTTAACATTCCAAGAGCGCGGGGCAAGACGAGTTAGCCCATTCTTCATTCCAATGATGATTCCAGATATGGCTTCAGGTCAAGTGTCGATTCATTTAGGTGCAAAGGGAATTAACTCTTGCTCAGTAACAGCATGTGCTTCTGGAACAAACTCAATTGGAGATGCTTTTAAAGTTATTGAACGTGGGGATGCAGATGTTATGATTTCAGGTGGTGCGGAATCACCAATCGTAACAATGGCTGTCGCAGGTTTCTGTGCCAATACTGCATTATCTTTAAATCAAAATCCAAGGGAAGCATGCCGTCCATTTGATAAAAATCGTGATGGATTTATTATTGGTGAAGGTGCAGGTATTGTCATCTTAGAAGAATACGAACATGCAAAAGCTCGTGGCGCTAAAATCTATGCGGAAGTATTAGGTTATGGTGCAACAGGTGATGCTCATCATATTACTGCTCCAGCTCCAGAGGGTGAAGGTGCCGCACGTGCAATGATGCAAGCATTGACAGATGCTGGTGTAGAGGCATCTCAAGTTGATTATATCAATGCACATGGTACTAGTACGCCATATAATGACTTATTTGAAACACAAGCTGTTAAAACTGCTTTCGGTGACCATGCTTATAACCTAGCTATGAGTTCTACAAAATCTATGACAGGACACTTATTAGGGGCAGCAGGGGGCGTAGAAGCTATTTTTACCGCTCTTGCACTTAAAGAAGGTATATTACCACCAACAATTAATTTAACAGATCCAGATCCTGATTGTGATTTAGATTATGTTCCAAATGAAGCGAGAGAAGCAAATATTCAATATGCAATGAGTAATTCTCTTGGTTTTGGTGGTCATAATGCAAGTCTTCTATTTAAAAAATATGAAGCATAAATAGTACATCTAAACTCAAAAAACGTCAGCCAAATTTAATTGGTTGACGTCTTTTTTTATAGTTTTGTGAATAAATGATAAGTAAGAAGAAATAGAAAGGATGCCGTTACATTGTTCCGTCTCTTTTTATTTTTAGTAAGCTATGGTCTCATGATCCTCTCAATAGGGAATCTTATATTGTATTTAAATTACCGTACGCTAGGGTACTCTTGGAAAGTTGTGTTCAAATTTATTTTTCAAACTACGGAATTTTATATGGCGGTTGGTGCTTGTATCATCATATGTGCTGTCGTTCTTGATATAGGCTTTGATCGAACGTCAGATAAGCTATAAATGAAATGATTAGCGGCGTGCACGCCCAAGGCCCATTGCCTCTTCCATACGTTTTAATGTGGCACTGGCAATTGCATTTGCTTTTTCAGCACCTTCATCAAGGATGACGTCTAATTCAGAGGATTCTACTAAATGATAGAATTTTTCTTGAATTGGCGTCAGGTGATCGATTACAGCAGTAGCTACACCTTGCTTGAAGCCACCATAGCCAATGCCTTCATATTTTTTAACGAGATCATCAATAGAAATACCTGAAATAGCCGATTCAATCGTCAATAAATTTGAAACACCTGGTTTATTTTCTACATCAAATGCTACGATACCATCAGAATCAGTAACAGCTGATTTAATTTTTTTCTCAATGTCTTTTGCTGTGTCTAGCAATCTGATTGTCGCCTTTGTATTGGGATCAGATTTGCTCATTTTTTTTGTTGGCTCTTGTAGAGATTTAATGCGAGCACCAGCTTTTGGTAATTGAATCTCTGGAATTGTTAAAACGTCACCATAACGTTTATTAAAGCGTTCTGCTAGATCACGTGTTAACTCGATATGTTGTTTCTGATCATCGCCCACTGGGACAATATTTGTGTTATAAAGTAGAATGTCTGCAGCCATCAATGGTGGGTATGTTAAAAGAGCAGCAGAGACACTCTCTTTACCATTAGATTTATCTTTAAATTGTGTCATACGTTCAAGTTCACCGATAGATGCAACACACTGTAACATCCATCCTGCCTGAGCATGTGCTGGCACCTCTGATTGAATAAATAATGTAGACTTTTTAGGATCGATGCCAGTTGCAATATAAGTAGCAGCAAGCTTACGAATACTTTCTCGTAATTCCTTTGGATCTTGAGCGACTGTAATAGCGTGTTGATCGACGATGCAATAGATTGCATCTCCTTCATCTTGAAGGGCAGGGAATTGCTTGAAGGCTCCTAAGTAGTTCCCTAAAGTTACAATTCCTGTAGGCTGTACACCTGAAAAGATGGTTGTCATGAAAATTTCCTCCTCGAATTCAAATAAAAAACATCACGCGTCCTCATTAGACTTTTTCTAATGAAGGGACGAATGATGTTTGAATCCGCGGTACCACCCAGCTTGCCTTAACGGCCACTCAGCTTCGTAACGTGAAGGGACGAGCCTTGCTAGTAGTTTCTATTCATGAAACGTTCACAAAGCTAACTCGGAAGTCCATTCCATATGCCCCACGATCTGTTTTCACCAACCACAGACTCTCTAAACGTTTCATTAACATATGTACTACTCTTCGTCAGCGTTTTTCTCAATTTAACATGAAATTGATTTTATTGCATTGAATTATATTATAAAGATTTCATTGTGTAAAGTCAGACTTTTGGCGGTGTTTTTTTTAGAGAAAAAATTATATGCTTTTTTTGTTGTGTAAATTTGTTATAAAAAGAAACTTTTTTATTAAAATTAACTTGTGGTGTACATGTCGAATTGACAATTTTCTCGTTTATTTTAGGTAAATGAGAACAGCGGAGCGACGTAAAAAGATGTTTAAAATACACTTAAAGTGGGAATAGTAGTAGTAGTTCGGAATGTTGTGAAAAAAGTATATACATTAAAAGGTATATAAAAAGACAGAAAATTTAGCAAGACGCTCATTCTTTTTTTTATTGGAACTATATTCAAAAACAGCGGAGTGCTGTATAATGGTACTGTGTATTTTACATTACATTAATTCTAATTTAACACACTGGTTTATAGATATGATTACAAAATGAAAGGATGTGTCAGAACGAATGATCGTAACTCTATTTACATCACCAAGTTGTACCTCTTGCCGTAAAGCGAAAGCATGGCTAGAGGAGCACGAAATTCCCTATACAGAACGTAATATATTTTCTGAACCACTAAGTATTAGTGAAATTAAAAAAATCTTACGTATGACGGAAGATGGCACAGATGAAATTATTTCAACGCGTTCTAAAATATTCCAAAAATTAAATGTAGATGTGGAAAGTTTACCTTTACAACGTTTATATGAATTAATTCAGGAATATCCTGGTTTATTACGCCGACCAATCATTCTAGATGAAAAACGTCTACAAGTTGGCTATAACGAAGATGAAATTCGCCGTTTCTTACCTCGAAAAGTTCGAGCATATCAGTTGCAAGAAGCACAAAGAATGGTGAATTAATTTTATCTATTCTGAATAAAATAAGTAGTAGATGTTACAGATGTGAGATGCATATTGTGACATCTATTTTTTTATGTTTTACTTATGTAAAACCTGCTATATAAAGTATAATAATTAATAGGGCAAAGTCATATATTTCCGTTAAAGTATGTTAAACTTGATTTAAGTTAAATAGTTTACTACAATTTCAATAATTCAAATATCTTCTGTGAAATGGTGTATATCCTTTTCATTTTATGACAGAACAGCATACAATAGTGTTAGAGACAACTGTAAATAAAAAAATTTAATGTTTGCAGTTCCTCGTGTGGTTTTACTGGTGTGGTCAAAGGTTGAAAAACAAATGCAGTATGAAGGTTAAAAACAAAGAATAAAAGCATACTAATGAAACAAAACTGTTTTTCGACATATGACAGTGAAGGGAGATGAGGTCTAGTGGACATCGAACGTGTAAATGAAAATACACTTAAGCTCTTTATTACGTACAATGATATAGAGGATCGCGGCTATAGTCGTGAAGAAATCTGGTACAATCGAGCAAAGGGTGAACAGCTTTTTTGGGATATGATTGATGAAGTAAATACGGAGGATTATTTTGATGTAGAAGGTCCGATTTGGATTCATATCAATGCATCTGAAGTAGGCTTAGAAATCATTGTCACACGTGCACATATCTTAAAAGACGGTGAAACATTAGATGGTCATTCGAATTTTGATGAACACAAAGAGATGTTTGCACCATTCGATGAAGTTGGGGACGATCTTCTTAGCCAACTAACTCAATTTGGTGACATGGATGAATCAGAATTATTTATGGATACAGACATTTATGTATATAAATTTAAAGATATTGATGAGTTAATCCCTGTTGCAAAACGAATGACGGACGAATTAGTGGATTCCTCATTATTTAAATATGAAAATTGGTACTATTTAGTGGTTGATTTCGGAAATGCAGATGAAGAATTAAATCGTCACGATCGAAATGCGGTCATCAAAGAATTTTTAACGCCATCTAATTTTACGATTCATCGTTTAGAGGAGTACGGCGAAAAAATAATGGAATTTAATTGCTTTGAGACAGTTCGAAAATACTTTGCTTAAGCATATGTTTACTTGATTTTTTAGACTGTAGTGAACTCGGTAAATTTATCGAGATTCACTACAGTTTTTTTATACGAAAAGCTCAGTAGTGTGGCATTTCATAAATTTCAAGAAAAAACAGCTTTTAATTTGTGATAGCTAATAATTTTTACTATAGTTGGCCAAAAAGGAGCTGATTATATGCTAATTGCCTATAATAATTTACAGCAGCTTTTTCACGCATATCAATATACGAGAAAAGCATTGCAGACATATAGGCGCCAGATGACATTTTTTTGTCCTCAATGTCTAGAACCAGTTCATTTAAAAATTGGTTCCTATAATATCCCGCATTTTGCACATCATACGCAAAGTCAATGTCCGAAATTATTTGCTGAAGGTGAATCAAAACTTCATTTACAAGGTAAAATTCAATTGTTTGAATGGCTACAAAAGCTTGGACATAAAGTGAAGTTGGAGCCTTATTTAACAGAGCTTTCTCAGCGTCCAGATTTGCTTGTTGCGTTAGAAACTAACAACGTCGCACTGGAATTTCAATGTAGCCCACTTACTCATCATAAATGGCAGGAGCGGACAACAGGCTATGAAAAAAATAATATTCAAGCCATTTGGCTCTTTGTAACGCCTCAAAGATACGAAGCAATTAATGGAATTAGAAAAATAAGTATTCCTCCATTACTACAAAAGTCATTCATGCCTACTTCAACAGGCCTTCCTTATTTAATGACCTATAATGCCAAGACAGCCTATTTTGAATATTGGACGAATCTCCTTTATGTGCATGGGCATACTTTTATAGGGAAAGTCCAAAAAATCCCCATAGATAAGCAACGCTTTCCATTTTATTTACCAACTTGCATTTCCTTAGAAGAATTTCAACAGTATTGGCAGCTATATAAACATGCTTGCCAGCAATTTGCAAATAGGCGCCTCCTACACAGTAAACAAGGGGTGCAGGATACATTTTTACGAAGTTGTTATGGGTTGAATTTTTCTATTTCGGCAATGCCTTCTTATATTGGTATTCCGGTAAAAGATGGGACAGCAATTTCACTATTTTCAAGTGAATGGCAAACGATGCTGTTGCATTTTAGTCAACAGTTAGGTTTAGAGCCATATGAATTAAAAAAACACCATATTCAAAATTTTCTCATGCAGTCTCACTTAGAATATACCAGACAGGCAGTTAAAGCTATTCAACAATATAGCCTCATTTTGAAAGGAATAGAACAAGATCAGAAACTACAGGATATTTGTGAGATAGTGTACGCGCAATTATTTGCAATTGCCGCAATATACTGAGAAAATATGAGAGTATAGGGAAAAAAAGCACATTTAAAGGGGGCTGGCATGCACATGGCTAGTAACAGTAATCAAATTTTGGTACGAAATGAGGTACCTGAAGAATTAACATGGCGATTAGAGGATATTTTTGCATCCGAAGCACTTTGGGAAGATGAGTTCAAGGAAGTTGCAGAGCTTGCTAAAAAAGCATCTAGTTTTGCAGGTACTTTAAATAATGGAGCACAAGCATTATTAGCAGCTTTACAGTATCACGATCATATTTATGAACGTGCAATGAAGCTCTACACATATGCTCATATGCGCTATGATCAGGATACGACAAATAGTTTTTATCAAGATATGAATAGCCGTATTCAAACATTGGCAACGAGTATTTCTGCTGGTCTATCATTTTTAACGCCAGAAATTTTGGCATTAAATGAAGAAACAATCGAAAGCTATTTAGCTGAAAATCAAGATCTACAATTGTACAAGCAATCATTAAAAGAAATAACAATGGCACGTCCACATGTCTTACCAGCGGAACAGGAAGCATTACTCGCTCAAATGTCTGAGGTAACTGGCACTGCCTCTAATACATTCAGCATGTTAAATAATGCGGATTTGGAATTCCCTTACGTGAAAAATGAAGATGGGGAAGAAGTACAACTTACGCATGGTAACTATATCAAGTTTTTAGAGAGCAAAGAACGCTCAGTTCGTGAAGGTGCTTTTAAAGCCATGTACGCAACATATGGCAAGTTTAAAAATACGTTCTCGTCAACGCTAACAGGGAATGTGAAGAAACATAATGTGAGTGCTCGTATTCGTCATTATGACTCTGCACGTGAGGCAGCAATGTCTAATAATTTCATTCCTGAAAATGTTTACGATCAACTAGTAGAAACGATTCATAAGCATTTACCTGCGATGCAGCGCTATATTTCGTTACGTAAGAAGCTTTTAGGTGTGGATGAATTGCATATGTGGGATTTATTTGCACCTCTTGTAAAAGAGGTGGAAATGAAGGTTACTTACGACGAAGCTAAAGATATTTTAGTGAAGGCTTTAGCGCCATTAGGTGAGGAATATCAAAACATCGTTCAAAACGGACTAGATAACCGTTGGGTAGATGTTTTAGAGAATAAAGGGAAACGAAGTGGTGCATACTCATCCGGTGCTTATGGAACAAATCCTTATATTCTAATGAATTGGCAAGATAATGTGAATAATCTCTTTACGTTGGCACATGAATTTGGTCATAGTGTTCATAGTTATTATTCAAGAAATAATCAGCCATTTGTTTATGGGGATTACTCTATTTTTGTCGCTGAGGTTGCTTCAACATGTAATGAAGAACTATTAAATGACTATTTACTTAAAACCATTGATGACCCTCAACAAAAAATCTACTTGCTAAATCATTGGTTAGACGGTTTCAGAAGTACAGTTTTCAGACAAACAATGTTTGCTGAATTCGAACACCTAATTCATCAAATGGATAAGAATGGTGAGTCTTTGACAGCCGATCGATTGACTGAAGTGTATTATGAACTTAATAAAAAATACTTCGGTGATGATATGGTTGTGGATGAGGAAATTGGTTTAGAGTGGGCACGTATTCCGCACTTCTATTATAATTACTATGTTTATCAATATGCGACAGGTAAATCGGCAGCTACAGCATTGAGTAAACAGATTTTAGAGGAGGGTGAACCGGCTGTAGAACGTTATATTAATAACTTCTTAAAAGCAGGTTGCTCGGATTTCCCAATTGAAGTATTAAAGGCAGCAGGTGTTGATATGAACGTCGCGAAGCCAATAGAGGATGCTTGTAAAGTATTTGAAGAGCGTTTAATTGAATTAGAAAAATTATTGTTAAATAACTAATTTATTGGGCTATAGGAATATTCCTATAGCCTGTTTTTTTTATAGCCAGCTTTAATTGAATGGAAAGAATAATGATTTTTTTTGATTTATAAATACTTTAAAAGAGTGCATCTTGGAAAAATACTGTTTGAAATCGCTTTCTATTTGACAAATTTGTGAATCTAGTATTGGATTCATTGCTAAATATATTATTCCATGATAGAGTAATTCTTGTGAAATAAATCACAAAACAAACATACACCCCTTTGTTTGAACGTGAACATTTCTCCCATCCCCTTTGTGAAAAAGAAGCGTCTCTATCGGTCGAGGATAGAGGCGTTTCTTTGTTTTTATGTAATAAAATAAGGACTCAACTAATGATTATTAGCTAAGTCCTTAACGTGTATTATTTAAGACGCCATAATGTAGCGTGAGTTGTCTGGATTCGTTCAATCTTTTGTTGCAGCATACGTTTCTTTAGTTCACGTTCGGCTGCTTGTTCTGTTAATGAATAGATAAATGCTATTTCATTTGTAGAAAGTGTATGGAATTTTGAAAATAAGTCCTCTATTGATGGTAAAGGCTGACGTACAAGCTGTTCATTGAGCATTTCTTCTAAAATATGTTCATAAACTTCATAGGCATAGCTACCACTAACCTTTAGTCCCTCATCTTCTATACATTCATTGAAAAATACAATACTTGGGACTTCGTCAACTTCCATTTCACGTTTAATGTATAAATCACATTGGAAAGCTCGTGCTGCTTCCTTTGAGCCGAAGTCAACGGTAAATTCATTCATATCTAGTTGAATATCCTCTGCGATCTTTAAAAGAGTAGCATAGGAGTTTACATCTTGATGGCTTAGTAATACATATTCTTGTAATTTCGATAAATATCGTGCACCTGCGCGTTTGCCCTGTAATTCGGCCGCTTTAATAGCGATAGAAGGTAATACAGGGTGATTAATATCTAGCTCTATGCCTGATATACAACCCTTTACACGCTTGCTTAAGCAGTTTAAAGAGGTAAGCTCAGTGCTTAGAACAAAGCGCCAAGTGAAGTAATGGTTGTATTCAAGCTGTAATTTACGAAGCACAGCCTGCATACTAAAAGCTTCAGGACAAAGTGGATCTACGAAAATATACAATTCAATAGGCTTATTGGCAGTAGAAATCGTTGGCGTTGGTTCTTGTAGCATTTGAATATTATTCACGTAACAATTCCCCCTCATCGTCATTAGGCGTATTAACCATGTGATGAGCTGTTAATACTAAACGTTGATAATAAGTTTCACGGAACTTCCCTTCCAAACCTACTTCATCCATAGCTTCTGACATACATTCCAGCCAAGCTTGTGCGCGATCTGGTGTAATCGGAAAATTCATATGACGTGCACGCATCATTGGATGTCCATGTTCTTCAGTAAAGAGATTTGGTCCACCTAAATACTGTGTTTGAAATTGAATTTGCTTACGGGCTGTCTCTGTTAAATCCTCTGGAAAGATTGGAATAAGATCAGGATGCTGAGCAACTCTTTTATAGAATGCATGAATAAGCTCTGCCAGTTTTTCAGCCCCCAGCTCCTCATAAGGAACAGTGTATTTTCGACTCATAAGTTATATGCTCCTTTAATTCTTTATATCGTAAAGTACCATTTATATACTCCGTCATTAAAATGTGAATTTCTTGTGACTACCTTCATTCTATCAACGTCTTTTCGTTTTCACAAATAAAGAGCTCTTTCGAATTGTTGTTCGCTATAAAAGCACAAATTTCACCACAGAGGGTGAAATTTGTTGGAAAATAGATAGATAGTAAGAAAAATGCGATTACACTGTGAAGTAATTCATTACTTTTTTGACATAATTCTGTGTTTCTTTGAAAGGAGGGATGCCTCCATATTTTGTGACACGAGAAGCGCCAGCATTATAGGCTGCTAATGCTAGTGTAGGATCATTATTAAACTTATCTAGCATTTGGCGCAAATATTTTGCCCCAGCCATAATATTTTGCTCTGGATCAAAAGCATTGGTAACTCCTAGATACTGTGCTGTTTGAGGCATTAATTGCATCAAGCCCTGCGCTCCTGCATGACTAACTACAGATGGATTAAAATTAGATTCTTGTTTTATAACGGCTGCAATAAGCTTCTCAGGTACACCATAGGTTGCTGAGGCCTTTTCTATAATAGCAGCATATTGATCTGCTCCTGCCAAAGAGTTTGCATAGGCAGTTGAGCCAATAACATTATCTGAAACATAGGAATCGAGTTTTGTATGTCCATAAGAGCTTGCTAATGCCTGCTTAACGGATTCAGGAACGTACACAGCATTAGAACCTTTGTATAACAATGATTCAAGCGTGCCTTCTGAAGTATTAGCTAACTGATTGAAGATATCAGCGCTTGCTGTGCCTAAACCTAGTAAGCTAGAAAGCTTGGCATTGCTGGCAGTTGAAGCGTCCCCTAATAATTCATTCATCATGTCAGAGAAAATAGATTGATTGTCTGTCAAAGCGTTTGTGGATGAACCATCTGTCGATCCAAGTGTTTGTAATGCTTGAATCTCCATTAAAGATCTTAGTGATTGAATATCCAAGAAGTTAGTCACCTTTCTTTTTATACTATTATGAATTTTGCTGCTGTAAAGCCTTCATAAAGCGGGCGATTTTCTTATCAGTTTCCTGCTTAGGAATACCATATTGTTGTAAAAATTCGTCGAAGATTGCTTTTCCTTTTATGGCATCTTTTGCTTCATATTCTACCTCATAATCGTCGCACTGCAAATAGTAAGAATGGTCAAAAACAAGAAGTCCCTCTTTATACGGAATTTCGACACGATCTGTAGTAAGTGAGCCAAACACCCGTAATTGGTCTAATGGAATCCCATGAAGGGCAAGTTTTTTGGCAACCTCTTGAGCAAAGAAGCCTTCGCCCTCTAACATTTTCTGGGCTTGATGTGCTGTTAATTGGTCCGTAGTTTCAAGGTGAGCATGCTCAGCATTTTTTTCTTTAAGTGTACATTCATAATATTCACCGATTTGCCTAATGCGCAGTCCACTTTGTAGCTTGCGAATCGCATGAGTAGGTGTGTCGAAATAATGATTTGTTTGACGATGAATAGCATTATTACGAATGTGGAAATCTTGTAATAGTTGCTCGTATTGATGTTTAGTTAGGAGATTTTTAAACTCGATTTCAATTTCTTGTGTCATTTATATTCACCTATTTATTTTTTTATTTTTCATTCGCTGTTTCGCTTGATTTAACATTTACACACTGCAACTATTTACCCTCTGTGCTAAAATAAGAGGAAGAGTACAACGAAAAGGGGAACCGCACGTGCGTAAAATTTATACAATAGAAACATCGAATTTTGAACAAGATCAACTTCATTTTAGTTTAAACGACAATGAAGTAAATTTACAGTTAAAACCTGCTGGACAACTTATTGCAGACTCAGATGATTTTGCATTTATTTATCTACTGGATGCAGGCGAAGACTATCATTACTTGCGTTTTCCACCGAGTAGTTGGGAAAATCTTGTACATATTTTACAAAAAAAGAAAGATCCAATACTACGAATAAGTGAAGAAGCAATCGAGCTTACAAATTTCTACGATGAATTGGAAATGCTCGTGTATAATATTGAAGGAAATTACAATTACGGGGCAGAATTTGTCCAAACAGTGGAACAACACTTCAAGGCAATTCTCGCTGAATAGAAAGACAAAACGAACAGACGGTGTTCGATACCGAATGTCGGGAGGTTTTTGTGATGGGACAATGGGAAATATTTTTAAGTCCTTATAAACAAGCAGTAGATGAACTAAAAGTAAAATTAAAGGGCATGCGTTCGCAATTCGGTATTGTTAATGCCAATTCACCTATCGAATTTGTAACAGGTCGTGTAAAGCCCTTAGCAAGTATATATGATAAAACATTGGAAAAAGGGTTAGCTTTTGAGCCATCTAAACAACTTGGTGATGAACTTGGTGATATTGCCGGTCTTCGAATTATGTGTCAATTTGTTGATGATATTGCTACAGTAACGGAGCTTATTCGTCAACGAAAAGATATGCGTGTAGTGGAAGAACGCGATTATATTACACATAATAAACCAAGTGGTTATCGCTCCTACCATATGATTGTTGAATATCCTGTTGAAACGATCCAGGGGAAAAAGGTAGTGTTAGCCGAAATCCAAATACGAACACTCGCTATGAATTTTTGGGCATCTATTGAGCACTCTTTAAATTATAAATATAAGGGCATGTTCCCAGAGGAAATAAAAAATCGCTTGCAAAGTGCGGCTGAGGCAGCATTTCGCTTAGATGAGGAAATGTCATCTATTCGTAGTGAAATTCAAGAAGCACAGGCGTATTTCAGCGAATACAAGGAAGCATCGAATCCTAATTTACTATCGGAGAAGGAGCGTGACTCACAATGAAATTTGCGATTCAATCACGTCGAGATGCACAATCCAATGAGCTAATGGAGCTAGCTAAAACCTACTTACAGGATTTTGGCTTAACGTATGATGAGGAAGCACCAGAAATTGTTGTCTCTATAGGTGGAGATGGGACGCTTTTACATGCCTTTCATCGATATTCTCATTTATTAGATCAAGTGGCATTTGTCGGCATCCATACAGGACACCTAGGTTTTTATGCAGACTGGAAGCCTTCAGAATTAGAAAAGTTAGTTTTGTCCATTGCTAAAAAGGATTTTAATGTGGTGGAATATCCGCTGTTAGAAGTGAAGGTGGAGCATCATAATGCAGAGTCAAATACGTATCTAGCTTTAAACGAGGCAACAGTTAAGTCGCCAGATGTCACACTTGTAATGGACGTTGAGTTAAATGGCAATCAATTCGAACGTTTCAGAGGAGATGGTCTTTGTGTGTCAACTCCTTCTGGAAGTACAGCCTACAATAAAGCACTTGGAGGAGCAATCATCCATCCAACTTTAGCAGCACTTCAAATTACAGAAATTGCATCGATTAATAATCGTGTATTCAGGACAGTTGGTTCTCCATTAATTTTACCCGCCCACCATCATTGTGTTTTACGTCCAGTAAATGAGCAAAATTTTAATATGACTGTGGACCATTTACAAATTACACAGGGTGATGTAAAGGCAATTGTATTTAACGTAGCTAATGAAAGAGTACGTTTCGCACGTTTCCGTCCATTCCCATTTTGGGAGCGTGTGCATGAATCTTTCGTTGCAAATGAGTAAGATGGATTCAAGATTTACATTGCGCTTTATGGCTAAGAAAGAAGGCCAATTATTACGAGAAGCTCTACAAGAATGGCGTATATCTAAACGAGCATTAACAGCTATAAAGTTCGATGGAGGGTTATTAACGGTGAATGGCATCGAACGTAATGTGAGACATGCCCTTCGAGTTGATGATTGTGTGGAAGTGACATTTCCTCCTGAGGAAAAGAGTGAGGGGCTCATAATCGAGCATGGTGATTTGGCTATTGTATATGAAGATGATACAATCTTGGTGTTAAATAAACCGGCTCACCAAAGTACGATTCCCTCACGTGAACACCCAACCAATAGTATTGCCAATCTAGTTTGTGGCTACTTTGAGCAGCAAGGATTACCGTCCACTGCACATATTGTAACGAGACTTGACCGAGATACTTCAGGTTTACTCTGTATTGCTAAGCATGCACATATTCATCATTTAACAGGCTTGGCTCAGCGTAATGGGGAGATTTCAAGGCAATATGAGGCAATTGTCCACGGACATGTTGACCAGGATAACCAATCAATCGTGGCACCTATTGGGCGTAAAGAAACGAGCATTATTGAGCGAGAAGTACGTGAGGATGGGCAATATGCTCATACGGATGTAACCGTCATCCAACGTTTTTATATAGGGGCTGAACCGATGACACATATAGGCCTTAAATTGCATACAGGACGTACACATCAAATTCGTGTACATATGTCGTCTTTAGGTCACCCACTTGTGGGTGATGAACTTTATGGAGGTAGTCGACTTCATATGGACCGTCAGGCACTACATTGTGTGTCCTTAAATATGACACATCCCTTAACAAGTGAACATTTGCAGTTCACTAGTATGCTTAATGAAGATATGCAAAATTTGCTTAAAGGATCTTCCGCTTAATATTGTGATAAGGAGATGTTCGCACAACGGGCATCTCCTTATCATTTTTGATAGTAAATAAAGGGTTCTTTACACCTTGTTCATTTGACAAGTACAAATATAGGGTATAGTAAAATAGAAAACGTCACGATTTTTTTAGGCAGGAATACCATTATATAGAAGGCCATGTAAATCCTCGTGGAAATAAACAAAAAAGGGTTTGCAGAAGGGTATAATTCGCTCTATTATATAGAAGGTAGATTTACGGCATTGCCCGTAACAATGATGGATAGCTCGGAAGGAGGGGACAAGCATGATAGAGGATAGAAATGAAAAGGATGATGTGCAATTTGACGAAGCACATTTACGAGGTATGCTCGAAGCACATAATATTGACGCATTCCGTGATGAGTTTTTAGAACTTCATCCATATGATCAGGCAACGTTTTACGAAAAGGTGGAACCTGATATAAGGAAGATCATCTATTCGTTCTTGTCTCCGACAGAAATGGCTGATATTTTTGAGGCAATCGATATTGAAGATGATGAGTATAAAGCGTATCTAGCTGAAATGGATCCATCCTATGGGGCAGAAATGCTTTCTCATATGTATGCAGATGATGCAGCCGATGTTTTAAATGAGCTGGATATGGAGCAACGTGAAAGCTATCTGGAAATGATGGATGAGGAAACGGCTGAAGAAATTAATGAGCTACTAAGCTATGATGAATATACAGCTGGGTCCATTATGACAACTGAATATGTCGCTATTCCAGAAAACTCTACAGTGCGTTCAGCAATGGCGATTTTACGTAAAGAGGCACCAGATGCTGAGACCATTTATTATATTTTCGTAGTAGATGAAGAGCACCGTTTGACGGGTGTTATTTCATTAAGAGATTTAATTATTGCTGAAGAGGATACACTTATTCGTTCAATTATGAATGAACGAGTTGTTATGGTACATGTAGGAGATGACCAAGAGGAAGTCGCACACATAATGAAAGATTATAATTTCTTAGCGACACCTGTTATTGATGATAAAGGTGAATTACTTGGGATTATTACCGTCGATGATATTATCGACGTTATTGATGAAGAGGCATCTGAGGATTACTCTAAGCTAGCCGGTATTTCCGATATGGATAAATTTGATGTCACACCACTCCAAGCAGCTAGAAAACGTTTGCCGTGGTTGGTGGTACTACTGTTTTTAGGTATGCTAACAGCCAATTTAATGGGTCAATTTGAGGATACTTTAGATAAGGTTGCCTTATTGGCAGTCTTTATTCCATTGATTTCAGGAACATCGGGGAATAGTGGAACACAAGCTTTGGCCGTAGCTATTCGAGGTATTGCTACAGGTGATGTAGAAGAACATAGTAAATTAAAATTACTGCTACGAGAAGCGGGCACGGGCTTAATGTCAGGAATTGTTTGCGGCTTAATTGTCATTGGTATCGTTTATTTTTGGAAACAAGAGCTGGTACTTGGGATGTTAGTAGGTGCTGCACTTTGTGGCTCGATTTTAGTTGCGACATTAGCTGGTTCATTTATACCTTTGTTAATGCACCGTTTAAAAATTGACCCTGCTGTTGCCTCTGGCCCGTTTATTACAACTTTAAATGACATTACAAGTATTTTAATTTATTTAGGTTTAGCAACAGTTTTCTTAAGTCAAATAGGCTAAGAACCAATTTACTTACTTTCGCATATTGTATGGAAAAAGGGGAAGTGAGTATTGTGGGTCAAGAACCACGCTTGTTTATAAAATCACCATCTTATTTTTTAAATATTTCTAAGGTGTTGCATGAACTTGATTTAGATGAAAGTACATCTGTATACGTCAAGGACAATACTTATGTAGATGAAACGGTTGAAGAAGAAGAAGAAGTTGTAAAAGATGTGGAAGTGGATCCGCATTTACTAAAACAACTTCAATTTTTAGAAAAGCCATTTCGTCAGCGAGCCTATCAGCCGCTTTTAGTTTGTTTAAAAGATGGTAGAAAATTAACTGGTTCTGCTTCAGATGTACAAAATGATTCTCTAATGCTTACCTCACTAGAATTAAAAACACAGGAAATCATTTATTTTGAAGATATAAAACAAGTCCTTTGGCGAGGAAGACAATTACCATCATTATAAAAAAAGTGTACAGCAGAGGATGCTGTACACTTTTTTTTATGTGTGTGTGTCAAAGGTGAAAGAAATTAGTCACAAATCCCTAAGTCAACATCAGCGATACATTGTACAGCGCAGAAGCAAGATAAGTCTACAGTAATACAGCTATCTGTTGAGTTCCAATCATCCACTTTACAGATCTTCTTCATATTTACGCAACAGCCGTCACGACTTAATAAATCTACTGTACTTTCGCTAGAATCGAATGTACATAGAGGTTCTAAAACACGTAAAGTCGCACAACACTCATCAAACATATCTTCAACGCGGAAGAATACGGATGTACAAATACAAGGATCTGCAGTTGGGGAATTAAAGAATGCTTTGAAAGGAGTACCATCTTTTGTAATTAACATAAATACACGTGTATCTGCTTGAGAGCGAGCAGGACTAACAATCCCGCCTAGTGGTTCTAAGAAACAGTTAGCTGTACATGGAGAACACTCATCTCGCACCGCTTGATTTTGAATATCTAAAATAGCGCGCACTACGTCACAAACGCAGCCTGCTGAATGGATTGGTCCAATAGGATTTGTTGGCTTACCACAACCCATATTGTCACCTCCTTTCCTTGTTACTACTTCTACAATATGTACTTTTCAAATTTGGACTCGGGCTATTGTATCTATGAATAGTTTTTTTATGTGTGGAGAAACTTTAAAGAAAAGGAGGGTAAAACTTGAGGCTACTTGGAATGACGTTACCTCTCTTAGTCGTTTTGCTGTTAAATGGTTGTGCTGAAAAAGAAAAATTTATCGTCTACGGTCCATCCCAAAATGGAAGTGAAGTCGAAGCCCTTATAAAAGAAGAGGACTATGTGGAACGTTCAACCGTTATCCATTATGACGATAGTATGCTTGTTGCAGTACAAATTAAACCATGGGAAAAGTGGAAAAAGACTAAGTTAGAGAAAAAATTGCAGAAAAAGTTTGATGAGAAATATCCAAATAAAGATGTTTTTGTCTCAGCTGATTATAAAATTTTTTATGAAGCCAATAAAATAAAAAAGGATCAGATTGAAGATAATAAATTGAGCGATAAAATTAAAGAACTTAAAGAGCTTGCAAAGGAGAAGACATAAATGGAAAAAGAGCAATATCAGCAGTTGGAGCAAAATGTGACACCAAAGCCTCCATATATAAAGAATATAGCCAAGGCGTTTTTTGTCGGCGGTCTTATTTGTACAATTGGCCAAGCTGTGTCCCTTTTTTATATTATATTCTTCAATTTTACAGAAGCAACAGCCGGTAATCCAACCGTAGCTACAATGGTGTTCTTCGCCATGTTGCTAACAGGGCTTGGTCTATATAAAAGAATTGGTCAATTTGCTGGGGCAGGCTCATCAGTGCCAGTAACGGGATTTGGTAATGCCGTTATTTCCGCAGCCATCGAGCATAGATCAGAGGGCTTAGTATTAGGAGTTGGCGGTAATTTATTTAAGCTAGCAGGGTCAGTGGTTTTATTTGGTGTAGTAGCAGCGTTTTTCGTAGCACTTATTAAATATATCTTCGTGATGATAGGAGTGGTTTCATGGTAATCGTTTTTCAATCGAAACCATCCCTTTTAGCAGGTGGAGTTGTAGCGGGCCCATTAGAGAACCGAAGTATTTTTAGTCAGTATTTTGATGCTGTGTATGATGATGAACGTTGGCAAATGAAGACCAATGAACAGGGGCATCGTAAAATGATTGAAGAAGCCTGTGATGCAGCCATGAAGAAAATGAACGTACAAGGTGGAGATATTGATTATTTAATGGGTGGAGATTTGGTCAATCAAATGACACCGACCAATTTTGCAGCAAGAGATTTAGAAATCCCGTTTATTGGACTATTTTCTGCGTGTGCCACCTCTGTTTCTTCCGTCATTATTGCCTGTCTTTTAACAGAATTAGGTGCTGCTAATTATTCATTAGCTGGTGCGTCAAGTCAGCATAATGCGATAGAACGTCAATTTCGTTATCCCATCAATTACGGTGCACAAAAGCCACAAACTGCTCAATGGACTGTAACGGCAGCTGGCTATGCGCTAATCGGTAAACATCGTGAAGAGTATCCTTCCATCGAAGCTGCCACAATTGGAAAGTCTGTGGATTACGGCATGGATGATCCTTTTCATATGGGTGCTGCAATGGCACCTGCAGCCTTTCAAACGATTCAATCTCATTTACAACAACGAAATCAAAAAATTTATCATTACGATTTAATTTTAACAGGCGATTTAGGTCAGCTTGGGTTAAAGCTTTTGAAGGGAATGCTTGTTGAAAATGGTGTGAAAAATGAGGAACTAACTCTTTTACGCGATGCAGGTGCTGAGTTTTATGGGCAAGATGAATCCTTTCAATCAGGGGCAAGTGGTGCTGGCTGTTCAGCAGCTGTTTTTTTTAGTTACGTTCTTCAGCAGATGCGAGCGGGTAGCTATAAGCGTGTATTACTAGTGGCAACTGGTGCATTATTGTCTCCATTATCGTTTCAACAAGGTGAGACGATTCCATGTACGGCACATGCCATCGAAATTACAATGAAATGAGGCATAAATTATGGTAATGACATTTGTATTTGCATTTATTGTTGGAGGCATTATTTGCGTCATCGGCCAATTATTAATGGATGTCGGTAATTTAACACCGGCCCATACATTAAGTACACTCGTTGTCCTCGGTGCTATATTGGATGGAATGGGATTATATGAGCCATTAATTAATTTTGCTGGCGCAGGAGCTACCGTACCTATTACCTCTTTTGGTAATTCTCTAACACATGGGGCAATGGCTGAGGCAGAAAAGCATGGACTGGTTGGCGTCTTAACAGGAATGTTTAAAGTAACAAGCTCAGGTATCAGTGCTGCTATTGTTTTTGCCTTTATTGGTGCATTAATTTTTAAGCCTAAAGGAAATATCGACTAGACGAATACCCCTCCCATTTCTACAACCCAAACATATTATAGGTTGTAGAAGGGAGGGGTGCTTTTATGGGATATCAAGGCTGGTCCTCACAACCGTATGGAAATAATGTTGGTGGGTGGAACAATAGCTATTGCGGAGGCAATAACTATAGTTATTGTGGAGGCAACAACTCTGGCTATGGTTCAACATTTGTTCTAATTGTTGTTCTATTTATTCTTTTAATTATTGTTGGCGCTACTTACATCTAATTTGATGAACATATTGTAAAGGCTTTAACTCTTATTTAGAGGGTTCACATACCTAAATAAAGTTAAGGCCTCCACCATTTGTGAATGCTTCGGGCAAGTCGCAAGGTCAAATTGAGTTTTAATGATAGGAGGGAAAACATGCATCGCTCGTTATTTAATTCAATTGAGCAAAAAACAGGTGTTTCGATGGATGAAATCTTCGCATTAGCCAATGCCATTCAACATGCGGATTTTACAAGTGAAAAACAAGTAAGAAAAATCGTACGACGTGTTGCTAAGATATCTAACAGAACGATTACACAAGAGTTAGAAGATAAATTAGTACAATCTATTATTCAAGATGGAGCATCACTAGATTTCGATAAAATCACTAGAATGATGAAGTAGCGCATGGCATATCTACTTGGCAAAGCAGCTTGTTACGATAGAGTAGATAAATGGTGGCAAGCGGATTTTGGTTTAAAAAAGGGTGTTACGACATTGAACAATATCGTAACACCCTTTCATTAAATTTTTTTCTCCATTGCTCGATGCGGAATACCAGCATCCAGAAATTCTGGAGAAGTTACCGCATAGCCAAGCTTTTCGTAAAAAGGAATCGCATGGCTTTGCGCGTGAAGCTTCAATGTTTCTTTAGGGATAGAAATGGCGTATTTCTCCATTTCCTTCATTAGTATAGCCCCTAGTTTTTTACCACGCTGAGATTGTAAAATACAAACACGTTCAATTTTTGCTGTATTGTTTTCAATACTACGTAAACGCGCTGCTCCTACAGGCTCATCGTCCTTATACATAATAAAATGCGTTGCAGTTGCATCTTCAGCATCACATTCCAAATGGAGTGGAACGCCTTGCTCTTCAACAAATACTTTTTTTCGTACAGTAAACGCATCATCATGTTCTTGCTGTGTTTCAACAATCTTAACGTTATACAATCATCACTCAGCTCCAGACAAACGGAATGTTTCGTATGTTGTCCATGAACCGTCTTCTAATTGATATAGAAGATGAATTCGATCAATTGTATCTTTTTCATCTACACCAGTCATACGTAATTGACCAAAGATGTCGTCATGCTCAGAATCCGACATTTTTTGAGCGATTGTAATATGAGGTACAAATACATGTTTCGTTTCCCCATAAGAAATATTTTCTTGGATTTCATGTTGGAAAGCAGCTAATTGTTCAGTTGGTTCAATGCGGAAATAAATGGCATTGGTTGTAGGGAAAAACGAACTGATGCGTGATGCATGAATGTTTAAAGGCGCATATTTAGCAGCAATTTCATCCAATTGCTTAACGATGGTTTGAATTTCTTCTTCAGACGCATCAAAGCTGTCTTTTAACGTCATATGCGGTGTAATCTTCGCAAAATGAGGATCATATCGTTTGCGATAAGTGTTCGCTAAATCTTGCAATTTTTTTGATGGAAATGCCACAATACCGTACTTCATAGTCCATTACCTCCCGTAAATAAACAATTTTTCTATTTAAGTATATCAGAAAATCCAATTTTCGTAATTTAATCACTCACATTAATTAAAATTTTCAATTAATGCACGTCGAAGGTCTGGTTTCCAATATTTCCATGTATGATTGCCATCAAACTCATCATAAAATATAGAGAACCCTTTATGGATCATAAGATCATGGAGCTGACGATTAGGTGTTAAAAAATCCTTCACAGATTTATCCATAGTCACTACTTGGTCTTCACCCTTACCAACTATATGGTATATAGAAATGGCTGCTGGATCTTTGAAATTTTCGACTGCCTTCAAAACGTCTTCATCCACGTATGGTGATTGAAGAATGACCTTGCCAAAAATACTTGGATACTTTAATGCGGCCATTAAGGAAGCTGTAGCAGCCATCGAATCTCCAATCACTCCACGACTCATACCCATTTGATACGTGGAAAACTCGTTATCTAAATAAGGTACTAGCTCATGTGCTAAAAAGCGGAGATAAGCTTCATGCTGCTCACCACTAGGAATATATTTATGACGTCGATCGTTAATATCTTTGTATGGAACAAAAGCAATAATTAAATTTTCTATTTCATAGTCATCAATCAGTTCATCAGCTAGCTTTGTAATACCACCAAGCTGGAAATAATCCTTACCATCTGATGCGATTAGAATATTGTATTTATATAGTGGAGAATAATTTGCAGGAACATAAATATAGAGCTGTAATTCTTCCTGTAATGCCTCACTATAGAATGTTAAATCCTGTACTGTTCCCTTATCCAATGATGACACTCCTTCTTATGTTTGTAACAAAATTGTACCATATTACGAAAGTAAAGGTATAATAGGTTGGGCTAGCACTATACTAGCAATAAAATCGAAATGAGGGGTAGCTATGCATAATAAAAGTATTCGTGTGCACTCTGATGAAGTAGCGAAGGCAGCACATGCCGCGTTAATTCGTAGAGGTGTGGCGATCGAGGATATCGCAAAAATTGTTTACGAAATGCAAAAAACCTATAATGAAGGTTTAACACTGGATCATTGTGTTCATTCGGTTGAGCGTGTACTGCGTAAACGAGAAGTGCAACATGCGCTTTTAGTAGGAATTGAATTAGATGAGCTAGCTGAGAAAAAATTATTATCATCACCATTACAGCAAATTATAGAATCTGATGAAGGTTTATTCGGTGTGGACGAAACAATCGCACTAGGATCTGTTTTTACATATGGTAGCATTGCAGTAACCACATTTGGTCATTTAGACAAGCAAAAAATTGGCATTATTAAAAAATTAGATACTGAGCCTGGGCATCACGTTAATACGTTTTTAGATGATTTAGTTGGCAGTATAGCTGCCTCGGCAGCATCACGAATTGCTCATCGTATGCGTGATTTAGAGGAAGAGGGCGAGACATTTGCGGATATCGAGCCAGAAGAGCTAGGACCAAAGCCAAAATCACATAATGAAATATAAAATGAGTTTCTTCTATAAAAATGAACTTTCTCAAATATGAGGGAGGATAGACAAAAGCCATCGAGAATTTTTATTCTCAATGGCTTTTGTCATTTTATTCTTTAAAAAAATCCCTTAATTACTTTTTATCGTTATAGGCTTTTAAAAATTCTTTTACTTTTTCGCTATCGGCTTCAAGTTTTAACCCAGTGTCAACTAAAGGAGATACAGTTGATACAGCAGGTTTCTTATTGCCTTGGTAATAGCTAATGAACTCGTCTTGGTTGATGGAGTACAAAATCGCTTTACGTAAGTCAGCTGAATCTGAAACTGCGCGACCAGAGGTATTCATTTGTAAGTAAGAAACAGCATTGCTATCGGCAGTATTTAAAGTTAATTTATCGTCAGATTTCACAATATCCAGCTTTGTTTCTGGCACTGTTTGAAGAACGTGAATTTCTCCATTACGTAATGCTGATAAAGCACTGTCAACATCAGATATGAAACGAACATTGATTTTCGAAATTTTTGGTTCATATTCACTACCAGCACGGTAGGCAGGATTTTTCACAAATTGTGCTTCATAATCATTTTTCTTTACTAAAATATAAGGACCACTTGCGTAAAGTTGATTGTTGAAAGTTGCTGATCCTTCAGTAATTGTAGCTTGATCACCATAGGCAATATCTTTGTCAGGGTCATAGTTAGCTACATCATACGTATTTATACTTGTTACTTGTTTTTCAGATACAATACCACCAGATTGGTGTGCTAAATAGTTTAACACTTGAGGGAATGGTGTTGGTGTTGTAATTTTAACAACTTGGTATGAACCAGAAGCATTGTTAACAGCCCCTTTGTCCTTTGCTAATTGCGATACAGAGGCAGGGAGGTTTTGTGATAATGCTTCGAGAACTGATTGATCAGAACCAGATACTTTTTTATTTTGTAATTCTGCTAAATCTGAAACAATCTCTACTGTTTCAATATTTTCATGGATACTATAAGTACGGTGATCTGGTACTGAATTAGCATCTTTAGCACGGTTTAATGAGAAGACCACATCTTCGGCAGATACTAAATCACCTGTATCAACAGCTGCGCCATCCTTCACTGCGGCGAAATGAATATCATCGCGTAAAATAAAGTAATAGTCTTGATTGCCTTCTGCCATTACATGGTTATAAGATAATGATCCATCTGAAACAACGTCATCCGTGTTTGTTAAATTAACAAGACGAACATACATATTTGTATTTAATGTGTTAATGGAACCATCATTTCCTTTAATCGGATCTAGCGAAGTAAGAGAATTAATTGTTTGATGTAAAATTAATGGTTCAGTTGCATTTTTAGCAGAATCATTAAATTCGATTTTTTCCCATACTTGCGCACGTGATTTTGGTAAATGTACAGTTTTAGGATTTACTAACTCCGAGTAGATCCCTTGATACTTATTGGAAATATATAAAGGTGCAATATAAGCTTGATCGAATACTAGTAATTGCTCTAAATCTTTATATTTAGCCGCTGCTTCTTCACCAGTTAATGTACTTGCCTCATCGATTAGGGCATCTAATTTTGAATCTGCAACAACACTGTAATCTCCACCAGTTTTAAATAATCCACGAACAGCATAGTCCGGGTTACCTGTTACTGTCGTCCAGCTTGAAAGGGCAAGATCATAGTTACCTGCTTCTTTTTGGGCAGAGAATGAACCGTAATCTGGTTGAATATTAAGCTTTACATCAAAGCCGTTTTTTACTAATTGGTCTCGAACAATATTCATATCTTCTTCAGAAGCTGCCATGCCTAATACTTCAATGGCTACTTTGCCATTGCTCTTGTCACTATCTTTTGAATCTTTACTTCCTTCTACGTCAGTTTTCGTCTGTACACAGCCAGCTAAAGCTAATACTGCGACGAATAAAAATACAAGTAATTTCTTCATAGGTACCTCCAGTTAATTTGTTTTTGGATCTAAAGCATCTCGTAAACCGTCTCCTAAGAAGTTAAAGGAGAGGACAAGAAGCATAATACAAAGACCTGGGAAAATCGCAACATAAGAATGAGTTTCCAGGTACGTACTACCAACCTTTAAAATATTGCCCCATTCGGGAATGTGTGGCTCAATACCAAGCCCTAAAAAACTTAAACTACTTGTTGAAATAACAGCTCCACCAATCGTAAGTGTTGCTTTAACAATCATAGGTGCTAATGAATTAGGAACAATATGCTTGAAAATAATGGCCGCATCAGATGCCCCCAAAGCTCGGGCAGATTCCACAAATTCAAAATTTGCTAGCTGCATGACATTTGCCCGCATTGTACGTGCATAGGTTGGGATTGCCCCAACACTAAGTGCAATAATGAGATTGATCGTATTAGCACCAAATGCAGCAATAATAGCAATGGCTAAAAGAATGCCCGGAATAGCATATAAAATATCAAGGCTTCGCATGATGACATTGTCAGTTGTTTTTCCGTAATAGCCGGAAAATGCCCCTAACGTGCCTCCGACTAACGCAGGAATAATCGTTGAGAAAAATCCGACGATTAATGAAATACGTGCCCCAAATACAATACGGGAAAATAAATCTCGCCCGTAATTGTCTGTGCCTAGAGGATATTCTAATGATGGTGTTTGTAGCAGGGCACCGTAGTTATTTTCTGTAGCAAAGTCATAGTCAAAAGTCCAAGTACTAGTGACGGACAATGAAAACATAAAAATAATGAAAAATAACCCGAATACTGCCATCGTATTTCGTAAAATCTTTTCCCATATTTTTTGCCACTTTTCAATAGAAGAAGGGTTTGCCTTTCGAGCCTTTTGAATAAGGCTATAACCTAGTAATGTAGCAAATAGATTACCAGTGAAAGTAGCCAATAGTAATAAAATACCTGGGATAAGCATCCATCTTGGAGCCGCCGTTGGTGTGACAAACTTAACGCATAAAATGGTCATCACGATATAAATAAGCGCAAGTATGAAGAAAACACCCATCGCCAGTAAAAAGGTATCTGTTACATAAGGCTTAAATAAATTCAATGCTGCAATACCAATGATGAATAATTGCGTAATAAAGGCATAGGCAGCAAATGTATATTCGGCAGTCTTTCTAGTGGACACAAGCATAAATGCAAATGATGTAGAAAAAATATTGCCAGAAAGAACGGTTAATAATAGAGGATAGCCGAAAATACGAGTACCTCTTTGAATCTCCCCAAACTTTGCTAAATCTCTTTTTATCCGTAAATTTACAAAAGCCACATAGATCGCAGTAATGGCATAAATAACAAAGAATAGTAGAACAATTGGTCGCCAGCTATGAGTTGAAAAATTATAGCTATAGGCTAGAAATAATAAAGAAAACAGTAAGGAAAAGACAAAAGTAAAATGAGAGTTGACATATTCCTGTGTAATCTTCAAAAGTAGTTTGACATGTAAGATGTTTTTCACAGGTGATCCTCCTTTAAGACTTCTTCATTTTCGAGCGAATGCGTGGATCAAAAAAGGCATACATGATATCAATCAATAGATTGACAATGGAGATCGTAATAGCGATATAAACAACGCCTCCAAGGATTGCGGGAATATCAGGAATAAATTGTTTATCAACAATATAGCTACCAATCCCACTAATATTGAATACCTTTTCTGTAACTGATGCGCCTCCCAACATACCTCCAAAAAGAAGTCCTATCACCGTAATAATCGGAATCATGGCATTACGAATGGCATGCTTTGAAATTACTTTAAATTCATTCAAGCCTTTTGCTTTAGCTGTAATAATGTAATCCTCATGGATCACCTCAAGCATACTCGACCTTGTCATCCTAGCTATGGATGCCGTAATGGATGTCCCCAAGACGATAACTGGCATGATAAGGGATAACCAATTTTGGGGGTTATAGGTCGCTGGAAACCATTGTAGCTTTAACGCGAACGTTAAAATAAAAATTAAACCTTGCCAAAAGCTTGGAATGGATAAACCAATTAAAGCAATAAACATAAATGTATAATCCAAATACGAATTAGGACGAACCGCTGAAATAATACCGACTGGAATGGCGATAGCAATAGCCATTAACAGTGATAATACGGCTATTTCAAGTGTGACAGGAAATTTATTTGTAATGCTGTGCGTAATATCTTCTTTACCTGCAAAGGATGTGCCTAAGTCAAAAGTGAATAGGCCAGATAGTGAATGCCATAATTGAGATAAATAAGGTTGATCCAAACCATGAATGCGATTAAAGTTGGCTATTTGTTCTGCTGTCGCCTCAACACCGAGTAAGTTTCTCGCCGGATCGAAAGGTGATAGATACAAAATTGTAAACACTAACGTTGCCACACCAACAATGACAATGAAGCTTTGTAAAATTCTTTCAATGATAAATTGCAAAAATGGGTTCGCAAATAAGATTAGCACTACATAAAATAAAACAGCTGGTAGAAAGGTAAGAGCTATAAAATATTTGTTTTTCAGTTGCTGATTAAAAAATTGATCATAAGTTAATGGTTGTATACCTTCATGTTGTAAATCGTTATCTACTTGCTGTTGAAGCCTTTTCTTGGCTAATTCATTAGCAGTTTGCTGTATTTGCGATGAGGATACAGCTTCTTGAAAAAATGAAGCTTTTGCTATTTCTTGCTGTTCAAAAGATTGCTGCCATTGAGCAAATAACCCATCCTTCAAGTAATACTGACTACGCAATTCAAAAGCCTGGTCATAAGTATTTGAATGTTTCTTTTTCCGATAGATAAAGTATGTAAATGGATGAACCAAAATACTTAAAAGGAAAAGTAGTATATTGTAAGGCTTTTGGTGCATTAGTTTTTGATAAACCATAGAAAAGAACGTAAATTCCTTAGGTTTTAAATAATTTTTTGAAGTAACCATGCATTTCCTCCAAGCGTTAATAAAATATTCAACACTATATTGTATAATTCCTATCAGTATTGTAAAGTATGGATTATACATGAAATTAAGTCAATCACAAATTTTAAAAAGGATGATTCGAATGAGCGAAAAGCTTTTAGAAGTCAATAATCTTCGTGTTTCCTTTCTTACCGGGGAGACAGAGTTTGAAGCTGTAAAAGATGTAAGCTTCCATCTAAATAAAGGTGAAACACTCGGAATTGTAGGTGAGTCTGGGAGCGGGAAAAGTGTAACGGCACGCTCCATTATGCGCTTATTACCATCTCCGCCTTCATTTTTAAAATCTGGCACTATTAAATTCAAAGGTCAGGAGTTAACGGAATTAGCGGAAAAACAAATGGAAACAATTCGTGGAAAAGATATTAGCATGATTTTTCAGGATCCTATGACATCTACAAACCCTACCATACGAATAGGAGATCAAGTGGCTGAAAGTTTAATCAAGCATCAATCCATGTCAAAGACGGAAGCCTATACGCAAACCATTGAATTATTAAAACTTGTTGGCATTCGGGATGCAGAAGAGCGTTATCGACAATATCCACATGAATTTTCAGGTGGTATGCGACAACGTGTAATGATCGCTATAGCACTTGCATGTAATCCGTCACTACTAATTGCGGATGAGCCAACGACAGCATTGGATGTAACTATTCAAGCCCAAATTTTAAAATTGATGCGAGATATGCAAAAGAAAATGGGGACATCTATTATTTTAATTACACATGATTTAGGTGTCGTAGCTGGTATGTGTGATCGTCTCATTGTCATGAAAGAAGGAGAAATTGTTGAACAGGGTACGACGGAAGAGATTTTTGCGAATGCGCAGCATCCATACACCCAAAAATTATTGAATGCGCTACCAAAGCTACATGAAAAAAAGCAGCCAAAAGAAATTTCTAATATACAACCAGGTATTGATCCAAATAAACCTTTGATCGAAGTCACACATCTGTCAAAGGAATTTTCATTAGGAAAAGGCCAAACATTAAGAGCTGTCAATGATTTATCATTCCATATACTCCCAGGAGAAACTTTAGGCTTAGTAGGTGAATCAGGATCAGGTAAATCTACCACTGGTCGAACAATTCTACAGCTTCATCAGCCTACTAATGGAGAAGTTTTATACCAAGGCATTCCAGTAACAAGACTAACGAAAAAGCAGTTAAAGGCGATGCGTCGCCATATGCAAATAATTTTCCAAGATCCCTATTCATCGTTAAATCCTCGTAAAAAAATCTTAGATATTATTGGGGAAGCACTTGATATTCATGGACTAATGAAATCACATAGTGAAAGACTAGGACGGGTAGAGGAACTGCTTGAGCTTGTTGGTTTGAAGAAAGAACACGCTATGCGTTATCCACATGAATTCTCTGGAGGTCAACGACAACGTATTGGGATTGCTAGAGCATTAGCGGTTGAGCCTAATTTTATAGTTTGTGATGAACCTTTGTCAGCCTTAGATGTATCCATTCAAAAACAGATTGTGGATTTACTAAAGGAATTACAACAAAAGCTTGGATTGACGTATTTATTTATTGCACATGATTTATCGATGGTGAAGCATATTAGTGATCGGGTAGCAGTTATGTATGCGGGGAAAATTGTAGAATTAGCTGAAAGTGAGGAGCTATATGCTAATCCTCAGCATCCCTATACACGTGCATTATTACAGTCAATACCAATCCCCGATCCAGCGATTGAAAAGCAAAAATATAGTGATGCGGAAAATACAGACGATGTGAAAGTTCACTACGAGGTAGAAAATAGCCAGCTTGTAGAAGTGTCTCCAAATCATTGGGTTGCCGTTTCAACATGATGGCTGCTATATTATAGTACAATAGAGACAATTGGCAGGTGTCCGCTAAAAATGAACAACCTTTAATTAAACTATATTAAAGCATAGGATGGAATATCTACATTATTTATTTTGCATAAATAAAATGTAGTTGTATATAATAGAAGTCTTTTAATACATTCAAAGAATTATAGAAAAATATATATTTGTTACAAGGGGATTATGTAGTTACTGTACATAATCTTTTTGTTTAGAATAATTTTGAATCTATATAAAAAGGGCTATGACATGTTATGATTAGTGTAAATAAATAGCTGAGGGAGATAAAAGTGAAACAATCAGATATTAAAACGCTAATAACTAGTGGAACAATTATTTTGGCTGTTGTTTTATATTTAATATTTAAATAAATATATGTATAAAAGTCTTCAGTTGTTACAATGACTGAAGGCTTTTCATTCGTTACAGGAGCAATCTTGCAATGGGAGAAGGAAACCATTTATGAAAAAATAATTAGTTAACTGCGGAGATTTTTAGTTGTAGGCGATTTAAATTAGAAAGTAGTGTGTAAATTTGAAGAAAATTATTTTTGTTTTATTCATTTCTATATTGGTTCTGAGTGCATGCACAGAAGAAACTAGTACGAATAGTATTAAGACTGAGGATATGGGAGATCTAATATCTTCAACGATAGGAAACGCAGAGAAACACGATGTAAGTAAGTTTGAAGAATATGAACTGGAAAGTGTAATTGACGGCGACACAATAAGGATAAAATATAACGGTAGCTCTGAAAAAGTTCGCTTTTTACTTGTAGATACCCCGGAAACTAATCATGAAACATTAGGAGAGCAACCGTACGGACCAGAAGCTAAAGAATTTACTAAGCAACTATTAGCTGGTCAGGATACAGTCTATTTAGAATTTGACGTTTCTTATCGTGATAAATATAAAAGACTACTTGCCTATATTTATACGAAAGAAGGTATCAGTGTTCAGGAGCAGTTATTGAAAAATGGATTAGCACGTGTGGCCTATATATATGATCCTAATACGAAGCATGTAGATTGGTTTAAATCGATTCAAAAAACTGCACAACAATCAGCTATTGGGATATGGTCTGTTGAAGACTATGTCACAAATCGTGGATACGATAAAGATGTATATTATGCTGCTATAAAAAAGGGAAATCAGTCAAACGTAGTTGAGGATAAATGGAATACCAATAATAACAAGGGCGGTTGCGAAATCAAAGGAAATATTAACTCCAAGGGTAATAAAATTTATCATATGCCAGGGCAACGGGACTATGAGAATACAATAGCAGAAGAGATGTTCTGTACGGAAGAAGAAGCAAAAGCCGCTGGGTTTATTCCAGCTAAGCAATAAAATTAGGCATTTACATACTTATAGCGTCATGTTGCTAAGAAGTATGAACGAGCACCAGGGAAAACATAAGTGAAAAGAGGAAGATGTTTTCTAGGTTGAGTGAAATCATCTTCCTTTGTTTTATATTATTTGTCTAGGTTCGTCTGCGGAAATGGGTTTATCAAAAGGAAAAAAACGGCCCTAAATTTCTTTGGAATTAATATCACCTTCAAATTTATCAGCAGTTTCGAAGGTATCGAGAATAAATATATTAATTGATAAAAGCATCTTAATTTCTTTAAGCTTAAAAATTATATTAACATTATCGTTCAGTTAAAGATGATGAAGATGTAGGCTTTAAGGTGGCTGAAAGATAATGCCCCTACTAAAATATCTGAGTCAGGTCAACTCCTGAACTCAGATATTTTTTGCTTAGGGTAAACAGGAGTGATTGCATCTAAAATAGCTAGGGTACTGCCGAAGAACATGACATGTCAGAAAAAAATTTAAACAAAAAAAGTGGTAGATTGAGCTCTTGAAGAAGCGGTATATGTTCTAAATTTTAGGATGGGTCAACTCATGTTGATAGCAGTTGGTGCATACAAGCAACCATAATCTAGGGTATTGACATACTAAGTATTGGAATTATATATTTATTCCAGTTAAATTTTTTGAATATTCATTATATATTAACTTGTACCTACAACGTGTTGACGTGTAGTTGTGTTGTTTTGGATAATATAAGTTTTGCTGCAAATCTTTACGAAATACAGAGGCACAAGGATGAAACGAGGGGGAACTAAAATGAAGAAAATACGAATAGGTGTGATTGGAGCTGGCTTAAGGGGGGGCTTGGCACAATACTGGCATAAACCTAATGGGGAATCAGAAATAGTAGCATTAGCCGATATTTCTCAGGAACGTTTAGAAAAATTTCAGGAAAAATTTGATACACCGTTATTTTTAACAAAGGACTATAAAGAGTTATTAACAAGAGATGACATCGATGCAATTGCGGTTTTATCGCCAGATTATTTACATGAGGAGCATATTATTACTTGTTTACAAGCGGGTAAGCATGTGTATGCGGAAAAACCATTAGCTATTACGGTGGAAGGCTGCGATCGAATATTAGATGCTTGGGAAAAATCAGGAAAACATCTGATGGTTGGCTTTAATATGCGTTATATGAGTATGTATCAAACGATGAAAGGCATTATAGATTCAGGGGCCATTGGAGAATTAAAGGCAATATGGGTGCGTCATTTTGTTGGATTCGGTGGTTATTTCTATTACCACGATTGGCATGGTAATTCAAAAAATACAACCTCCTTATTACTTCAAAAAGGTTCACATGATTTAGATGTTATTCATTGGATTTCAGGGAAATATACACAGAAAGTATCTGCGTTTGGAAGCTTAGATTATTACGGTGGAAATCAACCTAATACGTTAACATGTCCAACCTGTGATCAGAAAAAAACTTGTCCAGAATATGTTGCCCATACATTTACAGAATGTGCGTTCCGTGAAGAAATTGATGTAGAGGATAATAATATGGTCATGATGGAGTTGGAAGGTGGCATAAAGGCTTCTTATTTACAATGTCACTTTACACCTGACTATTCGCGAAATTATACATTTATCGGTACGAAAGGGCGTCTCGAAAATGATGATATCAATAATAAAATTTATTTAAAAACACGTAAATCAAATTCTTGGGAGGAATTGAGTGATGTTGTGTATGAAATGAAGCCTGAGGAAGGTAGCCATGGCGGAGCTGATCCGAAAATTGCCCAAGATTTTGTAGAACTCATCCTCTACGATAAAAAACCTTTGACAACGCCATTTGCAGGACGTATGAGTGTCGCGGTGGGTTGTGCAGCAACAGAATCTATTCGTAACGGAGGTAAGGTTATTGAGATAAAGCAGGAATCTACCATTCTGCAACATTGATAAATAGGGGGTGTAGTTATGACGCTTTTAGATAAAACAACTGTTGAGGAAAAACCTTCTAAAACAAAACGTTTTTTCAAAAAGCAATCAAAGGTAAAGAAAAATCACTTGGTAGAGTGGAAAAAATCTATCAAGAAAAATTGGGAGCTTTATTTATTACTAGCCCCTGTTATACTTTACTTTTTGATTTTCCATTATTACCCACTATATGGGTTGCAAATTGCCTTTAAAGATTTTATTGCTACAAAGGGAATTACGGGGAGTCCATGGGTAGGATTAAAGCATTTTGAACGTTTTTTTGATAGTTATTATTTTTGGCGTTTAATCAAAAATACAATTGGGATTGGTGTATTCACGTTACTTATATCTTTTCCTGTACCAATCATCATTGCATTGCTTTTAAATGAAGTGAAGAGTCTTCGCTTTAAGAAATTTGTACAAACAGTCATTTATGCCCCACATTTTTTATCAACAGTAGTCGTAGTTGGGATGCTATTACTATTTTTAAAATCAGATGGGATGATCAACCAAATCATTATGCTGTTTGGGGGTACACCCATTGATTTTATTTCAGAACCTGCCTGGTTTAAATCCATATATGTACTGTCTGATGTTTGGCAAACGATGGGATGGAGTTCCATCATATATATTGCAGCTTTGGCTGCCGTTGATCCTGCACAGCATGAGGCGGCAATGATAGATGGGGCATCAAAATTTCAAAGGATTATTCATATTAATATTCCTGCGATTATGCCGACAATTATCATTTTATTCATCTTAAATGTTGGGTCTGTCATGGCTATTGGATTTGAGAAAGTATTTTTAATGCAAAATGACTTAAATATGTCGGCATCAGATGTTATATCCACTTTTGTTTATCGTAGCGGAATTTTAGAAGCACAGTATAGCTTTTCAGCAGCAGTTGGCTTCTTCAACTCTATCATTAATTTTATCCTCCTTATTATGGTTAATCGAATAGCCAAAAAAGTGAGTGATACAAGTTTATGGTAAAGGAGAGATTGACATGAAAGAATCAAAGGGCGATCGTGCATTTACTATCTTTAATTATATTTTTTTAGCAATCGTAGCAGTTGTTGTTTTGTATCCACTTATTTTTGTTTTAAGTGCTTCTCTTAGTAATCCCGAGTACGTCATTTCAGGGGATCTATGGCTATGGCCAAAGGAATTTACAGTGGAGGCTTACGAAAAAGTATTCCAAAATCCAGATATTATTAATGGATTTATCAACACTTTGAAATACACATTCTTTGGAACATTACTAAATATCGTGATGACCATTTGTGCAGCTTATCCTCTTTCACGTAGAAACTTAAAAGGGAAGGGCTTTATTATGGCATTTATGGTATTCACCATGTTTTTCAGTGGGGGACTAATTCCTACATATCTATTAATTCGTGATTTGGGTATGATAAATACATTTTGGGTCATGATTATTCCGAATGCGGTAGCTGTATGGAACATCATTATTATGCGGACATTTTTCCAATCCATTCCTTATGAGTTAGAGGAATCAGCCATGATCGATGGTGCAGGGAACTTCCGTATTTTATGGAGTATCGTTCTACCACTATCATTACCTGTTATGGCAGTCATGGTTTTATTTTACGCTGTAGGGCATTGGAACTCTTATTTCCAGGCATTGATCTACTTGCAAGACCAAGATAAGTTTCCACTACAACTTATCTTGAGGCAAATATTAATTCAAGGACAAGCTGACGATATGATTCAAGCGACGTCAGAAAGCTTTTTAGCTCAAAAACTTAGCGTTGAAGGGTTAAAATACGCAGTTTTAATCGTTGCTAACCTACCAATGTTAATGCTTTATCCATTCTTACAAAGATATTTTGTAAAAGGTGTCATGATTGGTTCATTAAAAGGTTAAAGAATAGGAGCGATTTAAGTGGAAATGAAAAAAAAGCGTGTTTATGGTATCGTAACAAGCCTAATGTTAGCTGCTAGTTTGCTAGGAGCATGTTCTGATGATAAAGCAACTGGTGGAGTGAAAAGTGAAAATATCGATAATTTGAATGCGACCGATATGCCAATTACAAAGGAGAAAATTGAAGTAGATGGTTTTGCAGCAAAGTTTTTTGCATCTCAGGATTGGAATCAACTAATGTTATGGGAAGAATACGAGAAAATGTCTAATATCCATATGAATTGGACAACTGTTCAGACGGAGGTATTAGCGGACAAAAAGAACTTGCTTTTAGCTTCAGGGAATTATCCAGAAATATTTTTTGCATCGGCATTTTCAAAAACAGATTTAATCAAATACGGTCAACAGGGTGTATTCTTACCGTTGAATGAATACATCGATCAATATGCACCCAATTTTAAAAAGCTATTAGAAGAATACCCTTCTGTCGAGCAGGGTGTGACGATGGCAGATGGAAATATTTATGGCTTCCCAACAATTTATGATCCTAAATTTTCATCACTTCGCGTTGGAGCACCGTGGATTAACCAGGAATGGCTTGATCATCTAGGCTTGCCATCACCAGAAACAACAGATGATTTGTATAAAGTACTAAAAGCATTTAAAGAAAATGATCCGAATGGTAATGGTTTACAAGATGAGCAAGGCTGGGGAACGGGTTATGGTGTGAATCAAATTATTAATTACTTAAGAGGATCATTTGGCTTGAACAAACAAGGAACGATGAATCTGAATTTAGATTTTAAAAAAGGTACGGAGGAATTCCGATTCGTGCCAACGACCGACGAATATAAACAATTACTTGAATATTTAAATAAGCTTTATAAAGAAGGTTTAATTAATAAGGATGTATTTACGACAGAGCCTCAAAAATTTGCAGCAGAAGCAGCTAAAGGAACGTTTGGCATGCTTAGTGAAGTAGATCCTAAAGAGTTATTTAAACTAGATGGTTATACGGGTGCACAAGTGTTAAAAGGACCAAATGGGGATCGACAATATACTGCGATGTCTAATGGTCTTGGGAATCTAGGGATGTTTGTAGTAACAGATAAAGCAAAAAATCCTGAAGCTATGGTTCGTTGGATTGACCATTTATATGGTGATGAGGGAGCTAAAATGTTCTTTATGGGCTTTGAAGGTGTCACTTACGAAGAAAATGAGGATGGAACAATCCAATATATCGACAATATTACGAATAATCCAGATGGCAAAAATTTAGACCAAGCAATAAGTGATTATTTAACATGGCCTGGTGGTTATTATCCTGGGATTGTAACGCAAAAGTATTTCCAAGGGGCAGAGGCTAAGGAAAACTCTCTTAACAATGCCAAGCAAGTCATGCCTTATGCTTTGAAGGATGAAGATATTATTCCAGGCTTGAATTTCACAGTGGAAGAAAATGATCGAGTGTCCGCTGTTTTAACAGACATTCAAACCTATGTAAATGAAATGACAGCAAGCTTTATTACAGGAAAAGAAAGCTTCAATAAATGGAATGACTATAAGAATACAATTGAAAAAATGGGCTTGCAAGACTATATGGAAGTAGCACAAGGGGCATATGACCGTTCCAAATAAGGAGGTTTAATTTCTTCAAACTTAACAAGTAGAAGGTCACATAAGCTAAAAGATTACCATTCAACTTGGCTTATGTGACGCACGCTTGTTGAACCTTCTATGGATGGGTGTAGCGAGTGTAAATGAAAAAATGTATAGATAGTAATATGTGAATCGTAGGGAGGTAATGGGCATGGAATTGGAAGGGTGGAAAGGTAAACTATACTGGTTTGTAGAATGGATCACATTATTAGCAGTATTACAGTTACTATGGACAGGTTTAACTTTACTTGGACTTTTGCTATTTGGAGTAGCCCCAGCGACTGTTGCCATGTTTACTACTTTACGGAAAAGATTACAAGGAGAAGATGGCTTAAAACGATTAGCCAAAATCTATTGGAATACATATAAAGTTGAATTTATTCCATCAAATAAAATAGGTATGATCTTACTGAGTGTTGGCTACTTTTTAACGATTAATTTTCGAATAGTTTCATCGTTACATGGCTTACTAGGCTTACTATTACTCACAGTGTTTATTTCTATTAGTATACTGTTCGGTATGATTGTCGTGAATATATTTCAGCTATACGCTCATTATGATTTACCAACATTGCGCTACTTTGCTGCTTCCATCATATTTAGTATTGCGTATCCATTACAAATGATTAGCAATATTGTTGGGCTGATAATTCTTTATAAACTATATAGCTGGTTTCCAGGCCTAATACCGTTTTTCAGTGTTAGTTTAGCTGCCTTATTTTTAACGTGGATGTCATCCCATATATTTAAGAATGATAGAGACGTAGAGGAACATACTAATCTACCATATTACTCTGCTGGGAGAGGGATCACCTCATGAATAAAAAATGGATTATTAATGCGAATATCGTAATGGAAAATAAAATTATTACTAACGGATTTCTAGAAATGTCGGAAGGGAAAATTACAGTAATTGATCAAATGGCAAATTGCCCTTCATTCGCTTTAAGAGAGAATGTAGTAGACTGTCAGCAAAAAGGCTATATCATCCCTGGAATGATCGATATCCATATACATGGTGCTGTAGGTCATGATTTTATGGATGCGAACTATATTTATTATTCGAAAATAGCCCAATACTTAGCAAGTGAGGGCGTAACTGCTTTCTTGGCTACAACGATGACAGGTCCTATGTCTGAGATCGAAGCTGCTGTTGAGGCACTTGCCTATTATTATAAAAACCAACCAACAGCAGTACCTGAGATGTTAGGAATTCATTTAGAAGGTCCATTTATTAGTCAAGCTAAAAAAGGGGCTCAATCCGAAGCGTTTATTTTAAAACCTAATGTTCACCAATTTAATGATTTGTATGATAAGTCTCATCATTCAATTCGTGTTGTCACATTTGCACCAGAGGAAGATAGCGGTTTTGAATTACTACACGAATTAACTAGTAAAGGGGTTATTGCATCTATTGGTCACTCTGACGCTGACTATGATACAGCACAACATGCAATAAAAGCTGGTATTACCCATGTAACACACCTATTTAATGGCATGAGTGGACTACATCACCGTGATCCAGGTGTTGTGGGAGCAGTACTTCTAGCCGAAGATGTGTATGTGGAAATAATTCCAGATAATGTCCATTTTCATAAAGATCTACTACCCATGGTTTACAAGATGATGGGCTTAAATCGTTTGCTCGTCATAACAGATGGTATGCGTGCTAAGGGGATGCCAGATGGTTTGTATCAATTAGGTGGTAATGAGGTAGAAGTCATGAATAAACAATGTATTCAACGTAAAACAGGATCCTTAGCAGGAAGTGTGCTAAATATGAATACCGCAAGGAAAAACCTAGAAGAGTGGCTTACACTTTCACTGGCTGAGCAAATACGTGTTGTTACTTTAAATCAAGCAGAGCATTTAGGCATAGACAATCGAAAAGGGTCTATTGCACTAGGGAAAGACGCAGATATCGTTTGGCTGAACGAAGAAGGAGAAGTAGAAAAAACTTTTTGCCTAGGGAATCTTGCCTTTGAAAAGGATTGATATATCAATAGGCATCCTATTATATAGATGGTATATTGATTACAAAACCTAGAGAAGGAAGGAAAAAAGATGCATTTATTAGATCAATCTAGTGTAATCCCATTATATCATCAATTGAAACAAATTTTATTTGGAAAAATTCAATCAGGTGAATGGAAACCAGGAGATAAAATTGACTCGGAAAATCAATTGATGGAGATGTTCCATGTTAGTCGAAATACAGTAAAAAAAGCAATTGAGGAATTAGTAAAGGAAGATAAATTATATCGTATTCAAGGAAAAGGAACTTTTGTTTCCAAGCCAAGACTTGAACAATCTCTTGGAGGGTTTTATAGCTTTAGTCGCATGATTCAAGAAAAAGGATTTAATCAAAAAGATGAAGTACTAGAAATACAAAAGGTGTATCCATCAACTAAGGTTAGATCGAATTTAGCATTAGAGGAAAATGAACAAGTTGTAGAAATGAAGCGTTTACGATTTGCCGATAATGAGCCGATTATTTTGGAATCATCTTTTTTACCTTTACACCTTATTAAGGATACTGAAATTTTACGAGAAGTAACGTCTTCATCTTTATACAGCTTATTAGCCGAACGTTTTAACATTATTGTTGTAAGGGCGAGAGAAGCCTTCGAACCAGTCCTTATTAATAAAGACGAAGCACCTTTATTGAAAACAGATGCTGGAAAACCAGCTTTATTGCTAGAACGGACTGCGTTTGATACTTCAGGAAAACCAGTGGAATTCTGTATTTCAATTGTAAGAGGAGATCGTTGCCGTTTTTATACGGAATTAAATTAAAATCTAATCGTTTGCTTCATTTATTTTTGTTTTAGATTATACCAACAACCCATTGAGGGAGGAATTCTATAATGCCATTAGTGACAACTAAAGATATGTTAGAAGACGCTTATAAAAATAATTATGCAATCGGTGCTTTTGGAGCACATAATTTAGAAGTAATTAAAGCTGTAATTGCTGGGGCAGAAAAAGTGGGAGCACCTGTAATTTTGCAAACAACTTCAAGCACGTATAAATATGTAGAGATGCCTTATCTAATTGCACTGGCAAAAACAGCAGCAGAACAGGCAAAAGTACCGGTGGCATTACATTTGGATCATGGCGAATCTTATCATACTGTTATGGAATGTTTACGAGCAGGCTACACCTCAGTAATGATTGATGGATCTTCCTTACCTTATGAGGAAAATATTTTATTAGTAAAAAAAGTAGTTGAAGCTGCAAGTGCGGTAAATGTGCCTGTTGAAGCAGAGCTTGGGACAATTGGTGGTGTCGAGGATAGTGTATGCGTAAAGGAAGAGAATGCATTCTTTACTGACCCAAAGCAAGCGGAGCATTTTGTGAAAGTTACAGGAATTCATTCATTTGCCCCTGCTTTTGGTACAGCACACGGTAAGTATCAGCAAAAGCCAAAATTGCTATTTGAGCTTTTACAAGAAATCCATAGCTCTACTAATATTCCATTAGTCATGCACGGAGCCTCTGGGGTGCCAGAAGAGGATGTACGTGAATCTTTGAAGTATGGAATTGCAAAAGTGAATTTTTCTACCGAGCTGAAAGACTTATTTGCTGAAGAATTAAGGGCTTATTTTAATGATCATCCAACAGAAAATGATCCAAGAAAGTATTTCCTTCCTGCACGTGAATCTTTAATTAAATTAGTAGAGCAAAAGATTGTGATGTTACAAAAATGATTACTACATTAACCTTAAACGCAGCCATTGACCAAGTATATGAGCTGGACTCTTTAATGATTGGTCAAACAAATCGTGTATTGCAGAAATCACAACAAGGTGGTGGAAAAGGGGTTAACGTAGCTCGTGTAATTGCATCACTTGGTGGTGAAGTGAATATTGGCGGTTTCGTTGGTGGATTAAATGGCAGTAAAATAGTCGAGCTTTTACAGGAAGAAAATCTCCAAACAGAGTTCATACAAATAGAGGAAGAAAATCGCATTTGTTTAACGATTATTAATCAGCAAACGAAGGAAATGAGCGAGCTGTTAGAGGTAGGGCCAACCATTCATGAGCAAGAATGGATAAACATGTTAAAGTGGATTGAATCTAAAGCAGAACATGCAACCTATTTTGTATTGTCAGGAAGCCTTCCTCAAGGTATTCAAAAAACGGCATATGCAACGATTATCCATTTATTAAAGGAAAAAGGTATTAGAGTCGCACTTGATACAAGTGGCGATGCTTTGAAAAAAGGTATTACAGCAATACCTTTCATTATTAAGCCAAATGAGGATGAAATTACTCAATTAATCGGTAGACCTGCTTTAACTCATGAAGACTTAGTTCAGGCGGGTATAAAATTTCAACAATTAGGCATTGAGCATGTATGCCTTTCATTGGGGGAGCAAGGCGCTCTATTTGTTCATCCGTCAGGGGTTTACAAAGTGAATGCACCACGGATAAATGTGGTCAATACAGTAGGAAGTGGTGATGCCTTTTTAGGAGGACTTATTTATAAGCTCTCACATGGTGCAGACCATACAGAGGCATATAAATGGGCTGTTGCATGTGGCTCAGCGAATGCAGCACATAAAGAGATTGCCAAAGTCCAGAGAGATACAGTGGAAAAACTCTTAGAGGAGATACAAATAACTAAAATAAAAGAGAAGTAGGGATTTGTTTATGTACACTTACAATGAAATTATGGCACAGGGACAAAAGTTAGAAAGAACAAAAGACATTGTTCAATTAATGACTTTCAATGAAGAAGCTGTTGATGTAGTGATTTTCACAGGATGTGGAACATCATATTATTTAGCGATTGCAGCAGCGCGTTATTATCAAACTGTTACTGGAGCGTTTGCCATTGCTGTACCCGCATCTGAGTTATTTTTACACACAGACACATTTATTTTAACGCATAAAAAGTATCTGATTATTGGGATTTCACGGTCGGGGACAACTTCGGAAATTATTATGTCCTTAGAGCATTTGAATGATGCGAAAAATATACGTACTATGGCAGTAACATGTAATGGTGAAACACCTATGGCTAGATTAACAAATGAATTGATTGCTTTAAATGATATATCAGAAAAAAGTGTGGTCATGACACAATCATTTTCTAATATGCTATACGCCTTACAATTATATGCTGCGAAAATTAGTGGACGCGTGGATATACTGGAACAGTTAGAGAAAATCCCCGCTCTTGTTCAATCAGCATTAGGCAATGGACAACAATTAACGCAGGTGACGGAAGATGCTTCAAAAAAACGCTTTATCTTTTTAGGGTCCGGTGCTTATAATGGGCTGGCTAAAGAAGCAACATTAAAGCTAAAAGAAATGACCCAAACGGAATGTGAAAGTTACTCAAATCTGGAATTCCGACATGGACCAATTTCTATTGTTGATAAAGAAACGGTTGTTATTATATTTACACAAAATGAAACGAAGGAATATGATCAGGCATTAGTGAAGGATATTCAAAAGCTTGGAGGCTTCGTTGTTATTATTGGTATAGCTTCAGAGGAATTAGAAGCGGATTTAATTTTTAAGCTATCAGCAGAAGTAGATGATTTAAATCGCCTTGTTGAAGCGGTCCCTTACTTTCAACTTTTAGCTTATCAACATGCAATATTTAAAGGGTGTAACCCCGATAAACCACGTAATTTAACACAAGTCGTTAAACTTTCATAATAAAAACCTATTCAAGAAGTAATAGATATAATTCCACTTATTACTTTCTGATAATTTTGAATTTAAGTAAATCCTGTGGGGAGAACTGGTGATGTAAAGATGAGTCATATTTTAGTAGCAGATGTTGGTGGAACAAAATTAGCCACGGCTTTATTCAACCAATATCAGCAGATTTTAATTAAAAGAGAGGTTCCAAGTGATATTTCCACAAGAGAAGCTTTATTCCATTGTTTAATTGATAGCTTTGAAATACTCTGTATGGAGAAGAAGCTCTCTTTTAATGAAGTTTCTAAGGTATGTATTGGTGTACCTGGGATTGTTGATGTTCAAAAAGGTCTAGCCGTCTACCAAAATAATATACCGTGGAGTAACTTTCCAATTTGTGAACGATTAACTGAATTTTTTCCTCATGCACAGATTATGATGGATAACGATGTGCATATGGCTACTTGGGGAGAGTATAATGCTAGAGGATTTCGGAAGGAAACGATGGTATATATAACATTAAGTACAGGGATATCCTGTTGTACCATTGTCAATGGTGAGTTTTTACGAGGAACAGGATTAGCTGGTGAAATAGGTTTTAATATTGTCGGTCAAGCTGGTGAAACTTTAGAAGAAAGTGTCGCAGGGCCAGCTATAGAAAAGCTTGGAAGAACATTACTGGGAAATTCAAATATCCGATTAAAAGATATGATGGAGCTCTATTACAAGGGTGACCCTATTATGGAGAAAGTATTGCAGCAAATCATTTATTGCATGGAAAAACAGTTACATCAAATGATTTTAATGCTTGATCCACACTGCATAGTATTAGGCGGAGGCTTTTTTAATCATCAGCCGAAAATCATTAAACTGATTAAAAACGTAATTCAGCAGCGCCTGTTGAATACTCCTTTTGAAGGGAAAGAGCAAATTATAGAGAGTAGTATTCATAAAGGTGAGACGGGACTGTATGGGGCAGCATTGAAGTAATCAAAAACAGTGGCATGATGAGGAAAATGGAAAATTACATCGATAATAATTGCATACAAAGACCCAACTTCTTAATATTGCTTATATTGAGAAATTGGGTTTTTTTCGTCAACTTCTTGATGGACGTAAGGTAGCGGAGGATGGTGAACTGTTAGGAAATACCAAATGTGGTTGTTCCAATGAAAAAAGACTAATCGCCTTCTAAAATGGAACCGAAATAGCAAAGAAACAAATGTTGAACTGTAAAAGGGAAACAGACTTGTTATCTGAATCCCTTTCAATAAAGCTTTTACCCTACCGAATACGCTGTTCTGATTCTAAGTCAAAGAAATGAGCCCGGGACATATCAAATAGTAGGTTTGCTACCTGACCCTGAGTTATTCTAGTATCAGAGTTTACACGTGCGATATAAGGCTGTCCATTTAACTGTGCATGTAACATCAGCTCAGCCCCTGTTAATTCGGATACATCGATATCTGTTTCAATAGCTGAGAGGAACGGCTCTGAATGGACAGAAGAATTTTCATAAATATGTTCAGGACGAATGCCCAAGATCAGCTCTTTTTGTAAATAACCTTTTTCTAATAATAATTTGGATTTTTCTGCAGGAATGGTTAGTGAAATAGGTCCAATTTGAATCCCTTCTTCATGGAAAATCCCTTTAAAAAAGTTCATCGATGGTGAGCCTATAAAACCACCAACGAATTTATTTTCAGGTAAACTGTATACTTCTTCAGGAGTACCGACTTGTTGAACAATACCGTCTTTCATGACGACAAGACGTGTTGCCATTGTCATGGCTTCAGTTTGGTCATGTGTTACGTAGATTGTCGTTGTTTTTAATCGTCGATGGAGCTTAGTAATTTCTGCACGCATTTGCACGCGTAGTTTTGCATCTAAATTGGACAATGGTTCGTCCATTAAGAAAATATTTGCATCTCGGACGATTGCTCGACCAAGGGCAACGCGTTGTCTCTGACCACCTGATAAAGCTTTAGGCTTACGATCTAAATACTTTTCTAAATCAAGTATGGCTGCTGCATTGTGGACACGTTCTTGAATTTGTTGTTTTGAAAACTTACGGAGCTTTAAGCCAAATGCCATGTTGTCATAAACCGTCATATGTGGATAGAGAGCATAGTTTTGAAAAACCATCGCAATATCACGTTCCTTAGATGGCACATCATTCATTTTCTTGTTATCAATTAAAAAATCACCTTCCGAAATTTCCTCTAACCCAGCGATCATACGTAATGTTGTTGATTTTCCACAACCTGAAGGACCAACAAGTACAATAAACTCTTGATCCTGAACAGTTAAATTAAAATCAGATACAGCTGTTACACCGCCATCATATATTTTATAAATATGATTAAGTACAATTTTCTCCATGTTTAATCCCCTTTGTCCTTTTATTCAGTGTAAATAAAGTAATGAAGAAAACAAATGTCTAATGTGCATAATTTTCAGTTAATTATTTTTGTGCATGTTGTAAAAATGACCAAAGATAACTAGCAAAGTAAACAAGAATAACACCATCTAAATTTTTGATATGAATATTGGTAATTTCTTGAAACTTGGATAATCGATAGGTAAGCGTATTGCGATGCATATGTAATTTTTTTGATGTCAAAGAAATATTGAAACCATATTCACAAAAGGTTTTAACCGTTTCCAGTAATTCCTTGTCAGATTTTAAAGGTATAATAATTTGCTCCTCGATAAATGTAAGAATCGAAGTGGGCAATTGTTCGGTTAGTAAAATAGGGAATATCGTTTGAAATGAATAATAAGGTTCAGCAAATCTTAAATGTAAGCATTCCTTGAACCATTGTGCTTCCCTTTGGAATTTAACGGAAAAATCTTGATTGATTGCATAAAATTCTCCCAAATATAAGTGAATACGAACATAAAAATCGGCTTCAATCGTACGGATAAGGGCAATAAAATCTTCCTTTTCACATATTGAATGCTTTTCAGGCTCAATAAGTAAAAATTGATTTTTAGCAACTTGAAGGAATACCGTATCCTCCTGAAAAAAATTATAAAGCGCTTCTTTTAAAGCTTCTAAAGGAGGGTTTTCGTTAATAAACGTTATTTGAATAACCCGTGCTTTGTTAAACGTTAACTTGGATGGTATGTCACCATTTGAATAAATAAATTCATACCATAAATCTGATGCCTGAACTAGCGGAGAGGTAACTTCAGTATAAAAAACCGTCAACCATTCGTAGTCCCGCTGTGAAACCTCATGCTTGGAAATAGAAAACCATTCCTTAGTTTCGTGATGATAAAAAATATGAGAATCATAGGATAGTTGAGTTGGCTTTGAACGAAAATAACGATAGGAAGGAAACAATGCTTTGAGATGTAAGTTCATGAAAGACTCCTTTTCTTTCGATATTATAGTAAAAGATGTAACTGACAGGTTGTGCGGGAAAAAGCTCATAAAAGATGATGATCAAAAACATGCTTAAAAATTTTCTATCATTACTAGTAATAATAAATGTTGAGGTTAAAAAAGTTAAGAAATATAAGTAAATTCACAGATATGAAGATAATAATTCGAGGAGGCCCATATGAGTGAAAAGAAAGTTTTTCATTCGAGTCACATGGTGAAAAACGAGCAAAAATAGTTAACATTATTGATGAATCCCAATAATGTTTGAACGAAGTAAAAAATATCTAACAAACTCTAATAATTTTTAGTTGTGTTTTCCAATAGGAGTCGTTGCAGCCTTCGTTCCAATCAACTTACCATAATTCGCTATTTATTGTTGAGGGCTATTAGTTATTGGATTTAGGACCAGTTTGTTGAGTTATACAGTGATGGAGTATCTTGAGCGAAAAACGCATGGTGCAAAATTAAAAACTAGCCTCAAGATGATCACTTCTAAAAGGAGGCTTCCAGTTTGAAGGTTAATGAAAAAGATCCATTTACTAATCGCTAGTAAATGAATCTTTCAATTATGGTGTCTTTACATCTTTTGTCCACTCAGCTACTTTATCTTGATTATTGTTAATCCATTTTTTTGCAGCGTCCGTGGCACTCATACCTTCCATAATATCAAACATCACACTTTCAATATCTTCGGCAGTCCAATGGAAACGATTTAGGACATCATATGCCTCGGAAGCATCTTCCTTTAATCCTTTACGGGCAAATGTACCAATATATTCTTCCGTACCATATAAACCTTTTGGGTCTTCTAAATATTTTAAATCGTAGGCATTAAAGATCCAGTGGGGTGACCAACCTGTAATGATGATTTCTTCATGATTTGAAATGGCTTGACTAAGGGCTGCGGTCATGGCACCGGCAGAAGAGGTTAGTACATTCCAGCCCTCTAGATTATGATATTCCTTATAGGCATTTTCTGTTGTGGCCATCATATTAGCCCCTGGTTCAATACCTGTAATTGTTTTATTGGCTTGATTTGTTAAGTCTTCAATGGAATTAACGTCCATATAACTTGGAACGACTAAGCCAATTTTAGCACCAGTAAGGTTTTCGCCTAAATTCTCAATTTTATCTTTGTATTTCTCTACTTGCGGAGCGTGTGTTTGGGGTAACCAGGCAGATACCATACCGTCAACCTCACCGTTCGCAAGTGCCTCCCACATAATGCCATTGTCTAATGGTGTGAGCGTCACATCATATCCCAAATTCTCTAAAACTTGTCCTATAACATGGGTAGAAGCAACCTCTGTATCCCATTCCACATACGCCAAGTTAATTTCTTTTTTATCTTTTGTACCCGCATCAGCAGAACCACATGCAGCTAATAGTAGTAGGCATGATAAAGCAAATCCTATCTTCCATATTTTTAAATATCTCATCAAATTCCCCTTTCAATAATTACTTACATCCTAGTGAAAATTAATAAATATTAACAAGTAACAACTTAATTTTATATAGAAGTTGTTACTTTTGTCAAATTGATGATTCATGTAACGCATGCAATAAAATGGAGGATTCATTACGGAAAAGGTTCTGAATAGGGTTCTAAAATGCCCATAGATTTTTAACACGATTACATATGATAGGTGAAAATGGATACTGGGTTTTGAGGAGGCTTAGTGTGCACTGGATTACTATTATTCTAATAGGAATTGCTGCAAATCTAGATAATTTGGGGATTGGCCTAGCCTATGGTGTCAAGCAAGTTAAAATTCCTATTTTATCGAATGCAGTGATTGCTGGCATGTCAATGATTGTCACATATGTCGCAGTAACAGCTGGCAGCACTGTTGTTGAATATATTTCACCGCATACTGCCAATTTATTAGGAAGTTTACTATTATGTGTTATTGGTATATGGACCTTGATGTCCAATAACTTTTCTAATCAACGCATAGCAGGTAACCCTGAGCTTTTTGATGAAGATAAAAATTTAGTCATCTCAACTCGAGAGGCAATGGCACTCGGATTTGTATTGTCAGCTAATTGCTTAGCAGGTGGTATTGCCATTGGTGCTAATGGCATTTCTGCAATATGGACAGTAATTTCCATTGGTGTCTTCTCATTTGTTACGGTGGGGGTAGGCAGTCAATGTGGCGCATTGCTCTCCAAAACGTTTATTGGGAGGCATTCAACAGCCATATCAGGATGGCTATTATTGTTGATCGGTATTTTAGAGATTTTTGCTAAATAAATTAAGAGCTAGAATATCACCAAATTTTGGTGATATTCTTTTTATTAGGAGGAAAATTTGACATATTGAGGACGAATTTGGATTAACGGTTGACATTGACTGGGAGTAACGATTATTCTTGGGAGTAGAATCGTAATTGAGAATTATTTTCGTTTACATGAAAGTGCTTTCGTGGAAGTGAATCTATCAATTAGGATGTTTTATTATGACTAAGGGAGGCGTGCAACACATGAAGAAAATGCTCATGTTGATCATGCTTGTTAGTATTTTTGTCGTTAACTTCGGGTTAACACAAGCATCTGCTCAACTAGCTGATGGCACTCATTCGATAAAATATCAGGTCAATAAACCTGAAAGTAATTCCGCATCAATTGCTAATGATTATTTTGTAAAACCTGCGAAAGTTACGGTGAAAAATGGCACTGCAGTCGTACAAATTACATTAAAAAACAGTGCATGGATTACGAAATTTCAACCACCAGGTGGAGCAACTGTAGTAAGTGAAGATCAAGCAGCGGATACACGAACTGTACAATTCACCGTTAAAGATCTAACAAAACCTGTAGTAACAGCGATGAAAATTGATATTGATGATATCAATTATCATCATGAATACAGTGTATCACTTGTATTTGATGCTACATCAATCGCAAGCTCAGCAACGGTTTCTACTCAAAAAACAGAATCCAGTAAATCACAACCAACTTCTTCAGCAACTACAACTGAAAGTCAAGTGCCCAATCCACAAACAGATGATGCAACACCTTACCTATTAATCGTTGCATTAGTGGGGTCAGCATTTTTACTTTATAGAAAAAAACTACAAACAAAAACGGAGGGTCAATAAAATGGCTAAAAAACGTCAATCACGCGCAACTAAAATCGTACTAGCTTCATTGTTAGCAGCATCTCTTACAGTTCCTTCCTTTGCATCTGCGGCAGAATTAGTAACAACAAATACAGAAGTGAAAGCAGAAACAACGAAAGCTGCTAAAACAGATTCAGTTATTAATTTCCAAATTTTTAAAACAGGTACGACAGAAGCACAGCCTGCAATTAGTTCTCATTTAGTACCACAAGGAACAATCGTTGAAAAAGACGGTAAGTTTGAAGCTCAATTAACAATTACAGCTAAATCTGCACCAATGATTGCAGGTCTGCAAACAAAACAAGGCGATACATTTGTAGATGCTAAAGAAGTAAAAAATAGCGATGGTACAATTACATACAGTTTCCCTGTTGTTGTTGATGAAGTTAAATCAGCAAAAATTCATGTAGTCGTTCCGTCAGCAAATATGGATAAATGGTATGACTTTGATTTAAAAGCAGTGAAAGAAGTAAAAGAAGAAGTGAAAGTGAATGAAGTAGCTGTCACTGTTTACAAAGATGGTACAACAGAAGAGTCGATGATGAAACAGTATATCGCACCAAAAGTAGGGATTACTGTAAAAGACGGTAAAAATGTTGTGACAATGACATTCCCTCAAGGTCAATATGTAAAAGGTTTCACTGTAGAGGGTAAGGAAGCAACTTTAGTGAAACAAGATGATACAACAAATTCACGCACATATTCATTTGAAGTTGCAGATTTGAAGAAACTGGTAAATGCTCAATTACACATCGTTGTAAATGAACCAGCACAAGGTGTGAAGTATGATTCGAATCATACAGTACAATTTAGCTTTGCTGTGGAAGGTGCAGTGAAGCCAGTTATTAATCCATTTAAGGACATCAGTAAAGATGCGAATAAAGATGCCATCCTATCACTTTACAGCTTAGGCATTGTGAAGGCACAAGACAATTTTAGACCAAATGACAACATTACACGTTCTCAATTTGCTTTAATGGTAGCACGTTCATTGAACGTAACTTCTACAAAAGATGCTGGATTTAAAGATACAGGTAAGCTTAGTGCAGAAGCTGTTCAAGCTATTAATGCATTAGCTGAAGCTGGGATTGTTAAAAAAGCTACAAACTTCAATCCAAATGATACACTTACTCGTCAACAAGCAGCTGTAATGATTTATCGCACTGTAACACATGTAGCAGGAAAAGAAATGAGCTTTGGTGATACAAGTCTTTCTTACTATGCTGATGGAGCAAAAGTGAAAGATGAAGAAGCAAAAAAAGCCTTTGCCCTTCTATATGCAGGTAAAGTAATGACTGGTTCTCCAACTGCTGATGGTAAAACAGTTATTGATGCAAATAGTCCATTAAAACGTTCACATATGGCGAAAATTTTAAATGGCTCTTTGCAATACATGAATAAATAATAAGAATTTTTACTGCAACTTCCTTTCTCATATTTTATGGGGGAGGAAGTTCCTATGTGTTTAATATGGAAGGAGAATATGCAATGACAATCATAAAAAGGCACATTTGTATTTTGGCAGTTTTATTGCTTGCTTTTCCTCCATCCATTTTTATGCAAGCAAAAGCTGAAAACCTTGGCATAATAGATGGTAGTTATCAAGTTGAACTAAGTTTTTCTCCTATTGAGGGCTTTGAAGAAAATCTTTTTAAACATAAAGCAACTCTCACCGTAAAGGATGGACAGTATCAATTAGCTTTGGCACTTGAACAGCCATATTCTGTACGTGATATACATATCGAACAGCTTGGTAATGAAATTTCTTGGACTCAAGATATAGAAAATTTAGTTCAGTTTGATGTTTCGGCATTACAGGACCCGATTGTTATAAAGGGCAATATAGAGCTTTCAGCTGAGGAATCTTATTTTGCATTCACTCAAGAGCTACGCATTGAGATGGCGGGACTTATACCAACCGTTCCTCAGGAAGAAAACAAGACGGATGATGCTGAAAACGTAGTTGTAGAAGAAACCAAGGGCCAAGAATGGACAGTGGATTATGTATTATTAGCGGATGGTAAAAATGAACCTTCTATGATGAATAACTATGTGAATCCAACCGCAAAGGTGATTGAAAAGGATGGTAGATACTATGCGCAAATGACCATTTTACAATCAGCTTGGGTGACAGGTCTACAAGTAGATTATAAGGGAAATCAGATTGAACCGAAGCAAGTTTCACTTTTAGATAATGTACGCATAGTGGAATTTGAGGTTGAGGACTTAACACAGCCGTTACGAATGTGGGTGAAAATCGATATTCCTGACATTTCATATTATCATCAATACTATGTTCAGCTAGCATTCAATCAAAAACAGGTCGCATTGCTTTTACAAAAACCTATCAACGAAAAACCTACTACGCAAGTTGTACTTGACAAGTCAGTGGAAACGGTTAAGGGGCAGGTACAAAAGCCACAAGCACAAATAAGTAAAGAGAGTGTATCTAGCAAAGTTACACAGACATTACCAGCTATTCAATCACTATTGCTTATACCAAGGGAAGAAAAATTAACATTTGATCGTACACTTGATGAACCAACTGATGAAACTTTAGACGAAACATTAGAGGATAGCCAAACGATGGAGGAGACTACGGACAATAAAGTAGTGAAAAATACGACTGCAGAACAGCTAATTGAACCGTTAAACATCGTAAAAATTATTGGGCTAATCGTTATATGTCTCGTATCAGGCTGGCTACTTATAAAGCGTATTAGAAAAACCAAAAATGAGACGACTGGGCAAAAATAAGTGGGGGATGACACAATGAAAAAAGATTGGAAACTGAAGTTACTGTTGTTGACATTACTATCACTAATTCTCGCTGCATGTAGTAGCAGTGATCAAGCAGAAAAGAAAGAGCCAGTTACTGATAAAGAACAGGTAACAGAAGATAGTGAGCAACGTATCATTGCGGGGACGGTAGTTATAGCAGATATCCTAGATAAGCTGGAGCTTGATGCAATTGCTGTACCAGAAACAGAAAAGCAATTAGCAAAGCGTTTTGACGGTCTGCCAACAATCGGTAATGCAATGGAGCCGGATATGGAAATTGTTAAGTCATTAAATCCGACAGAAGTATTATCCGTTTCAACTTTAGAATACGATTTACAGGATAAATTTAAACAACTTAATATTCCTGTCGATTTTCTTAATTTCCAAAGCGTTGATGCCATGCTGAAGGAAATAACATCTCTAGGAGAACGCTATGATCGTCAATCCCAAGCTGATGCATTAGTAAAAGATCTACAGAAGAATATCGAGGCAGTCCAAAGTGTAGCTGCGAATAAAGAAGGTCCTCGCGTATTAGTTTTACTAGGTATACCAGGGAGTTATTTAGTAGCAACAGAAAATTCGTATGCTGGGGATCTTGTGAAACGAGCAGGAGGTATCAATGTAATGGAAGGACAGGATGCAGAATATCTATCTTCTAATACGGAATATCTCCATAATAGCAATCCCGATATTATTTTGCGCTTATCACATGGCATGCCCGATGAAGTTGTGAAAATGTTTGATGAAGAATTTAAAACAAATGATATTTGGAAACATTTCGAAGCAGTGAAAAACGATAAAGTCTATGATTTAGAGGAAGAATTATTCGGGACGACATCATCCTTGCAGGTACCACAGGCTTTAGGGCAGCTGATGGAAATTTTCTATCGTAAATAGTAACTTGAATGTCGCTCGTATGATCAGTATTTTACTCGTCATAGAGCGTTTTTCTTATCCTATATGGCATAAAAAAAGAAAAAGGAAGTCCGATATGACAAAAAGAATCGTCAGTTTTTTACTTGTAATTTTTCTATTACTTGTGACAGTTATTTATTCAGCCACAACAGGTAGCATTAAAATGGGCTTTTTTGAGTTTATAGGGGCATTATTTGAGGAGGGGAACAGTCAAATGGAGGCGATCCGTGATTTACGCTTCCCACGTATCATCGTGGCATTATTTGCAGGTGCCGCACTTTCAGTTTCTGGGGTGCTTCTACAATCGGTGATGCGTAATCCATTGGCAGATGCAGGGATTATCGGAATATCTTCGGGTGCAGCTTTTGTTCAATTATTTATTGTTGCCTTTTTCCCCACATTATTTTTTATGACACCCGTTTTAGCATTTATGGGCGGAGCCTTAGCCTGTATGCTTGTCTTTGCACTATCTTGGAAATCTGGCTTAAGCCCTCTCAAATTGATTTTAGTAGGGATAGCGATTAACGCTATGTTTACGGGCTTAACCGAGGCTATGATTAGCTTAGGTGGCTCCTTAAATATGTCCGCATCTAGTGTGATTGGTTCTAATCTAACAATGCGAACATGGAAAGATGTTTCCACAATTGTAACATATGGTTCAATCGGATTAATAGGTGCTCTTGCTTTATATAGTTGGTGTAATTTACTCGTATTACAAGACAAAACTGTTAAAAGTTTAGGGTTTCAAGTTACGCGAGCACGGTTATTAATTGCTGCCGTGGCTGTTTTACTAGCAGCTGTTTCAGTTGTTGTTGCAGGTGTTATTTCATTTGTGGGACTATTAGTACCTCATATTGCTCGCAGATTGGTTGGTCATGATCATGCTGTGCTTATTCCGTTTACAGCACTGGCAGGAGCATTATTAATTTTAGTAGCAGATACAATTGGACGGACAATTGTTGCACCACTTGAAATTCCAGCGTCCACAATTATGGCAATTATCGGTGGACCCTTCCTCATATTCTTATTACGAAAAGAGTGACAAACATGGATATACAAGACATCATTGTATCGCATGATAATACACGTAACCATCTAAATGGCGTTTCAACATCCATTACAAAGGGCAAAATTACAACAATTATTGGCCCGAATGGCTGTGGGAAATCAACTTTATTAAGTGTTATCTCTCGTCTTCATTTACCTAAATCAGGGAATGTCCTGTTAGAAAATAAAGACCTACTAAACTATAAGCCTAAGGAATTCGCTAAAAAACTAGCGATAGTGTATCAGCAAAACGATATACCGAAAGATTTAACAATTGAAAAATTAGTCGGCTTTGGTCGTCTTCCCTATCAAACATTGCTGAAAAAAGACAATGAAGGAGATGCAAAAGCCATTGAATGGGCACTGGCTTGTACAAATTTACAACAAAAGAGTACAACAAATTTAGAGGCGTTATCAGGTGGGGAGCGCCAACGTGTCTGGATTGCTATGGCTTTGGCACAACAATCTGAAATACTATGCTTGGACGAGCCGACAACCTATTTGGATATTTATTATCAACTTGAATTATTAGAGCTTGTCAAAACATTAAACGAGCAGCACGGCTTAACGATTATCATGGTGCTTCATGATATTAATCAAGCTATTCGCTATAGTGACCATATTATTTTAATGAAGGATGGTCAACTATTCGCAGAAGGTGCTCCACGTGATGTGATCACGAAAGATGTTATTAAAGAGGTTTATGGAGTGGATGCGGTATTTAATGAAGATAAACAACTTGGCTATTATATGATGCCAATAGGGATATGATTGGTGATAGGATGAAAAAGAAGGCGTCAAAGTTAGTCACATTTCTATATTTAGCGATATTTTTATTTTCTGCATTTTCTCTGGCAAAGTATCTATATACGTACTATGAGACATCAAAATCACTGAAGGAAGTGCAGGATATATATCAAGCTACATTAAGCACTATTGAGGATCAGCCTGTAAATCTAGAGGAAGAAACTCAAGCTCCTTCAACGATAAGGCCTCAATTCCAAGATTTATTAGCAATGAACCGTCAAATTGTGGGATGGATTTCAGTGGATGGAACAAAGTTAAATAATCCAGTACTACAAGCTGACAATAATGAGTTTTATTTAGTTCATAATTTTAGAAACGAGGAAAGTCGCGCAGGCAGTGTCTTTATGGATTTTCGGAATAATATTCTTTCTATGAATCGAAATACAATTTTATATGGTCATGCTATGAAAAACAATACGATGTTTGGTAGTCTAAAAAATTATTTAAAGCAAGACTACGCGGATGACCATCCCATTATTTATTTAGATACCTTATATGAAGGGTATGATATCGAGGTATTTGCTGCATATGAGACAACTATTGATTTCTACTATATTGAAACGGACTTTACAAGTGACGGAGCTTATCAGCAATTTCTAGAGGACATTCAGAAGCGCTCATCCATACAAATGAATGTCGCTATAAGTCCCAATGATAAAATCCTGACATTGTCTACTTGTAAGGATTCAGTGATGAGTGACGATCATCGCTTTGTTGTGCAGGGTAAATTAGTAAAACGTGGAGAATAAGATATAGTAGGGAAGTCTGAAAAGTTCGACACCCTTTTATGAGGAGAACCATTATTGTCAAGGTTCTCCATTTTTTTTTTTAGCCACAATGACTACTCTCCATAAGCAGTTATCTCCGTTTAAATGCTACATTATTTCAGTTTCTTTTTATTTGATTTTCTCTCCCAGCTCTAAAATAATTCCCTCTGGACCACGAACGTAACATAATTTATAACTATCTTCATATTGCTGTATCTCACTAAAAATTTCTGTACCCCCTTTTTTCAATTTAGCTATAATACCTTCAATATCTTCAACATTAAAGCAAATATGTCGGATTCCTAGCGTATTGGCAAAAGGTTGCTGAATATCTTTGTCATCTGATGGCGAATAAAATTTCACTAGCTCTATCCATGTCTGACCATCAGGCATCCCCAAACCTACACATGCCGTTTTAGCATGATTAAGCCCAACTATTCGGCTTAATTGTTCTCCTTCCAACTCCCATTCTGCTTTTACTTCAAGTCCTAACTCAAGAAAAAATGCTTTAGCCTCTGAAAGATCATTTACGTTTATACTTACATGATCCATTCGATTGATTTTCATATGTTATACCTCCCAAGTGTTCTTCGCAGAATTATACAACAAACTACTATTTTAAGTATCTGTAAAAGTCTCTTTACCATCATGTTTTTTATGCTACCTAGGCTATGGATAAACGTATATATATTCAGAGGAATGGGATATCTCAGTTTTCAACATGAACATTTAATAAAAAAATAATTTAATTACTTGACGTAATTAAATTATTAATATATAGTAGGTTACATAAAGTAATCAATTACTTTTTATAACTAAAGTAGTAAAAAAAGATAAGTAACTACAAATGTTTATCCTAAATAATGTTGGGTAACATAATTACTGTAGTTGCTTCATATTTTAAAATATATCTCGAAATCGAGATAAAATCAACTTATTGGAGGAAATTTAAAATGGCAAAATGGAATATTGATTTAGGGCACTCGGCAATTAACTTTCAAGTAAAACACATGATGGTATCAAAGGTGAAAGGGGTATTTGACAAATACACAGCGGACATTGAGGCGGCAGATCTTGCAGACTTAACTACTGCTAACATCAGCTTTACAATTGATCCAGCAAGCATTAATACACGTAGTGAAGATCGCGATAATCATTTAAAAGCAGCAGATTTCTTTGATGCTGAACAATATCCAACAATTACGTTTAAATCAACAAATATTACAAAAAAATCTAGCGATGAATATTCAGTAACTGGTGACTTAACAATTAAAGGTGTAACAAAATCAGTAACATTTGATACGGAGTTTAACGGCAAAGGCACAAATCCATGGGGGCAAGAAGTATATGGTTTTGAAGCTGAAACAACGATCAATCGTGAAGACTTTGGTTTAACTTGGAATGCTGCCTTAGAAACGGGTGGAGTTCTTGTAGGTAAAGATATTAAAGTATCAGTTGAGTTAGAAATTAACCCAGCTTAATAAAGAGATTTTTCCTTGCATGCTTGAAGTAATATTCGAGCATGCTTTTTCTATGTCCCTAAATAGGCATGTGCTTATCATATAGTCTAGTAATGATATTTTGTAAAAAAATCCCATCAAATAAGTTTCTTGCATATTTTTAGCAAATACTGCATATAAATCATCATATTGTTTTTGGGGGCGATAGGATGAATGTATTAGTGACAGGTGGCTATGGTTTTATTGGCAGTGCAGTAGGTAGGCGTTTTTTTGAAGAAGGAGCATCGGTTTATATTATTGATAATTTAAGTACGGGTCACTTACGGAATGTTGACTTTGAGCATAAATCTTATCTTTTAAATGTGGAGGATGAGGTTTGTGAGCACCTTTTTAAAGAGACACATTTCGATGTGGTGATTCATTGTGCAGCGCAAACAAGTGTTCAACAATCCTTACAGGAGCCAGTAAAAGATATTTTGACGAATATTGTTGGGCTAAGTCAGATGCTCTTTTTATCATCTAAATATAAGGTAAAGCATTTTGTTTTTGCCTCCTCAGCTGCTGTGTATGGAAATAGTCACTATCCGCCACTAGAAGAAACAGATGTCTGTGAACCAATATCTATGTATGGATTAAACAAGAGCATTGGAGAAACCTATTGTGAGAAATGGCAAAAGGATTATCGGTTACCTATTCTTATTTACAGATTCGCTAATGTTTTCGGTCCAAGACAACAAATGCAAGGTGAAGCTGCTGTCATCCCAAGCATGTTAAAAAGCAGTATGGAGGGAAAACCCTTTACGATTTATGGTGATGGTGAACAGACACGTGACTTTATTTACGTCGATGATATTGCAGACGCCATCTATGCCGGTGTCCATGCACGATTGCAGGGTATCTATAATGTGTCCACAAATGAAGCATGGTCACTTCATCAAGTTATTTTGCTACTTCAGCATTTAAATCATCCACTTGAAATTCAATATGCCCCCGCGCGAGAAGGAGATATTGAACATTCATTTTTAAATAATGACAAATTAGCTAATGCAATTGGTTGGAGACCCAAAATTTCTTTTGCAGAGGGAATTGAACGTACGCTGAATGCTTTACAAGTTGATAAATTAGCGGAAATTTAACGATATAGAGAATTTGGCATATTACACTGTGTAATATGTCTTTTTCTATGTCTATAGTATAATAATTCATTAAAGAAATGGATGTGGACGGAGGCTTACATATGCTTGTAGATTTTAGAGTAAACAATTGTCTAAGCTATAAAGAGGATACATTATTTTCAATGGTAGCGGGAAGTCGTCTGAGAAAATGGAAGGATACCAATACCATGCAATTGGATGATTCACTGCGTGTAGTGAAAAGTGCATTTATTTTTGGGCCAAATGGAAGTGGTAAATCTAATCTTTTTACCTCAATTAAGGTTTTGCGTTCCTTACTTTTTAACTTTGAGAATTTAAACAATATTAAACAATTACGTCTACCTTATCAACCATTTAAGCTAGGAAGTCAGCAGGGCAAACCAACAGAATTTATGATTTCCTTATTTTTGGACGGAGCTTTGTATGATTATGAAATTCAGTACAATGCTTCCTTAGTTTTATATGAGCGCCTTCACAAGACAACTAATAATTTGAAGGAAGAGCTTTTTGTCCGACGTTGGGATGGTGTGGACTATTCGTATGACACGGCTCATTCGACGGCACAGGAATTAACAAAATATACACGTAATAATACAGCCTTTTTATCAGTGCTCCATGTTTTTAATGATTCAGATGCGTTAAAGGTATTCGATTGGTTTTTACATAAAATCCTGTTTCTCGATGAAGCGAATCGGTTATCAAGTCATCCCCTTATTCGTAAACTTGAAGAAGAGCCTTTTAAAAAAGAGGTCATCAAACTTCTTAAAATTGCTGATTTTTCGATTCAAGATGTCACAGCAAGACGTGTGGAACGCAGAGAAAAAAATACCATTGGCTACGAATTTGACACCCCTGAGATCATTCAAGAAGTTGATATCGATCTGCATTATTTATCATTCGATGAAGCAGGTGCCCCCATCGGGACAGAGACGATCAATTGGACGATGGATTCAAAAGGTACTGTGCGCATGTTGCATTTAGCTTGTGTGTTGGTAGATGCTTATAATAAAGGAAAAACTATTTTTATTGATGAATTTGATACAGCTTTTCATGTGTCAATTTGTGAATTTCTAATGGCAATCATGAATAGTAAACGCAATACGAGTAATCAATTTGTCGTGACGAGTCATGAAATAGAATTATTGGATCAGCCATTGCGGTCCGATCAAATTTGGTTTGTTAATAAAACCTATAAAAATGAATCCGAGCTTTATTCTTTATTTGATTTTGCAGACCTGCAAAAAAAGCGTGGCGACCTTTCATATGCAAAACGTTATTTAAAAGGAGAATTTGGCGCAACACCCGTTATTAATGAATATTTATCTGGACAATATTTAGATGAAGCGGAGGTATCTGAGCAGTGAGAGTACGTCAACAAGGAAACCGAACACTGCGGAAAACTATTTTAATTTATTGTGAAGGTGAAACGGAACGTATTTATTTTGAGCAGCTACGTATTTTGAAGCGCTCTAAAATGGTGAGTGTGAAAATAAAAAACGTTAAACGTTCTGCAATTAAGCTTGCTCAACATGCTTATCGGGATTCAAGTTATCAATATTTTGACGAGGTGTGGATTGTTTTTGATAAGGATGATTTAACAGAAAATCAATTGGAGGAAGTAAATCAATTTTGTGGGGAAAAAGGGATTCATATTGCTTATTCAAATGAAGCTTTTGAATTGTGGTTACTTTTGCATTTTGAAGAGGTGGAAAGCTCGGAAAAATATCCACGAGCTGTCTTAAATGACAAAATGGAACAACATCTTGGCGTGAGTCGATATTTCCGTCATAAGGCTGATGAGTCTATTATTGCCCCTATTGCATTACGACATGAGGTAGCGATTAAAAATTGTACGGACATGATGGCTCTTCGTAGTACGGAGAGCCGTGACAACCCCTACTGTAACATACATGAAATGATACGATACATATTTTAAAATTGGTAGGTTCTTTATGTTAATAGGGAGCGTATTTTTACTTTAGCGGAGATAGATTGTTAAATAAATGCATGTTTATTCCAAACTAACATATAGTGTCTATTGAGCGAAATCAGTAATAGTATGAAAGGGGATTGCGTGGATAAGCCAAATTCGAATCAACGCAAAAATATAGAGGATAATGCCAAGGATCAGCAACTGGAGCCATTTCGTGTTGAGAATGAAGGCACAAAAATGACTACGAATCAGGGTCTTAGAGTGTCGAATGATGAGGATTCCTTAAAAGCAGGAGTCCGTGGTCCGACAATTATGGAGGATTTTCACCTTCGAGAAAAAATTACACATTTTGACCACGAACGAATTCCAGAAAGAGTTGTGCATGCCAGAGGTTTTGCGGCGCATGGTGAATTCGAATTATATGAGTCAATGAGAGAGTATACGAAGGCGAAATTTTTGCAAGACCCGAAAAAGAAAACACCAGTGTTTGTTAGATTTTCGACAGTGGTAGGTAGTTTAGGCTCGATGGACACAGCTCGTGATGTACGGGGGTTTGCAACTAAATTTTACACGGATGAAGGAAATTATGATTTAGTAGGCAATAATATTCCAGTCTTTTTTATTCAGGATGCTATTAAGTTTCCAGATTTAATTCATGCTGTAAAGCCAGAGCCACATAATGAGATGCCTCAAGCAGCCTCTGCCCATGATACGTTTTGGGATTTCGTTGCGAACAATCAGGAGATAGCACATATGATTATGTGGCATATGTCTGATCGAACAATACCTAGAAGCTTCCGTATGATGGAAGGTTTCGGGGTGCATACATTCCGTTTTGTTAATGACAGAGGACGATCGAGATTTGTGAAGTTTCATTGGAAGCCTGTACTAGGTGTGCATTCACTAGTTTGGGATGAAGCACAGATAATTGCAGGGAAAGACACAGATTTTCAGCGACGGGATTTATGGGAGGCCATCGAAATTGGAGATTATCCAGAGTTTGAGTTAGGGGTGCAAATACTTGAACCAGAAGACGAATTTAAATTCGATTTTGATATTTTAGATGCCACTAAGCTTTGGCCAGAAGAACTAATACCCGTAAAGAAAATTGGAAAAATGACCTTAAATCGTAATGTGGATAATGTATTTGCTGAAACGGAGCAAGTTGCCTTCCACCCAGGGAATGTTGTACCAGGCATTGATTTTACTAATGATCCACTGTTACAAGGTCGACTCTTCTCCTATTTAGATACACAGTTAATTCGTCTCGGGGGACCAAACTTTGCGGAAATCCCTATTAATCGCCCTCTTTGTCCTGTGCATAATAATCAACGTAATGGGTTTAGTCGACAGGCAATTAATCTAGGGAGAGTAAGCTATCATAAAAATTCATTGGCCAATAATACGCCTGCAACATCTACTGCAAGGGAAGGGGGATACGTTCATTATGAAGAAAAGGTTGAAGGGCGAATCACTAGAGCACGTAGTAAATCCTTTGACGATCACTTTTCGCAAGCTAGGCTTTTTTGGAACAGTATGTCCCCACCTGAAAAACAGCATATTATAGATGCTTTTAGCTTTGAAGTTGGAAAAGTAAAAAGTAAATCGGTGCGACAACAAGTTGTGGATATGTTTGTTCGTGTGGATAAAGCAATGGCTACAACTGTTGCTGAAAATGTTGGTGTCAACCCTCCTACTGGGGAACAGTCCAAGGTAACAGCCTCTTCACCTGCACTTAGTCAAGCCAATACCATTAAATTGCCTTATACGCTTAAGGTAGGTGTTTTAATTGGTGATGGATTCGATGCCAATGAGGTAGGAGAAGTATTGAAATATTTAACAAGGCAAGGTGTGCGCTATAGCATTATTTCTGATCGACTAGGTGTTGTGACAGGGAATAATGGAGTTCAATTAACGGCAACCGACACATTTATTACAACCGATGCCGTTTTATTTGACTCGTTATATGTGGTAGGGGTAAAGGCAAGTAATCAAGCTAAATTTAATACACAGATCGTGAATTATATTAATGAGGCATATCGCCATTATAAACCTATTGGGTTTGCTGTTACAGGTACAACGTTTTTCAATATGTCAAATGCGAATGTAGGACCAGGCATTGTTTTAGCGACTGGTAATAAGGATTTTGCTAAAAAATTTGTAGGCGCGATCGCACAACAAAGATTTTGGCAACGCAATATTTATTAAGCAAAGGAAATATAAACGTATAAGGCTCAGACTGTGGACAAAAGCTATCGAGAAGTTCTTTCTCTCGGTGGCTTTTGTTATTTTCATATTTTAAGCTTTTGGAATTGTTCTACTTGGTGGCCATTTCTTTAAATGAGCCGGTTCCTTTTCTAAAAGAACCCTCTCTATGACATCCCTGATAATATTGCATTCAATTTTTCCAAATGATAAGGTGTTACATGAGGTGAGAAATATGGAAAATTTTGATATAGCGATTATTGGCGCAGGGCCAGGAGGTTATGTAGCGGCCATTCATGCGGCGAAAAATGGCAAAAGGGTTGCATTGATTGAACGAGATAAATTAGGAGGAGCCTGCTATAATGTCGGCTGCATTCCATCTAAAATTTTATTGGAGCATAGTAAACTAGTACAGGCAATAAATAAAGGAAATAACTGGGGAATCGAATCGGACAATGTGCGAATAAATTTTCCTCGATTGATGCAAAGAAAAGATACAATTATTCAAGAGCTACTAACAAATATTGAGCACTATATCATCAACAACGATATAACTTTATATCGTGGTGAAGCTACATTAACTAAAGACTTGTTGATAACGGTTGGAAATGAAACTTTGACAGCGACGGATATTATATTGGCAACAGGCAGTCATCCATTTGTCCCGCCATTTGAAGGTTTAGAGACTGCTACCTACTATACAACAGATACATTTTTCAATCTTCAAGAGCTACCAGCACAGTTAACGATTATTGGTGGTGGTGTCATTGCAGTAGAAATGGCCTTTAGTTTAGCACCTCTAGGAACGAAAATTACAATGCTTAATCATAGTGAGGATATTTTACAAACGGAAGAACCAGAGTCAAGACCTCTTATTCGAGAAAAGATGAAGAAACTAGGTATTAAACTTGTAACAGATTTCCAATTCGAAAAATTTGAAGGCCATACTATTCATACAACTAAAGGAACATATACATATGAAAATCTTCTATTTGCCACAGGGCGTCGTCCTAATACAGAGATCGCTCAGCATTTAGGGTTAGCATTTGAAGGACGTTTAATTGCCGTCAATGAGCATTTACAGACGAGTCAGCCCCATCTTTATGCAATTGGTGATTTGGTTGGTGGTTATCAGCTAGCACATTCAGCAAGTGCAGAAGGAATCTATGCTGTAGATTATATTGTGGGTAATCAACCAGCATCAATTGACCAAGCATCTATCCCACGTTGTGTCTATACACATCCTGAGATTGCCACATTTGGTTTACTAGAAGAACAGGTAAAAGTGCCTTACACGATGACAAAAATGCCTTTAAAGACAAATCCAAAAGGTTTAATGGAAGGGAATACAGAAGGCTTTGTGAAGCTAATTACAGAAGAGGGTAGTGGTCAAATTCTAGGTGCTTGTGTTGTAGGAGATGGTGCAACAGAAATGCTGAATGCGATATTGGTGGCAAAAAATGCAGGTGGTACAGCTCTTTCATTAGCACAAATGATTTTCCCACATCCGACTGTATGTGAGCATATTGGAGATGCAGCCAAGGCGGTTTTTGGAAAAGCCATTCACCAATAAAAAAGCTATTGACTTTAAAGGAATATATGTTAGATTAATTTTATAAGAATACTTGGTTTTAAAGTTGACTAGGCATCTAGAGGCTTCTATTTTACAAGGCGGTTTCCGTTTGATTGTAAAATAGGAGCTTTTTTAATGGCTAAAAAAAATAAAAGGAGTGGGGAAATGACAAAAGCAGTAATTATTAATGGAAGTAACTCGAAAAGCTCTAGAGTTACGGCAATTCATGAAAAGGTTGTAAATCATCTAATGGCACAAGGAGTAGAAGTTCATTCTAATTATGTTCATGAGCTACCAGCAAAAGATTTAATGACAGCCAATTTTGGGAGTGAAAGTATCCAGCTAGAGAATAAATGGGTCGAGGAAGCACAAATAGTGATCATTTTAACCCCAATATACAAAGCATCCTTTACAGGGATATTGAAGACTTATTTAGATGTACTACCCCAGAAAGCTCTGCATGACAAGGTCATACTACCTATTGCTGTCGGAGGTTCTATTGGTCATTTATTAGCATTAGAGTATGCTTTAAAGCCCGTTTTAGCTGTACTCGGGGCAACCACAATATCACACTCAGTTTATATTGTGGATAAACAAATTATTCGTCTGGATGAAGGAGGCTTTGCCATAGAAGAAGAAGCAATCAACAGATTGGAAGCAGAGTTAAAGCAATTGCAACGAGTATTAATTGCTAATTAAATATGATAAAAGCGCATTATAGGGGCATCCTATAATGCGCTTTCTTTTAATTTACTTCAAGATCTTCTTCTGTTTCTACCGGTGCTGTAGAAAGATATAAGAAAGCCTCATCTTGTAAAAGCATTAATTTTTCTTCACAAATCCCATGCGATAATGGTCCTGAAAAAATAGACTCCCACCATGTCGTTGTTGTCATTCATCTACGCCCCCGTTTTAATTAATATGTAGTTGTATATTTCCCGAGATAAAAAAACTAAAACATTTTACATACTCAAATTTCATCCTCCCTGATGTAGAAAGAGGATTTTTCCCTCCTGATGTTGTATCGTATAGACAATGATAGTTTGTTTCGAAATGAAAAAACTATGTATGCCATTTTTGAAAGGGGTGCTTTATTGATGAATTTTACGTCTCAAGATGTGGAAAATATGATAACAGAGCAGCGTCAATTTTATTTTTCTCGTGCCACTAAAAGTGTCAAGTTTCGAAAAGAGCAATTAAAAAAACTAAAGAAATCCATTTTGAAATATGAAAAGGAAATACTGAACGCCTTATACTTAGACCTTCGGAAAAGTGAGTTTGAAGCTTATGCAACTGAAATTGGCATTGTCTTAGATAGTATTTCGCATATGGTGAAGCATGTGGAAGAATGGATGGAGCCAGAAGCTGTCAAAACACCTATTCAATATCAGATGGGTAAGAGCTTTATTGTTCATGAACCATATGGTGTTACATTAATAATTGGACCATTCAATTACCCATTTCAATTGGTTATGGAACCATTGGTAGGTGCTATTGTTGGCGGTAATACAGCTATTGTCAAACCGTCAGAAACATCTGTACACACTGCAGCCATCGTAAAAAAAGTAATTGAAGAAACATTTCACCCGTCCTATGTACGTGTAGTGGAAGGGGAAAAAGATGAAGTTACTGCCTTAATCCATGCTTCCTTTGATTACATCTTTTTTACAGGAAGTGTTGCAGTCGGCAAAGTGGTAGCTAAGGCAGCAGCAGAACGATTAACTCCTATTGCTTTAGAACTTGGAGGGAAAAGTCCAGCTATTGTCGATCAAACAGCGAACCTAGAAGTTGCAGCGAAGCGGATTGTATGGGGTAAATTTACAAATACTGGGCAAACATGTGTGGCACCAGATTATTTACTTGTTCACAAAGATGTGTATGATCGCTTTATGAAAATTTTAAAAGAAACGATACGTTCTTTTTATGGGAAGAACCCATTAAAAAGCCCTGATTATGGACGGATCGTGAATCTTAGACAGTTTGATCGTTTACAGCAAATTATTAAGGAAGAGCGAGATGCTATAACATTTGGCGGGCGGATAGATCGAGATGATTTATATATCGAACCAACAATCATCGAATATGTAAAGTGGACAAGTCCATCGATGCAGGAAGAGCTTTTTGGTCCTATCCTACCTGTTATGATGTATAACGATTTACCACTAGCTATCCATCAAATTCGCCAATTGCCGAAACCACTAGCGGCATATTTCTTTTCAGAGCATGAAAAAGCGACTCAATACTTTTTGGAGGAATTGCCATTCGGTGGAGGATGTATTAATGATACTATTACACATGTTGGTAACTTACATCTACCATTTGGAGGTGTTGGTCCTTCAGGTGTGAAAGCCTATCATGGTAAAGCGAGCTTTGAAAACTTTACACATTCAAAATCCATTTTAAAGAAATCTTCTAAGCTTGAGACTAATGTACTTTTTCCACCCTATAATCAAAAGGTGAAAATTGTACGCTCTATTATGAAATAGTAAAATGGGGGTATCTTTTTTCAAAATGAAGATACCCTCATTCAAAAAACCCCTCCTTTGTATAGGAAAATGTTCCCAAAAATCCCATTCTAGTCGTGTCGAAAAATGCCGATTCGTGATTATTTATGAAAATTTCGAAGAAAACGTGTTTTTTGTTCAAATGTAAGCGTTTTCGTTGAAAAAACAGCACAGAGACATTTTATTTATCACGAAATAAGTAGTAAAATAAGTTCAATAGATCGTGGGGGGATTCATATTGTCGTTTTTTGTCGAATAATCAAAAATGATGACGTGAGTGTAGAGATTGATTGGAGGACTATGAAATGTATGCAGAGGAATTGTTAAGTGCATTACCTTTGAAAAAAATAATTGGCATGTTGCCAGACCAAGTAACTGATATCGTAGTGGATTCAAGAAGTGTACAGCCAAATAGTATGTTTGTTTGTATTAAAGGTTATACAGTGGATGGACATGATTATGCTCAAAAGGCTGTAGATGGCGGGGCTACGATTGTTGTAACGGAGCGAGAATTACCGCTAGGTGAGACTATTGCTCAAGTAATTGTGAAAGACACGGACCGTGCAGTAGGCTTATTAGCTGCTAAGTTTTTTGATTATCCTTCCAAAGATATAGCGATGATCGGGGTAACGGGAACGAATGGTAAAACATCTGTGACGGGCATTATTCAAAATATCATGCATGGTATGGGTGAAAAATCTGCCCTATCTGGCACAATTGGCTTTAATTTAAATGGAATTCTATATGAATCTGCCAATACAACGAGTGATGCGTTATCGACGCAACAAATGATTTTTAGAGCAAAAATGGAAGGCTGTCGTTTAATGACGATGGAGGTTTCATCCCATGGCTTAGCACTTGGACGTTTAGCAGGTGTTGACTATGATGTTGCTATTTTTACAAATCTAACGCACGATCATCTTGATTTCCATGGTACGATGGAGGAATATGGCCATGCTAAAGGTTTATTATTCTCCCAGCTTGGACAAGATTTAGAAAAAAATAAATTTGTTGTGCTAAATGCAGATGATGCGTGGTCAGAGCGATACGCAGCTATGACACCATTTCCAGTGTGGACATATGGTTTAAAAAATGAAACAGCAGATTTCCGTGCCATTAACTGTGAATATCACGATTATATGACATCCTTTGATGTGGAGATGTCAGAAGGAATTTATCGTGTGAAAATGAATTTATTAGGTGAATTTAACATTTATAATGTGCTAGCAGCGATGGTGGCATTTTATGGTCGTGGTTATACTATGGAAGCCATTATTGAGCAAATCGAGCAACTCCCACCAGTTAAAGGTCGTATGGAAAAAGTATGCTCTGATCTACCTGTTCAAATGTTTGTTGATTATGCACATACACCTGATGCTATTGAAAAAGCAATTGAAGCAGCACAACCATATAAAAAGGGTAAACTTATTTTCTTAGTTGGGACAGGTGGTAACCGCGATAAATCAAAACGTCCTGCAATGGCTGAGAAGGCGTCGGCAGCAGAGTATGTCATTCTGACAACAGATGACCCACGCTATGAGGACTATAATAGTATTACAGGTGATTTGGCCAAAGGGATGTTACATGACAATTTTGCTTGCATTGGGGATCGTGCAGAGGCAGTCCGACATGCCATTGAGGTTGCTGAACCAGGCGATATGATCATTTTTGCTGGTAAAGGCCATGAGGATTATCAAATTATTGAAAATACAAAATTTCCACATAGTGATGCAGAAATAGCAATAGAAGCTGGCCGATTGAAATTTGTTTGATGGAATATAAGATCCTAGGAAACCCTTTTAGATAGTACTAAAGGGTTTTCTTTTTGGCGATTTCATGTAAAAAGGTTGTACGAAAGGCAAGTCTTCTTTTATTATTATTAAGTATGAAAAAAGGAGAATGACGAGATGAATTCAAATTTAGAAAAAGATATACAATCGCGTCGTACTTTTGCCATTATCAGTCACCCTGATGCTGGGAAAACGACGATTACAGAAAAGCTTTTACTTTTTGGTGGCGCCATTCGTGACGCAGGAACAGTAAAAGGGAAAAAAACAGGTAAGTTTGCAACATCTGACTGGATGGAAATCGAAAAGCAGCGTGGTATCTCCGTAACTTCTTCCGTGATGCAGTTTGACTATAATGGCTCACGTGTAAACATCTTGGATACCCCTGGGCACCAAGACTTCTCAGAAGATACGTATCGTACACTAATGGCAGTAGATAGTGCTGTCATGGTAGTGGATGCCGCTAAAGGGATCGAGGCACAAACATTAAAGCTATTTAAGGTTTGTAAAATGCGCGGTATTCCGATTTTCACTTTTATTAATAAATTAGACCGTCAAGGGAAAGAGCCGCTTGAGCTAATAGAAGAGCTTGAGGAAGTACTAGGAATTAATGCGTATCCAATGAACTGGCCGATTGGTATGGGGAAAGAGTTTCTTGGTATTTATGATCGTTACAATAAGCGTATTGAGCAGTTCCGTACGGATGAGACAGAGCGCTTTCTACCAATAGATGAAAATGGTGAACTTGCTGTAGAACATCCAATGAAAGTCACTTCTTATTATTCTCAAGCAATGGACGATATTTTACTACTAGACGAGGCTGGTAATGAATATTCGGAGGAAAAAATTCGTCGTGGCGAATTAACACCAGTGTTCTTTGGTTCAGCTTTAACAAACTTTGGGGTACAAACATTCCTAGAAACTTACTTACAATTTGCACCAATACCACAGCCTAGAATTACGGAAGATGAGCAGTTTATTGATCCGCTTGAACAAGAAGAATTTTCAGGATTCATATTCAAAATTCAAGCTAATATGAATCCTGCACACCGTGACCGTATTGCCTTTGTACGTATTGTTTCTGGTAAATTTGAGCGTGGCATGAATATGACATTGTCTCGTACAGGCAAATCCTTTAAAGTTACGCAATCTACACAATTCCTAGCTGATGATCGTGAGACTGTAGATGAAGCTGTTGCTGGAGATATTATCGGGTTATATGACACGGGGACTTATCAAATTGGAGACACAGTTGTGGGTGGTAAGAAAACATTCCAATTTGAAAAATTACCACAGTTTACACCAGAATTATTTGTCCGTGTCACGGCTAAAAATGTAATGAAATCGAAGCAATTCCATAAAGGTATTTTACAATTAGTACAGGAAGGTGCTATTCAATATTATAAAACACTGCACACAGAAGAAGTCATTCTTGGAGCAGTGGGTCAACTGCAATTTGAAGTATTCGAACATCGTATGAAAAATGAATACAATGTGGAAGTAAGAATGGAGCCAATTGGTTCAAAAATTGCACGTTGGATTGAAAATGAAGAGGATGTTAAGGAGTCCATGTCCTCTGGTCGTTCAATGCTGGTGAAAGACCGTTTTGACAACCTTGTGTTCTTATTCGAAAATGAATTTGCCATGCGTTGGTTTAACGATAAAAATGAGAACATTAAACTTTATAGCCTTCTTTAATAGTCAAACACGAATCGACAATTTTGCGATTCGTGTTTTTTTGCAAGGAAATTTGACACTGACTGTAGAATATATACAGTATTAGGAAATTTAAGATTGCCCAGCGCTAGATGGTAGAAAATTAGCCTATTTATAAAATAATCCCCTTTTCGGCTATCATAGTAAGCAAGAGGTAGAAAAAGGAGTTTATCATATGAACATTAGTAATTTTTCAATTAAAAGACCGGTCTTTACAATTGTAACGATGCTTTTTGTCATTTTATTAGGCGGTGTATCGTTATTAAAAATACCAATTACTTTAATTCCGGAGTTAAATCCTCCGATAGGTGTAGTAGTCACCTCCTATCCTGGAGCAAGCCCGACAGAGGTGAATGAGAGAGTAACGAAGCCTTTAGAGGCAACACTAGCCACCTTACCAGGCATTAAGAAACTACAGTCAACCTCGCAAGAAGGAAGCAATTTAATCGTCCTTGAGTTCAATTGGTCCACCAACCTAGAAGATGTCCAACTTGATATTTTACAAAGAATTGATATGACGCCTCTTCCCAATGATGCGGGCAAGCCAAGCTTTTTAAAGTTTGATCCATCTCAATTTCCAATTATTCAGCTATCATTGCGCGCAGAAAATGAAAATGTTGATGTGCGCTTATTAGCAGAGGATTTAGAAAAGGAGCTTCGACGGACAGAGGGTGTCGCAAGTGTGAATGTTTCGGGGAAGCTTATAGAGGAAATACAAATTACATTAGATGAAGGAAAGCTAGTCGAAAAAGGCTTAACACAGGCAGATATTATTCAAATCGTTCAAGCGAACAATGTATCACTTCCTGGTGATCCTGTTTTAACTGATGATGGAAAAATGTTAACAACACGGATTGTTAGTACATTAACTTCCCCTGAAGATATAGCAGATTTAATCGTTTCTGTGAATCCTTTAACAGGTGAAGCGTTAACAATTGGCAATCTCGGCTCTGTTAAAAGGGCAGAACAGCCATCTGTAACGACAACTCGTGCCAATGAGCAAGCAGCAGTTCTTATGTCTGTCATACAGGAGTCGGGTGCGAATACTGCAGAAGTGTCAAAGGAATTTCAACAAACCTTAAATGATCTGCTAGAGAAAGAGCGATACAAGGGAATAACAGCAGACATATTAGTAGATCAGGGCAACTACGTAGATGTTGCTATTAGTAATATCGGCTCTTCCTTAATTTTAGGAGGATTGTTTGCAATGTTCGTCCTTTTTGTGTTCTTACGCAGTGTAAAGAGCCCTATCATCATTGGTATCGCTATCCCCTATTCAGTAATAGTGACATTTGTATTGATGTTTTTTGCTGACTTTTCACTCAATATTATGACTTTAGGTGCTCTAGCTTTGGGTATTGGCATGCTAGTGGATAATGCGATCGTTGTTATTGAAAATATTGAAAGACACTTAGGGCTAGGAAAGGATCCTATTACAGCAGCACAGGAAGGGACAAGGGAAGTTGCTCTTGCTATCACAGCTTCAACCCTAACAACAATAGCTGTCTTTATTCCTGTTATGTTCATCGAAGGATTGATTGGACAAATTTTCACAGAATTTGCTCTCACAATTTCATTTAGTTTAATTGCCTCTTTAGTAGTTGCCCTTACAGTAGTGCCGATGCTAGCGAGTCGTCTTTTAAAAATGAAAAGTATTAACTTTTACGAGCAGCGTAGTCAATCTCAATTTTATAAGCGATACAAGTCGTCTATTGTTTGGGTTCTAAAGCATCGTATGCTCATACTAATTTTCACAGTAGTTTGCTTTGGTCTATCATTATTCGGATTGACTAGAATTGGTACTGAATTTTTACCACCTACCGATGAAGGATTCACAACCATTAGCGTCAATCTTGAAAAGGGTGTAGCTGTATCTGAAACTGAAAAGGTTGTCAGGAAGATCGAGGAACGTTTAAAGCAGGAAAAAGATGTAGATGTTTATGTTAGTTTAATTGGTGGCACACAACAATCTCAATCACGTGGACAAACTAGCCCGAACCAAGCAGAAATGTATGTAAAGCTAGTGCCTTTAGCGGATAGAGAACGTTCAATTTTTGAATTTGTCGAAGAGTTAGAGCAAGAATTACAGGGAGAGTTAGAAGACAAGACTGAACTGACATTTAACGTATCGACAGCAACTGGCTCATCACCACATACTTTAACGTTTAGATTAACTGACTCTGATGAAGGAAGGCTCCAACAGGCTGTTAATAAAGTACAACAAGAGCTACAAGCGATTGAAGAAGTGACGAAAGTCTCCACAGATTTAGATAATACGGTTCAAGAAATTCAAATTGAGGTCAATCGAGAGAATGCAAAAGATTATGGTTTTGTACCGGTCCAAATTGCACAGTCTGTCAATCAAATGACAAGAGGGCAATTAACGTCCCAATTAATAGCAGAGGATGGTGCTGTGTTACCTGTCTACACAGGTTTCGGACAGACCTTCAACGATAGTGTGAATTCACTAAAAGCAATGCAACTTCGTTCACCTGCAGGCTTGTTTGTGAAATTAGAGGATGTTGCTACAGTTTCTATAGAAGAGGGTCCCGTCTCTATTCGACGTTCTGATCAGGCTGCAGCAGTGGCATTTTTTGTTGAATATGAAACGAAGGAATCTTTAGGCGGAATATCAGCAAAGGTAGATAAAGCAATAGAGAGTGCTCATTTATCACCTACTACGCAAATTGTATTTAGCGGTGATCGAGAGCTTTATGATAGTGCAATTGATGATATGCTACTAGCCGTTATTCTGGCAATTATATTAGTTTATATTGTGATGGCTGCTCAATTTGAATCATTCAAATATCCGTTTGTCATTATGTTTACGGTGCCATTAATGATCATAGGTGTAGCAATCGCCATGTTTGCCACAAATACATTAATGGGTGTGACATCTGTAATAGGAATTTTAGTGCTTGTAGGGATTGTTGTAAATAACGGTATTGTGTTAGTTGATTATATTAACCAGCAAAAAGCGAATGGTATGTCAGCGTATGAAGCCATTTTACTGGCTACTCAGGATCGTCTCCGTCCTATCTTAATGACAGCGTTAACGACTATTTTAGGATTGCTTCCACTTGCACTTGGCATTGGGGAAGGAACAGAGATGAATCAACCGATGGGAATTGCAGTGATTGGAGGACTTGTGACGTCCACGTTACTAACACTATATATTGTACCGATTGTTTATAGTTTAGTGGATAAGGAAACAAGAAAGATGCGTTAGAATCGAGGGGGAATGGGAGATGAAAGTTCATTTTTTTACTGGTTTTCCTGGTTTCATTTCAAGTCAATTAATTAGGACATTGTTCCAAAAAAAACAAACACAACAGGTTATAGCAATTGTATTAGCTGGCGAAACCATTAAAGCTCATCAAGAGAAAAATAAAATACTAAAGGAGTTTCCTAATGGATCGATTCGTATTGTTGAGGGTGATATTACCTTGCCGAACCTCGGTTTAGATAATCAAGTAATTGAAGAAATCGTACCTCAAATTGAAGTGTTCTGGCATTTGGCAGCTATATACGATCTAGCTGTACCCCGTGATATTGCTTGGAAAGTGAATGTACATGGGACAACAATGGTGAATGAATTTGTGCGCACTTTACCCCATTTAAAACGCTATATGTACTTTAGTACGGCATATGTGGCTGGTACACGTGAGGGGGTACTGCGTGAAAATGAACTGATTCGACCATTCGCATTTAAAAATTATTATGAAGAGACAAAATATGAGGCTGAGCTCCGAGTAGAAGATTTAAAATCCGAAATTCCATTAACAATTATTAGACCTGGTATTGTGAGGGGGCATTCGGAAACGGGTGAAACAATTAAGTTTGATGGCCCCTATTTCTTTTTAAATTTAGTAGAACGTTTAAAATGTTTACCTATAATTCCTTATATTGGACAATCTACATCTACGATCAATGTAGTACCAGTAGATTATATATTAAATGCCTCAACTTTTTTGGCATCAGAACAAGAGGCTGAAGGTAAGACCCTTCATTTAACAGATCCGAATCCTCACCCTGTACAGGAAGTATATCGTACTATGGTGAAACTAGTGACGAATGCTTATCCGAAGGGACGTTTACCGTTTGCGTGGGCAAAGCTATCCTTGCAAATTCCATTTATTCGGAGAAAGCTAGGGGTGGAGCAGGAGACATTAGATTATTTAACATGGAATGCCACATTCGACACGAATGAAGCCCAGCAAATTTTGCAAAAAGGTGGAATTACATGTCCTGATTTTATTCGGACGATGCCGCGTATGATTGATTTTTATTTAGCACATAAAGAAGATAAGAGCTACCAGATACAAATTAAGTAATGAAAAAACAATATAGATATTTTTGTCAGCTGTAAATGATAGTGCTATAATGTTTGAAAGAAGATACCTTCGACACTTTGTCAAAGGGGAGTAGCTAACAGGTTTTGCAATTATTTTACCTGGTTTCACATTCGTCAAGACATGGTTTGACCATCGGATGTGATAGTGAATGGCTCTATGCGTAAAATGATGACTGATGACGTGTAGATTGATGTACCGATAAGGTACTAATTTACTTAGCGAGACCTTTGCCTACATATGGCAGGGGTTTTTTTCTTTTGTACTTTAGTGGAACTAGTCATTTGGGTATTTAGAGCTTAGAGGAGGCACTAGCATAAATGGAAGCAATAATATTACAATACGGCTGGGTTTTAATTGTCCTAGTTGTATTAGAGGGATTACTAGCAGCTGATAATGCAGTAGTAATGGCTGTAATGGTCAAACATTTACCGCAAGAACAACAAAAAAAGGCGTTATTTTATGGACTATTTGGCGCCCTGATTTTTCGATTCGCTGCGCTTTTTGTCATTACAGTTTTAGTAAACTATTGGCAAATACAAGCAGTAGGTGCGGCTTATCTGCTATTTATGTCGGCGAAAAATATTTATGATTTACGTAAACATAAAGATGATGAAGAAGAAGAGACGAGTGAAAAGACTGGGAAAAAGGGGTCTGGATTCTGGTTAACAGTACTCAAAGTAGAAGCTGCAGACATTGCATTTGCTATTGATTCCATGTTGGCTGCAGTAGCTATCGCTGTCACATTGCCTCATTTGGGGAATTTTGATATCGGTGGCATTAATGGTGGACAATTTATCGTCATGCTCCTTGGTGGGTTTATCGGGGTTATTATGATGCGTTTTGCTGCCCAATGGTTTGTCAAAGTATTAAATGATTATCCTTCACTTGAAACAGCTGCATTTTTAATTGTAGGCTGGGTAGGTGTGAAGCTCGTTGTCTTAACATTAGCTCATGAAAAAGTAGGGATATTACCTGCAGAATTCCCACATTCCACTGCATGGGAGTTAACATTCTGGATTGTCTTACTCGGCATAGCATTTGTAGGTTATCTAGTAGGTGTTCGAAATAAAAAATAGCTTAGATTGAATTATTCAGCTGTAGTTGAAAGCCATCGAACGTATTATGATCGATGGCTTTTGGTATTTCATTCTCTATGATATTTTACTACTAAATCTAATCTCACTTGTACTTACAAGGTTTTGGCAAGCTTACGTCATGAATGTGATTTTTCGTCAACATTGTTTATCACTTTAAGGATTTACTTTTCAACAGGAGAAAATAGCTTAGAATCAATCTAGGCGACTGTTTATAAAGTATAGCCTTTAATCTCCACTATGGGAGGACGCTTTCCACAGCGGGGCAGAGCTGCTTCCATCGTTGCGCTCAGTCCAGGATCTATACGTTCCCGCTTTTCCCACGTCGCCACTCTACGTTCCAATCAACTTCTACATAAACACTCCACCTACATAGTTCGAGTTTTTTTGACATTAACCGATTGTGCAGTGTGAGAAAATCTTTTCCTGTGTATGTTCGATAGGTAAATCATAATGAAAATACTCAATAGAAGATATAAAACTTTCTTTGCAAATTGCTTCACCAGAAATTTCGTATGTCATCGTTGGATAGTTTGCTTGTAAAAGTACCATTGCTTCTTCAGATTCATCTGGATGTAAATTAGCCTTAAAATGCAAAAAAAGCAAAAAACACTCGCAATTATTAGTAATACTAATAATCCTCCGATTGTAAAAATAAATATACTCCAAGCCTTTAACCACTTATTCAAAATTTCACCTCCAAAATAAAAATGCATTTTTGTTCAGATATCGTCTCATTCTCAAAAAGTATAGTAATAACTATTCCTCTTTCTTTTTTCTTGTATTTTTTCTATACTATAATCTATCTAGTTGGGCATCATATGTAGGAGGGGTTGTTAAAGTGCCTTGGAAAAAATCTTCCAATAGACTTGTCACACCATTTCAGGTACTTGTTTCTTATTATTTTATAGCTATAGCGATTTCCTTCCTGTTATTACGGCTTCCAGGCGTTCATCAAGAAGGAGTAAAGGTTTCCTTTTTAGATAGTCTATTTACGGCAGTAAGTGCAGTAAGTGTCACTGGTTTAACAACTATTAATATTTCTGAAACGTATACGACATTGGGACTTGTGATGATTCTTGTTATTTTACAGTTAGGCGCAATTGGTATTATGTCACTGGGTACCTTTGTGTGGCTCTTAGTCGGGAAAAAAATAGGGATGCGTGAGCGTCAGTTAATTATGATTGACCACAACCAGTACAATTTGTCAGGTGTTGTGAAATTAATACGTGAAATCTTAAAAATCTTAATTGGTATTGAGGTAGCAGGTACGTTTATTTTAACTCTACATTTTACCAATTATTTTGATACGTTAGAAGAAGCATTCTTACACGGAGTATTCGCCTCAATTTCTGCTACGACAAATGGGGGATTTGACATTACGGGAATGAGCTTATTGCCATTCCATAATGATTATTTTGTTCAATTGGTGACAATGATACTTATTGTGTTAGGGGCAATCGGATTCCCTGTCTTAATTGAACTAAAAACTTTTTTACTCAAACGTCATGCGAATTTTCGATTTAGCTTGTTTACAAAAATCACTACGTCTACTTATGCCATTTTATTTGTTGTTGGTGCTCTAGTCATTTTACTTCTCGAATCTTTCCATTCTTTCAAGGAAATGTCCTGGCATGAGGCGCTTTTTTCAGCGATGTTCCATTCTGTGTCGACGAGATCTGCTGGGCTGACAACTTACGATGTGACGACGTTTAGTGAGGCGACAGATATTTTTATGAGTTTTCTCATGTTCATAGGTTCCTCACCAAGTTCAGTGGGGGGAGGAATTCGAACAACTACTTTTGCAATAGCTATTTTATTTTTAATTACATTTGCAAGAGGGAGAGAGGATATTCAAGTGTTTGGGCGAGAAATTCATTTAATTGATGTTTTCCGCTCCTTCGTTGTCATCTTATTAGCCTTTTTCATGGTTTTAATTGCAACGATTATTTTGCTTATTACAGAGCCACATGCCTCCCTTATTCAAATTATTTTTGAAATCACCTCTGCGTTCGGTACTTGTGGTATGTCATTAGGAATAACCTCAGATTTATCGGTCATTGGCAAAGTAATAATTATTATGTTAATGTTCATTGGTCGAGTTGGTTTAATTTCCTTCCTGTATACACTAGGTGGTGGTGGACGTGGAAAGAAATCGAAATTCCATTATCCAAAGGAACGTGTAATTATCGGTTAACGCTAATTAAATGCTGCTAACTATAGGTTTTATAGGGGCTTCCGTGAGTTTGCCCCTTTTTTTCGTCAAAAGTGTTAAGTAATAATGTACTTGTTTGGGAGCTACATAGCTGTGTGAGCTGTATTCATAATGAAGCAGTCATACACAAATGTATTCTCTTTTCGATAGCTAGAAAGAGCATTTAGGAGTAATTGACTTTCTTCTATTATATAGGAGTAAAAAGAGATGAAATTGTCGAAAGTTGTCATTACAACTGTATATACATTAAAAAAACCTCTATACTAATTCTATACATTTTTTAGGAATTGAAAATTAACTATTGAATGGGATAGGTAGTTCCAATACAATATAAAATACATAAAAATAAACAAATAAATAAACGTGTCTGATATAGAATAAGAGGGCTCCATTTGTTACTAAAACGCCTGAATGTGTAAGTTGTCACAAAATTTTCGGAAAATTTAAAATTATTTTTCCCGAATGTGAACATTTGAAGTGGGTATATTTTCAACGTATAGATTGTTTGTTTTTAAGGAATTTGCCCTAAACTTTTTTTAGAATCGCTATGTATACTTGACTAATAGATTAAAAAGGCAGAAACGATATAAAACAGCTACCCGTTTCTTTTTCAGGGCATCTTTAAGAATTGTTTAAGACCATAAAAAAAGCTAGTCCTGATCGTTCATACAGGACTAGCGTTTGTTATTAAAGTGTGGGGATTGTTGCAAAGTAAGGCGCTTGACCATGACGGAAATAAGTTAAAAGATAGCCATCTTTTTGTACAATTTTGCCATTCAAGAAATCATCATAATTGAGAGCATGTGGGATTACCAAAGTATGCTTAAACAGCTCTTTCTCAGTAAGTTTAAAGCCTGCAAAAGCCTCACCAGCGATAGCCGGATTTTCACGTAATGTCTGGTAGATTGTTTTTTGTTGCTCTATTGTTGGGCGCTCCTTCCACCATAGTTTACGGGGCTGGAATTGCTGAGCTGTTAGATAATCTAGTTGCATTAAGCTTTGTATAATGTTTAAATTCGCTCCATCTACAGTTTCTAAGAACATTAGTAAACGACGGAATAAATCTTCTAATTGATGGCCAATACGGGACCATCCCTTAGTTTCCCAATACGTACCGAAGCTTTGGAAAAAGTCAAATGGTGTATCGAAGACCTCGGTTACTAAATATTCGATTGTATGATCCATACGATGATCATTCCAGTATTTCTCCAGAACATCCTCTGCATGTTTAATGCGAACAATATCATCAAATGTAAGGACATTATTAGAAAAGATTTCATAAGGCGCTAGATCGACGTAAGTATAACCAAACTTCTCAGCCTCCACTCGAAGTCCTGTACCGCGTAAAAGCTTTAAAAAACCAAGCTGAAGTTCTTCTGGTCGCATGGCAAAAACATCATTAAAGGTTTGACGGAAGCTTGCGTAATCCTCTTCAGGCAAACCTGCTATTAAGTCTAAGTGTTGATCGATTTTTCCACCATCTTTAACCATTGTCACTGTTCGCTTTAGTTTTTCAAAGTTTTGGCGACGCTGTACAAGTGTATTGGTTAAATCATTTGTGGACTGAACACCAATTTCGAAGCGGAACAAGCCTCTCGGCGCATTGTCATTTAAAAATTGGATAACTTCCGGACGCATAATATCGGCAGTAATCTCAAACTGGAATACAACACCTGGTTTATGTTCATCAATTAAAAACTGGAACATTTCCATAGCGTAGCTACGGCTTATATTAAACGTTCGATCCACGAATTTTATAGTTCTAGCGCCATTATCCATTAAGAAACGAATATCTTCCTTAATTTTTTCTCGGTTAAAGTATCGAACACCAACCTCTATAGAAGATAAACAGAATTGACAGCTAAATGGACAGCCTCTGCTTGTTTCAATGTACTGAATACGTTTCCCAAGGTGAGGAAGATCCTCTTCGAAGCGAAACGGACTCGCTAATTCACGCAAATCTATTTTAGGTGGTTGAGCGTGTATCTTAACTTTTCCGTCCTCCAAATAGCAAATTCCAGGGACATCCTCCAGTAATATTTCACCGTGTAAATAACGTAACAATTGCTTAAATGAAGTTTCTCCTTCACCCATCACTATGAAATCTACTTCAGGTATACGGCGTAGCCAATGGTGGGAATCGTAAGAAACCTCAGGACCTCCAAGCAAAATTTTAACATCTGGACAGACCGTTTTTAACATTTTAATAACATGAACTGTTTCTTCAATATTCCAAATATAACAGCTAAATCCAACGATATCAGGTTTTTTTTGGAACAAATCTGATACAATATTAAAAGCAGGGTCTTTAATTGTATATTCTGCTATAATTGGATTGAATTCGGGTGCAGCGGCACCTTTTAAATAGCGTAATGCTAGATTTGTGTGTATATACTTCGCGTTTAAAGTAGTTAAAATAGTATTCATACAATAATCTTCCTTTCAGTATCTAATTGTATCAGTCAAGTATTTGACATACAATATAATTCTTTTTACCTATTTATTTTGTGAACAGTTCGTGAAATAATTTAAAATACTTAAATTTACTAAATTTTGTAATAATAGAATCGTGCTGTCATAATGTATAGTAAAGGCTCAAAATTCGATTTAGAGGTTTTTTACTCTTTTGAAAGGTTCGGTGAGAAAGTTGAAGCAAAATGATATTAATCAATGTTTTGGAAATCTTATGAAAAGTACTTCGTCACCAACACTTATACTCAATAAAGCAGGGAAAATTTTGAACGTCAATGAGGCTGCTATCCAACTATTTAATCTTAATTTAACGTATATTGGCAATTTGGCTATGGACGAGCCATCTAAATTTAAATGGGCGAAGTTCGTCCAACAACTACAAAAGGATTTACGATCGGAAGAAATTTTCAACATTCGCACAGTAGGAAATGAGTACGAAATGTTATCATTTAAATGTTTCTACGATCCAAATGCAGAGGAAATTGTTGCGCAAATTTCAACATTAAATGAAGATGTCCCCCATAAATTATACGTTAGTCAAGAGCATGAAAGATCCCAATCTTTTAATGCATATGATTACTTACCTTATGCTGTTATTGTAAGTGATGCTAGCGGTATTATTCTTGGGCTTAATAAGTATGCAGAAATGTTTCTCAAAGTAGAAAGCTCGCAGCTGCTCCATAAAGCTCATCAGCATATATTTGATCTATTTACATTGAAAAAAGGGCAAATTACATCCTACCTTTCTAAATTAATGGGTGACAAACATGCAAGTCTACACGTTGTCGATGAAACACAAGTAAGTAGAACTTGCTATTATGAAATTTCCAGTATTTTTGATGAATACAATAACATTATTGTCACGGTTATTAATGATGAAACAGAAAAGAAGCAACTTCAACATAAAGTGGAGCATCAACAAGCTTTGAATGTTGTTGGACAAATGGCTGCGAGTATTGCGCATGAAATTCGTAATCCATTAACTTCTTTAAAGGGTTTTACTGATTTATTAAAAATAAATGCTGACGATGAATCACGCATGTACCTTTCTGTCATTGATAGTGAGCTTCAACGAATGGAACAAATCTTATCAGAGCTATTAGTTTTGTCCAAGCCATCAACTATGAAAGTGGAGTTATTGGAACTAGATCATATTGTAAAACAAGTCATTGAGTTCATGTTACCAGATGCACTCATGAAAAATATTATGATTCAGTACATTTCAATTCCTAATCAAGTTTATATTGGTGGAAGTGAAAATCGATTAAAGCAAGTATTAATGAATCTCATCAAAAATGCGATGGAATCCATGAATAATGGTGGTACGATTACTGTAGAAATGACAACAAATGACTGCGCGATTGTTGAACTTACAATTAAAGACGAAGGCGTTGGAATGGATAGCACAACCCTTCAAAACCTATTCCAGCCTTTTTACACGACAAAATCAACAGGGACAGGACTGGGCCTTGCTTTCGTGAAAAAAGTTATCGAAGAGCACGATGGAGTTATAGGTGTTAGTAGTGAATTACAGAAGGGGACATGCTTCCATCTACAGTTCCCAATTTATACATTTAACCAAGTGGATACAATGGAAGTATCCACAAAAGATGCTGCCTATTTAGTAACATAAAGAGAGTAAAAATGGGTTGGATAACAACAATATAACCTTCTAAATCGGATAATGCTTTTGACAATGCTTTTCTAATATCGCTATAATGTCAAGTATAAAGAGCGAAGTGAGAGGAAAAGAATATGACGTCAGAAGACTTAAAACAATCTTTAAAATTATATATTGTATTGTCACGTGCACTTAAAGCTATTAATGAGACAACACATCAATTATTTCAGGATAATGGTTTAAACCCAACTGAATTTGCAGTTCTCGAGCTTCTTTATCATAAAGGAAGACAGCCGTTACAGCAAATTGGCAATAAAATTTTACTTGCCAGTGGGTCTATTACGTATGTCATTGATAAGCTTGAAAAAAGAGGCTATTTATTGCGTGTATCCTGTCCTTCAGATCGTCGTGTGACATATGCAGAAATCACGGATGAAGGCGAAGCATTTATGGGAGAACTATTCCCAAAGCATGAGCAGCATTTGCATGAAATAATGAGCGTATTATCTTCAGAAGAAAAAGAGCTGGCTATTATGTTATTAAAGAAGATGGGCCTTTCTATTAAAGATTTATCTTATTAAAAAAGTTGTCTCATTCATTTGAGACAACTTTTTAATCATGTGGATAAAAAAATCTCAAACATACATAAAAGGACGATAGACAAGGCATTGTCTATCGTCCTTCTTGTATTACGAATTATTATTTTTTAGAAATAGTTGCTGCCATGTTCATCATAGCATTCGTTAAATCTTGCTTATCATTATCGTGAATCGTTAATTTTGTAATGAGACCATCATTTTCAAAAACAACCCCGATTACTTTCTCTGTGTCAAAGTCTACAACATAACCTTCAATATTTTGAACATCCTTGAATGCAGCTAATTCATCAGTAGTTAAAGCTACTGTTTCACCTACAGCATTCATATAATCTTGCATAGCTGTTTTTACTTCAGTAAAGCTTGATTGTGATGCCTCAATTGTTTCAATACGCATAAACACTTCGTCATCATCATTAGAAACTAGCATATCTTTACCTGGCTCTTCTTGCGTTAATGTGAATCCTGGAAGTTGCTGTAGCTTATAGCTTTGGTCAACACTTTTAGATTCAGTTGCCTTTTCTGTTTTATCTACACCATTTTGTTTGTAAGTCACATCTTGTTGAGGCTGTTTAGAAGCATCCTCAGTATTTGTTTCATTTGATGCAGGTGTATCTGTATTCTCTTCCTCTTGTGCTTCACCTGCTGTTTCATCGCCAGATGGTTTTTGATCGGCAGCAGTATCAGACGGCTCATTTTGTTGAGTATCCGAACCCTCTGTTTTTTCAGAGGTATTACAACCTACTACTAGTACTGCTGTTAATAATAATGCAAGAATTGAAAATAATTTTTTTTGCATAAAAAACCCTCCTTTTCTAAATTAAACGTTAGTAAAGCTAAAATGTTTCCAAATAATAATGTTATGATGTTAAAGGTAACACTAAAAATAATAATAGTACAAAAACAACATGAGCTACAATAACAAGTGGCATACTTCTCTTCCATTCATACAAGAAGCCCCAAATAATACTTGTTACCAGTGCAGCAACCACGCCTAAAATAAAACCACTGAGGGCAATGGAGATTGCACATAAAACTGCCGTCACTAGGATAGCCAGAGTAGGGCGCATAAAGCGTTTTAATTGTTGCTGAATATAACCACGCCAAAATAATTCTTCGCCGATGGCAACAATAAAAACAAGTAATGCATAGTGCCAAATATTTTGCGGTCCATAGTTGGTTAAAAATTTATGAACTGATTGTACTAAGTTATTATTAATAAATGGAGCAAGCCAATAACCGAAGCGAATAATACCATATGTGATGGTACCGTATCCAATCCCAAAGAGTAAAAATTGCCATGTGGGTAATTGATCTTCAATAGAACCAGCTAATATGGCAATGGCAATACATACTAGTAAGGTAAATGCATACATGTACCAAAATACTGCTTGGTTAGCAAAGGTAAAGGCAAGCATGCCATAAACGAATAATAGAGAAAGGAGTAATAGTACTGTTTGTTTTGAATTTGTTAGCATATACGACCTCCATGCTTTAATTTTATCAAAAAAAAAGCCCCATATCATCTATAAAGACAAATAGGGACTATTCAGACTATTAAGCTTCATTCGTATATAAAATTTTGTAACGTTTATGATTGACGACCGTTTTCTCTTCAATTTCAAGGGAATCAAAATTCTCCATATATGTTAAGTTAACGATCACCGAATTTTCATTTACCTTTTCGACAATACCTTGGAGACCATTTTTAAACTCGATAATATTTCCAACTTCAGCTATTTTCACAGACAGTCAGCTCCTTCATCGACTAATAATATACAGTTTGCACGAAAAAATGGTAAACGTAAAGCTTTTTTTAAATAATTCATAATTTATTACACAAAAGATGAAAAGAAAGGAATAAAACTAATGGAAAGATACGAAAATATGCTTAAACAATTACAAAATGGGGAAATAGGAAGTATTGAAATTCAAAAGGAAGATTTTTACGAATTTCGAGAAATTCTTGTAGCGCATCCTTTATTTAAACATTTCAGAGGTGAGGCCAAGCAAAATGGACGAATTATCTATACTTATAACGAAATACCTAGGAGTTAATTTGTCGAACATTGTCGTAAGTTAATGCTGTAAGAAATGAAATATAAATGTATAATAATGGTATGATTATTTGTGTGTGGAGGGTTGTATGAATGGTCAATCTACTCTTGAAACAAATGGAACAAACTCGTGAGTTGATGATTCGCTCTGGTGTTGAAAACGGGTTACAAAATGCAAAAACCATTCAACTGAGTCGCAGATTAGACCAGTTAATGAATACCTATTATAGACAGACAGCATTTGATGAAGAAAAAGACCAAGACGAATAAAAAGATTGTTCCAGTATTCAGAGTAATAACATTTTAAAAATAGATGTTTAAAATGCATTTTAATGGGGAATAACTTACTATGAACACAGCAACATTCTCATTTCCCCCTTTAGAGCAGTGATCCCCCAATCACTTGCTCTCTTTTTTTTTGCTTATTCGGTATATATGCAAGTTATCTAATTATTAGTACAAGTTATAGGAAGAGTTTGAATTATTTTATTTATTCGCCTAAACTGAAAACATCAAGTCACGTAGGTGAAAGAATCCTAACTTTTATAACAAAGGAGTATATACATATGAAAAAGCAACGTATTGCATTTATCGGAACTGGTGTAATGGGGACAAGTATTATTAAACACTTATTGAAAAATGACCATGAGGTGACGGTGTACACTCGTACTAAAGAAAAAGCAGAGCCGCTAGTAGCTTTAGGAGCATCATGGGCTAGTTCGCCAGCAGAAGCATTTAAACATCAAGATATTGCATTTACAATGGTTGGCTACCCCTCAGATGTTGAAGAGGTTTATTTTGGAGATAATGGCCTTTTTAAAACAGCTGAACCTGGCAACCTTTTCATTGATATGACGACTTCAGAGCCATCTTTGGCCAAGAAAATATATGAGCATGCACAAACTATTGGTGTAGATTCTTTAGATGCACCTGTTTCAGGTGGTGATATCGGTGCGCAAAATGGTACATTGTCGATTATGGTCGGTGGCGGTTTAACAACTTACGATAAGGCTTTACCGCTGATGAAGCATTTCGGAGAAAATATCGTTTATCAAGGTGAGGCAGGGGCTGGTCAACATGCAAAGATGTGCAATCAAATTGCCATAGCTGCAGGCATGATTGGGGTATGCGAATCACTTGCATACGGTCTCAAAGCAGGGCTAGATTTACCAACCGTACTGCAGTCCATTGCATCAGGTGCGGCAGGTTCTTGGTCTCTAAGTAATTTGGCACCACGCATGATCAAAGAAGACTTTGCACCAGGTTTTTATATCAAACATTTTGTGAAGGATATGAAAATAGCTTTGGATGAATCCAAGAAAATGGGGATTACATTGCCAGGATTGGCATTAGCCTATGAAATGTATGAAAAATTGATCGAAGAGGGCTATGGTGATAATGGTACACAGGCTCTTCTTCAACGCTATAGATAATAAAAATCCTATTTGGATAAAACAGAACCTGAAGTTTCTTCATTTTGGAGAGACTTCAGGTTTTTTTGTTACTCTTTTCCAAAAAGTTGGGCGTCTAATGAAAAACTAGAAGCACCAGCTAGAGTGAAGTATAGTGCAATTGCACCCAAGGCTAAATCTAATTCGTATCCGGCTAAACCATCAGCTCCAATAAAGCCAATACTTAGCTTAGCTGTGAAAATGGCTACAATCATAGTCATTGTTAGTAATGCGCCAAAAATTCTTGTTGCTAAACCTAAAATAAGGGCAATACCTCCCACTAACTCAATAATTGCAACGATATACGCCATAAATCCTGGGATACCTAAACTAACAAAGAAGTCTGCCGTATAGCTAATGCCTCCTTGAAATTTTTGAAAACCATGCACAGCAAAAATAATGCCGAGAACGACACGTAAAATAGTTGAACCAATGTTTTGCATTATAAAATATCTCCTTTTTCTTTAACTTACAATTCGTAACTTAGTTTATTTTTAAAAATAACTTTTGTCAAGTAACTAAATGTGTTTTAAGAACTGAATATTGAAAGAAGTGTTATAATGTTGTATATGAACTACTAACAATGGAGGCTTGTAACGTGGATCAAAAAAAAATTTGTCCTCGATTTGAAAAGGCGCTCAAAATAGTCAATCATCGCTGGAATACTTTACTCATTTTTCAATTATTAGATGGTCCTCAGCGGTATTCAGTTATTAAAAATCAGTTAAATATAAGCAGCCGCGTATTAACTGAGCGATTAAAGGAGCTAGAAATCGAGGAAATTGTATTACGTACTGTCATTCCTTCTACCCCAGTCATCATTGAGTATGAACTTACTGAAAAGGGATACGCACTTGCACCCGTACTAAAAGCAATTGAACAATGGTCTTCTGAATGGGTAGCAATAACAGAAGAATAATAAAAAAGATATTCAAGCGAGGGGGCTTGGATATCTTTTTTTGATTGAGAAGGCATTATTTATCGATCTTTTAGCAGTTATGTTTCAATGAATTTACTGTTATATTGTAAATAATATTAATTTTCTTTAAAAAAAGGAATTTTTCATTACGGAAAGAAATTAATTGATTATTATAGAGAATGTAAGGGAGGGTTTTATGAAAAAGAGTTCAGCAATAGACGTCCAGCATCGAAGTCAGTTAGCGATTTACTTATCATTACCAATACTTTCATGGGCTTTCTATGATTTTGCTAATACAATTTTTTCTTCAAATATTAATACGATTTTTTTCCCGTTTTATATGGATGAGGTATTAGGAACAAATGAAGTTATGCAACAAGTAGCTAGTACATTTATTTCGTATGCGAATGCCATTGCTAGCTTATTACTTGTAGTATTTTCTCCACTTTTTGGAGTGTGGATTGATAATACTGGCTATAAAAAAAGATTTATTGTCTGGTTTGCTTCTATTTCCATTCTTTTTACTTTTATGATGGGGATATTTGCGGATCTACAGATAACCACTCATTACTCAGGCGTACCCCTTAGTTTATTTTTAGTCGTGGCAAGTTTTGTCATTGCAAAGTTCTTCTTTAATTCAAGTTTAGTATTCTATGATTCTATGATGGCAGATTTAGGAACGAAAGAAGAAATGCCACTTATTTCTGGCTATGGCGTTGCAATTGGGTATTTGGGTACACTTTTTGGTCTTCTCGTTTATTTGTATGTAGGCAACAGTGATTTTCATCGTGCATTTATTCCTACGGCAATTTTATATTTATTATTTTCACTGCCTTTATTTTTGATCAATAAAGATACGCCAATTCCAAAAGCACAGAGGAAGTCTTTAAAATTTTTAGATGGCTATAAAGAAATTATTCAAACCTTTAAGGATATGAAGCAATATAAGGCGATCTTTACTTTTATGATTGCTTATTTCTTTTTGAATGATGCTATCGCTACTACGATTGCAATGATGGCCGTTTACGCGACGGCTATTGTCGGTTTTAGCTCAGGTCAATTTATCATTCTTTATTTAGTCTCTACTGTATCCACGATAATTGGGTCTTTGGCATTTGGCTATATTACAAAATCAGTAGGCGCTAAACGCGCGATTACTATGGTAGCCCTCATTATGATTGTCGCTTTAGTGTTTGCTGTATTTGCGACAGCACAATGGATGTTTTGGCTGGCAGGTAGTCTTTTTGGTATATCACTTGGCTCTATGTGGGTAACGTCTAGGACCTATATTATTGAATTGTCACCAGATGAGAAACGTGGACAGTTCTTTGGCTTGTTTGCTTTCTCTGGGAAAGTATCATCCATTATTGGTCCAGCCGTATACGGAACAGTTACATTATGGATGAAGGATTACGGTACACTAGCTAGCCGTGTCGCACTATCGACGCTAATCGTAATGACAGTCATTGGCCTATTGGTACATCTAAAAGTTAATGATAAAAATGGAAATAGCAAGTAGGAGAAATGTATTGCCTATGATACAATTGAATTATAAATTGAAGTAAAGAAAGGAGCGGGGTTGCATTGGAACATAAAGGAATATTATTAGAAAGTGGCACAAATGAGCTAGAAATCGTTGAATTTGAAGTAGCTAACAATAAATTTGGTATCAATGTAATTAAAGTAAAAGAAATCATTCAACCGATTCCAGTAACATTTATTCCACACGCGCACCCGCATGTAGAAGGAATCATTCAATTACGAGGTGAAGTATTACCAGTTGTGGATATGCTACGGGTACTTGGAATTCAGAGTACTGAGCGTAACCCGCAACAAAAATATATTGTTGCTGAATTTAATAAGCAACGTGTTGTGTTCCATGTGGATAACGTGACACAAATTCACCGTATATCATGGAATCAAATTGAAAAGCCTTCAGATATGTATCAAGGCGGAACATCACAAGTTATAGGTGTTATTAAACAAAACGAGCAAATGATTCTACTACTCGATTTCGAAAGAATTATGGTGGATATTAATCCTGAATCGGGCATAAGTGTGGAATCTGTTAAAAAGCTGGGCAAACGTGAACGTACCGGTAAACGTATTTTAATTGCAGAGGATTCACCATTATTACGGAAGTTATTATTTGATACGATGAACGAAGCAGGCTATGACAATGTAGAGTTCTTTGAAAATGGCCGAGATGCATATGAATACTTAGAAGGAATTGCGAAGAGCGGTAGTGATATCGCAGAACATATTCAATTAGTCGTAACAGATATTGAAATGCCACAAATGGATGGGCATCATTTGACAAGAAAAATCAAAGAGCATCCTGATCTTCAAAAACTTCCAGTTATCATATTCTCAAGTCTAATTACGGATGACCTTCGTCATAAAGGTGATCAGGTAGGAGCAGAAGATCAAATTAGTAAGCCAGAAATTGCAGAGCTCATCCTACGTGTTGACCAATTAATTCTGTAATAGTTGTGCTTTACATGATACTTCACAATTTTAATAATGGGTATCCTGAAAGTATAAATAAATGAAAGTAAAGTCGGATGCCTTTAAAGTATCCGACTTTTTGTATAGGTCTACATATTGTGAACAAAATAATCAGAAGATGCTTGAAGGATGTGATTATTTGAATGAACTTAAAACAGCCATTATTGATATCGGCTCCAATACTATTCGTTTAGTGTTATATCAGTACAACAATGAAGAGGGACTCCATGAACTAGGCAATATTAAAACGGTGGCACGTTTACGTACATATATACAACCCTCTGGTGAGATGTCTGAAGAAGGAATCCATGTGTTAGCCGAGACATTACAAACATTTAAAGCGATGTTAGAAGATTTTGAAGTGACAGATGTGAAAGCGGCGGCAACGGCTGCTATCCGCCAAGCGTCTAATCGTGACCAAATAATTGCAGAAATGAAAGTACGAACTGGTATTCAAATTGAGCTTTTATCAGAAGAAGAAGAAGCATATTTTGGATTTGTAGCTGTTGCTTATTCTAGTGGAACCAAATCGGGAGTTACGATTGATATTGGTGGTGGTAGTACCGAAATTACGCTGTTTGAAAATAAAGAAATTCAGCAATCACATAGCTTTCCATTCGGGACAGTTTCTTTAAAGCAACGTTTTGTGAAGGGCGACATCATGAATAGCGGTGAAAGGAAGGAGCTTATTGCCTTTATAAAAGAGCAATTTCAAACATTATCATGGATTCAAAAAAGTGGTTTACCAATTATTGCAATTGGGGGGAGTGCACGTAATATTGCACAGATTCATCAACAAAAACATGATTATCCCATTGCTAGTGTCCATGGATACGAAATGACAGAAGAAAATTTAGAAGAATTAAGCATATTTTTAGGTCAATTAAGCTTCCAAGAATTGAAGCAGCTAGATGGCCTGTCTTCAGACCGAGCTGATATTATTTTACCTGCCTTAGAAGTATTTAGAGTGTTGATGGATACTGTAGGAAGCAAGTCATTTCAGCTTACGAAGAAGGGTTTACGTGAGGGACTGATTATTAAAAAGATTTTGCAAACAGATAGCAATGCCTTTGATAAATATAATGTGTTTGAAGGAAATGCCAGAAGGCTTGCACGACAGTATGGTCGAACTGAAAAAGAGGTTGATTATTTGATGCATTTAGCTGATCAATTGTATCGCGAATGTTGTCATTTAGGCTATTTACCATATAATGCAGGAGATTTGCAGTTAATAAGAAAAGCAGCGAAGGTTTTTAATATTGGTGAATATATTGAATTAAGCTCTGCAAGCCAACACACCTTTTATTTGATTGCGAATCAATCTATTGATGGTTTAAATCACCCAGAAAGAGTCAAGCTAGCCCTTTTAGCCTCTTATAAAAACAAAGATTATTTTCAACGATTTGCTGCCCCGTTCTCCACTTGGATGAATCGTGAGGACTATCGAAAAATACGAGACTTTGGAGCGTTATTAAAATTTGTCTATGCTTTAAATGTCTCAAAGCGAAATGTTGTACATGCAATTGATATGCATCCAGAGGAAGATTATGTACAGCTCAATATTTATGTAAAGAACAATGCAGCAGCTGAAAAGTATCAAGCTAATCGACATAAAAAACATTTAGAGCGAGCATTAAAAATCCCAATGACAATCAATTTTATTGAAGAAGGATGGAATACGGATGACAACTGAAATAACTAATAACGAGCTGAATGAGGAAGAGTTTTTAAAAAATCATAGTCAATTATTAGAGGAGATTGCGAAGCCTCAGTACTATAATAATCGAGAGTTAAGCTGGCTTGCTTTTAATGAACGTGTATTAGAGGAAGCGGAGGATGTAAATAATCCTCTGCTCGAACGTTTGAAATTTTTAGCTATATTTAGCTCAAATCTCGATGAGTTTTTTATGGTACGTGTCGCTGGCTTACAAGATCAAGTTCGCGCAGGGTTCCATAAAGCTGAAAATAAATCTGGGTTAACACCAAAGGAACAATTAGCTAAAATTGCAGAACGTACACAGGCTTTAGTGCGTCGACAAACTGAAGTATACCGCCATTTAATCTATGATTTATTACCACAGCATAATGTACATATTGCAGACATGAAAGATTTAAATAGCACACAAAAAGCTTTTATTAATGAAATGTTTGCAGAAACTATTTTCCCAGTTCTAACACCTGTAGCAGTAGATGCGTATCGTCCATTCCCTACATTGCTAGGGAAAACACTTAATTTACTTGTCCTTTTAGAGCAGGATGAATCGGATCTTGAAAGTCGCGAAAGAGTCGCAATCGTTCAAGTGCCATCTGTTTTAGATCGTTATATTAAAGTGCCCACTGAAGAAGGTAAAACGGTCGTTGTATTGTTGGAAGATGTCATTGTAGCGCATATTGAAAAATTATTTTATGGCTATAGCGTAAAATCAGCGCAAGCCTTCCGTTTAACAAGGAATGCAGATTTAACAATCCATGAAGAGGGCGCAAGGGATCTTCTCGTTGAAATTGAAAAAGAATTGAAGAAGCGTAAATGGGGAGTAGGAAGCCGTTTAGAAGTTCGAGTTGGAGAAATGAATGAGGAAGTACTTCTCTACTTATTAGATGAATTTGAAATTGAAGAAAATGACGTTTTCCATATTGATGGACCTTTAGATTTAACCTTTATGTTCTCTTTTGTTAAAGGTATAGCTGTTGGTCGTGAACATCTGGAATATGAAAGTTTTATTCCACAGCCACCTTTAGATTTACAATCCGATGAAAATATTTTTGAAAAAGCATTAACACAAGATATCTTTTTCCATCATCCATATGAATCATTTGCACCAATCGTTGATTTTATCTCTGAGGCAGCCGTAAATCCCAATGTCTTAGCAATCAAACAAACATTATATCGAGTAAGTGGTAATTCACCGATTATTCAAGCACTGAAACTTGCAGCAGAAAATGGTAAACAAGTAACAGTTTTAGTTGAATTAAAGGCCAGATTCGATGAAGAAAATAATGTGCATTGGGCAAAACAGCTAGAACAAGCAGGCTGTCTTGTTATTTATGGGATGAACAATTTAAAGACACACTCCAAAATCACATTAGTCGTAAGTCGTCGAAATGGCAAAATTGAACGCTTTGTTCATCTTGGTACAGGAAATTATAATGATGCCACTGCAAAAATTTACACGGATATGGGCATAATAACGACAGATAAAGAATTTGGTATTGATGCGACAAACTTCTTTAACTATTTAAGTGGCTATACAGAAAAACCTACATTTAATCACTTAGTCGTGGCACCTTTTGATATTCGAGATGAATTTATTCGATTAATGGATGAAGAAATTGCTTGTCATAAAAAATACGGGAATGGTTTTATTCGAGCTAAAATGAATTCATTGACAGACAAAGATCTAATGATGAAGTTATATGAGGCTTCGATTGCTGGTGTAAAGGTAGAGCTCATCATACGTGGTATTTGCTGTATTAGACCTGGTATCCCTGGCATTAGTGAAAATATTACAGTAACAAGTATTGTCGGTCGTTTCCTTGAACACTCCCGAATTTATTGGTTCCATCATAATGGAGAGAATAGAGTATATTTATCTTCAGCTGATATGATGACACGCAATATGATTAAACGTGTAGAAATTTTATTCCCTGTATATGCAAATGAAGCAAAAACTCGTATTATTGACATTATGAATACACAATTAATGGATACTGCTAAGGCTCGTATTCAAGATTCCAATGGTAAGTATCATTATAAAGATTTTGATCGTAGTGAAGATCCATTGAATAGCCAGGAGATTTTCTTACAAGATGCATTAAAGCCTACGCTAGACGAAGAATAGAGCAAACACGATACTTAGTGAGGGATAGAATGAAAAATTATAGAGAGAGTGTAGCGCCATTTGCAGATTATCAACAACTCATTCAAATGAATCCGTTTGACGCAGTCATTTGTTTGAGAAAAGTTGATAAAAAGGTGTTCGAGGTCGTTGATTTTAATGATAAGTTATTATCATTTATGGAGCTGCAAGATAAAGCAGCGACGAACGCTGAACGTTTTTTTACCAAGCAATGCTGGCTGCAGTTGTCGAATTTTCTAAACGAAGAAGACCATACACAGCATGTCCTGAAATTAGGTACCGGTTATTATGAACGAGCATTTGCTATTCATGTACAACATTTTTCTAAATCCATGGTTGCGGTTATTTTGAGAGAAACACAGATAGAAGATAAACCTTATTTACAATACGTGGAACAACATGTGAGTCCTGTGCTAACGGTCGATTTACAAGGCCGAATTATTCATCAAAACATGGCCGTTACGTCAGCACTTTCTAGAGAGCAGCAATGTCTAATGGGACGAGATATTTTTTCATTATTGGAAAGTAAGTATATGAAAGAATTTAAATTATTATTTGCTAAAACTATTGAAGGCTCAGCTTTTGGTATGCCGAAATGCTTGTTTAAGAACCAATTGCTAAGTAAAGAGCCTTTTTACTTAAGAACACACCCTACCTATTATAATGGTGAGGTTATAGGTGTCCATTTATTTGTAAAAGATGCAAATTCATTTATGAATGATCATGAGGCATTTTATTACCTAGCGCTAATGGATGAATTAACAGGTATTTGGAATCGTAAGGCATTCAAGGAGCATTGGCTACATCATCTAAACGACAAGAAACAAGAGCATAAGCAAGCAGCCCTTATTTTAGTGGATATAGATCGTTTTAAAAAATTTAATGAATCCCTAGGTGAAAGTAAGGGGGATGAGCTTATGCGTATGTTTAGCCAAAGGCTTAATGAACTGTGCTATTCAAAATGTGCCCTTTTTCGTTATAACAGCGATGAGTTTATCTTTGTACTAAAAGATGCGACTATTCAAAAAATTGAACATACCGCTAATGCCATTTTGGAAGTTTTAAAGCAGCCATTTATGATAGAAGGACAGGAATATTTTATTAGTGTTTCAATCGGTATCTCCCTTAGTCCAGCAGATGGCAAGGATTTAGAGACACTTGTAAGGAAGGCTGATAAGGCGTTATTTTCTGTTAAAGAGCATGGACGATCGCACTATCGTTATTATCGTGAAGATATGACGGCAATTTTCCCAAATGAAGCTTTAATGGAAGCACATTTACGACGTGCTATTGAATTTAATGAACTTAGTTTGCATCTCCAGCCACAGATGGACCTAACAAATAATAGCATCAATAGCTTTGAAGCTTTATTGCGATGGAATAACCGTAAATTTGGTTTTGTGTCACCTGCACAATTTATACCTATTGCGGAGGCTTCAGGATTAATTATTGAAATTGGTGATTGGATTATTGACGAGGTTTGTCGTCATCAAAATGAATGGCAATCGAAAGGGTATCGTCCTGTAAGAATAGCCATCAATATATCACCAAAACAGTTCAGAAAAGAAAACTTCGCACGAAAAATAAAAGCGGCATTAAAGAAATACGAGGTACCTCCAGAACTTCTGGAGGTAGAGATTACCGAAAGCTCTATGACAAATGTTCATGAGACATTTTCGATTCTTACGGAATTGAAGCAATTAGGGGTTTATGTGTCAGTAGATGACTTTGGAACAGGCTATTCTTCATTAAGCTATCTAAAGCGTTATCCAATCGATATTATAAAAATCGATCAATCGTTTATTAGAGATATCGCTAAAGATGACAAAAATGAGGCCATCATTAAAGCCATCATTTCGATGTCTCATAACCTAGGGCTAGAGGTAATTGCCGAAGGAATCGAAGAGCCCACACAAGTTGATTTTCTTAAACGTCATCATTGTCAAAAGGGACAAGGTTATTTGTATAATAAACCTTTACCCGTTGAAACAATTGTACAGAAATATTTCGTCAGCTAGTTAAAAAAGTAGCACTCATCATCATAGGATGAAGTGCTACTTTTTTTATTTGACGCTTTTGAGGCCGTTTAACACAATAGCTGTAAATCGATTCATCTCAGCGGCCAAGTCAAAGTCTTCACCGTGAATTAACCAATCATAAACATTGGCACGCATACAACGTTGTATGATGGCTTGCACTTCATGAGCTGATACATCATGTCTTAGTTCACCTTGTTGTAGCCCTTCCTCAATATATGTATTCATTATTTGAAAAATCCTGCGCTCGGGATTAATTAAGTAATGATCCTGTTTTACCTGATTTGTCATTGCAGCAGTATACACAGTGCGTAACAGGTCCTTTCCTACAACATTCGTTAAGTATTTCATTTGTTCTTGATAGACGAATAAAATTTTTTCACTTGCCGGTAATGTAGGGTCGATATTTTTTTCTACAGTGCTATAAAAATGATCCAGTTCTTTAAACTTTTCTAAAATAACATCATATTTAGATGGGAAATGTGTATAAAATGTACCCTTTGAGACATGACAAGCCTTTGTAATTTGTTCGACAGTAACATGTTCAAATCCGAATTTATTGAATAAATCTAAAGATGTTTTTAATAATTTATCACGAGTTTCTAATGCCTTCTTTTGTCTGTTAGTTAGAGATTCCATAGTGGCAGATTACCTCCGATAGTAAGTATTGTAAAATATTTTTTAAATTAAAAATTCTGAAAATATAAAATTTTTAATTGACGAGATGGATTTATTTTGATTATGATTTAATTGACCACAGTCACTGACCGAGGTCATTAAAGGTATCTCGTTATTAATGTTACGATAAAAAACTGTAGTTGGCTAGTGACCATCCAGCACTATTGCTGAATTTTCAAGGATTGGGGGATATCCAAATGAATAGAAAATTAGGTTTTATCGGGTTAGGAAATATGGGGTTACCAATGTCTATTAACTTATTAAAGGCAAACAATGAGGTGTATGGCTTTGATACAAATGTGGAGGCAGTGGAGCTATTTACAGAAGCTGGCGGTATAGGTCTTGCATCAGCAAAGGATGTTGCAATGCAATGTGATGTGATAATGACTAGCCTACCAACTCCTCAAATTGTAGAAATGGTGTATTTATCAAAGGAGGGCATTATACATCATGCTAAGAAAGGTGCCTTACTTATTGACTTTAGTACGGTCAATCCCGACTTAAATGATTCGTTACATAAAGAAGCAAGTACGTTGGGATTACGATATTTAGGGGCACCTGTAAGTGGAGGGGTCATAGGAGCTGTAAATGCTACCCTAACGATAATGGTCGGTGGTGACAAGGACGATTATGATAGTGCAAGTGAAATATTCGGAATAGTTGGAAAAAACATCTATCATCTAGGTTTATCCTCAAGTGTAGGTACACGTCTTAAATTATTAAATAATCTAATGATTGGGTTTTACACAGAGGCTGTAGCTGAAACGATTGTGCTTGGTGAAAAAATGGGGATTGATGCGGATACGCTGTATGAAGTATTAAGTAATAGCTACGGTCAAAGTCGGATTTATGAGCGTAACTATGAGGAATATATGAAAAATAATAATTATACACCTGGTTTTTCAACGAATCTATTATTGAAAGATTTGAAGTTAGCAAAGGGCATGGCTGATGAAGCTGGTGTATCTCTACGTATTGGGGAAAAATTGGTGGATCTTTATAGTGAGATTGCTCAGCAGGGCTATGGTGAAAATGATATGTCTGCAGCTTATTTAAGCTTAAAGGATACATGTAAAATAAAACAATTATAAGAGGAGGAAATGATGATGACGACAGCTCAAGAGGTAAAAACATTAACGCATTTTATTGGTGGACAGTTAGTTGAAGGGAAAAGTGGTAGATTTGGCTCTGTATACAATCCAACTACGGGTGATGTCATTGCTAGAGTGCCACTGGCAACAGTAGAGGAGACAAAAGAGGCAATCGAGCAGGCTCAAGCAGCCTTTCCATTATGGCGTGATACATCTGTGGCTAAACGTGCAGAAATCGTCTTAAAGTTCCGCAATCTTATAGCAGAAAATATGGAGGAGCTACTACAAATTATATGTAAGGAAAGTGGAAAAACGTTGGAAGATGCCAAAGGTGAAATTACACGAGGTCTTGAATCTGTTGATTTAGCCATCGGTGCACCACATCTCATGAAAGGGGAATACTCCGTTAATGTTGGAGGTCAAATAAACGCTTATTCCGCAAAATATCCACTTGGTGTGGTAGCGGCCATTTCACCCTTTAACTTCCCGATCATGGTGCCTTTAGCTCAAACGAGTATGGCCATCGCGGTAGGAAATGCTGTGATTTTAAAAGCATCTGAACGTGTACCAATGACTGCTTTATATGTTAGTGAGCTATGGAAAAAAGCGGGCTTACCAGATGGGATTTGGACAGTGGTGAATGGTGATAAAGATGCTGTCAATGAACTTTTAGAGAACCCAACTGTGCAAGCGATTTCATTTGTGGGCTCAACACCAGTGGCCAAGTATATTTATGAAACCGGTTCTAAGCATGGAAAACGTGTAACGGCACTTGGCGGTGGAAAAAACAATATGGTTGTCATGCCAGATGCAGATCTTGAACAAGTTGCAAACGCCTTTATAGGGGCAGCCTATGGGGCAGCATCTCAGCGTTGTATGGCGATATCCACAATTATGCCTGTAGGCAAAAATACTGCTGATCGTTTAGTGTCGATTTTAAAAGAGAAAATTACTAATCTAAAGGTAGGTCCATATACAAATCCAGATTCAGACTTTGGTCCAGTTATTTCTCAACAATCAAAAGAAGCAATACTCGCTGCCATTGATCGTGGACAATCTGAGGGAGCGTCCATTATTTGTGATGGTCGTGAGTTGGATATTGTTAAAGAGTCAAAAGGTTTCTATGTAGGTCCTACCCTATTAGATCATGTAAAGCCAGGTATGGAAATTTATGAGCAAGAAGTATTTGGACCTGCTCGTAATGTTGTACGCGTAGATTCTCTGGAGGAGGCTATTGAACTAATTAATAAGCATGAGCTAGGAAATGGTGTCACTATCTTTACAAATGATGGATTAGCGGCTCGTAAATTCACAACAGAAATAGACGTCGGCATGGTAGGAGTGAATGTACCAATTCCTATTCCAGTAGGCTACCATAATTTTGCTGGTTTTAAAGGATCTCGTTTTGGTGAAGGGCATATGTTTGGTCCAGATCAGGCGAGATTTTTTACAAAGACAAAGACCGTTTCAGAACGCTGGATGGTAAGTGATACATCCACTGCATCAACATTTGCATTCCCAAGCAATAACGATTAGTACCAACAAAGAGCTGTAGCGATATACAGCTCTTTTTCCAAAAAAATGGGGAGAGGTAGGGTGTACATGTTGGCGTACATTGGTCTTTTTGGTAGTTTAGCATTATTAGTGTATTTAACAATGAGAGGCGTTAATTTACTTATTTCAGCACCGTTAACTGCACTGTTAGCTGCTTTAACTAATGGTCTTGCGTTTTTTCCACAAACTGCTAATGAAAATCAAGCTAATTTTCTAACGAGCTATATGGATGGATTTACTGGTTTCGTTGGTTCTTGGTATTTAATGTTTATGGCAGGTGCTATTTTCGGGAAAGTTATGGAGGATACAGGAGCAGCTGATAGTGTTTCTAAATGGATTGTTGGAAAAATCGGGGTGAAATATGCAACATATGCGGTTGTATTAGCCGCAGCGGTCCTCACTTATGGGGGTGTTTCTGTTTTTATCGTTGCATTTTCTGTTTATCCGATGGCCATCAGTTTATTCAAACAAGCGAACTTTCCACGACGCTTTATCCCCGCTGCACTTGGTCTAGGCTCGGTCACTTTTACGATGACGTCAGCTGGCTCACCTGAAATTCAAAATTGGATTCCAATTCAATACCTTGGAACGACACCCTATGCAGGTTGGCAAGTTAGTATTATTGTCGCTATTTTTATGGCTGTTGGTGGTTCACTTTGGCTGAATTGGATGATTAAACGAGCTGTGAACAATGGGGAAATATTTATTGAACGCTCAACAGATCCAGTAATTGATGAAACGCGGAAGCTTCCTAGCCCACTTCTGAGTCTAATACCATTACTAGTCGTTTTAGTGATTTCTTTTGCTTTCCATAATTCGCTTGGAACTTCTGCTTTAATTGTCTCTTTGACAAGTGGTTGTATTGTCGCCTATTTAGTGAGTTACAAGTATGCCAAATCCGTTGGAACGACATTAGCAGCGGGAGCAATGGGTGCCATTATTGCCATTGCTAATACAGCGGCTGTAGTAGGGTTTGGTGGTGTCGTAAAAGCAACGCCATCCTTTTTAGCTACGGTAGATGTCATGACAAATATTCCTGGCAGTCCATTAATTGGGGGAGCCCTAGCGATTGCTGTCATTGCAGGTTTAACAGGTTCAGCATCGGGTGGTCAAACAATTGCAATGCCTTTGCTTGCACCTCACTATATTGACATGGGGGTAGATACAGAGGCACTGCATCGGACAATTGCCATTGCATCAGGATCACTTGATTCTTTGCCACATGGTGGTTATGTTGTCACTACCATTAATTCAGTCTGTAATGAAAAGCATAAGGACGCCTATATGCCATTTGGAGCGTTGACGGTTATTATTCCAACCATCGGTACAATAATTGCCATTATATTATTTTCAATAGGGATGTAGGAGGAATGTTGTATGCAAGGAAAAACAGTGTTCATTACAGGAGCAGCCCGTGGTATTGGTCTTTCGATGGCACAAGCATTTACCGAGCAAGGAGCCAATGTCGTAATTACGGATAAAAATGAACAGCTTTTAAAAGAGGCTGTTGAAAACAATCCTTCCTTAATGGCTTATTCATGTGATGTGACAGATGAAGAAGCCATACGAGAGGCAATTGAATGGACAATCGATCGCTTTACAACGTTAGATATTTTAATTAATAATGCAGGATTTCAACATGTCTCCCTTATTGAAGACTTTAAGACGGAAATTTTCGAAGACATGCAAAAAGTAATGGTCGTTGCACCATTTATTGCGATGAAATATGTATTACCTCATATGAAGAAAAATCAATTTGGTCGTATTATCAATATGGCCTCCATTAATGGTGTGATTGGATTTGCAGGTAAGGCAGGTTACAATGCGGCAAAGCATGGAGTCATTGGTTTAACGAAGGTAGCTGCGCTGGAAGTAGCAAAGGATGGAATTACGGTAAATGCGATTTGTCCAGGATATGTTGATACCGAACTAGTGCGCCATCAATTTAAAGATTTAGCGAAAACTAGAGGAATTCAAGTAGAAGAAGTACTTGAAGAGGTGCTCTATCCACTTGTACCTCAAAAACGCTTACTGGATGTATCGGAAGTTACAGGGCTTGCATTATATTTGGCGAGTGATTTAGCAAAAGGATTAACGGGTCAAGCTATTCTTTTAGATGGTGGCTATACAGCTCAATAGTGTAGGAGGGAAAAAGATGATTCAAACAAAAACAAGCTTTACCGTTCATTCACCTGGAACGATTGTGTATGGGCGTGATTCCTTTGAAGAGGTGGGCGAGTATGCGAAAAAACTCGGCACTAAAGCACTTATTATTAGTGATCCAATTATGGACAGCTTAGGCTTTGTGAAGCAATGTAGAAGCTTGTTAAACACATATGGAATAGAAGCGGTTCCATACTTAGGGGTAGTAACTGAACCGGATGACACGTATGTAGAGGAAGGGCTACATCTTCTTCAGCAGGAAGGTTGTGATGTTATCATTTCTGTTGGAGGTGGAAGCTGTATTGACACAGCAAAGGCAATTGCAGTGGTGGCTACAAACGGTGGCTACATAGGAGATTATATGAAAATGGCAAAAATGGCAGAGCAAGTGCCAATCCCACATATTGCTATTCCAACGACAGCTGGAACAGGTTCAGAGGCAACAGATGCCACTGTTATTACCAATACAAAGAGTGAAGTCAAAATGATGATTAAGCAGCCTGCCTTTATGCCAACGGTTGCCATTGTTGATCCTATTTTAACGATTACATCACCACCTGCGATTACTGCAGCTACAGGGATTGATGCCTTAAGCCATGCCATTGAAAGTTATTTGTCCCGTTTAGCCCATCCATATTCAAATGTACTTGCTCTTTCTGCCATGGATTTAATCGTCCATAATATTTTGAGAGTTTATGAGCAAGGGGATGATGTAGATGCGAGAGAAGCTATGTCATTAGGTTCCATGCAGGCAGGTCTATCTTTTTCTAATGCCTCGGTTGCATTAGTACATGGAATGTCTCGTCCAATAGGTGCGTTATTCCACGTACCCCATGGTATTTCCAATGCGATGCTTTTACCAGCGGTTTTAGAATTTTCTAAAGAAGCTTGTATAGATCGGTTAGCAGTTTTAGGCGAGTTCTTTCATGAAAAGAATGGAACACTATCACAAGAGGACCTTGCTCAGTTGGCGATTTCCTCCATTAAGGAAATGTGTAAACGAATGAATATTGGAAATTTAAAACAGTGGGGGATAGAGGAAGGAGCGTTTTATAAGGCCATCCCTAAAATGGCTGAAGACGCAATTGCAAGTGGTAGTCCTAGCAATAATCCAAAGATACCAACAAAAGAGGAACTAATGGAGTTATATCATACAGCTTATACTTATGAATTCTAAAAAATTTCCGAGCTATTCATCCATGTGGATAGCTCTTTTATGTTTTTATAGAAAATAAAAAGAGCAATTGGCAGAATTAATATGACAGTTTCGAGAAAATATAGTAAAATTTTAATGAATAACCATTCATTTTTGACAAAGGGGGAAATGGAATGTTGCAGGGGAAGACAATTATAATTACAGGTGGATCAAGTGGGATGGGTCTTTATATGGCGAAGCAATTTGTTGCTGAAGGAGCAAATGTTGTCATCACAGGGCGCAACGAAGAACGTTTAGCAGAGGCAAAAAAGTTTATTGCAGAGGCTGGCTCAACGATTGAAACTTTCCAAATGGATGTACGAGTACCAGAACACGCCGAGGCGATGCTAGCATTTACTGTTGAAAAATTTGGACAGGTTGATGGTCTTGTTAATAATGCGGCTGGTAATTTCATAGTACATGCTGAGGATTTAACACCTAATGGCTGGAAGGCAGTAGTAGATATCGTGTTAAATGGTACGTTCTTCTGTTCTTCAGTTGTAGGTAAATATTGGATTAAAAATAATATTAAGGGCTCTATTTTGAATATGGTTGCTACTTATGCTTGGAATGCAGGAGCTGGGGTGGTCCATTCAGCTGCAGCAAAAGCGGGAGTATTATCATTGACGAGAACATTAGCAGTAGAATGGGGGAAGCAGTATGGTATTCGCGTCAATGCAATAGCACCAGGGCCAATTGAACGAACAGGTGGTGCTGATAAGCTTTGGGAATCTGAAGCAGCTGCTGCGCGTACATTGGATTCTGTTCCACTTGGACGTACGGGTACTCCTGAGGAAATAGCTGATTTAGCTACATTTATGATGTCTAATAAGGCAAGCTATATGAATGGAGAATGTGTGACACTGGATGGTGGTCAGTGGCTCAATCAATATCCATTCTAAAAATGTTTGCATAATGAAGAGCTGGATTGACGCATACTAAGGGCAAAGAAAGGAGTTTTGACAATGGGTATGTGGTTAATACCAGCTCTAATTGCCATCGTAATTATTTCTGTTATTTCGTTTGTATCCACGTTGAAAATTGCAAAGATGACTTCTGAACGGGAGTCTGAAAAGGATACGCCGATTTCAGAAACGGTCGAAGAGTATGCAACGATGCTCAATCCGATCGTATGGGTATACGGAATATTTTTACTTTTTTTAGGGATCATGATTTTTTATTACTGGAGTAAGGTTGGCTATTAGAAATGACTCATCCTCAATCAGTGATGAAATACTGAACTGATTGAGGGTGTACTTAGTTTTTGTTGAATAGCTCAAAAAAATTCGTTATTCCTGAAAAACTCTTCCCGTCCTGATCATGGTCAGACATAGAAAAGTTGTGATATGATGAAAGGGAAGGACTGTTCTGCACAGCCAGAACAGAAAAGGAGAAGAAGTTCATGATTTCAACTAACAGCAAAGACTTATTAGCAATGCCAATTAGTGATTTTATCATTTCCTCTGAAAAAGTTGCGCATGTACAAAGTGGCAATAGTGCTGAGCACGCACTACTTGTACTAACGCGTACAGGATATTCGTCCATACCTGTATTAGATTTGAAATATCGACTTCAAGGTTTACTGAGCATGAAAATGATAACGGAATCGATTCTAGGGCTCGAGCATATTGAGTATGAAAAGCTTCCTGATATTAAAGTTGACTCTATTATGGAAAAAGAGATCGCTGTATTAAAGTTGTCAGATACATTTCAGCGAGCTTTGGATTTAGTCATTAACCACGCATTTTTATGTGTAGTGGACGAAGATGGTACTTTTGCAGGGATATTAACAAGACGTGTTATTTTAAAGCAATTGAAAAAATATATTTATCAAAAAGAGTAGTAGTTTAAGAGGGAGCTCATATGAAAATCATGAGGCCCTCTTTGCTTGTAATTGGAGGTTTACAGATTGATGGCAACAGAGGCAGAGATTTTAAAAATTTTAGCTGAAGAACGCAATATGCGGAAGGCAGCTGAACGTCTATTTCTATCCCAGCCAGCCCTTTCCCAACGTTTACAAACGATTGAAAAGGACTGGGGTGCACAATTATTTATTCGTTCACAAAAAGGTTTAACAGCAACACCTGCTGGTGAACAGGTTATTGCTTATGCAAAGGAAATGCTAGCCAAAAAGGAAGAAATATTTGAAACGATTCAATCCTTAACGACAAAGGTAAATGGAACCTTGAAAATTGCCTGTGCGTCTATTGTTGGTCAAAACTGGTTGCCTAAAATACTGAAGGAATTTGTATCTAAATATCCCGATGCAAAAATATCACTTATGACCGGCTGGAGTTCTGAAATTGTGAAAGCTCTTTATGAGGGCGAGGCACATATTGGAATTGTACGAGGTCAGGTAGATTGGAAAGGGGAAAAGATTCACCTTTTCAGAGACACCCTTTATTTGGTGGATAAAGAGGTGAAGACAATTGAAGATGTGCTGACAACAGATCGTCCTTTTATTCAATATAAAAGTGACTCGAACTATTATCAGGAAATTCAACAATGGTGGCAACAGCACTTTGCCTCCAATCCAAGAAAACAAATTTTAGTCGATCAGATAGAAATTTGTAAACAGATGGCTTTAAATGGGATAGGGTATGCTATACTACCGTCCATTACATTAAATGACCATGATGAAATTCATAAAATACCTTTAACAAACGATGAAAAGGAATTTGGAATTACACGCGATACATGGCTCATAGGCTATGAATCATCTTTTGAATTGCGACAGGTAGAAGCATTTGTAGAAGTAGTGCAAGACCATGCGCGTTGTTTGTTTGACTATACAAAATAAAAAATAAGACAATTCCAGTCTATTAGGGGATTGTCTTTTTCGTTTTAGCTCGGTGATTTCTTAAGAGTTTATGAATATTGATGAAGATATCATAAGAAATGGAACAAAATGCAATTTAAATCGTATAATTATGTAACCATCTACTTACATAAAAAGGGGTTGAGCTTTTGAAAAAGACAAAAATGACGGCACTGACCTTATTAGTTATGCTGATGATGAGCTTTCTGCTGCCTTCCACACAGGCGCAAGCAGCTGCACCATTAGAGGTCAAAGCAACAGCAGGTATTTCAGGGAAAGCTAAATATCAATCAGTTGTGCCATTACAAGTGACAGTGAAAAATAACGGTGCAGATTTTTCTGGAGATATGGCAATAAATTCTTCAAATTCTTATGAAGCAGCATCCGCACTTGTCGTTCCAATTGATATTGCAGCAGGAGAAGAGAAGACATTTACCTTCTATCTAGATGGTTTAGCTGACAATGGATATTCGGACGCAGATTTATTTGCCTTTTATGAAGGGAATATTGAAAAGGGAAAAAAGATTGCCTATAAGGGGACCAAGCGCCTACAATCCAATTTTTTAGATCCTACATCAACATTTGTCTATACATTAACAGAAAAAAGTGATCGACTATCAGCACTTTTACGTTTATCATCATTTGTTCCTCAAAACAATGTGGAAATATTTAACATCAATCAATTAAAGGATTATACATTCCCAGAAGATGAACAAGGACTTGCCATGGCAAACGTCATCGTCGTAGATGAAGTAGCAATAGCCGACTTAGCGCAAAAACAACAAGAGGCATTGCTGAAATGGGTACAAGATGGGGGTACATTACTTTTAGGCGCTTCTGATCAAATAGATGCCACAGCAGGAGTTTTTAAAGATTATTTACCAATGTCATTATCACAAGAAATGACATCTATCTCTGCAGAAACATTAACAAAATTATCGGGCGGTGGTATTTTTACGCAGCCAATTTCGATTCATACAGCTACTAATCATAAAGAAAGTTTACCGGTATTAACGGAGAATAATGTAGTCCTAGCCTCGAAGAAAAAAATTGGCAGTGGTGAAATTATTCAAACAGCCTTTTCTTTGGGGGATCAGCCGCTCGCTTCAATGGATGGCTATGCAGCCCTCCTAGCAAAGATAATTGATATTCAAAGTATTTCACAGCAAGGAATGATGAGTCAGGGACAATCCCCACTCGATCAAATCTCTTATGAGCTTCGTAACATAAATGAATTATTCCCGTCCTTTGAAGTTTCCGTAAGCTATATGCTTATCGTCATTATTCTTTATATTATCATCATTGGTCCAGTTCTTTATTTTGTCCTGAAAAAGATAGACAAGCGGGAGCATGCATGGTGGATTATTCCGGTATTCTCAATCGTTCTTTCGATTGGTCTTTTCATTGTTGGTGCAAAAGACAGAGTTGTTCAGCCACAAGTACAACAATCCGCATTTTATAAGGTCAATGAGGATAGTAGTTTAAATGGATATTATGTTGAATCCATCTTAACGAATCGTAGCGGGGATTTTATCGTGAATACGGATAAAAACACAACAGCTGTTGCGATGAGAAATTATAATAATTTCACGGGTACAGTGGGTGATTTACATGAATCTTCTTATATTAAGGAAAATGCCAACGGTTCAACGTTAACATTACGTGATTTAAATTATTGGTCTGTTCAATCATTTGGAGGGAAAACATCTGCTCAGAATATTGGCAAAATGGATGTTGATATAACGTTGAAAAATGAGAAGCTAACTGGAACAATAAAAAATAATTTTCCATTTGAATTAAAAGACGTCACTTTAATCTCTGGCGTGAAAGAAGTAAAACTGGGTGATATTAAAGCAAACGGCACCTTACAAGTAGACAAGGAAATGAAGACAACAGTACTGCAAAAGCCATCTGTTTTTAATAGTTATAATTATAGTTACCCATCTCAGAAGGATGAGGTAGATCCAATGCGTGTTGAACGAATGAAAACATTAGCATTGCCACTTGTAGAGAATGATAGACAGCCAATACTGACAGCATGGACGGACCAAGCGATTGTAGGGGCTGAACTTGAAACAAGTGCAAATATGTCTCCACTTACAATGCTTGTTCAACCGTTTAAAGGGAAAGTGGAACTATCAGGACCATTTACAATGAAACGTAATAATTTCACGTACTCATTAAACTCACTATCGGCGAGTGGATACTTCGATAAAATTGATGAGGAATTAAATAACTGGTATCTATCTGATGGTTTATACGAATTAACAATGGCAATGCCCGATCAATTTATGGACGCTGTGGAATCACTTAATGAACTAACTATTTCTAATAAGGATGTTAAGCGTATGCAGCTGTCGATATGGAATAATACGACGAATATGTATGAGCCACTTGTGGATACAAAGCAAGTGTTTACAAATAACATTAAAAATTATATTAATCAAGATAGTGAAGTTCGACTAGAAATTAAATATGGCCCAGATCCAACTGGCGAACAAACGAAATTACCTGAAATAGAGCTGAAGGGAGTGGCAAAATAATGATTGAAATTCGTGACTTAACGAAAAGATATGGCTCCTTTACGGCACTGGATCATTTAAATTTGTCCTTAGAAGAAGGCATCGTGTTTGGCTTTGTTGGTGCAAATGGAGCAGGTAAATCAACAACATTTTCTATTTTAGCGACACTATTGTCACCAACATCAGGTGATGCGTTGATAAACGGTAAAAGTGTCGTCAAGGAACCGAAAGAAGTACGCAAGCAAATTGGTTATATGCCTGATTTCTTTGGTGTCTATGATCAGTTAAAAGTAGATGAATATTTAGATTTTTATGGAGCTAGCTATGGTATACAACTGGCAGAACGCCAAGTGCTGATTCCACAGCTATTAGAACTTGTCAATTTAACGAGTAAACGTTATGAATATGTAGATTTATTATCGCGTGGGATGAAGCAACGTTTATGTCTTGCCCGTGCACTTATTCATGATCCTAAAGTATTGATTTTAGATGAACCAGCATCTGGATTAGACCCTCGCGCCCGTGTGGAAATGCGAGATATTTTACGGAATTTAAAGTCTATGGGTAAAACTATTTTAATTTCTTCTCATATTTTGCCGGAGCTAGCTGAAATGTGTGATGAAATTGGCGTCATTGATAATGGCAAATTAATTGCACATGGAAATGTTGCTGCCATTCAGGCACAGCTACAGGGAGAAAAGCGTATTGTAATGAAAGTGACAGATCGTATAAACGAAGTACGTGCATATTTAGAAGAAGATCCCCATATTTCGTCTATTGATGTCCTTGAGCATCGTCTTGAGATAGCCTTTAATTATCGTGGAACAGATGCAGAACAGGTGGCATTACTGAAAAAGGCCATACTTGCCGATTTACCAATTTATGCGTTAAGTGAGGAAGAAAAAGATTTAGAGGATGTCTTTATGGCGATTACGAAGGGAGCGGACAGTCAATGATGGAAAGATTTTATAATCCAGTATTTGTGAAAGAGTTAAAGTTACGATTCCGTTCTTTTAAAAGCTTCTCAGGGTTAATGTTTTACTTAGCAGTACTTTGTATTTTCATTGCAGGCTTTTTATTGCTGACAACTGAATTTACTGGCAAAGGATTTTTTAAACCAGAAACAAGTTTTATGATGTTTGCTGTATTAACGATTTTACAAATGGCATTAGTTCTATTCATTACACCAAGCTTAACAGCAGGAGCTATCAGTAGTGAGCGTGAAAAACAAACCTTAAATATTTTGCTAACAACGACACAAAGCTCTACACAAATTGTCATTGGAAAATTATTATCGTCCGTGTCATTTCTAGTTTTAATGCTCGTAGCAGGATTACCATTATATAGTTTAGTGTTCCTATTTGGTGGAGTTTCACCTTCTCAGCTTATTTCTATATTTTTATTTTATTTAGTTACTGTTGTAGCAATAGGTAGTATTGGCGTCATGTTTTCAACAATTACGAAAAAAACAATAGTTGCCATGATTGCCACATATGGATCTATTATCTTTTTAGGCGGGATTACAGCATTCTTCTTCTTTTTAACAATGGCTTTCCATCAAATGGGTAATGCCGTTGGTGCAAGTACCTCCTTTATGACTTATTTTTGGGCTTCAATTAATCCAGGTGCCCTAATGCTGACGCTGATTTCACCGGATATGGGCAATGCGTTAGCTGAGCTTTCAGGAGTGGAACTACCCGTATGGATTACTTATTTAATTGCTTATGTATTGATTATTGTACTTTGTTTAACGATTGCGATAAAAAAATTACGTGCCAACATGAAAAGTAACCGATGAGGAGGAATTATTATGGAGCGTCGTAAGCAATTACGAAAATATATTCAGCGTGCAAAGTCGAGTTTAACATTTGAAAAAAGCATCCCTATTGCACAATACGGTCTGTTTTTGGCATTGCTTTCGAGTGCTTCTCTCGTTCTTATTTCAAGATTATTTGTCTGGCCCTATTATCGCCAAATTGCGTTGGCTGTCTTTGTTACGCTTCTGATTGCAACGATAGTTTACATCTGGTGGAGACGTGTCAAAGAGAAAGAAGCTTTGCATACATTGGATCATTATTTTTCACATAATGAGTTGGTGACTGCTTTATCATTGAAAGACGATCAGGACCCACTTGTTCAAGCATTATTATTAAAGGCGATACAGAATGTTGAACAGGCTTTCAGAAGCTTTAAGGCTCGGAAGAAAAGTTTGTTTCGACCAAAGGCGTTTATTGGATTATTTGGCACAGCTGTCGTCCTAGCAATCCTTTATATGTTCCCAGCAGCGACTCAAATTGAAGCGATAGAAGTTGAAAAAGAGCAAGCTGTAATCGACGATATGAAGAAGGAAGTTGCGGAGCTGGAGAAAAAAGCACAGACAAAAGAAGTAAAAGAGCAATTGCAAGAGCTTCAAAACACGCTGAAGGAAGCAGAAACAGCTGAAGAGGCATTGCGCGAAGTGGTGAAGAAGCAAAAGGAGCTTGCTCTTAAGGAGCAGCAATTAAAGGATAAGCAAAAGGCAAGTCAAGACGGTGCAACCGACGAAAAAGGCTTATCGAAAGCAGAAGTTGAACAATTGAAGGAACTTGCTCAAATGCAGCAAAATCTCACACAAAATGCAAATGCCACACAAACAGCTATGAGTAAACTTGGGAAACCAGCAAGTAATTCCTTACAAAATGCGATTGCTAGTGCTAATAATGCTAGCACTAACAATCAAAATAATAACCAACAACAAGGTAGTCAGCAGTCATCTGGGAATTCCCAGCCAAGCAATCAGCAAGGGCAGGCAAGCCAATCTGGTCAAAATAATGCTCAAAGTGGTTCCCAACAACAAAATGGTAATAATCAAGGCCAAGGCCAAGGCCAGGGTCAAGGCCAAGGCCAAGGCCAGGGTCAAGGCCAAGGACAGGGCCAAGGCCAAGGACAGGGACAAGGACAGGGCCAAGGACAAGGCGCAGGCAGAGGTCAAGGTGGTCGTGATTTATTGACGACACCGAATCGTCTTGGTGGGTCAAACGAGACATCCGTGGATGGAGGAGCATTGGGAGATGGTTCCCATGTTTCTGAGCAACAGGGGAATGGTCCGATAACAAAGGGTACCATTCGACCGTATGAAGAAGTAATTGGCTCCTATAAAGACAGCTATTTAGAAAGCTCAGAGCGTTTACAATTACCGAAGGATTTACAAAATGTCGTGCAATCTTATTTCACGTCAATTGAGTCGCAGTAGGAGGAAATGAAATGGCATTTACAGAGCAACAGTATGTAGAAATGAGTACAAAATTACAACAAGTAAAAGATGAAATCCATCGCTTTATTGTAGGGCAAGAGGATGCAATTGATTATACTATGTACGCTGTACTAGCAGATGGTCATGCATTATTAGAAGGTTTACCAGGCTTAGGGAAGACGATGTTAATCCGTACAATTTCTGAAGTTCTTGACTTGTCGTTTTCACGAATACAATTTACACCAGATCTTATGCCGGCTGATATAACAGGAACAAGTATGATTGAACGTACTCCAGATGGGAAGCAACAATTTACGTTTCAGCCAGGTCCGATTTTTAGTCAGATGGTGTTAGCGGATGAGATAAATCGTGCTACACCGAAGACTCAAAGTGCTTTGTTAGAAGCAATGGGAGAAAAAACGGTAACGATTTTGGGTGATACAAAAAAAATGACGAGACCATTTTTCGTGTTAGCGACGCAAAATCCTATTGAAATGGAAGGAACATATCCGTTACCAGAAGCACAGATGGACCGTTTCCTTTGTAAAATTCTTGTTTCCTATCCGGAAAAAAATGAACTAATGGAAATTATGAAACGTACGACAGGTGCTCAGGAAATTGGCTTACAAAAACTGATGAACACTGAGGCTCTAATAGAAGCACAGCAAATGGTGAAAGAAGTGCTGGTTGCTGATGAAATGCTTGAATTTGCCACTGATTTAGTGGTGGCAACGCACCCAGAAAGAGCTAATGCTCTGGACGAGGTCAAGCAATATGCCATGTATGGCAGTGGACCTCGTGGTTTGCAAAGTTTAATAAAATTAGCTAAAGCTAGAGCACTGATGAATGGGCGGTTCCATGTATCGGTAGCGGATATTAAATCTGTAGCAAAGCCTGTATTACGTCATCGGATGCTGTTGAACTATGAAGGGGAGGCTTCAGGAAAGACAGCAGATGATGTCATTGATGTTATTTTAGAAAAAGTTCAGCAAGGTGTTAGCAAGTGACAGCTAACTACTTATTGCCCGAAGACTGGTTAGCGAAAATCAGTCGTTTTCAAATAGCGACTGCCTCCAAACTACGCGGGCAGCATAAAGGCTCGCATCGTTCACAGCGCTTTGGGGCTTCCCTCGATTTTTCGGATTTTCGAGAATATCATTTAGGTGATGATGTACGACAAGTGGATTGGAACGTCTTTGCCCGAACGGATAAATACTTTATTAAAAGATTTTTAGATGAACAAGAAATGCGCGTACACATTTTACTTGATACCACAAAATCAATGGGGACAGATGCCAAGTGGATTTTTGCTCGTCAAATAGTGGCATCCCTTGGTTTTATGGTACTTGGTCGAGACGATCGTTTGTCTTTTTCATTTTTACAGGATGATGCGAAGCCACCGTTTCGTCGGAAGGGCGCTATGTATCGCCGAGCATTTTTACAAATAGTGACAGATATAGAGGAAGCGAGTTATTCGAATCCTTTTGCGCAGGGTGCCTTAAAGGCTTTACCAAAAGACAGTACAGTGTTATTTATTGTGACAGATGGACTAGAGTCCATCGAGGAATGGGAGCAACTTTTAAAAAGGCTACCACGCTATGCTGGTGATGTCCGTATTTTACAAATTGTGACGCAAGAAGAGCTATCACCAAACTATTCGGGTGATGTTCGTCTTCTTGATCGTGAAACAGGTAATGAAGTCAATGTGACAATGTCCACTAAAGTTCTAGAAACCTATCACGCAAGACGTTTATTACATGAAGAAGAATTTGAAGCCATTTGTCGTCGTTTCGGCATTCGGAAATTACAATTGAAGGTGGAAGATGGTTTGCAACAGGCAATCTTTCAGCAATTATTAAAAGCACATTGGATTAGGTGAGGTGAGCCGTATTGGGCTTTAGTCAAATCATATTTAGCTGGACGGCCATCATCCCGGTCATTGTCCTACTCTATTATTTCTTTCGAAAAAAATATACAGATCAGACGGTTTCTTCAACACTTTTCTGGTCTGAGATTATGCAGGAAACACGGGTATCTCCTTATTTAAAGCATTTGCAAAAGAATGCCCTACTGTATTTGCAGTTACTAGCATTGCTACTCCTTGTGTTGGCACTCATGAATCCCTATGTGAAAAAATCAACGATTGTTGGTGAGCAAACTATATTTATTGTTGATACTTCTGCGACAATGTTAGCTGGTAAGGGGCAATCTACCTTTGACACACATAAACAGGAAATGCTGACGCTTATAGATGAATTAAATGGGAGACCGGTCACGCTAATTACGACTGGTTCAGCTCCAAAAGCGATTTTACAGCAAGAGACAAATATTAAAGATATCGAAAAAGGTATTAAAGACTTACAAGTAACCTATGAAACGGCAGAAATGGATAAGGCGCTTGATGTGGCTCAAGCATTTGTTGGAGACACACCGACTTCAATCTATGTATTTACAGATACACTCGATAAAAAACAACTACCTATGAACAAGGACTCTGTTAAATGGCTGGTAAGAGGTGCTACGAAGGACTTAACAAATATTGCTATTACTCGATTTGCTGCAACAACAGATGGACAGGCTACAATGGCGCTTGTGCAGCTTCATAATGATACAGACATTGAGCAAAAGGTCACACTAGCATTACTTAATGAAGAGGGTAAAGAGCTGGTAGCTGAGAATATCGCTGTGCCTCCAAAGGAAGAGATAACAAAAACCTTCAAGGAGTTACCTTTAGAAAAATCAATGACAGCAATCATTGATGTACGAGATGATTATGCAGTAGATAATCAACAAACAGTTTTACTACAAACAGCTACTTCAAAAATTGTGGTTGATCAGGGCATGCATCAATTGATTCAAAAAGGGTTTCAATCGGTAAGTACGGGTGTGAAAATCGTTCCGCCTTTACAAGTAGTAGACAATCAGGATGCCACGGTGATCACTAATCAAGCTGAATTGCTGGAAAAGATGGACAAACCTCTTGTGTTATTTGGCCGTGATGATGCCGAAAAAGTAGAGGTAAGTGGCATAGTAAGTACTAAAAGTGATGCTTTATTTGCTTTTAGCGAGCTCAAGGATGTTTATGTTAGCGCCTTGTATCCTGGATTTGCAAATTATCAAACTATCGCTACTGTTGGAGAACAGCCGTTTATACAGCGCTCTCCTAAAGGGGATATCGTCGTCTTAGCAGATATTGCAGATACGGATTGGCCACTACATCCATCATTCCCGTTATTCTTATGGAGTACTGAACAGCAGTTATCAGAATCCATTGATTCACTCGGTATTTTCACACCAAATGAACAAAGAGTAGTAGCTTTAGCGCAGGAAGACTGGAGTGTATATTCACAAGAAGATGAATTTCTTTCATTAGTTACGGATGGTATGCTAACTGCGCCAACAAAACCAGGCATCTATTTTGTGCGTTCTAATAATGAAGAAAAACATTTTATTGTACAATTGCAGGCGCAAGAACGTGTTATTGAACAAGGAACAAGCTATGCATTAGGGGATATTTCTGATAACGGAAAGGCTGAGATTTCGAAGGCTTCTTTTGTCCCTTGGCTAATTCTAATTATTTTAGTTTTACTTGTTTCAGAGTGGGAGGTGCAACGACGTCGTGGATTTACGAATTGATATGCCATTAATATTGTTGCTATTACTTCCATTGCTCATCTATTTTGGTTGGACCTATTGGCGAGAACGACAGCGACTAAAAAAGAGTCATGCTATCGTACTTATGATTCGCATGCTTGCGGTAGGCTGTTTAGTTTTCGCATTGGCAGGGCCGTATCTTTTATTACCTATAAAAGAAGAACAAATCGTGTATCTAATTGACCGCTCAGCTTCCATGAATGGGACTGAGGATGAGATGGTACAGTTTATACAGGATAGTTTACAATCGAAAAAAGACGAACAGCTTGCAGGGCTGTATTCATTCTCATCAACATTACAAACAGAAGCCATTTTGACTAAAACATTAAAGGAAGTACCAAAGTTTACGGAAATAAAGGCTACTGATCAAACGAATATAGAACAAAGCCTGCAACTTGCCACAGGTATTATAGATCCGAAAAAAGCAACACGCTTAGTGCTCTTAACAGACGGCAATGAGACAAAGGGCAATGCTTTAGATTTCGCCACGAAGTTTAAAGGCTCCAATATTAGTGTGGATGTTGTGCCCTTTAGTCAGCCTGTTGTGAATGATGTTTCATTAAAAAGCTTTGTGTCCCCACAAGTTGCCTATGTGGGTGAGCAACAACAACTGGTAACAGAAGTGCATGCAACTTCAGCTGGAAAGGGCGAGCTACTATTATATGAAAATGATGAACTGATTCATCGTGAGGCAGTTGAGCTAGCCGAAGGAACGAATATGTTTACCTATAAACATGCAGCGACTGGTGAAGGGCTGGTGAAATATGAAGCCGTTGTTCAAGTAGGACAAGACGCAATATTTGAAAACAATAAATTAACAAGTGTCACAATGGTACAAAGCGAACCACATTTACTCATTGTGAATGGCTATGAAACAGCTTCACCAATAGCGGAGGCACTCGGTCAGCAATCAATAGCCTATGATGTAAAATCACCTGAAAGCTTACCAAATGAACTCTCCAGTTATTTGCAATATAATGCCATTATTTTCGATAATGTGCCAGGACATTTAGTCGGTGAGGCGAAAATGAGTGTGATAGAGCAAGCGGTCAAAAACTTTGGTGTTGGTTTTGCAATGGTTGGTGGAGAAAATAGCTTTGGTTTAGGTGGTTATTTTAAAACGCCAATTGAAACATTATTACCTGTTGAAATGGAAATTAAGGGGAAAGAACAATTACCTTCATTAGGACTTGTCATTGTATTAGATCGCTCTGGTAGTATGTCAGGATCCAAGCTAGAGCTTGCGAAGGAAGCGGCAGCACGTTCAGTTGAGATGCTACGTGATGAAGATACATTAGGATTTATAGCATTTGATGATCGGCCTTGGGAAATTATAGAGACTGGTCCTCTGAACAATAAAGAAGAGGCAGTGGATACCATTTTATCTGTTACACCGGGAGGCGGGACAGAAATCTATGGTTCACTTGCAAAAGCATATGAAAACCTAGCAGATATAAAACTGCAACGTAAGCATATTATACTTTTAACAGATGGACAATCACAGTCAGGAAATTATGAAGATTTAATTGAACAAGGAAAAGATAGTGGAATAACTTTATCGACAGTGGCTATTGGTCAAGATGCGGATGCTAACTTATTGGAAGCTCTGAGTGAGATGGGAAGCGGACGTTTCTACAATGTTATCGATGAGCAAACTATTCCTTCCATTTTATCTCGTGAAACAGCTATGATTTCCCGTACGTACATTGAGGATAACCCATTCTATCCAATACTTTATAATGCAGGGGGATGGAATACACTATTTGCCAATGGGGTTCCACAAATGAATGCTTATATCGGAACAACCGCAAAGCAGGGTGCTACCGTCGTGGCTGAAAGCGAAAAAGAAGATCCGGTGTTAGCACAATGGCAATACGGTCTTGGCAAAACATTCGCATTCACTTCTGATTCAACAGGAAAGTGGTCAGGCGACTGGGCAAGATGGCAAAACTGGGGCACATTTTGGCAAACGCTTATTTCACAAATGCTCCCAAGTTATAATGATGTTGCCTATGATGTAAGAATAGAATCAGATGGGTCCTTTATGATTACAGATCCTACAAATGAAGCAGCCTTTTTAGATATTGTTGCGGTTAATGAAGCTGGTGAAGAGTTAGACACACAGCTTGAAACTATATCAGCCTCTCAGGTTCGTGCTGTAGTACAAGCTGACCCGGGGTTAATCTTCTTCCGTATCGCTGATGAAAAGGAAACGATTTATCAGGCTGGATTAAGTGTTCCCTATAGTGCTGAGTATGAACTTCTTCCTGCTAATGATAAATTAATAGAAGAATTAACCGAACAAACTGGTGGTGCTGTTTTAAAAGAACCACAAGAAGTGTTCCGTGACTTTACAAAGCGAGGGGCGGATCGTCAAAACATTGCGACATGGCTTCTCCTTGCAGGTATGCTCTTATTCTTTATTGATATTACAATAAGACGCTTTGGCTGGAATTTCCTAACGAAGCCAAAGAAAAAGGGGCAACTTGTAGAAAATCCCCCCGTACAGGCAGAAGATACGAATGTAGCACAATTATTAAAGGGTATGAAAAAACGCCAATAATTTAGTTAGATGAAAGCAGTGTGAATTATTTCGCACTGCTTTTTGTATATATGCATGGAGAGAAATCCTCTAAGTTATATCAACGACGTTCTTTAATAAAGAGAGCGGGAATTAAAATATTTTACTAGCACCGTTTTACGCAAACTGCTAGCTACTACAATACCTAAGATTGCTCCAATTGAACTTGATATTAAAAAGGCAGGCATGAAAAATAAGGCCGCTACGGATGTGCCCATAAGTATCTTTGCATAGGGTACTGCTACAAGTGATGCGAGAAGACCAGTGCCGATCACTTCACCCATACCGGCTAACCACATTTTACAGCTATATTTATAGGCAAGCCCTGCGCATAATGCACCAATAATACTACCAGGAATGGCTAACAGTGAGCCTGTTCCTGTAAGGATACGAATGATAGCCGTCACAAAGGCCACTACAACTGTAGGTAAGGGTCCAAGTATAATGGCTCCTATTACGTTAATAGCGTGCTGTATAGGGTAGGCACGAGCAATCCCAGTTGGAATGGAGATGAACGTAGAGCCTGCAACGGCAATCGCTACTAATAAAGCCATAATTGTTAATTTTCGAATAGACATGATAGGTGCGCTCCTTTTCGTTTTAGCCACTAGGAAAATGAAAAAAGCCGCTTCCTTCAAACGACAGGAAGCGGCCTTGCTTATACACTGAAAATAGCAAGAAGCGCCACTTCCCTCCGCTAGCATGAACTAGATCAGGTTCGAAGGGTCCGTATATAACCATATACGTCTCAGCCTTTAAAAGACTCCCCTAGTGGTAAAAATTTTTCTATTTTTTAGAAGTGTAACATACTTGAATCAATAGTCAATAAGCTTTGATGATTAGTGTGAATCTGGATGCATAAGCTGTGGTGCCTTTTTCAATGTCCAAATCAGGGCAAGGAAGAAGCAGGCTAATAAGATAATGGCACCAAATATATAAGGACTATTCATATTCCAGTCAAATAAGAAACCAGCTAAAGCGGGTCCAATCATATTTCCAAGACTCATATAGGCATTGTTCAAGCCGGCTGCAAATCCTTGCTCTGTTTCAGCAAGTTTTGAGATGAGTGTATTAACAGCTGGACGAATTAACGTTGTTGCCGTTGAGAAAATGGTTGCTACAACTAATATTAGTGCAAAACCTGAAACAAATAATATTAAGAAAATAGCAACGGAGGCAATAAATAAATTGACCAAAACTACTTTCATTTCACCAAAGCGTTTAAAGAGTGGCGTTATGATAAACATCTGTACGATTACCCCAAATGCTCCACCAACAACTAGAATGGTAGCAATATCGCCAGGTGAGTAATTAAATTTTTCTGTCACAAATAGGGATAAGGTTGTTTGGAAGTTAGCAATCCCAAATGAGAATACCATCATAATAATTAACATAACAAAATAAGGCATATGTACAGAGCGAGCCATCTGTTTCACCAGATTATCTTGCTTTTGTCTATTTTGCGCAGTATTTGGCTTTGTAGATGGTAATAAAAAGTACGATAAAATAGACGCTAAAATGGCGGCAGCTCCCGCCATGAAAAATGGAAAATGTAAGCTAACCTTTGCGAGGAAACCACCAATTCCAGGGCCAATCATAAAGCCGAACGACATTGCAGCTCCTAACATACTCATTCCTTTTCCGCGTTCTTCATAAGTTGTCACGTCTGCTACAAAAGCCATAATAGGAGGTGCAACAAATGCAGAGCCAAGGCCACCTAAAAAGCGTGCCAAAAAGAGCATCCAAACATCTGTAGAGAGGCCAAAACCGATTTGTGCAAGTCCTGTTAGTATAAGACCGAAAATAATTAAATTTTTCCGCCCATACAGGTCAGAAAGATTCCCAGCAATTGGAGAAAATACGAATTGAGCCAAGGCGAACGTAGCAATAAGCATGCCTAGAACTTGTCCTGCTGCTCCAAATATTCTTAAATATTCCGGCATTACAGGAATAATAATTCCAATACTCCCCATTGCGATAAACATATTAAACATTAATATATACAAAGCCGCCTTATTGGACTTCTGCTGGGTCATCGAAAAACCCCCTTTATGTAATCAAATATAGTACAGTCTATCATAAAGAATTATAGCTGGCTAATAGTTGAGATTGCTGTAACTGATCCGATCGTTAGAATGGTTTTTCAGAAAAGTTTTTTTCTCAGAAAACTTCACAATGGAATATCATCTAATTGATTAATAAACATGAATAGTTAGGGGGAAGTGAGAGCGTATAGACTTTTGCCTATAAGCAATTTTTGTTGAAATGAAATAGCGTGATAAAAGTGAATAATATTGTTTAGATGAAGCTATGATGAGCAGATGTAATGGCACGTAGAATACATGGTCTTTTCATGGATAAAGAAGTGCAAATGATTGTTAGCAATTTAAACATAGACAAAGGGATTATAGGAGAGGGGGCTGTGAAGATGATCTACCACAGGCTACTAGTAGAATTGCTTTTTGAATATAGTCAAACAACTGAATGCTTACAGAAAAAGAGCGATTTGGTTTCTAGACCAAATCGCTCTTATAAATTATCGAATACTCATTTTAAATTCTAAAAACAGTTCATTATATTTACCTAAGTAATCTGGGCCTAAGTTTTTGTAGACCTCTAATGTATCACGTTGCTCTTCAGAAGGGTAATAGCGTTCATCAGCAACTACTTCTGGGTCCATTAAGTCCATCGCAGCGATATTAGGCGTCGAATAGCCAACATAATCGGCATTTTGAGCACCAGATTCAGCACTTAGCATAAAATTGATAAAGGCATGTGCACCATCAATATTTTTTGAGGTTTTTGGAATAACCATATTATCGAACCATAAATTGGAACCCTCTTCAGGAACAGCAAAGTCCAACTCTTCATTTTCAGACATCATGTCCGCTGCCTGACCAGACCAAGTGAGGGCCACTGTTGCTTCATTATTGATCATTAATGGCGTAATTTCATCCCCAATGATCGCTTTTACGTTTGGCGCAAGTGTAATCAGCTTGTCAGTTGCTTCACGCAGTTCATCGTTATCCAATGAATTCAAGGAGTGTCCAAGACTATTTAAACCCATCCCAATCACTTCGCGGGCACCGTCTACTAAAAATACTTTTCTTTTTAGTGAAGGGTCCCATAAGTCATCCCAGGAGGAGAAATCTAAGTTCCCAACTAGCTTTGGGTTATAAACAATTCCTACTGTTCCCCAGAAATAAGGAACTGAATATTGATTGTTATCATCGAATGGTAAATCTAAAAAGTATGGATCAATATTTTTTAAATTCGGGATTTTCGCTTTGTCTAAAGGAATCAATAAATTATCTTCCTTCATTTTTTCAATCATATACTCAGAAGGGACAGCAATATCGTACGCTGTACCACCTTGCTGTATTTTAGTCATCATAGCTTCATTGGAGTCAAATGTTTCGTAAATGACATGAATACCTGTTTCTTTTTCAAACTCTTTCAATAGATCAGGATCAATATACTCTCCCCAGTTAAAGATGGTTAAAGTGTCTTTTCCACTCTTACCTCCACCAGCACTTAAGGCATCAGCAGCATAAAATAAAAGGGCAGAAACAACAAGTATAGCGATGGTCGCTTGAATTAATGACTTCATTGTTGTCCCTCCGTTCTTTTGCTTGTGCGACTTGTAATGAAGTAATAGCCAACCACAACGATAACTGTTACAAAGAATACTAAACCAGAAATAGCGTTAACTGTTAGAGAAATTCCCGCGCGAGCCATCGAGTAGATTTCTACCGATAATGTACTGAAGCCATTGCCGGTTACGAAAAATGTCACAGCAAAATCATCTAAGGAATACGTAAGAGCTAGGAAGAAACCTGCAAAAATACCTGGCTGAATATATGGTAAAATGACACGCATCATAACATCCTTTTTGGTTGCTCCTAAATCTAATGCTGCATCAATTAGTGATTTATTCATTTCTAACAATTTAGGTAAAACCATTAACACTACAATTGGTACACTAAACGCTACGTGTGCTAATAATACTGAAGCAAAGCCTAATTTAATGCCCACCATTGTAAATAAGATTAAAAAGCTTGCACCAATGATGACATCTGGACTGACAATTAAAACATTGTTTAAGGACAATAATGTATTACGCATTTTTGAATCCTTGACTGTTACAATACCGATTGCTCCTAACGTTCCAATAATAGTAGAAATTAGAGCTGAAAGTAATGCTACGATAACGGTATTAATTAAAATAACAAGTAGCCTTGAATCTTCAAAAACAGCCTTATAATGCTCTAAAGTAAAGGACTCAAAGTTATTCATGGAGCCACCACTATTGAACGAGTAAAAGATTAAATAGAGAATGGGTGCATACAGAACGATAAAAACAATCGTTAAATAGACTTTGGCTGATGCAGAAAGTTTGTTCATCGCACGCGACCTCCTTTATCTTTTTGTCCCGTAATAAGCATAATGATTACCATAAATAAAATTAAGAACACGGCAATGGTTGAACCCATTCCCCAATTTTGTGTCACAAGGAATTGCTGCTCAATCGCTGTACCAAGGGTGATAACACGATTTCCTGCAATTAAGCGAGTAATCATGAAAAGTGATAGAGCAGGGATAAAGACAACCTGAATACCTGATTTAACACCATCCATTGTCAATGGTAAAACAACGCGACGGAATGTTGTAAAAGCAGATGCGCCTAAATCACGAGACGCATAAATAAGTGTTGGATTTAAACGATCTAAAGAGTTAAAGATCGGTAAAATCATAAACGGAATAAAAATATACACGGATACAAAAACAAAGCTAATATCTGTAAAGAGCATTTGCTTTGGGTCAAAGCCAAACACTTCGATAAATGCATTGATCGGCCCGTATAAACCAAAGATACCGATAAAGGCATATGTTTTTAACAATAAATTAATCCATGAAGGAATAATAATAAGCAATAACCAAAGCTGCTTGTGTTTCGTTTTTGTTAAAAAGTAAGCAGTTGGATATGAAATTAATAATGTAAAGAATGTAATTAAAAATGCATACCAGAACGAGCTTAATGTCATTTTTAAGTAAACAGAAGTGAAGAACGCTTTATAATTATCGAGCGTGAAATTGCCATGTAAATCGAGTAGGGAATAATAAACAACGAGTGCAATCGGCGCGATAACAAAAAGGGCAATCCATAAAACATATGGAAATAACGCTGATTTTGATGTCTTAGCTTGCATCTTCGTCGTCTCCGTACGATTCCAATCGTTTATCGAACTCTTCCTCTGTTTCATTTAAGCGCATTACATGAATCGCCTCTGGATCAAAGTCTAAGCCAATTTCTGTCCCTACTTCAGCTTTTTTCAACGAATGGACTAGCCATTCATTGCCATCTTTATCATACGTAGATAGCTCATAATGTACGCCACGGAATAACTGTGTATCTACTTTAACAACAAGTTTCCCCTTCTCAATAGTCGTCATTTCTAAATCCTCAGGGCGTATAACGATATCAATTTTCTCATTTGGTTTCATACCTTGGTCAACACATTCGAAAATCTTACCCGCAAATTCAACCTTGAAATCTTCAATCATGACACCAGGCACTATATTGGATTCACCGATGAAATCTGCTACGAAGCGATTAATAGGTTCATCATAAATATCTACTGGTGTACCAGATTGTTGAATTTGTCCTTCGCTTAAAACAAAAATTTCATCACTCATAGCGAGTGCTTCTTCCTGATCATGAGTAACGAAAACAAAGGTTTTGCCAAGACGTTGCTGTAATTCACGTAATTCGTATTGCATTTCTGTACGTAATTTCAAGTCTAATGCTGATAGTGGTTCATCCAGTAAAATTACTTCAGGGTCGTTAACGATAGCACGTGCAATCGCTACACGCTGACGCTGACCACCAGACATTTCGGAGATTTCACGATTGCTATAGCCTGCTAAATTGACAAATTTTAAAGCCTCCGCAACACGTTCTTTAATTTCCTTTTCAGGTAACTTCTTAATACGTAGTCCGAATGCGACATTTTCAAATACATTTAAATGTGGGAACAGCGCATAATCTTGAAAAACAGTATTCACCTGACGTTCATTGGCAGGAACAGAATTTATTTTTTTATCATGGAAAAACACATCTCCTGTTGTAGGTTCTGTGAAACCAGCAATAATTCGTAAAATGGTTGTTTTCCCACAACCAGATGGGCCAAGGAGAGTATAAAATTTGCCCTTTTCAAGCTCCAAGTTAATATTCTTTAAGACAACTGTTCCGTCACTATAAGACTTGGATACATTTTCAAAACGGATAATGGAATTCATTGTCATTGATGCGCCTCCTTAAGCTATAAATATGAATCCGTTGCAACGAGTAAAATTTTCGTTTCAGCAGCATGTGCATTAAAAATTTGATGATGGTCTGTCGCGTCAAAATAAAGAGCATTGCCTTCACTAGCGATATATTGTTCATTCCCTAAAACGAGACGAATACGCCCTTTCACTACATAAATAAATGTTTCCGAGAGTGAAGGCTCAAATTGCTTGAATTCGCCATTGGCTTCAAATGTTAAGAAAATAGGCTCCATTTCTTTTTCGTTGGATGTAGGGATGAGCCATTGAATTTCGTATTTTTTTTCTTCATCCGTAAAGATGGACTGATCTTCCTCTGTATAAACAACCTTTTGTTCAGGTGATTCATCATCAAAAAATTCCTTTGGTGTTGACCCTAACACTTCTAATATAGAAAAAAGTGTTTCAATAGAAGGTGAATTCAAATCACGTTCTAATTGGGAAATATAGCCCTTACTTAAATCTGTACGTTCTCCAAGTTCCTCTTGGGTAAGACCTTTTTTTAAACGAAGCGCTTTAATTTTTGCTCCTATTTGCATCTTTTCCCTCCTAGAAGAAGTTTAGCAATGATAAACTTTTGAAATATGAAGTTTACTTTAACGAAACTTTTAGTTTACTAAAACCATTACAATTATACATAATAAATAAAAATTTGCAATCGTTTTTTATGAAAAAAATCGCTGTAAAATGTTAAAAAAAGAGTCATAAAAGTAGTGGAGAAAAAATTTGTATAAAGGAGAATATAGTTGTCAAAAATAGCTAATAAATAGGATGTAGCAGAAATTCCAATTTTGGATTTGACGATTTTTTGTCGACTCACTACATTCGGGTAATGGGGCGGAGCTTACTTGTTTGAAAAACTACGTTTACTCTGCTATCGTAGAAGACGAGTTCGCTTGTGCGAATGGAATAGAATATATAAACTACATATTTATTCGGAGGGATTTATTATGGCAGAACGCATGGTAGGTAAACAAGCACCTGACTTTACAATGGAAGCAGTACTTTCAGACAAATCATTTGGTAAAGTATCATTAGAAGATATTAAAGCACAAGATAAATGGACAGTACTTTTCTTCTATCCAATGGACTTCACATTTGTATGTCCAACAGAAATCACTGCAATGAGCGATCGTTATGACGAGTTCGAAGACTTAGATGCAGAAGTAATCGGTGTTTCTACTGATACAATCCACACTCACTTAGCATGGATTAATACAGACCGCACTCAAAATGGTCTTGGTGAATTAAAATATCCATTAGCTGCGGATACAAACCACCAAGTTTCTAAAGATTACGGTGTGTTAATTGAAGAAGAAGGTATCGCGCTACGTGGTTTATTCATCATTAATCCAGAAGGTGAATTAAAATACCAAACAGTATTCGATAATAACATCGGCCGTGATGTTGATGAAACGTTACGTGTACTTCAAGCATTACAAACTGGCGGTCTTTGCCCAGCAAACTGGCGTCCAGGTCAAGCAACTCTATAATAAAATAGAGTTGCGTCATGATGTAACAAATAAAGAGTCCCCACGACATGCTTGTGGGGACTTTTAAGTAAGTGGCGAGTGCTAATTTACTTTATCTTAGATGGCAATATATTTTGGGAGGAGTTTTACCCAACATTTAATGCATCTAAAGAACAACGATTTAATAGAGGAGGATTTTTCATGAAACTTCGTGAACAAATGCCAGAACTTGTCGGCGCAACAACTTGGTTAAATGGTGAAGTAACAAAAGCAGAACTAGTAGGCAAAAAACCAACATTAATCCATTTCTGGTCAGTGAGCTGTCATTTATGTAAAGAAGCTATGCCAGATGTTAATAATTTCCGTGATCAATTTAAAGATGAGCTAAATGTTGTAGCAGTACATATGCCACGTTCTGAAGCAGATACTGATTTAGAGACGATTAAGGCAGTAGCGGCTGAGCATGACATTGCGCAACCAATCTTTGTTGATAGCGAAATGAAGTTAACAGATGCTTTTGAAAACCAATATGTACCTGCTTATTTTGTGTTCGATAAAGATGGTCAGCTGCGTCATATGCAAGCTGGTGGTAGCGGTATGAAAATGTTAGAAAAACGTGTAAATCGCGTACTAGACGAAATGCGTAACGCTGAATAATTAGAGTAAGTGATGACGGGGACTTAGGTCCTCGTCTTTTTTATGTTTGCAGCGTTGTCCAACAATGACGAATAGCGTCTTGTTTTGACAATACATATCGCTAAGAATACGCTACAATGATGGTATAGTAGTTTTCGGAGGGATTTTTTATGATGAAAAAAGAGTTTGCGGTCATTGGGCTTGGACGTTTTGGGGGAAGTATTGTTCGTGAATTAATGAGTCAGGGTGCTCAAGTGATGGCAATCGACCATTCTTCAGAGCGTGTAGACGAATTTGCTTCTATTGCTACACAAGCCGTCATTGCAGATTCAACAGATGAATCGGTTCTAAATTCATTAGGTATTCGTAATTTTGAACATGTGATTGTAGCAATTGGGGAAGATATTCAAGCGAGTATTTTAACAACCATCATTTTAAAAGAAATTGGTGTTGAGCAAATTACAGTAAAGGCTCAAAATGATTACCATGAGAAGGTATTGCGGAAAATTGGTGCCGACTTTGTAGTCCATCCTGAAAGAGATATGGGTATTCGTATTGCCAATAATATGCTATCGAATACAGTACTAGATTATTTAGAGCTTTCAGATGAACACTCTATTATGGAATTAAAGGCGAATGATGCTATTGCTGGATATTCGATTATGGATTTAGATATTCGAGCTAAATATGGAATTAACATCGTAGGGATTAAGCGTGGTGCTGATATTATCGTATCACCTCAAGCAAGTGATAAGATTTTATTGGGAGATATTATGCTTGTAATTGGTGCTGATGTTGATATAAATCGTTTCGTAAAAAAGGCATTAAATGGGTAATTGGCAATGACAAAACGAAGATGGAGACTAATTATATTTGCAGCTATTTTACTGATCGGAATTTTTGTAATGCAATCTCGTGAAAAAAATGAGAAGGAAGCGATTTCTTTTATTTTAGATGAAGCTACAAATATTGATTCAATCGAATTATTCCAAGGGGAACAAACGGTATTTCGAGGGTCTGACGGCGAGGCGAAGAACTTTATTGAAAAATACCCTTTAAGTCATGTAAAGAAGCTTTCTAAAAAAGAACGAGCAATTTTTGAAGAAGAGCCCGCCTATCATATTGTTTATAAAATAAAGGACAAACCGATTTATGAAGTGGACATTTTAAAGGTAGCAATTAGCTCTGAGCTAAGCGAAGAATTGCAACAAATGGTTTTTCCAATCGGTGACGATCAATATATGATTTATTGGGCTCAAGAGAAAAAAGTTTTAGAACAATCAACCAATACTCAACGTTTACTTGAGCAATATCAACATTAATGAAGGTAGTGACACAGCACGTATGGCTGGTCACTATTTTTTAGTTTATAGGAAAGTAATATTTGGAAAAAATGTTTGATTTCAGTATGGCAGTTCGATTAAACTTTGACATAAAGAGGGGGTAAATACATGAAGTTTATGTCTAATCGATGTGTGATCGAACGTATACAACCAGAACATTACATGGATATTCAAGGGCTCTACACAAATGAAAGCGTCAGAGAGTATCTTGGAGGAATTCCACAAAAAAATTATATCGAAGCTTCCTTTAGAGGTATGCTAGAGGCACCATTTCCTAATACATATTTTTATATCTCATTAAAGAAAACGGGGGAATTTATAGGCCTTGTATCCATCGATGAGTATCATGAGCATGAGATGTATGAACTTTCCTATCAATTTTTACCGGAGTATTGGGGGCGGGGGTTAGCATTTGAAGTTCTAACGCAAGTGGTTAAGGAGGGTTTGGCGTATTTAAATATCTCCTCTATCGTGGCAGAGACACAAACAGCTAATCGTGCATCTTGTCGACTACTCGAAAAGCTAGGGATGAAAAAAGTACAGGTACTTGAAAGATTTGGTCGGGAGCAAGCGGTCTATGAATTAAAAAATACGAGTGCTGTCACTAGACAAATCGTTGCCATATCAGGCGGAGGATTTTCTCAGCAAATCCCTTCATTTATTGACCATTATATTTTGAGTCTAATTAAGACAACTGAACGCATCAAAATTTGTTTTATTCCAACAGCAAGTAATGATGCACAGGGGTACATCGATAAATTTTATTCAGCTTTTACACATTGTGACGCTACTCATATTTTGCAAGAGGACATGAATGACATACAAATTCGAGAAAAAATATTGGCACAGGATATTATTTATGTAGGCGGAGGAAATACCAAGCTTCTTTTAGATAAATGGCATGCCTATCAATTCGGGGAGCTATTGAAGGAAGCTTATAAAAGCGGTGTTATTTTAGCTGGCATGAGTGCTGGGGCAATGTGTTGGTTTGATAAATGCTTTAGTGAAAATCAACACAATCATTATGAGGAATACAACGGGCTAGGGATATTATCAGGAACTTTTTGTCCACATTATGATGATCCTGAACGAAGCATGTTATTTAATAGCTGGCTAAAAAATAATGCAACATTGCAGGCATATACGCTGAATGATGCAGAGACGCTTCATTTTAACAATGAAAAATTAGTTGCTAAAATCCAATGCTAGTAAAAGGGAATAAAATTATGGTCAGGTCAAACATGCTAAAGCTTTAAAAAAAGAGATTGGGGGTTTTAGATAAACTTTTCTAATGGATAAAGACAAAAAATAGGAAGTGAGGTACTTTACATGCGAATACGAGAAGCAACAAGAAATGATAGTGTTCAAATTATAGCAGTTATGACAAATGCGGAGGCATCCAATCTGATGTTATTTGGTCCTGGCGAGCGAAAAATGGAGCCCGAGACATTTGCAAATTATTTAGAAAAGCTTTATCATAGCCGTCATTCAGCATTATTCGTAGCAGAAATAGATGATAAGGTGGTGGCTTATTTAATTGCACAAGGGAATGAAGCAACAAGAATTGCTCATCGTGCTTATCTTGTCATTGGCATCCATAGTCATTATAGAGGCAGAAAAATTGGAACAGCCTTATTTAATCATGTAGAACAATGGGCTAAAGATAATAATATCCATCGTCTCGAGTTAACGGTTATGGAAAATAATGAGGCTGGAGTTGCTTTATATAAGAAAATGGGCTTTGAAATAGAGGGAACGAAACGGGATTCCTTGTATGTAGATGGACAATACATCAATGAATATTACATGTCAAAACTTGTATAAGAAAAGGAGTAAAAGATGACGACTATCGGTATTTTTTCACCCTCCTCTCCAGCGACGGTTTCTGCGTCGAAACGTTTTGAGCGTGCAAAAGCATTTCTAGAAGAGAAGAATTTTCATATTGTAGAAGGTTCCCTTACTGGCAAATCTGATTATTATCGATCAGGCTCACCACAAAAACGAGCAGAGGAATTAAATGAATTACTCCGCAATCCTAGTGTGGATATTATTATGTCTACGATTGGAGGTACCAATTCCAATAGTATGCTGCCTTATATAGATTATGAGGCTTTTCAACGAAACCCTAAAATCATTATAGGTTACTCTGATGCATCAGCCATTCTACTGGCACTTTATGCGAAGACTGGTATTTCAACATTTTATGGTCCAGCGCTCGTGCCATCCTTTGGCGAGTTTGAGCCATTAGTCAACGATACATACAAATTTTTTGAGGAGTATTTCTTGCAGCCTCAAACACTCCCGTATGAAATACAGAAACCTCCTTATTGGTCAGATGAGCCAGTCAATTGGCTGGAGAAAACGGTAGAGAAAAAGGTAATCAAGAATGAATGGAAAACCGTTCGAGAGGGAGTTATAGAGGGAAGGCTAATGGGGGGGAATGTAAATGCCATGTATGGTTTTATTGGGACACCCTATTTCCCTGCCATTGCTGAAGGTGACATTTTATTAATGGAAGATTGTATGAAAAATGCAGCGATCGTGGAAAAGAATTTTGCGATGCTCAAATTGCACGGAATTTTTGACAAAATAAGTGGAATAATTTTGGGTAAGCATGAATGCTACGATGATCTAGGAACCGGACGCAAGCCATCTGATATTTTACTAGAACAATTGGACGGTATACACATACCTATTTTGGCGGAAGTGGATATTTGTCACACACAGCCTATGCATCCGATAGCAATCGGTAAACGAGTGAGGCTAGATGCTACAGCTAAAAAGATATACTGTATCGAACAATGGTTATAAGTACGAAGCCTTGCTAATGTGGCAAGGCTTTATTTATGATGGGTTCCTTGCATCATCATCAGTTATAGCGTACATTTTGACATTTTTATATTGTCCTTTAATGAACATACTTTTGCGTAACAGCCCTTCAAACTGCATTCCGGACTTCTCCATCACTTTTTGAGAACCAATGTTTTCTTCCAAGCATCTCGCTTGAATACGTACGAGTTTCAATTCTTTAAATCCAAAGTCAATCAGCTTTTTTGTGGCCTCCGTTGTTAATCCTTTATTCCAATAATCTTCTGAAAGAACATAACCGATTTCCCCCAATTTATGTGTGTGATCAATCGTTACAAAGTCGATTGTGCCAATTAGAGTCCCAGAATATTCAATACCCCAAAGTAGATGATTGCCTTGTTCATACCCACTTAATATGAGCATCAAAAAAGCTTTAGTATCCTCTATACTTGTATGGGCATGCCATGTAACATAACGGGCTACGTTTTCTTGAGAGGTATAAACGAACATAGCCTCTATATCCTGCTGGGTAATAGGTCTTAAAAGTAGCCTTTCCGTTTTCAAAATGGGTATAGTATAGTGCATATGTTTTCCTCCTTTAACATTAGTGTATACAAAAAAGCTGACCTCAGAATGAATGGGGTCAACTTTTTCTAACAGGCAGATGAGGGAATATTTATCATCCGTGGACACATCCTCTAGGCAAAATTTCTCTTTACGGATAGCGCTTATCGGTTGCAGAGGAGTCCTTTGTTTTCGTTTTATGCTGTTCATCTTTGACTTTTTCATTTAGTTCTTCGACAGGTATAGGATCAACGGTTTTCATATCCTCATGTTTATCAAAAATACTTTCCTTCCCTGTATCCAACACATCGGGATTGTTTGTATAGCGCGTTTTTGATTGTTTTTTATTAGACATTTATGATCACCTCTTACTATACACTTTCACCATTTTACTAGAGTTTAAACATAATTGTTTTTCATAGTCTACCCATGGATAAAAAACATAATAAAGGCAGTGAAACAGCCATGGCTGTCATCACTACCCTTTTTCTTAGGATACTATAGTGGCCTTCCCTTGAAGAGCACGTTCTTCCATCGTTACATCAAATTCTTTTTCGGATTTTGATACTACAACACATGCTACACCATTACCAATTAAATTGGTAACAGCACGGGCCTCAGACATAAAACGATCGACACCAATTAATAGTGCTATTCCCTCCACTGGTATCATTGGGAAGGCAGCTAACGTTGCTGCTAATGTAATAAATCCTGACCCGGTTACACCCGCTGCGCCTTTAGAAGTAATCATTAAAATTCCGAGTAGTGTAATGATTTGAATCCAAGTTAGGTCCATTCCGTATGCTTGTGCAATAAATAAGGCAGCCATTGATAGATAAATAGAAGTCCCATCTAGATTGAAGGAGTACCCAGTAGGAACGACTAAACCTACAACCTGCTTCGAGCAACCATAATTCTCAAGTTTTCGCATCATAGATGGTAGAGCTGATTCAGAAGAGGACGTCCCAATTACTAAGAAAATCTCATCTTTAATGTAAGCAATAAATTTAAAGATATTAAATCCAAAGAACTTTGCAATGCCGCCTAAAATAAAGACAACAAATAAAAACATCGTAATATATACGGCAGCCATTAATAGACCTAGGTTACCTAAAGATTTTAATCCAAAATTCCCAATTGTATAGGCCATTGCACCAAAAGCTCCGATTGGTGATATTTTCATAACCATACTGACAATCTTGAAGAAAATTTCTGCTACTTGCTCAAAGAATGTGATGACTGGTTTTGCAGGTGCACCGATTGAGGCAGCTGCTAAGCCAAATAAAATAGCAGAAAATAGAACGGGTAATAGTTGACCAGTTGCCAATGCGCCAACTACATTTTCGGGAATAATACTAGAGATAAATGCACCTAAGCCCTGCTCAGACTCAGCTGCAGCAGTTGTATATTTCGAAATATCAGCATCAGATGCACCTGATGTATCTAAACCTGTACCAGGACTTACAATTAAAGCAACAGCAATGCCGATTGCTAAGGCAATTGTAGAGACGATTTCGAAGTAAAGTAATGCTTTACCTCCGATTTTCCCGACCTTTTTCATATCTCCCATACTGCCAATTCCAATAACGACTGTTAGGAAGATAATTGGAGCAATTAACATTTTAATTAATTTAATGAATAGATCTGCTAAGATTTTTAAACTAGCACCGAACTCGGGGAAAATGGCTCCGACAATAATCCCAAGGATGATTGCCACTATAACCTGAACAGTCAAATTTTTCAGTAACTTCATTTTTTGCTACCTCTTTTCTAAATTTTCTCTTTGATATCGCTTTCACTAGAATTATCATAGCGAATACTTCTTGAAAAAAGAGATTTAGAAAATAAGAAACATAACGTTCATAAAGTACATTTCCGTATATCCACATATAAATATAGTAATATCAATAAAAATCTCTGTTATGGTACGCTATAGTTAATATATTATTGTTATAATACAAAAACATGAAGTAATAATAAAGTTCGTTATAAATAATTAAATTATAATATTGTTCATTAAATTCAATATTTTCTGCTACTTATATAGACTAAAGTATTGTCAAAAGAATTTTTTGCAGATAATCTTAAAACCATATCATAAAAAGTGTGCCACTACTAATGAGAATGCGAATTTGAAAGGAAGGAACTATTGAATGATGAAAATGCCTGTGAACGGCAAAATACTGTTAGTGACATTTTTAATCATTGCACTCTCTTTTTTACTAGGTGGTATTTTTGTACTCGGTAACTTATTATCTGAACAGGAAAAAGATTATGGTCAGCGGGCAATGCTTGTAGCACGAACCGTATCGAATGTACCAGAGTTAAGTGTTCATTTGAACAATGACAATATAAAAGAATCCGCGAAAAATATTAATAAAATAGTAGATGGCATTAGGGTGATTAATAAGGCAGAGTATATTGTTGTGATGAATATGGAACGTATTAAATTATCACATCCAGTTAGTAAGGAATTAGGAGAGCGCAGTGAGTCGCAGGATTTAAATGCAGCATTTAGTGAGCATTATTATGTATCGAAGGCACGTGGAGAATCGGGTGTTATGATACGCGCTTTTGTGCCCATTATAAATGACAAAAGGGAACAAGTAGGGATTGTAGTAGTAGGCTATTCATTACCAACTTTGCTAGAAATGCTACAAAGCTATGAGCGAGAAATTATGATCACCATTGTTATCTCACTGATTTTCAGTATTTTTGGTGCATATACACTTGGACGGCATATAAAAAAACAAATGTTTGGTCTTGAACCTCATGAAATTGCAAAAATGTATGTGGAAAGAACAGAAACGTTTAATGCGATGCATGAAGGGATCATAGCCGTTGATAAGGAAATGAATATAACGATTTTTAATGAGAAAGCGGCTGTTATTTTAGGCGTTACTAGGAAGATAGAGGACTGTATTGGACAAAAAATTTATAATGTTTTGCCCGATACCCGTTTGCCTGAAATTGTTGAAACGGCAACACCTGTTTATAATCAAGAGCTCTACATTAATCATCATAGTATCTTAAGTAATCGTGTTCCCATTATTGTAAATGGCGAGTTAGTCGGTGCAGTTGCTATGTTTAAGGATTTAACAACTGTGAAAAAGCTTGCGGAGGAAGTAACAGGTGTAAAGGCCTTTGTTCAAGCATTACGTGTGCAAACCCATGAGCATAAAAATAAAATTCATACAATTGCTGGGCTATTACAATTGGGACATACAAAGCAAGCCCTTGAATATGTTACAGTCACTACTGAAAATGAAGCATCATTGACGAAATTTTTAAACGAACGCTTTCATAATGAAAATATTTCAGGTTTGCTATTAAGTAAAGTAAGCTATGGAAAAGAGCTTGGTATCGAGGTTGAGATTGATCGAAAAAGCCATTTTAAACGCTTTCCTCCTCTAGTAGATCACCATGATTTTGTTGTGTTACTCGGCAATTTAATCGAAAATGCTTTTGAGGCTTTAAATGTCCTTTCGAAGGAAGATAAGTATGTAGCCATCTCTGTAGATGAGCATGATGGCGTCTTAGCGATAGCAGTTTCCGATAATGGAATTGGTATGTCCAAAGAGGTACAGGATCGTATGTTTGAGAATGGATTTTCGTCAAAGGCTAATGAAAATCGGGGCATTGGCTTGCATTTAGTCTATGAAATTGTAAGAAAAGGCAATGGAGATATTGAAGTAGTGAGTGAATTTATGAAAGGAACAAGTTTCTTAATTTTATTTGAGTTAGGAGAAGTATAGATGGATGTAATAAATGTCTTATTAATTGAAGATGATCCTATGGTACGTGAAGTGAACAGGCAATTTATTGAGCAAATCCAAGGTTTTTCATTAGTTGGTTATGCTAGTAATGGTATAGAGGGAATTCAAAAAATTAAACAATTAACCCCTGAGCTTGTCTTTATGGACATTTTTATGCCAGAGCAAGATGGCATTATTACGTTAGGGAAAATCAGAGAGGAGCATCTTCCTGTCGATGTGATCGCGGTAACTGCCGCGAACGATATGCCCACTGTGCAACGTATTTTACACTTAGGTGTATATGATTATATTATGAAGCCTTTTACATTTGAGCGAATTGAGCAAACTTTAAAAAATTATCAAAGCTACAGGAAAAAAATAAGCGGTATGCAGGATTTAACCCAACATGATGTAGATCATCTCATGCAGCAACGTCTTCCGGAGCAAGTTGTCGTTACAACGACAGGAGCGGAAGCAATGATGATAGCGGAGCTACCAAAAGGGTTTAATCGAGCTACTTTAGATAAGGTACTTGCCTATATTCAAACAAGTGGAGGGGCAGTATCTGCCGAGGAGGTATCTACTTATATAGGTACAGCACGTGTTACAGCTAGACGCTATCTTGATTTTTTAGAAAAGCAAAATCTATTAAAAGTAGATATCCAATATGGAAGTGTAGGACGTCCTATTCATCGTTATTATATTTAATCATTAGTTTTCTAGATTTATAGGTGGAAAAGTAATTCCCTTTACATGTATTTGACTCTAAATAGCCCATATAGTCATTTTTATTTCTCTACTATATAGAGGGATGAAAATGGCCTTTTTTGATGTTGGCAATTTAGGAGCGAAACATTGAGCAATAGTTTATGCACTAGTATGAATAGTAGTATCTTTCTTTGACAATACATATAGCAAAGAATACGTTACAATATGGAAATGGTCCGTTACCTTAAAAAGTAAAATGGTTTAGGTAATAGCAAATTTTTAAGTTAGCTTATGGGAAGTAGGTAAGGCATATGTTTAACGTTCGAAAAGAGGCACTGTTGAAATTTTTGAAAATTTTATGCCCAGTAATACTTTTGGCGATAGCTATTTATGAAATTCAACAAACAGTGAGTGGTATAGATGTTCATTTACTACAAAAAGAAGTGAATGAACTGCAGCTATGGGAGCTTTTATTAATTTTTCTGATCACCTTTATCGCAATCACGCCAATGATATTTTACGATGTTATTTTAGTAAATATATTAGGTATTAAAATCAATAAACGTAATTTGCTTAATCATTCATTTATTGTCAATACCTTTTCAAATCTAATTGGCTTTGGCGGGTTAGTAGGTATATTCTTACGTGATTACTTTTACTCAAAATATAAAGAAGATAAAGAAGGCATGATAAAAAGTATTGCTTCGGTAACACTGTTTTATTTAACTGGAATTTCTTTGTTAACGTGGTTTATGTATATATTCTTTTGGGATTTTCCATTGCTCAAAGAAGAACGATGGTTATCGATTGCTGTTATACTTGTCAGCCTATATGTACTAGCTTTTTGGGCGACGTATCTGATTCGCTATAAAAAGGAAAGTTCTTTAAAACCAAAAATATCACTTCAATTAATGATCACTTCAGTAGCAGAGTGGCTAGCTGTATTTTTTGTGATCTGGGCTTTAACGCTCATTTTGAAGATTCCAATTGGTTTATCAGCTTTAATTCCCATATTTTTAATTGCTTCTAGTGCAGGAATAGTCAGTATGATACCTGGAGGAGTTGGCTCCTTTGATCTCGTTTTTTTATGGGGAACACAAAGTATAGGAATTGCTGATGAAAAGGTGCTGTTTCTATTAATTTTGTACCGTGTCGGCTATTTTGTTCTACCATTTTTAGTTTCCGTACTCTTATTTATTAAAGAATATTGGATGCGTTGGAATGAATCTTGGGATGACTTGCCTACTGTTATTTTCCAGAAACTAAGCCATACGCTATTAACCATATTGGTGTTTATAGCTGGCATTATTTTATTGCTATCTGCAGCTTTGCCAGGGGTACTAAGTCGTCTGAAAATTGCTCAGGAGTTTTTATCCTCTCCCATTATGAATGTATCCCATCAATTGACCGTGGCAGCTGGCTTTATACTGTTAGGATTATGTAGGGGAATCAAATACAAAGTAAAAAGGGCATACCAGCTCGCCATTGTGGTGCTAAGTAGTTCGGCGCTATTTTCAATTTTTAAAGGTTTTGATTATGAGGAAGCCATTTTTTTACTCATTGTCGCAGTGCTATTAATGGTGTCCAAAAAGCAGTTTTATCGAGAAAGTTATGTTTTGACATGGGGGATTGTCATCATAGATCTTGCTGTAGTAACTATTATTACAACGATGTATGTGGTAATTGGCTATGTCAATTTACCCTCGGCTAAAATTCATTTTCCTAGTGCCCTACAAGACTATATGATAACCGATTATCAGGACCTCTTTAATAGTGCGATTATCGGCATTCTGATTGCCATTGTTATTTTTTATATAGGCTATTTTATACGTACGCCTAAGAAAATGGTAAAGCTTTTATCTAAAGAGCAGGAGGAAGCTATTAAAGATCATTTGAAGTCCTATGAAGGAACGGAGTATTCACATTTGATTTTTTTGCATGATAAATTTGTACATTGGAATGAAAAAGGAACTGTTTTATTCTCTTATCAAATTTATGCAGATAAGATTATCGTTCTTGGAGATCCGGTTGGTAATGAATCTGATTTTTTATATGCTATCCAGGAATTTTTGGAATTGGCTGATCGTCATGGCTATACACCTGTCTTTTATGAAATTAACAATAAAATTTTCTCTACATTACACGAGTATGGATATAGTTTCTTTAAGCTTGGCGAGGAAGCCTTTGTAGATTTAGAGAAATTTACGTTCACGGGTAAAGAAATGAAGGGCAGTCGAGCGATAAGAAATAAGTTTGAACGGGAAAATTATATAGTGGAAATAATGAGTCCTCCTTATTCTCAGGAAGTCATGAAGGAATTGAAAGAGGTCTCAATAAAATGGTTGCAGGGAAGGGCAGAGAAAGGTTTTTCACTTGGTTTTTTTGATGAACACTATTTAAGCACTTCCAATATTGCTGTTTTACGTGGAAAGCAAGGAACGTTCGGTTTTGCTAGTATTATGCCTATGTATGATCAAGGCGAAAAGGTGTCAGTAGATCTCATGCGTTTTAAGCCAGGATCACCATCTGGAACAATGGATTTTATTTTCCTATCATTATTTGAATGGGCAAAATCGGAAGGCTATCGTGTCTTTAATATGGGGATGTCGCCTTTATCCAATGTCGGACAGTCTAGATATTCCTTTTTAAGTGAAAAAATAGCTGCACAAATCTTTCTACACGGACAGCATTTTTATCATTTTAAAGGATTAAAAAACTTCAAGTTAAAATATGCAGATTTTTGGGTACCCAAATATGTAGCCTATCGGAAAAAATCTTCATTACCTTTCACGATGGCACAAATCACATTGTTAATCGGGCAAAAGAGGAAAAAGAAGTAAATCATGTAGACTTTATCATTTTTTTAGCGCGTATAGGTATCATTCACGTATTGAAGCAAGAGGTAAAGCATGGCTTTCAACTGTAGACAAACTCAATAATTTTTGAGTTTTCCTACAGTCTTTTTTCTTTTACAATAAAATAAAGTAACACCTTCGATTTCCACTACGGGCGGACGCTTTCCGCGGGCGGGGTCGAGCTGCTTCCCTCGCTGCGCTCAGTCCAGGATCTCGACTTTCCCGCTTTTCCCGCAGGAGTCGCCGCCCTCCGTTCCAATCAACTTCTACATAATAACTCCATATTCAGGAAAAGCATGGTATGCGATGGAAAACCTTAAGAGGTCCTAAAAAATTGTCCATGCAGGCGATGCTTACATTTGGGTGCCATAAAATAGCAACTATGCTCGAAGAATATATTGAAAATGGCAATTATTTATCAAATATTGAAAAAAAAAGAAGAAAAAATGACAAAAGCCGTCGAGACTGAACTTCTCGATGACTTTTGTCAACAGTCTGAGCCCTGCATAAAGCAGGGCTTTTTAGCGTCTAAAAAAAGCTAAGTTTTAATTATTTTTTATCAACAGCAATCATCTTTTATACGAAGTCTTCACTTTTTTTCTAGCGTTTCAACATCCATAGGCTCAGCAATAGGTCTGCCAGCTTTTAATAAGACTTTACTGCCCAAAAGGAAAAACCCTTGGATAAATAAGAGGATTCCTGTACCGATAAGTAGCCACTCGATAGCAATAATATCTGCAATTGGACCGAAGATTAGCATACCTAAAGGCATCATAGAGGTAGATATCATACTGAGAATGCCAAATACTCTTCCCATATAATCACTATCCACTTTTTCTTGTAATAACACCGTTGCGGGTGTGTTAAAGATTGGCATAGCTATTCCAGTAACGGTCATGATCATAAGATACAGCCAAAAAACCGGTATGACTCCTAGAGCCAATGTACAAAGACCAAATAATAAGGCAGATAATGTCATCGTATGCACTTTATTTTTAAAGCCACCCCATGTTGCGATTGCAATCCCACCAATTAACATCCCAATGGCAAAGGCCATCTCGATGGCAGTCAAACGCCAGACATCATTACCAAAGCTACGGGTAACTTGTAAAGGTGTTAAAAAGGCAGCAGGTGCAGCGAGCAGCATGAAAAAGGCAAAGAATAAGAACAAATGTTTTAAGAAAGCATGCTCTTTAATGTAGATGAAGCCTTGTTTCATATCACTAAAATAGCCTGTTGTTTGTGGCTGATTAGCTTTTGCATGTGCAGGAATGTGCAGAAATATTAAGAAGATAGCGATGGCAATAGCAGCCGTCGTAACATCAATAAAGAAAATAGACTCGATTGAAGCCATCGTTAATAATGCTCCACTTGCCATAGGTGCAAGAATCATGATAAAAGCTTGAATACTACTATTTACACCATTAACTTTCATTAAATGCTCTTCAGGCACAAATTGCGGTAAAATAGCGCCTACAGCTGGTGTTTGAATACCTGCACCAACTGCGCGTACTGCTGATATAACAAATAGTAGCCAGAGCTCATCATAGCCGATTAAAAATAAAATAGCTAAAATGAGCGTGGATAAGGCGATCAGGCCATCTGCCAAGATAATAAGCCATTTTCGGTTATAGCGATCTGCCCAGACACCAGCAATAGGTGCTAAGAAGAAGGTTGGTAAAAAGCCACAAATAATCGAAATGGTCATCATGCTACCTGATTGCGTTGTAAGCGTGATATACCATGTAATGGCATATTGCACAAGAGCAGAGCCAAAAAGTGAAATCGTTTGACTACTTAAAAAAAGTATTGTGTTACGTTTCCAATGTTCCAAATTCGTCATCCCTTTCTAACAGTAGTGCCTGTGTGGAAAGTAAAAAGACAACAAAAAAGAGGGGAGTAGAAGTCCCCTCTTTTCCAGTATTCCTAAAACAGACTAGACCTAATTCCATTTTCCTTGCACAGCAGGCAAAGTGTACGCATATTTAATTAGTAATGTGAAATCGTAGTCTAATTGAAGCTGTCATTTGGAATACCCTCCGTTCTATATAAGCTGTGTTGATTGTAGCATACAGTTCATGATCGGGTAAAGAAAGAATCAAACAAAAATTAGGTTGAATTTTAAAATAAGGAAATTGTAACAATGATTATATAAACCTGGAATAATCATGTATATATAGGTCATCTATTTTTTGAGGGGATTATAATTATACATATTTTTGGGGTATCAAGTTCATTTATTAAACGAGATTCCGGAAAAGAATTAATTTGTTTCATGCTTCTTGTAAATCAATGCGAGTAATTAAGATTACATGACTTGAAACATCGAGTGAAGAAGTTGCTTCGGGGACGTGCATATAGCGAGAACTTATCATATACTAAAATAGAAAAATAGCAAATGGAGGAAATATGAGAAAGAAAAATTTTAAATGGAAATTTATTGCTTTAGTCGCTATGATTTTAGTGTTATGCCTTTCAGCAATCCCTGCTAATACAGTGAAGGCAAGCACGACACAGCCAAAAAGAGAAATGCGGGCTGTCTGGATTTCAACGGTTCTTAATCTTGATATGAAGGCAGGTATGACGAAGGAGCAGTACACGGCTTGGGCACGCCAAACTTTGGATCAATTAAAAGCCAACAAATTCAATACTGTTATTTATCAAGTAAGGCCAACAAATGATGCAATGTATGCGTCTGAGCAAGCTCCATGGTCGTCCTACATAACAGGGAAAAAGCAAGGTACAAATCCCGGTTACGATCCTCTTGAGATAATAGTAGAGGAGTCACATAAACGAGGGATGGAATTGCATGCTTGGATGAATCCTTATCGTGTCACAATGTCTGGACAAAAGCTAACTGACCTTGCTGCCGATAACGTAGCTAGAACACATCCAAACTGGGTTGTTAAATATGGCAAACAATATTACTTAAATCCTGGCTTACCTGAGGTGCAAGACTATTTAGTTGAAATAGTAAGTGAGCTAGTAGCCAATTATGATGTTGATGCCGTTCATATGGATGATTATTTTTATCCATACAAAATCGCTAATGAGGTTTTCCCGGATCAAGCAGCTTACAAAAAATATGGTGCTTCCTTTAAAAAAGTGGAGGATTGGCGAAGAGATAATGTGAACAAGCTTGTAGAAAATCTTTATACAGCCATAAAAGAAACAAAGCCATATGTACAATTTGGTATTTCACCATTTGGAGTATGGCGTAATAAATCATTGGATAACACAGGAAGTGACACACGAGCTGGTGTCAATAATTACGATGATTTGTATGCAGACGTCAGAACGTGGATTCAAAATGGCACGATTGATTATATTACCCCACAAATTTATTGGTCCAGAACATTGTCTGTTGCGAAATATGGGACATTGCTAAATTGGTGGAGCCACGAAGTACAAACATATGCTAAAACGCACCCTGTTCATCTATACATGGGACTAGCTGATTACAAAGTTGGTAATGACAGTGATGCTGCATGGAATAATAAAATGGAATTGCCAAGTCAAATACTAGAAAATCGTTCAGAAAAGGTAGCAGCCGATGGGCAAATGCATTTCTCGTTAAGAAGCTTTCAAACTAATAAATTAGGCTATGCAACAATTGTTAGTCAACAATTATATAATTATACGGCATTGACACCAGAAACCACTTGGAACGATAATACAGTGCCGAACAAGCCGACTTATGTAGAAGTGACAAAGGAAGCGGCAGGTCGTAAGATTGAAATTATTGACGATAATGAAACACAGCCACGTAAGTATGTTATTTATCGTTTTAAAGGGAATAAAGAAGGTTCTTACTATGACCCTCAAAATATAGTGGATGTTGTTTATAATAAGGATGGCATCACTCAATTTGTGGACAAGTCAGCTCTTGCTAAGCAAAGCTATACATACGGCATTACGGCTGTATCTGCTACAGGTGTAGAAAGCAAGGAAGCTTTTGTAGTGAAAGAAGTTCAATAAATAATAAAACAGCTACTCAAGCGATTGAACCGCATGAGTAGCTGTTTTTTTTATTAGTTTTCTTCCGTATCTTTACGATTTTTCTTTAACATTTTTGAAAGCATTTCATACACAATTGGTACAACAACTAATGTTAATAGAGTGGAAGATAATAAACCACCAATTACAGTAATGGCTAAGTCTTTTGATATTAATCCACTACCACCAGAACCAAGTGCCATAGGAACCATCGCACCGATTGTTGCAATGGCTGTCATAAGAATCGGGCGTAAACGTGTAGCACCGGCTTCTAGGATAGCTTCACGCATGGCTAGACCATCATGTTCCATATGAATAATACGGTCAACTAATACGATGGCGTTGGTCACGACGATACCGATTAACATCAGTAGACCCATCATAACAGAAACTGAAATCGTTTGACCGGTTACGAATAAACCAACAAATGCACCGATTACGGCAAATGGAAGTGAGAAGAGAATAGCGAACGGAGCTAAACCTTCACCGAACGTAACAACTAAAATGAAGTATACAATCGCTATTGCCGCTAGCATAGCAACACCCAGCTTTGTGAATGTTTCTTGCATATCTGCTGCAACACCAGCAACACCTGTTGTTACACCTTTTGGTAAATCTAATTTATCAATTTTCTTATCGGCAGCAGAAGTTGCTTTTGAAATATCATCGCCGATAATCGTACCGGATACAGTTGCGAAGTATTCACCTTTTGAACGAGATAATGAGTTAAGAGTCGTACCTTCTTCAAGATCTACTAGCTCACCAATAGTCATCGTTGTGCCTAATGCTGTTTTAATCTCAGTTGCTAAAACATCATCAAGCGAAGTCGCGGCTGCTTTAGCATCACGCTGAACAATGACATCTATATCTTTTCCATCATTTTTCACCGTTGTTAAAACTTCTTGTGATGTATTGGCATTTAAAGCCATCACGATTTGAGCAGTTGTTAAACCGTATTGAAGGACATTTTTCTGTTCTACTTTTAGTACATTTTCTACATATGGATCTTCATTATCAGATTTAATATCTTCTAGTCCATCCACATCTTTTAAAGCACCTTCAACTTGATTGACAGCATCTCGTAGTTTATCTAAGTCATCACTGTATAGTGTGTAGCTTACTTCGTTTGAAGACATAGACATTGAAGAGAAATTCTGAGATTTCCATTCTCCTGATTGACCGATATTAAATACATAGTCTTCCACTTCTTCACGTGCTTTAGGGAAGTCTTTCATATCTGGATCAAAGATTAGGTACATTAAAGCACCGCCAGCGCCTCCGCCCATCATCATTGCTGATGGATCTACATTGTTCGCATCTGTAATGGAAACTTGTAAAATATCAACGTCTTTACGTTTCATTAATTCTTTTTCTACTTTTTCAACATTAGCCGCAGTTTCATCTGCAAGCTCACCAGTAGAAGGGGTATATGTTAGGTACATAACTTTTTCTTCCTGTGATCCCATAAAGCTAAACCCAATTAAAGGAGTTAACGCTAGTGAACCTACAAGTAAGAAAATCGCAATTAGAGATGTAATAATTTTATGATTTAAAGCTTTTTCTAACACACCTTTGTACCATGTTGCTAGTTTACCAACTTCTTTATGCTGGCTTTCTTTTTTCTCACCGTATAATTTTTTACGGAATAAGAAATGAGATAATGCAGGTACAATTGTAATTGCTACTAATAACGATGCACCTAATGCAAACGTCATTGTCAGTGCAAATGGCATGAATAATTCACCAACCATACCACCTACAAATATAAGTGGAGCAAATACAGCCACTGTCACTAATGTTGACGAAAGAATCGGTTTAAACATTTCAATTGTTGCTTCACGGATTAATGCTCGACCTGTTAATTTTTCTTGTTTTAAATGGATACGTCGATAAATATTTTCAACAACTACAATCGAGTCATCAATAACACGTCCGATGGCAACGGTAATCGCACCAAGGGTCATAATATTTAATGTAATATCCATCCAGTTTAGCAGTAGTAATGCCATGAAAACTGAAACTGGGATTGAAACAATCGAAATAATTGTTGATTTGAAATCTCGTAAGAATAACAAGATGATTAATACAGCAATTGCGCCACCAAATACTGCCTTTTCAATCATAGTAAAGACAGAATCTTCAATTGGGGCACCTTGGTCAAGAGAGATATCTACGTTTAGGCCATCTAAACGTTTTTCTTCATCTTTCATAAGATCTTTAACGGCATTAACAACAGTTACAGTGTTAGCATCTTGACCCTTAACGATTTGAATTGCAATAGCATCTTGACCGTTTGTGCGGGACACAGATTGTACTTTACCTTCTACTTCAATCTTTGCAATATCACCTAGACGAACGAATGGTGAAGGATTTGTTGCTGAAGGTGTGACTGGAATTAATAAATCTTTTAGTTCATCTACGGATTGTACTTTACCGTCTACGGAAACTGCTTGTTCGCCAACAGCAAATTGATATAATCCAAGTGACAATGACATATCGCTTGCTTGAATCATTTGCTTGACTGATTCCTCTGTTAAACTTAATGCGGCCATTTTTTCTTCATCATATTTAAATGATACCTGTTCAATATGCTGACCTGTAATGGTTGCAGAGGCAACACCATCAATTTTTTCAATTTTAGGAAGTAAAACATCTTCTACTGTAGACGTAAGATCGACAATATCTTCCTTAGAACTACTTACGGATAGAGCTACTACTGGCATCATATTCATGCTGATGGCCATAATAGTTGGCTCCTGGGCACCTTCCGGTAATTTTAAATTATCTAAAGCTGCTTCTAACTGACGCTTTTTTTCATCCATATCAATGCCATAGTCGTATTCAACTTGCACTTGTGCTACGTTGGAAGAGGATGTTGAGTAAACTGCCTTCACATCTTCTAAACTTTCTATAGATTTCTCGAATGGGATGGAAAGATCATTCATGACTTGTTCAGGCGTTGCACCAGGATATACGCCCATGACAATTAAGTATGGGATTGAGATATCAGGTATAGATTCCATTTTCATTCTTGTACCGGAATAAATACCAGAGACAGTGATGATAATTGTTAATAACCAAACTGCCAATTTGTTTTTCAATACGAAATTAACTAAACCTTTCACCTTCACACCTACCCTTTATTGACTAACTAAATTCAATTATTTATACTAATGACTAATCGGTCATTTGTCAACGAAATGCATTAGGAGAGAGTTAAAAATATGTTAAAAAAGCAATTAATTATGGAGAAAGCATTAGAGTTGTTTTCTGAACAAGGTTTTGAGGCTACATCTGTACAGCAAATAACAGAACGTTGTGGGATTTCTAAGGGTGCATTTTACTTATCCTTCAAAACAAAAGATGAGCTTGTTATCTCTATGGTTGACTACTATTTACAACACTTCATTACAGATGTTGACCGCGTAGTCAGAGGGACGTATAACAAAGAAACGATGTTGGTTGAATTTTATAAAAGTATCTTCAAGGCATTCAAAGAACACTCTGCGTCTGCTAGAGTATTTTTTAACGAAAAGGTTTTTCTAACAAAAAAAGAGCTTTTTTATAAAATAACAGCGTATGAAGCAGAGATGTCTAAATCTATCATTTATATGCTGGAGCAACTGTATCAGGATAAATTACAAAATACAAAATACGATGTCATGTATTGTATAAAAGGTTTTATGAAGAGCTATGCGGAACTGTTTATCTTTTCAGATATGCCTCTTGATTTAGAACAACTTGCGAAATCTTTAGCAGAGAAAACAGATATTATTGCACGTCATACGACGATACCATTTATTACAGAGGAACTTGTTACTTTTATTGCGAAGCCTTGCGAACCAGACATTTCAAAGGAAATGTTACTGCAATTAATTGAACATAATATTGATAATATAGAGGATTCTATAGAAAAAGAATCATTGGAGCTGTTAAAACTCGAAATAGAAAAGCCAACATACAGTAAAGCCATCGTAAAGGGGCTAATAGAAAATTTACGACTTAATCCGGCGTATCATTGGATTGCTTATGTATGTGCAAAGTACTTAAATATTTAAATGGTAGGATAGAATTGTTCACTTTAAGGGGTGAACAATTCTATTTTTTATTTTTTTTTCGAATGCATGGAAGGTGTTATTAAATGGTGCATTGATTGCCACGCCTCTAAAGCACTACTAAAAGGGTCTTGAATCCATAATAATCGTTCGAGAAAATCCTTCACTTCAATCGGTAAATTCAATTCTTGCTGCCAAGCATCCTCTTTCTTTTTACTTGGTTTAAAATCTGAATAAAGTAAGAACAATAGAAAATGGCCAACGAAATATAGATCACTAATATGATTTTCAGCTCGCTTCGGGTTTTGTATGGAAGAAAGATCAACTGCCTTTTGTAATGTCGTTGCGAGACCAAAATCAATAATGTGTAATTGTTGATCAACTAATAAGATATTAGGTATACGCAAATCCCGATGGACAATACCATGATAGTGTAGTAGGATAATTTGTTCTAAAAGCTGTTTTGTTATTTCAAGTGACTGAGCGACCGTAAATTTAATACCTTCTTGAAAAATAAGCTGTTCAAAGGTTTGACCGTCTATATAGTCCATTATAAAATAGGGCACATTTTGAATAGTTCCAGTCGAATGGACTTTAGGTAAATTCGGCAATGATAATTGTTGTAGAATTTGAATTTCCTGCCTGAATTTATGTATCGTTTTTTGGTGATGACGATGCTTAGGACGCAGGCATTTTAAGACGAACGGACCTTTTGATGAGCAATTTTCAATTAAGTACGCACGACCATAAGAGCCAAAGCCAAGAAATTTTTTAAACGTGAAATCTGGATGCTCGGCTATGAAAAGCTCTACGGCATGATCAAAGTTTTTTTCTGAAAGTCGTTTCCACCACATTAGCTACTGAAAAAACTTAAAGAGCTAAAAAAACTACGTGAGCTTTTGCGAGAACTACGTTTATAATGCTTATGCCCATAATAATTATGGCGTTTAGAATATTTGCGACGACTGCTTGATGAAGAATAATGACGTTTGGATTTACCATTGAGTAGGGAATGAAGAATTTTATCTAGCATAAAAACGCTCCTTTTTGATGTTGTTATTACTATATACGCAAAAATAAAAAAAGAGGTTTCAAAAAAAGATGAAAAATAAGTAAATTTACAATTCACCTTTTTGTTGTCCAACAAAAAGAAAGAAGCTATGTACATAGTACATAGCTTCTTTCCATGAGGCTAAACCTCCATAATGATCGGTAGAATCATTGGACGACGTTTTGTTTTTTCAAATAGGTAAGGACCTAAAACGTCTGTAATTTCGTTTTTAAGCTCTGTCCATTGAGGAGTTTTGCTTTGAATAGTTTCATTCAGATGACGATTAAGCATTTTTTGAGCTTCATTGATCATCGTACCTGACTCGCGCATGTAGACAAAGCCACGAGAAATGATATCAGGACCTGAAACAATTTTTTGATTTTCCATATCGACACTTACGACTACGATAACTAAGCCTTCTTCAGAAAGAATGCGACGATCACGTAATACAATATTGCCGATATCTCCAATACCATTACCATCGATATAAACATCACCAGAAGGGATACGACCAGCCACATGTGCCTCATTGGCACTTAATGCTAATACATCGCCATTTTCCATAACAAATGTATTTTCAAGTGGTACATCGCAATCTTCCGCTAAGTGTGTATGCATTTTTAACATACGGTATTCACCATGGATAGGCATAAAGAATTTAGGTTTCATTAAACGTAGCATCAATTTTTGTTCTTCTTGTGACCCGTGACCAGAAGTATGGATATTGTTTAATGCACCATGAATAACTTCTGCACCTGCACGGAACAATAAATTGATGATTTTATTGACACTCACAGTATTACCTGGAACCGGTGAAGAAGAGAAAATAACTGTATCACCAGGTTGTATTTGGATTTGACGATGAGTCCCATTGGCAATACGTGATAATGCAGCCATTGGTTCACCCTGTGAGCCTGTACATAAAATCATTACTTCATTTGCTGGAAGTCGATTAATGCTTTGAGCATCAATAAATGTATCTTTTGGAGCATTAATATAACCAAGCTCACGCCCAATTGTAATCGCATTATCCATTGAGCGACCGAAGACAGCAATTTTTCTTCCATATTTTATTGCTGCGTCTGTTGCTTGTTGTAAACGGTGAATATTTGACGCAAATGTAGCAAAAATAATTCGGCTATCCACTTTACGGAAAATTTCATCGATACTTTTGCCGACTGTACGCTCTGACATTGTAAAATTAGGCTTTTCAGCGTTTGTACTATCTGATAGTAAGCAAAGTACGCCATCTCGTCCAATTTCGGCCATCTTTGTTAGGTTGGCCGGTTCGCCAACAGGTGTAAAGTCGAATTTAAAGTCACCTGTGTGAACGATATTACCAGGTGGTGTTTTAACAACAATTCCATAAGCATCAGGGATACTATGAGTTGTTCTAAAGAAGCTAACAGATGTTTTTCTAAATTTAATGACATCATCTTCTTTAATTTCGATGAGTTTAGTTGTACGTAGCAAGCCATGTTCTTCTAATTTATTACGTAATAAGCCAAGTGCGAGCTTACCACCATAGACTGGGACATTCACTTGACGTAAAAGGTAAGGAATACCGCCAATATGATCCTCATGTCCATGTGTAATAAATAGTCCCTTGATTTTATCGACGTTACGTACTAAATACGTATAGTCAGGAATAACATAGTCAATGCCGAGTAAGTCATCTTCTGGAAATTTAATGCCAGCGTCAATTAAAATAATTTCATCTTGAAATTGAACGCCATAAGTATTTTTGCCGATTTCGCCCAGTCCGCCGAGCGCGAAAACAGCTGCTTGGTCATTTTTAACAAACTTCATGTTTGTTAAATTTCCTCCAAGATGAAGTTCGGGCTTGCTTGCTCGTACTCTAAGTAGTTACCTTCAAGCAGCTGAACGAACTCGATATTGTAGTTACGGTCTTTTAACTTTTGACGTACTTCTCGTTCTGAAGCAGCTTCAAGGTATAGACTTTTAGTGTTTTCGCGAACTGGAATCTCATTTGCTTTTTCTTGATAATAAACTTTGTAAATCATAGTTTGCTCTCCTTTAATTGCGTACAATTTTATTGCACCTTTGACTACTACCACACACGTGCTACAAGAAAACAACGAATTTCTTATAAGAAGAAATGTACGTTTGTAGTCCTTGTATCTCAATACGTCGGTTGTGCACTATGTTATAAAATGAATAGGAAGTAGTGAGACAGTGGTTGCGTATAGCCAAATAAATGCATTTCCTTTATATTATCACGCAGTTCCTCTAAAATAAAGAAAAGCCCTTCAAATAATGAAGGGCAAATGTTAGGCAATTGATTTTTTTCCGAGTACGCCGCGAAGTTGCTTCAACAATTTTCGTTTTAGTTTCTTCAGCATGGCACATCACTCCTTAGGATCATTATAATAAAAATTATTGTCTATGTAAAGTCATTCACCTTGATGGGTAATATTTATAGAAAGGGATTATAAAATGAATAAAATTTTGTTTTTTGATGTTGATGGCACTCTCTATAACAGCGAAAAAAAATTACCTGAATCTGCAAAAAATGCTCTTTTGGAAGCACGCCGTAATGGCTATGAATTGGCGATTGCTACAGGTCGGGCACCTTTTATGATTGAATCATTACTAGAAGAACTTGATATTAATACGTATGTGACTTTCAATGGGCAATATGTTGTTTACAAGGGTGAGGTTGTCTACACGAATGGTATTGAAAAAGAAGAATTAGCTAAAATTATTGCTTTTGGTGACGCACGTAATGAACCAGTAGTATTTTTAGATGACAAACGGATGATTGCATCTGTTAGTGATCATATGATGGTAGCAGAAAGCTTGGATACACTTAGATATCCTTATCCAGAATTGGATTCATCCTATTATATGCAGAACGATGTATATCAAACACTTATATTTATGGAAGAAAAAGATGAACCTTTATATTGTGAAATGTTTCCGAATGTCCAATTTGTCCGTTGGCATCCGTATTCTTGCGATATTTTGCCAAAGGGCGGCTCGAAGGCAGTGGGAATAGAAAAAGTATTGGATAAAATGGGAATCACACTAAAGGATGCAATTGCTTTTGGAGATGGCATTAATGATATAGAAATGCTGCAAGCGGTTGGGACAGGTGTTGCAATGGGAAATGGTCATGAACGAGTGAAGGCTATTGCACATCATATTGCCGATCATGTAGACGAAGATGGTCTCGCTAAAATAATGCGCAAGCTTGCCATCATATAATAAAGAAACAACTAGTTGTCAATTATAGCAACTAGTTGTTTTTTTGCTAAATTACTGGTGTTCTTCAGAAGTATTCACTAGCTTTATTTCAATACCTTTATCTGAAAAATGTTGAATCGTTTTTTTAGACAGTGCGTTGTCTGTAATAATGACATCTACTTCTTCAAGGGGGCATACTTGTATGGCTACATCCTTATTAAATTTTGAGGAATCAGTAGCAACATAGACCGTTTGAGAGATGGATATAATTTTTTTTCTAGTAATAGCTTCTTCTAGATTAAAATCAGAAATCCCCTTTTTAAGAGATACCCCACTAGCGCAAATAAAAGCCTTATTAATATTTAGGTGTTCGAAGTGGAAGAGAAATTCATTCGATGTCACCGATTTTTCGGAGTGACGCACTTTTCCACCGAGCAGGATAACTTCAATATTAGAGCCGATTAGATCGAAAGCTACCGGCAATGAGTTTGTCACGACTGTTAATTTTTCCTTGTCCAATAAAAATGGTGTCATTTGATATGTAGTTGTTCCACTATCGATAAAAATACATTCTCCATCTTGAACAAGAGAAGCACTTGCTTTGGCGATGGCAATTTTTTCTGTTAGCTGTTCATGTAATCGTTGATCGATTAGTCCCTCTACAGGTTCAATATATTTAATTCCCCCATAAAACTTCTCAATTTTCTTGTCTTGCATTAGCTGTTGAATATCGCGACGTATTGTTTCCATTGATACATTAAATTCTTTTGTTAGTGTTACCAATTTTACAACCTTATGCTGTCTTACAAATTGCAATATTTGCTGTTGTCTTTCTATCATATACATTTCATCACCTCTATTAGATATTTACTCAAAGTATGCACAACTTTGTCAACAATTGGTCGGAATTTACTCAACGTTTACACAAAAGCGCATTTTCCTTTACAAATGGTCACTATACTAACAGTAAGAACTGAGAGAGGTGACCAATTTGTTAGAACTAAAAAATATCTCAAAAAGCTATAAAAATAAGCAAGTTTTAGTAGATATCAATGTAACCATCCAATCGGGTGAAATTATATCTTTATTAGGGCCGAGTGGTTGCGGTAAAACTACTTTACTTAATATCATCTTAGGGCTTGCAGAGCAAACGGGTGGTCAGCTGATCTACAATGGGCAAGATATATCGAAGCAATCCATGCAAGAAAGAGGATTCAATATTGTTTTTCAGGATTTTGCGTTATTCCCTCATTTAAATGCCTACGACAACATTGTATATGGATTGAAAAATAAAAATAGTCAAATGTCCAAAGAAGAGGTACAGGAATATATCGATTTTTTAGAACTGACTCCTCATCTGCATAAAAGGATTCACGAATTATCAGGCGGCCAAAAGCAACGTGTATCTATTGCTAGAACGCTTGTTATGCAACCCAAAATACTTTTGCTAGATGAGCCGTTAAGTGCACTTGATGGAGTCATTAAGGAATCTATCAAGGAACGTATTAAATCAATTGCTCGTGAATTTAATTTGACGACGATTATTGTGACACATGATCCAGAAGAAGCGCTAACCTTATCGGATAAAGTTTTAATCATAAATGAAGGAACGGTTGCTCAATTCGGTACACCACATGAAATCGTAGAGGCACCGAAAAATTCATTTATTGAGGACTTTATTTTAAGACAGCTTCATATTAAGCGCCACAACATCTATCAATTGTTTGGAGAAACATATGCTTAAAACGAATAAAATGATGAAATTAATCTTTCTACCAATTCTATTATTTCTCCTATTCTTTTTAGTTGTGCCATTGATTTATATGTTTTGGCAGTCTTTGAAAGTAGGAAATGAGATTTCTATTCAACATTATATAGATGCTTTAAAAAATATAGAAATTCGTGATGCTTTCTTCAATAGCTTTAAAGTTTCTTTTGTGGCATCGGTCATTACGACTATCTTAGCTTTTTTCTTGGCCTACGCTGTTCATTTTACAACGATGCATCGCCATACAAAAAAGCTAGTACAGATAGGTATTACGTTGCCTATGCTATTGCCAACTATCACCTATGGCTTCGTGTTGATTTATACATTTGGTAATCAAGGAATCCTAACAAGATTAGCAGGGCAACCACTTTTCACGATTTATGGATATAACGGACTGGTGATAGGCTACATCTTATACACATTGCCAGTCGCTTTTATTCTCATGCAAAACTCTATGCAGTATATCGATAAACGATTTTTGCTAGTGTCTATGTTAATGCATGATCGTCCACTCCGTCGTTTTTATCATACGGTATTCCGTCCGATGCTTGGGACGATTGGTGGTGCGTTTATTTTAACATTTATTTTAAGTTTTACAGATTTCGGAATTCCTGCATCAGTAGGCGGCAATTATAGGGTGATTGCCACTGAACTTTATCAAGCTATGCTAGGTTCTATCGTGCATTTTGAGCGTGGGGCAGTTATTTCAGTGTTAATGCTTGTCCCAGCTATACTGGGCGTCGTCATGCTAACGATATTAGAACGCTTTAATTTTCATTATAAACAGGCGGGGAGAAGTGAACTTGTTAAACATCGTCTTCGTGACACGCTGTTTACGCTCTATTCATTTGCCTCTGTTGCAGTCGTATTTATCATTTTTTCAACTATGTTTATCGTTCCATTTACGAAGGGTTATCCCTATGATTTCAGCTTTACATTTGAACATGTTCAAAATGTAATAGCGGAGAAAGATTTAACAAAGGTTTATGTGAATTCACTTATAGTAGCGGTTTTAACAGCTGTTTTAGGTGTAAGCATCACATTTATGTCTGCCCTTCTTAATGCGAGGACGCCATTGAAAGGAAGAAAAAGCTTAGATCTTGCCTCAATGATCACTAACACAGTTCCGGGAATGGTGCTTGGTCTATCGTATTTGTTTTTCTTTAATGGAAGTTCATTAAAGGGTACATTTCTCATCATTATCGCTTGTAATATTGTGCATTTCTTTACAACTCCTTATTTAATGGCTAAAAATTCTTTGCAAAAGATGGACCCAACCTGGGAAGTGACAGCGGAGCTATTAAAGGATTCTTGGTTAAAAACAGTCATACGTGTCATCTTGCCGAATATTAGACCGACCATTTTTCAAATGTTTAGCTACTATTTTTTAAATGCAATGGTCACGGTCAGTGGTGTTATTTTCCTTGTTAGCACAAAAACTATGCTTGTATCGACAAGAATAAAAGAGCTTCAGCATTTCGCAAAATATACCGATATTTTCGTACTATCAATATTCATTTTATGTACAAACCTTATTGTGAAATTAGGTTGTGATTATATAACAGCACATAAAGAAAAAGTGGAGGAGATTTCAAAATGAAAAAATCAACGGTGATGATGTTAGGGACAGTTAGTGCAGCAGCGATAGTTTTAACTGCATGTGGAGGGGTAGAAGCAGGTTCGAAGGATGAAGTAATTATTTATTCTAATGCAGATGATGAGGCAATTGAAGTAATGGAATCGACATTAGATGAAAAAGGCTATAAAGGAAAATATTTAATTCAATCGTTCGGTACTTCGGAATTGGGTGGAAAAATGATGGCTGAAGGTACAGATATTGAAGCGGATATCGTAACGATGGCTTCTTATTTTATAGAAAGCGCACAAACTTCGAAATCCATGTTTGCGGATATTTCTTCGGATTTAAAACCTCTTGATGGCGGTGTTACATATGCATTGCCGATTTTAGGAAATGTAGGATCCATTTTTATAAATACGGATGATGTTTTGCAACAAAAGGGCTTACCAGTCCCAAAAACGATAAAAGCTTTGACAGACCCCGCCTTCAAGGATTTAGTCTCATTCCCGAATATAATGGACTCCTCAACCGGTTGGCTATTAGTCCAAGCCATTATTAAAGAATATGGTGAGCAAGAGGGGCAAAGGGTTTTGGCAGATTTAATTAACAATGCTGGACCTCATATTGAAAGCTCTGGGTCAGGACCAATAAAAAAAGTGAAAACAGGTGAAGTAGCAGCTGGATTTGGTTTACGTATTCAAGCTATTGATGCCAAGGAAGAAGGGTTACCAATAGAATATATTGACCCAACAGAGGGGAACTTTACGCTAACGGAATCTGTAGCTGTTGTAGATAAAGAGGGAGATGAAACATTAGCCAAAGAAATGGCAAAGGTAATTGCAACAGAGGCTCGAAATGGTTTTTTAGAGCAATATCCAGTAGCACTTTATGAAGGAGAGCAGGTACAGGCAGAGCATGTCCCGGAGCATCTAAAAAAGTGGGATACAACATTGACAGTAGATTTATTAGAAAAACACCAAGCTTTCTTTAAAGAAGCGCAAAAATAAGGAGCTATAGAAAATGAGCAACTATAAATTATTAACACCAGGACCATTAACAACTACTAAGACAGTCAAACAGGAAATGTTAAAAGATCGCTGTACATGGGATGATGACTATAAAAATGTGACACAAGTGATTCGCAAGCAACTCCTAAATTTAGCGCAAGTCGATGAGTCTGATTATACAGCAGTACTAATGCAAGGCAGTGGCAGTTTTGTTGTAGAGTCGGTGCTGACAACAGTTGTTGGTGAAGATGATAAATTGCTAATTATAACGAATGGCGCTTATGGTGAAAGAATTGCAGAAATGGCTCAAGTGTTGAGGTTGGCGCATGTCGTCTATAGTGTCCCTTATGATGAACAGCCATCATCATTAGAAGTTCAAGCTTTACTTGAAAAAGATGCAAGTATCACACATGTGGCGGTTGTACACTGTGAAACGACTACTGGTATATTAAATCCAATTGAAGAAATTGGAGAAGTTGTCTACTCTTTCAACAAAACATTTATCGTAGATGCTATGAGTAGCTTTGGTGGGGTACCAATGGATTTATCCAACTCACATATTGATTTTTGTATTAGTAGTGCAAATAAATGCATTCAAGGTGTTCCTGGCTTTGGGTTCGTCATTGCTAAGACAAAGGCGTTAGAAAAATGCAAAGGACAAGCACGCAGTGTAGCACTTGATTTATATAGTCAATGGGAAGTAATGAAAAAGGATGGAAAGTGGCGCTTTACTTCGCCGACACATGTAGTAGCGGCCTTTGCAAAGGCGTTAGAAGAGCTAGTGGAAGAAGGAGGAGTTAACGCACGTTACCAACGTTATGCAGATAATAATCAATTACTGCGTTCTCGTTTATCAGTACTAGGGTTCGATGCCTTTATTTCTGAAGAGCTACAATCACCAATTATTACAACTTATTTGTTCCCACATAAAGAGTTTTCTTTTGAACATTTTTATCAGGAGATGAAAAAGGCAGGATTTGTCATCTATCCTGGTAAGCTGACAGATGTAGATACATTCCGAATTGGTAATATTGGTGATATATATGAAGAGGATATGCAGGCCTTATGTGAAGTCATTGAAAATTATATGGTGGTGAAAAATAATGAGAATTGAAACAGTAATTTTGGATTGGGCAGGTACAGCAGTTGATTTTGGTTGCTTTGCCCCAGTAAATGTCTTTTTAACGATTTTTGAAGATGCTGGTGTAACAGTAACCCTTGAAGAAGCTCGTAAACCAATGGGCATGCTGAAGATTGATCATATTCGTACGATGCTTGAAATGCCAAGGATTAATGAAGAATGGAAACGAGTTCATCATCAGCATTTTTCAGAGGAAGATGTACATGTTCTATACAATCAATTTGAATCGAAGTTAATGGAGTCTTTGGCGACCTACACAGATCCTATTCAACATGTGATAGCGACCGTACAGCACTTAAGAGAAGCGGGTATTCGATTTGGTTCTACCACAGGCTACACTGATTCTATGATGGAAGTCGTAACAAAACATGCTGCTATGAAGGGCTATCAACCAGATTTTTTAGTGACTCCGACACAGGTGAGTGATAAGGGGCGGCCATATCCGTATATGATTTTTAGAAATATGGAGGCATTAGGATCGAAATCAACCAAACAAGTTGTAAAGGTTGGCGATACAACCTCAGATATAAAAGAAGCCTTGAATGCTGGTGTATGGGCTGTTGGTGTTATTATTGGAAGTTCAGAAATGGGACTAGCTGAAGAAGAGTTCTTAGCTTTAACGGCTGAAGAACAACAACAAGCCATTGAAAAAACAAAACGTATTTTTGAGAAGACTGGTGCACACTATACCATTGAAACGATGAAAGACCTACCTATATTAATTAATAAGATAAATGAAGAGCTTGCAAATGAAATGAACGAATAAAAATTGAGAACATAGAAAAAACAAACCTCTGCGTAAATGCTGAGGTTTGTTTTGTTGATGCGCTTTTAGTCACGCTCATATGGGATGGACTCCGGGATATCAGCAAATGGATTTTTTTCATTAATACGGTCATAAAACATGACACCGTTCAAATGATCTAATTCATGCTGAAACGCGATGGCAGACAAGCCTTTAAGGCGCATTTTCTTTTCTTCCCCATCTATTGTTTTAAATTTTACTGTAATGCGTGCATGACGTGGGACGTATCCAGGAACATTACGATCAACGGAAAGACAACCTTCTCCAGCAGAAAGGTATGTGTTTTCAACTGAATGGCTGACAATTTTGGGGTTTATGGCTACGAAGCTTAATTGTTCACCAGCATCATCTTGCAAATGAAGTGCAAACATACGCTGTAGACTATTTACTTGATTGGCAGCTAAGCCGATGCCGCTGCGTAAATTATATTTTTCTGCCATTTCAGGATCTTGGCTGTTAATTAAGTACTGAAGCATATCTTCAGCAAGTTGTCTTGTTTCATCAGATAAAGGGAATTTAACTTCCTCTGCTTTCGTGCGTAAAGTCGGATGACCTTCGCGGATAATATCATCCATTAAAATCATATAGTAATCTTCCTTTCATCTTTGTAGTGCTCTATTTATAAGTATACATCACGTCTAAAAACAATCACATGAAAAAAGACCTTATTTGAATATACTCAAAAAATTTTTCGAATGCTATTAGATTTTCTAGAATGGGGTATTCTACTATTGGAAAACCTGTTGGAAAACTTAAGAATTACAAGGCGTAAATATGGTGTTCTAATACAGATTTTTGATATTGGTAATACAGTATAGGACAGAGATAATTAAATGTTATTTTAGAAAAAATCTTTGTTTATAGCCGTAATATATGATTGACCGACAGTATTTTATTCAGTATACTGAGTGTCAAGAATAAGTTGTACTAGTCAAAAAGGTGATTTATTTTAATACAGCTGAAAGGGAGATGTGACAAATGAGCAAGAAAAACAATAATATTTTTGATGCTAAACAAACGCTAACTGAAATCGAAGATAAGTTTGAAATGTTTCAAATTTTGAATGAAGAAGGCGAAATTATAAATAATGAGGCAGATCCTAAATTATCGGATGAAGAATTAGTTGAACTAATGACACGTATGGTTTATACACGTATTTTAGACCAACGTTCAATCTCACTGAACCGTCAAGGCCGTTTAGGTTTCTATGCACCAACGGCAGGTCAGGAAGCTTCTCAGCTTGCTTCACACTTTGCATTAGAACAAGAGGATTGGATTTTACCAGGGTATCGTGATGTTCCACAAATCGTGTGGCATGGCTTACCTTTAGATAAAGCGTTTTTATTCTCTCGTGGACATTTTATGGGGAATCAAGTACCTGAGGGTGTAAATGTTCTAGCACCACAAATTATTATCGGTGCTCAATATATCCAAGCAGCAGGTGTTGCACTAGGTATTCAAAAGCGTGGGAAAAAAGCTGTTGCAGTAACCTATACAGGTGATGGTGGTTCATCACAAGGGGACTTCTATGAAGGTATTAACTTTGCCGGTGCATTTAAATCTCCAGCGATCTTCATTGTACAAAATAACCAATATGCAATTTCTACACCGCGTGAACTACAAACTGCTGCAAAAACAATCGCTCAAAAAGGTGTAGCAGCAGGTTTACCAAGTATTTTAGTAGATGGAATGGATGCGCTTGCAGTTTACGTAGCAACTCGTGATGCACGTGAGCGAGCTGTTAATGGTGAAGGTCCAACGTTAATTGAAACAATGTGTTACCGTTATGGCCCACATACAATGGCTGGGGATGACCCAACGCGTTACCGTACTTCTGATACAGATACTGAATGGGCTCAAAAAGACCCTCTTGTTCGCTTCCGTAAATACCTAGAAGCAAAAGGCTTATGGGATGAGAAGAAAGAAGAAGCAGTCATTGAGCGTGCTAAAGAAGAAATTAAAGAAGCCATCAAAAAAGCTGATGCTGCTCCAAAACAAAAAGTAACAGAGCTGATGGAAAACATGTATAAAGGCGAAATGCCATCTAATTTAAAAGAACAGTATGAAATCTATAAAGAGAAGGAGTCGAAATAACCTATGGCACAAATGACGATGATTCAAGCAATTACAGATGCACTTCGCACAGAATTAAAGAATGATGAAAACGTTCTTGTATTCGGGGAAGATGTAGGTGTCAACGGTGGGGTATTCCGCGCGACAGAAGGCCTACAAAAAGAATTCGGAGTTGACCGCGTTTTTGATACGCCGTTAGCAGAATCAGGTATTGGTGGCTTAGCAATCGGTCTTTCTCTACAAGGATTCCGTCCAGTTCCTGAAATTCAATTCTTCGGCTTCGTTTATGAAGTAATGGATTCAATCAGTGGTCAATTAGCACGTATGAGCTACCGTAGTGGCGGCGTATACAACGCACCAGTAACAATCCGTTCACCATTCGGTGGTGGAGTGCATACTCCTGAGATGCACTCAGATAGCTTAGAAAGCCTAATGACTGCACAACCAGGTTTAACGGTAGTTGTACCATCAACACCTTACGATGCAAAAGGTTTACTAATTTCATCTATTCGCAACGACAACCCAGTTATTTTCTTAGAACATTTAAAACTTTACCGTTCGTTCCGTGAAGAAGTACCAGAAGAAGCATACGAAATTCCACTAGGAAAAGCGGATGTAAAACGTGAAGGTAAAGATTTAACAATTGTTGCTTACGGTTTAATGGTTCATGAAAGCTTAAAGGCTGCAGAAGAACTTGAAAAAGAAGGCCACTCTGTTGAAGTAATTGATTTACGTACAATTCAACCAATTGATATCGAAACAATTATTGCGTCTGTAGAAAAAACAGGTCGTGCAATCGTTGTACAAGAAGCACAAAAACAAGCAGGTATCGCGGCAAATGTAGTAGCAGAAATTACTGAGCGCGCAATTTTAAGCTTAGAAGCACCTGTACTTCGTGTGGCTGCACCAGATACTGTGTACCCATTCCCACAAGCTGAAGGTGTTTGGTTACCAAACTACAAAGATGTAATGGAAACAGCGAAAAAAGTTTTAACATTCTAATGAAGCTTCTAAACTTGAACATCAGTAAATAGAAAGGATGGGTACACATGGCATTTGAATTCAGATTACCGGATATTGGCGAGGGAATTCACGAAGGCGAAATCGTGAAATGGTTCGTCAAGGCTGGAGATACAGTAAAAGAAGACGATATTCTTTGTGAAGTACAAAATGATAAAGCAGTAGTAGAAATTCCTTCACCAGTTGAAGGAACAGTAGAGGAAGTTTTAGTAGGAGAAGGAACAGTTGCCGTTGTAGGCGATGTTTTAATCCGATTGGATGCACCTGGCTATGAAGACTTAAAGCTAAAAGGTGATAGTCACGCTGAAGAGAAAACTGAAGCACAAGTTCAAGCAACTGCTGAATCTGGTCAGAGCGTAGAAAAAGCTCCTGTAAAAGAGGAGAAAGCGCCCGAGCAAGCACCTGAAAAAGCTGAAACAGTTGTTGATGAAACAAAACGTGTGATTGCGATGCCTTCTGTCCGCAAATTTGCACGCGATAACGACGTAAACATCCGTGAAGTAAAAGGTTCAGGCAAAAATGGTCGTATTTTGAAAGAAGATATTACAAACTTCTTAAATGGTGGAGGAACTGTTGACACTGAATCAGCAACTGGAGTGACAGTTGAAGAAGCGGTTCAACAAGAAACGACTACATCAGCAGCACCAGTTGTTCTTGAAGGGGAATTCCCAGAAACTCGTGAGAAAATGTCTGGTATTCGAAAAGCGATTGCGAAAGCAATGGTACACTCGAAACAAACGGCTCCTCATGTTACACTAATGGATGAAGTCGATGTAACAGCTCTTGTAGCGCATCGAAAAAAATTCAAAGATATCGCAGCTGAAAAAGGTGTTAAATTAACATACTTACCTTATGTAGTGAAAGCACTTATCTCAACATTACGCGAATTCCCAGAATTTAATCGCTCATTAGATGATGCAACACAAGAAATTATCCAAAAGCATTACTACAATATTGGTATTGCAGCGGATACTGAAAAAGGTTTACTTGTCCCAGTTATCAAGCATGCAGATCGCAAGTCTGTATTTGCAGTGTCAAATGAAATCAATGAGTTAGCGACTAAAGCCCGTGAAAGTAAACTTGCGCCACATGAAATGAAAGGTGCATCTATGTCTATTACGAATATTGGTTCTGCAGGAGGTCAATGGTTTACTCCAGTAATTAACCATCCTGAAGTAGCAATTCTAGGTATTGGTCGAATTTCAGAAAAACCTGTAATAAAAAATGGTGAAATTGTAGCCGCACCTGTGTTAGCATTATCATTGAGCTTTGATCATCGTATGATCGATGGAGCCACTGCGCAAAATGCTTTAAATCACTTGAAGCGTTTGTTAAGTGAGCCAGAATTATTATTAATGGAGGCGTAACAAAATGGTAGTAGGAGATTTCCCAATCGAAACAGATACTCTTGTCATTGGTTCAGGTCCTGGAGGATATGTAGCAGCAATTCGTGCAGCTCAAACTGGCCAAAAAGTAACAATCGTTGAAAAAAATGTACTTGGTGGTGTGTGCTTAAACGTAGGTTGTATTCCATCAAAAGCATTAATTTCAGTAGGTCACCGTTTTGAGCAAGCTAAACATTCAGATGACATGGGAATCATCGCTTCTGATGTGAAATTAGACTTCTCAAAAGCACAAGCATTTAAAGACAGCGTTGTTAAAAAATTAACTGGCGGTGTTGAAGGCTTACTTAAAGGGAACAAAGTTGAAATTGTACAAGGTGAAGCTTATTTCGTTGACGCTCATTCAGTGCGTATCATCAATGGTGAATCTGCTCAAACTTACACATTTAACAATGTCATTATTGCAACAGGTTCTCGTCCAGTTGAAATTCCTACATTCAAATTCACTGAGCGCGTACTAAATTCTACTGGTGCACTTTCTTTACAAGAAGTACCTGGTAAATTAGTAGTAATTGGTGGAGGTTACATTGGTACAGAGTTAGGATCTGCTTATGCAAACCTTGGCTCACAAGTAACAATTATTGAAGGCGGAAAAGATATTTTAGCTGGCTTCGAAAAACAAATGACTCAAATCGTGAAAAAAGGCCTTAAAAAGAAAGGCGTTGAAATCGAAGTAAACGCATCTGCAAAAGGCGTTGAAGAAACAGAAAACGGCGTAGTTGTAACTTATGAAGTTGGCGGAGAAGAGAAAAAAGTTGAAGCTGATTATGTATTAGTTACTGTAGGTCGTCGTCCAAATACTGATGAAATGGGCCTTGCTGAAATCGGTGTTGAATTCGGTGAACGCGGTCTAATCAATGTTGATAAACAATGTCGTACAAATATTTCAAATATCTATGCAATCGGTGATATCGTAGCTGGTCCTCAGCTTGCACATAAAGCTTCTTACGAGGGTAAAGTTGCTGCTGAAGCAATTGCTGGTGAAAAATCAGTTGTTGATTATCTTGCTGTACCTGCTGTATGTTTCACAGATCCAGAAATGGCGACAGTTGGTTACAACGAAGAACAAGCAAAAGCAGAAGGTATCGAGTACACTGCAGCGAAATTCCCGTTCGCAGCAAATGGTCGTGCTCTTGCATTAAACCAATCAGAAGGTTTTGTGAAGCTTGTTGCTCGTAAAGAAGATGGCTTACTAATCGGTGCTCAAATTGTAGGTGCTGGTGCATCTGATATGATCGCTGAAATGGGCTTAGCAATTGAAGGCGGAATGACAGCTGAAGACATCGCATTAACAATTCATGCTCACCCAACATTAGGGGAAATTACAATGGAAGCTGCTGAAGTATTACTTGGCAACCCAATTCACATTGTAGCAAAAAAATAATGTAAAACCGTTTAAACGGCTATAAAGCGAAATGCTTTGTAGCCGTTTTTTGTATATTATCTATAATTTTGTTAAAGTAAATATATTGTTACGAATATTCGAAAATATTTGGGGTGATCATAATGGAACTAGGCTTAAAGGGGAAAGTAGCAATTATAACAGGATCGAGTAAAGGCATTGGCTATTATACGGCCATGCAACTTGTTAAAGAGGGTGCACAGGTTGTACTTTGTGCACGTGGAGAAAAACAGCTACAGGTGGCCGCTGGGTGTATTAAAAACGAAACAGGTGTAGATGTTTTAATTGTTCCAACAGATATTACTAAGGAAAAAGATTGTAAGAATCTAATTGAGCGTACGGTCGAACATTTTGGACACGTTGATATTCTCATTAATAATGCTGGGACAGCATCAGCAAATCCTTTTGAATCGGTGAGTAGTGAGCTGTGGCAAGCAGATTTAGATTTAAAGGTATTTGGCGCTATACATTGCTCAAAATATGCAGCACCATATATGCGTAAGGCTGGTGGGGGTGCAATCGTGAATGTGACTGCGGTGATGGCTAAGACGCCTCCTGCTAGCTCGCTTCCTACGACTGTCAGCCGTGCTGCGGGACTTGCTTTGACTAAAGCGATGAGCAAGGATTTAGGAAAGGATAATATCCGCGTAAATTCCGTATGTATTGGGCTTATTCGAAGTGATCAAATCGAAAAGAAATGGAAAAAGGAAGATCCAAGTTTATCGTGGGAAGACTATTCTCGTAAAGTAGGGCAAGCTATTCCACTTGGTCGTGTAGGTGATACGCAAGAAGCGGCCAACGTTATTACATTTTTAGTATCTGATGCAGCAAGTTATGTTACGGGGACTTCATTGAATATTGATGGTGGCTCTGGTCACGCATTATAGAGAAAAATCCACTATACTTCCATTGATAGAATGTGTAGTGGATTTTATGATTATCCTTCTTCATTAATCAGAACATTTTTACCACGCATTTTCATGAGCAGCGGTATAAGTAACCACGAAATAGCAGCTACTAAAAATAGTAATGATAATGGCTTTGCTACAAAAATAGAAAAGTCACCATTGGATATAGTTAATGCACGGCGCATATTATTTTCAATCATTGGCCCTAGCACAAGTGCAAGTACTAAAGGTGCCACTGGATAGTCATTTTTGGCAAATAGATAGCCGAGCACACCACAAGCTAATAACAAAAATAAATCAAAAGTGGCGAATTGTACGGCATACACACCAAAAATTGAAATTGCGACAATAATGGGCAATAAATATTTTTTCGGTGTTTCTATGATTTTTGCAAAAATACGAACGAGAGGCATGTTTAATGCTAATAACATTAAATTTCCTATAAACATACTGGCAATTAATCCCCAAGCGACTTGAGGATGCTCATCAAATAATAATGGACCTGGCTGAATATTATACATAATAAGTGCACCCATTAAAATAGCCGTTGTACCTGAACCGGGAATGCCTAATGTTAGCAAGGGAATCATTGCACCGCCTGATGCAGCATTGTTCGCTGATTCAGGTCCTGCAACACCTGCAATATGACCTTTTCCAAATTTCTCAGGTGTTTTACTGAATTTCTTTTCGGTAATATAAGAAAAGAATGAGGCAAGTGTTGCGCCTGCACCAGGTAATACGCCAATAAAAAATCCTAGTAGTGAACCGCGAGCAATAGGAATAGCGCTTTCCTTTAAATCCTGCTTTGTTGGTAATACACGATTAATCTTTGCTAATTGACCATCTTCTTCATCTCTTTCGAGTATCGTTTTAAATACTTCCCCTAACGCGAATAAACCAACAGCAATTGTTAAAAATTCAATACCCGAGAATAGCATAGGCTGACCAAATGTAAAGCGTTCGATACCAGATACGGCATCGATACCAACTGTCCCGAGCATCAGCCCTAAGGCTGTCATAATTAAAGCTTTTGTAATTGAGCGGCCTGCAAGTCCACTTACTGCAGCAAGCCCTAGTAGCATTAATGAAAAGTATTCTGCTGGTCCAAATTTAAGTGCTAATTTTGATAATGGATTCGCTAATAGTATTAGTCCAAGTAATGCTATAACACCAGCACAAAATGAACCAATGGCTGCAATGGAAAGAGCACTTCCAGCACGGCCTTGCTTAGCCATTTGGTAGCCATCCAATGTTGTAACAACTGATGAGGATTCACCAGGTGTATTTAATAGAATCGAAGTTGTTGAACCGCCATACATGGCTCCGTAATAAACGCCTGCAAGTAAGATAATTGAGCTTGTAGCGGCTGCCTCCGTAGGTAATCCCGCTGTAATGGTTGCTGTTACTGGGATTAATAAAGCAACGCCGCTCATTGGACCTATGCCAGGAAGGACACCAACCGCTGTTCCAATTATGACACCGACAAGAGCGAATAATAGATTTTGCCATTGAAAAGCAATAGCAAATCCATCCGCTAAAAATTGCAATGTCGACATATGTTCACTCCTTTACATTAAAAAGTTGGGAAGCTAGGCAATGAACCGCCTAGTAAACTTGTAAATAAATAATAGACACCAAGTGAAAATCCAGCGGCAATAATAATTGAATAAATAAGCTTTGCTCGTTCCATCGTTTGGAAGCTAATACATAAAAATAAAAACGTTGTGATCACATAGCCTATTTTTTCTAAGAAGAATACATAGGCAATCGCACTACCAAAAATGATTAAAAATTTTTTGAGCTCAGTAGAGGAGGTTTTAGAAGGTGCAGTGGGTCCTCCTGTGATTCTCTCCCTTACAGCATTTTTCCATGATTCATAAAATAATTGAAGACTTAATAAACCTAAAATAATACCTAAACCTAGTGGAAATATTTTAGGGCCGACTGTAGATCCATAAGCACTATCAGAAATTTGCGTTGCTTGAAAGATAAATAAAATGCTAACAGCTAATAGGATAATGCTAAATGTTTTATCAAATATGTAATTCAATCGTTTACACCTCCGTTGATAATAAATGTAGGTTGCACAAGTAGATCTTATAGGAAGGAAATACTTGTGCTCTTTTTCAACACAGTCAATTCTTTATTTTTGCATACCAAGAGCTGTCAGTAGTTCTACGATGATTTTATTTTGATTGTCTAAATATGTTGTAAATTCCTCTGCATTGCGATATTCAGCTTGCCAGCCATTACGTGTCACCTCAGCTTGCCATTCTTCTGATTCAGACATTGCTTGTAATTTTTCGGACCAGTAAGTAACCGCATCTTCACTCATATTTTTGGGGCCAAAAATACCACGCCATATAGTAAATTCTTCATCAATACCAGCCTCTTTAAATGTAGGAACTTCTGCTAACTCACCTTCTAATCGTTCAGAGGAACTTACGGCTAATACGCGCACATCTCCTGATTTAACATAAGTAGCGATTGTGGAAGCATCTGTTGCAATGACATCAGCGTTGCCGCCTAGTAATGCGGTTACAGCTTCACCACCACCATCGTAAGAAACGTATTTAATTGTTTTTAAGTCTATACCGGCTTTATAGGCGGGGATAATCCCTACTAGATGATCCATAGAGCCTGGTGCAGAGCCACCTGCTAACGTAACATCTTTTGGGGAATCTTTTAGGGCCATTAATACATCTTCAAGCGTTTGGAATGGCGAATCCATTTTAACAACGATTGCACCATAGTCACGCGTTAATTGTGCTAAAGGCGTAGTATCCTTGTAGCCAAATTTACTATTTCCTTCAGCTTTTTCATGATTAATAAGAATTGGCGGTGATTTAACCATTAACATATAATTATTACTTGCTTCCTTTGTAGCAAATGTTGCCATAAAGGCAGCGCCACCACCACCAGGCTTGTTTTCGACTTGAATCGATTTATTAATTAAACCTGTATCATTCATTGTTTTTGCTACTGCACGAGCTGTTAAATCCCAACCACCGCCCGCACCTGAAGGAGCAACAATGGTGATATTACTTTTCGGATAATTACTTGCTTGCTTTCCATCAGCTGTTTCTCCATTTGATGAAGAACAACCAACTAAACTAGTAAATAGTAAGCCAGCTATCATAACTTTTGAAATCTTCCTCCACATAAAAATCCCCCTTAAAAATAAAATGATAGCGCTATCAATCGAGCGCTATCATAACTATAACTTATATCAGAATTGTTAAAATATTGTGGTGATATTGTGGATTAACGTCATTTTGTTCATAAAGTTTATGGGAAAATAAAGTATCGTCGTTCAGGGCGACCAACTGTGCCATAAGTTAGCTCAATATAGGCCTGCTTTTGTGTGACTAAAAATTCTAAATAACGGCGAGCAGTGGAACGACTTACACCAATATTTTTCCCTAACAGTTCAGCTGTACTACCACCTTTCATTGTACTTAAATAGTTGATGACATGATTCATCGTTGTTAAATCAATGCCTTTTGGTAATAGTAGCTGTGTATCTTCAGAGATGGATGAAGTCACTTTTGGCCAAAGGTATTGAAGCTTTTCTTGTGTAAATTTCTCATTATTTTGGAGTAGCAGATGTTTGTAACGGAATTTTTCTATACTTTCTTTTAATTGATCAAATGTAAATGGCTTCAAAATATAGTCTGTAACATTTTTCCGATACGCTTTTTGTACAATGTGAGCCTCTGTGGCAGCGGTAATCAAAATAATGCTACTGATTGGACTAATTGTATTGATTTTATCAATTAAATCCACGCCTAATATATCTGGTAAAAATACATCGAGTAATATTAGCTGTGGTGAAAATGATTGTAGCCAATCTAAAGCTTCTTCTCCAGTGTTTGCACAAGCAATTACTGTAAATCCTTCAATTTTATCTAAAAAACGACGATGTACGTCTGCTACACGTACATCGTCTTCAATTACTAGTACTTCAATATTAGTCATTGTTAAAAATCCCCCTTTTACTAATAGATACGATAAATAGGGCACCTCCTAAATCGCCTTCCCCAAGAGCGAGTGTGCCATTTAAATCCTGGATGCTGGAAATTACTTTCCTTAACCCATAGCCTCGATGCTTCCTATCTTTTGTAGAAATATTTTCTGAAAACAATACATCTAGTTTTTCTTGCGCGATGCCATTGCCAGAATCCTCGACCTCAAAAATGATTTCTTCTCCATTATCAAATATAAAAAGCCTTACTATAGGCCGTTGCTCTTTATTTCTTTCGACCTCCTCAAAAGCATTGGTTAGTAAATTACCCATAATCGAAATAATAAGACCTTTTTCTATATTTTCAGGAAAGATATCTAAATAACTATCCTCATCAAATATCAGCTGAACCTTTAATTCACGCGCACGATTAAAAAATCCGATAATTAAACCATTTAAAAATGGGTCTTTAACACGATTTGTAATAAATTGTGTTAAAGAGGAATGTCCTTGTACCTCTTTGTGAATAATTGTTAAAGCCTCATCGGATGCATTTAATTGAATAAGGCCAGAAATGGTATAAAGGATATTATTAAACTCATGTGTTTGTGCACGTAAAGCTTCTGTATATTGTTTAACTTGTGATAATTCAATCGCCATTTGCTCAATTTCTGATTGTAGCCGGAAACTTGCTACAGCACCGACAATTTTACCCTTCACCTTCATAGGAACACGGTTGACAATAATTTCATCACCGTTGACAATCATCAATTTATCAAGCTGTTTTTCACCATTCATCAATACATTCAGTAGATGTGTATTTGGGATATGTTGCTTAATATTCTCGCCAATAATAGAAGCAGCATCGGGTAAATTTAAGATATTGGCGGCGGCGTTGTTTAGCGTTGTAATTTCACCTTTATCATTGACCGTAATAATAGCTTCCCGCACGGATTCTATTAAAGTATTTTTTTCAGTTAATAGATTGGCAATTTCATTTGGCTCCAAATTAAAAATTTGCTTTTTAATATTCCGAGATAAAACAATGGAGCCGATAATACCGATGATGAGTGCAATAATGATCGTATAAAAAATATTATCCAAATATAAAAAATATAAGTTATCTAATTCACTCGTTAAATAACCAATGGACACAACGCCTAAAATGGCTCCATTCGTATCAAAGATAGGCGCTTTCCCACGAATAGATTGTCCCATTGAACCATCGGCAATTGAAACATAAGATTCACCGTTGATCAATGCTTTGTCGTTATCATCACCAACCATCGATTTGCCAATACGATCGGCGAGAGGGTGGGTGTAGCGAATGCCATTTTTATCACCGATTACAACATACGTGGCTTTTGCAGCGTCCATAATCTCATCGCTAATTGTTTGCAGACTTTTTGATGGGTTGTCAGTGTGAAAGGCTTCTATAACGTCGCCCCTACTAGCAGTTGTTTCCGCCAAGTATAGTGCTCGGTTACCAATTTGTGTTTGCAGTGCATCAGAAATGGTTACGTAAAAGAGTAAACCAGCTAAAGTGACGATAAGAAAAATTAAAAAGCTACTGTAATAAGCAAAGCGAGTTTGGAGTTTTAATGTTTTAAGGATAATAGAAGATCCCACCTTATTGTGTATTATGGAAATTATAGTATTATTTGAAAAATGAGTATCTTTTGTAATTTCAGATTATATATAAAATTTCTGAAATTTGCTAGCTAGTGATGAAAAATTTAAAAGCGATAGGTAGTGGATATTCATTTTAGGGAAAGAACGCTATTTGAATAGTCCGAGTGATAAATTACCCTAAATATCGATGAAAACACTATATATGTATACATGTGATTTTTGGGAATATGGAACTTAGCTCTTTTTGATGCTGATTATTATTTTTCTAAAATTACAATAGACAGAAAATTCCTACAGATGTAGAATGAACGATATAGGGGGTGAAAAGTAGCGAAATGTTGAACGAAAATTTTGCTGCACTGTTGTTGCGAGTTGTTCGGATTATTGTTCAAATTGGCATACTGACCATTTTTTATTATATGGGAGTAGGAATTGTTACTTATTTACACATACCGCTTCCAGGGAGTGTCATTGGATTACTGTTACTAGTACTTTCACTCATTTTTAGAATCATTAAGGTTGAATATATTCAAGATGGAGCAAGTTTTTTAATTGGCGTTTTAACGTTGTTTTTCATACCAGCAACAGTGGGCGTTATTGATTACCCAGAACTCATGTCAATTACTGGCTTGCTTATCATTCTAGCCGTTATTGCTAGTACATTAATCTCTATTTATGTCACAGGTTTACTGACGCAACTAATTGAGAAGAAAGAATTAAAGAAAAAGGAAGAAACGGAGTCTATTGTTGAAGAGGGAAAGGGTGAGTTAACGGTTGATTGAAGCAATTGTTGTCCTGAGCACCATCATGATGTTCATATTATTTACGAAGCTTTATCAGCGATTTCCGCATCCTATTATGATTCCTTTAGTCACGACTACTGTTGTTAGTGCAGTGATTTTACTAGTATTTAATATTCCATATTCTACATATATGGTGGGTGGAGAATGGCTTCAGAAAATGCTTGGGCCAGCTGTAGTCGCACTTGCCTATCCTCTTTATAATCAACGAGCTATTATTATCAAATATAAATATTCTATTTTATCAGGACTATTCATCGGCATGGTGACAGGATTAGTGACCATTTTCGTGCTGTTAAAATGGATTGGTGTAAAATCTAGTTGGATGTTGACAGCCTTGCCTAAATCTTTAACGACCCCTGTTGGAATGCAGGTCAGCGAAACAATAGGGGGTATTCCGCCACTAACAGCTGTTTTTGTCATGATAGCAGGGTTTGTAGGAGCTATTATTGGTCCTTTAGTTATTAAGTATGGCAAAATCGACTCGGCCGTTAGTAGAGGAGTGGCAGTGGGCAGTGCCTCGCATGGTGTAGGACTTGTAAAATTAAGGGAATACGGAGAACAGGAATTATCAGTTGGTTCATTATCAATGGGATTAACAGCTATAATAGGGGCATTTTTCTGCCCATTATTTGTGTATTTATTTTTATGAAAATTTTCACTTTAGGAGTTGTCTCAACTGGTTAGAGACAACTCATTTATTTTTTTTCAATAATGAATTGAATGGTATGGGCTAGTCCAGTGTGTAACGCTCCTTCATGGCGTATTTGCTCACCTGTAAAGAAATGGATAATTTTGTGTGACTCACACCATTGCAGGACATCTTTTGGATCATATAAAAAATCAAGCTGCTGTGGACCACCAGACGCATAGGGGAGCTGATAAATAGAATATAATTCCATCATAATCCGTCCGCCTTGCTTCACTGAATCGATAATCTTTTGGATGACTGCCTGCTGTTGTTGCAATGGAAAATGACCAAAAATCATAATAGCCGCATCATATTTCTCCACAGGAAGCTCATCCAGTAGTAAATCGGTTAGCCTAGTTTGAACTGTTACATGCTGTTTCTGGGCTAATTGCTCTGTTTTCGCAAGACCACTTTGTGCATAGTCATAGGCAGTAACAGTATGGCCCCTAGAGGCTAAAAAAACAGCATTGCGCCCTTCACCTTCAGCATAGGCTGCGATATTAGGGCATTCTTTCAAAAAAGATACATATTCTTTAATAAAGGTATTTGGTTGTTCACCATAAACGTATTCAGATTCTAGAAAACGTTGATTCCATGTATTCATGAATCATTCCTCCTTTTCTCTATTGTAGATAATGTGCATTTGTTATTCTAACTTTTAGCTTATAAAATCAACTAATAAATGCTCGTTGCATATTTAATTGCGATCTATTTTGTAATAAATAATACGGATGATTTTGAAAACCGTTTAAAGAAATTAAGGGAACAGCATCACTATACTCAGAATGAAGTGGTAGAGTATTTAAATATTTAACGACAGGCTGTGTCTTAATGGGAATTAGGAAAAGGTTATCCTGATATAGATAATTTCATTAAATGGGAAAGGGAAATTTTCTAAAGTAGCTACGGTTTCCGTTAAAACAGTTGGAGATTTTTTATGGCAATATGGGTAGTTAGCTTTTCCAAATTTATTGATATTAACCTCTGCTTCTTATAAATAATGAAAAAGCTAGCTCTTCAAGAAGAGCTAGCTTTTAAGATTAAATAATAGGTTTTCGTTCTTTAATAACACGAATCGTTTTTAATGTTGAATCCTCTGGTCCCTGAACGGGTAAACCCGCCTCAATATTCATTTGAATATAATGAATATTTTCTTGAGTAATTATTTCCCCGGGAATAAAAATTGGGATTCCAGGAGGATATACCATAATAAATTCTGCACAAATACAGTTATCTGCTTCAGCAAGTGGAACTACCTCAGTATCAGCATAAAATGCATCACGGGGTGACATAGCTAGCGCTGGAATATCTGGGACATTCACGACAGCTTCTGTGATAGCCGCTTCCGAATCAAACGCTTTTGACATACGAGATAATGCATTTACTAAAAGATTAATTTCTTTTTTCGTATCTCCTAATGTCACTAAACATAAAATATTGTAAAGGTCAGACAATTCTACTTCGATATTGGCATTATAACGTAACCATTCCTCAGCTCTATGCCCAGAAATACCCAAATCCTTGACGCTAATAAGAAGTTTTAAAGGGTCCATATCATAAGTAGCGGATGAATGTAGTTTTTCCTTGCCTGCACATTTTAAATGTGGGATTTGGTTGATTCGTTTACGTGCATCCTTTGCTAAACGTAATGCATCGTCAATTAAATCATATCCGTGAATCGCTAATTGACGTCGAGCTGTGTCAAGGGAAGCGAGCAATGGATAAGATGTAGATGTCGTTGTTAGCATAGAAAAAACAGCTTGTACACGTTTTGCTGAAACAAGTCCTTCACGAACATTTAAAATGGATGTTTGTGTCATAGAACCACCAAGCTTATGAACACTTGTAGCAGCCATGTCGGCACCTGCCTCCATTGCTGAATAGGGAAGGTCATCATGGAATTTAATGTGTACACCATGTGCTTCATCTACTACTACAGGAATATCACGGCTATGAGTGATTTCGACAATGCGTTTTAAATCTGCTGTGAAGCCATAATAAGTCGGATTAATAACTAGCACAGCTTTTGTATCAGGATAAGCATTTAATGCTTTTTCGACAGCCTCAGGGGATATGCCATGAGAAATCCCGTATTCACTATCGACTTCAGGATGAATAAAAATTGGAATTGCACCAGCGAAAACTATCGCCGACATAATAGATTTATGGACATTCCGCGGCACTAGAATCTTATCACCTGGACCAACGACGGTCAGAATCATCGTCATGATGGCGCCACTAGTACCTTGAACGGAAAAGAATGTATGATCAGCACCAAAAGCTTCTGCTGCAAGATTTTGCGCTTCTTTAATAGCACCCTTTGGTGAATGTAAATCGTCTAGTGGAGCAATATTAATTAAATCAATTGATAAAACGTTGTCGCCGACGAATTCTCGGAAAGCAGGGTCCATCCCTTGCCCTTTCTTATGGCCTGGAATATGGAACTGAATAGGATGTCTGTTCCGATGTTTAAGTAATACGTCGAACAATGGAGTCTCTAGTTGTGACAACGCAGGTACCACCTCACTTTAAATTATCTAAGAAAACAAATGAATTATAGCACCTAACGACACGAAAAAATAGACTTTTCATAAAAAATAAAAGGATTTTTTAAGGATATCGAGAAATTAATACCGAATGAAAGGGGAGGTATTATGAGTTGGAATACACGGGTGACAGAGCTTTTACAAGTGAAATACCCAATTATTCAAGGCGGTTTAGCGTATTTAGCCTATGCTGATTTAGCGGCGGCTGTGTCGAATGCTGGAGGGTTAGGTCAAATCACAGCTATGAGTTTACGAAACCCTGACTTATTGCGAGCGGAGATTCATAAAGTACGAACATTAACAGATAAGCCTTTTGGCGTAAACTTTGCTATAGGTATGCATGGTACAGGCTATGAGGAAATGGTTCGCGTTGCAGTGGAAGAAGAGGTACCTGTTGTGACGATGACAGGTGGTAATCCTGCACCCATTTTTGATTTATTAGCAGGCACAGATATTAAAAAATTAGTACTTGTAGCTGCACGTAGACAAGCGCAAAAAGCTGAACAGCTTGGAGCAGATGCTGTAATGGTTGTTGGACAAGAGGGTGGCGGACATCTTGGTAGGGATGATGTAGGTACGATGGTGCTCGTCCCACAGGTTGTTGATAGTGTGAAAATCCCAGTGATTGCTTCAGGTGGAATTGGCGATGGCAGAGGCTGGATGGCTGCCCATGCACTGGGAGCTGAAGGAATTGAAATGGGTACTCGTTTTATTGCAACAAAGGAATGTGTTGATGCTTCTGCAGCTTATAAAGAGGCACTAATAGCAAGCACAGAGGCTGATACGACGATCATAAAACGTTCTATCGGTGCACCAGCTCGAGCTTTACGTAATGAGTTTACGGCAAAAATTTTAGAAATTGAAGAAAAAGAGCCATCCTATGAAGCGTTAAAGGAATATATAAGTGGTTCAGCGAATAAGCGTTTTATTTATGATGGTGAACAAGAACAAGGTTTTGGTTGGGCTGGACAAGTGACAGGGATGATTCATGATATTCCTACTGTTGAGGAATTAATCAATCGAATGGTTGCAGAAGCGGAAAGTATCCGGTTAAAATGGGGGCAATAATGTAAAGGTGGTTTTGTCGAATGGAATATTCTTATCCGTTTTCAACAGATTGGTCTACAGAGGAGATTGTGGATGTTGTTCAATTTTTTGAAGGAATTGAACAAGCTCATGAAAAGGGCATCAAGCGTGAGGTCATGATGGCTAAATATCGTCGTTTTAAGGAAATTGTTCCTTCACAAGCAGAGGAAAAAACAATATTTCGTGAATTTGAAGAAGCGAGTGGCTATATAAGCTATCCTGTTGTTAAACAAACAAAAGAAGCCGCAGATGGTACAATGATAAAAATAGCCCCTAAAAAAAATCGATAAAAAAGTGGATGTGAGAACAACTCACATCCGCTTTTTATTTTGTTGTGTTAAAAAACGACATTCTGCATACACTACTTCAACAAATAACATGAGGTTAAAGCTTATTTTAAATCTTTACCAACAATGACGTTGTAAAAAGGTAGTAAGCTGTTGAATGTTTGCTCGGTTAACTGGTGGAATTCACTGGCTGATAATTTTATTGCTTGCTCTTTTGGGATATGACGACCAATTAAAAACTCACCTTTTTTTACATCTCGCAGACGTAAAAGTAGTGCCTCAAGCTTGTCTTCTTTCGATTCTTCAAGTGAAATGGCCTCTGGGGACATATGGTCACCTGACACAATAAAGTCACCAGATAGCTGCTCAAATAAGGATTGATGAGCGAGTAAACGTTCAGCCATCACATTTTTTTGAGGAGCTTCATAAATAATAGCTAAGACGATGAATAAATGTGAGTGCCATAGACCAATCTGAAAGTGAGGCAATGATTTATAACCTCTTTTATATGGTGCAAAGGCAACCCAACTATCTTTTGGAGGGTTGACAGTTCTTCTAGCGTGTTTGGCAACATGAGAGAAGAATTCTTCACCTAGCTGGCTTGAGAAATAGGCAGCAAAATCAACACCAAGCTGATGGAATTTTGGGCGTACATGATCGTTTAATGCATCCATTCTTTGTTCTAAACCGTCTATTTTAAAAACATTAAAATCTTTGTTTGTCCACTTTATTTTTGGCAATTTTATTTTGCTCCTTTCGTTTTATAAGGTTTATTTTACGCTGATTTTGGGAAAAAATCTTATAACAAGAACTTTATCAAATATGAGAAGTTTTTGTAAAAAAAATAAAAAAAGGAAGTGTTTTTATGAAACCAATCGTAAAAATTATACGTAAAGTTGACATTGAAAAGCAATATGAACACATTTTACAATTAGAATTAGATTATGAATTAGCTTCGCTTTTTGCAGCGATGAATGAAAAAAATGATATTGAAATTGAAAAAAGTAAAAAACGTCTTGGAGAAATCCAGATGGAACTTGAAAGCTTCCACGCCTATGCGTAATCAAAATCTTATACCCATTTAAAAAATCACTTGCTGAATATTCCGACAGCAGGTGATTTTTATTGTGACAAAGGGTAAAATAGATACTATATCATAGCGTAAAGAATTTCAGTATTTCTTGAAGTTCATGTTGTATATCGCAATAAAGACAATGGACAAGGTAAAATTTATGAATAAAGCGTGAGGAAAGTAAAGGCTTTTTCTTATATTCGAAGGGTGGGTTTTAATTGGATTTACAACAAATGGATGAATTTGCGAAAAGTATAATCTTTGAAGCTGGAAGGCGTATTCGAGAAGCCTTTTCGTATAATTTAGTGATCGAGACAAAATCAGGTGCCAATGACCTGGTAACAAATATTGACCGAGAGACCGAGTTATTTTTTATCGACCAAATTAAAGCTTTTAATCCAGCCCACAAAATTTTAGGCGAAGAAGGAATGGGGGAAAAGGTAGAGTCATTAGATGGTGTAGTTTGGATTATTGACCCTATAGACGGCACGATGAATTTTGTTAAACAGCATCGTCACTTTATGATTTCTATTGGTATTTTTATTAATGGGGTAGGTAAGTTAGGGTACATATTTGATGTCATGCGCGAGGATTTATTTTATGCGATTGAAGGCCAAGGCGCATGGTATAACGATTCTCCACTGCGGAAGCTTCAATCTGTTACGATGGAGGAATCAGTCATTGGTATCAATGCACATTGGGTAGCTCCTAATCGACATATTCATCACGAAAAGGTCATTGAGATGGTCCGCAAAGTTCGGGGCACACGTTCCTATGGCTCGGCTTGCATGGAAATCGCATTTGTTGTTAGTGGTAAGTTGGATGCCTATGTTTCCATGCGTCTATCACCGTGGGATATAGCAGGTGGTACCATTATTGCTCAAGAGGTCGGGGCCATTGCCACAAACTTGCACGGAGAAGGCTTTGACTTCTTACATCAAGATACTTTTATTATCGCCAATCCTTCCATTCATAAAGAATTATTGGAAAAATATATTGTACCTTATGAATAAAAAGGAGCCGTCTATTTACTAGACAGCTCCTTTTTTTAACTACAGTAACCCTTGCATACGTAGTTTACGCTTCATTTTAAAGGCTGTCATGAAAATGACACAAGTAGCCACAATACCCGCTATTGCACCAAATACACTACTAGCCGCCACAGAATAGCCAATTGAGCACATTGCTAATACAGCTGCTAATGCATAAATAGCCATTACGAATTTTGCACGATTCATAGCCTAGCCTCCTATATAAAAAATTTATAAATGATATATATTTTTTAGAATGATGTAAATTCTAATAAGGACATTTCTATCCTTCTTGTGCTATAATATCACAGTTAAACATTCGAAAAAAGAATATGGAGTGGAATAATGACAAACTTACGTCAAGATCTTCGCAATATCGCAATAATCGCCCACGTTGACCATGGTAAAACTACCTTAGTCGACCAATTACTAAAACAATCAGGTACATTCCGTTCAAACGAACGTGTTGAAGAACGTGCAATGGACTCTAATGATATTGAACGCGAACGTGGTATTACGATTTTAGCTAAAAATACAGCAGTAAACTATGAAGGAACTCGTATCAACATCCTTGATACGCCTGGACACGCTGACTTCGGTGGTGAGGTAGAACGTATTTTAAAAATGGTAGACGGCGTTTTACTAGTTGTCGATGCGTATGAAGGTTGTATGCCTCAAACACGTTTCGTATTGAAAAAAGCATTGGAACAACGTCTAACACCAATCGTAGTCGTAAATAAAGTAGACAAAGATTCAGCTCGTCCGCTAGAAGTAGTAGATGAAGTACTTGAATTATTTATCGAGTTAGGTGCAGATGACGATCAATTAGACTTCCCTGTTGTTTATGCTTCAGGTGTAAATGGTACAGCTTCTTTGGACGCTGATCCATCTAAACAAGAAGAAAATATGAAATGTCTATTTGAAAAAGTTATTGAATCTATCCCAGCACCAGTTGATAACTCAGAAGACCCATTACAATTCCAAGTAGCTTTACTTGACTATAATGACTTCGTTGGACGTATCGGAATTGGTCGCGTATTCCGTGGAACAATTTCTGTAGGTCAACAAGTTGCACTGATGAAGTTAGACGGTACAGTGAAAAACTTCCGTGTAACAAAAATCTTTGGTTTCTTCGGTTTAAAACGTGAAGAAGTAGAGACAGCAAAAGCTGGTGATTTAATCGCCGTTTCAGGTATGGAAGATATCAATGTAGGTGAAACAGTTTGTCCTGTTGAGCACCAAGAAGCGCTTACACCATTACGTATCGATGAACCAACTTTACAAATGACGTTCTTAGTAAACAACTCTCCATTCGCTGGTCGTGAAGGGAAATGGGTTACTTCTCGTAAAGTAGAAGAGCGTTTACGTGCTCAATTACAAACGGACGTATCTTTACGTGTTGAAGATACTGATTCTCCAGATGCTTGGACAGTTTCAGGTCGTGGTGAGCTTCACCTTTCAATCCTTATTGAAAATATGCGCCGTGAAGGTTTCGAATTACAAGTATCTAAACCTCAAGTAATCGTGCGTGAAATCGATGGCGTAAAATGTGAACCATTCGAACGCGTTCAAATCGATGTACCGGAAGATAATGTTGGTTCAATTATTGAATCAATTGGTACACGTAAAGGTGAAATGCTTGATATGGTAAATAACGGCAGTGGCCAAGTTCGTTTAACGTTCTTAGTACCAGCTCGTGGTTTGATCGGTTATACGACTGAATTCATGTCGATGACAAAAGGTTTTGGTATTATCAACCATACGTTTGATTGCTACCAACCATTACTACCAGGTAAAATTGGTGGACGTCACCAAGGTGTACTAGTTTCTATGGAAACTGGTAAATCAACAACTTATGGTATGATGCAAATTGAAGATCGTGGTACACTGTTCTTAGAGCCAGGTACAGATATTTACGAAGGTATGATCGTTGGAGAAAATACTCGTGACGCTGATATCACTGTAAACATCACAAAAATGAAACAAAAAACAAACATTCGTTCAGCAAATAAAGACCAAACGAATGTTATTAAAAAACCACGTATTTTATCTTTAGAAGAAGCACTTGAATACCTAGGTGATGATGAGTATTTAGAAATCACACCAGAATCTATTCGTCTGCGTAAAAAAATTCTAGATAAAAATGAACGTGAGAAAGCAGCGAAAAAATTACGTAACGCAGAACAATAATTTTCGCTGACATGAAAGGAAGAGGAGTCTTGGATATTAAGTCCGCTTTATTGGGTGAACTAAATGTTATTCAAGTTGCTGCACAGACAAGTTCCGAGGAAACAACAAGAGTTTTTGGAAGAATGGCGGGTATAACGAGATTTTTATATGAAAATTTACCAAGCTATGAAATTGCAGGCTATGTTGTATTTCTTCTTGTATTTGCACTTTCTGCCATTGTCTATAAGCTAGGCTTTGCCAAGAAATTAAAACTATCTCAAAACATTATTATTTATGCGTTCCTCTTTGTAGGTTGTATCATGCTAACATTCTTTGCTCTATTCTTGCCAATGATTGAAGGATTGATTGTAGCCGCCTTAATTTTAATAGTTTATAAAACAAGATTATGGCGTGAAAAAAGAGAAGAGCAACAAGCTGCCAATCAATAAAAGGTAGTACGTATTTTATAATAAGAACTTTTATCGTTTATCAAACAGCCTTAGCGCAATAGTCGCTAAGGCTGTTTTCTTATATAACTAAAAAACTTTTTCAAAAATCCTATTTGGCATAGCTGATCCTACACAATTGTAAAATCAACATAAATTGGTTGGCACCGAATTCTTCTGATGTGAATAAGTTAATGTCGATAGGCTTATTTTCATCACATCAAGGAGGAAAGGGAATGCGTTGGCTTACAAAAGGTTTTCTATTAGGTGTCATTGCTTTGTTACTCCTTTCTTTGACGGCATGTAATAAAGCAGAGCTAGAAAAAGTCAAAGTTGGAGAAGTAACTCGTTCGATATTTTATGCGCCTCAATATGTAGCGCTTGAAAAAGGATTCTTCGAGGATGAAGGTCTTTCTGTAGAGCTACAAACGATAGCGGGTGGCGATAAAACCATGACGGCATTGCTGTCAGATGGTATTGATATTGCTTTAGTTGGTTCGGAAACTTCAATCTACGTCACACTACAAGGGGCGAATGATCCCATTCAGAATTTTGCTCAGTTAACTCAAACTGACGGTACTTTTTTAGTTGCAAGGGAAAAAATGGATAATTTTTCATGGGATCAATTGAAGGGCTCTACATTTTTAGGGCAGCGTAAAGGTGGGATGCCGCAAATGGCAGGTGAATTTGTGCTGAAGAAGCACGGCATAGACCCTGTTCATGATTTAACCCTTATTCAAAATATTGATTTTGCAAATATAGCCACTGCTTTTGCTTCAGGTACTGGTGATTATGTACAGTTATTTGAACCAACAGCTAGTGTATTTGAAAAAGAGGGGAAAGGCTATATTGTAGCATCTTTCGGTACAGAGTCTGGTAATTTGCCTTACACATCCTATATGGCGAAAAGCAGTTATTTAAAGGATGATGAGAAGACAGTTCAAGCCTTTACAAATGCCTTACAACGGGCACAAAATTTTGTACAGAATGAAAGTACCGCAGAAGTGGCAAAAATTATTCAACCTTATTTTGAGAATGTAGATGTTGCGGTTATCGAAACAGTAATCGAGCGTTATAAAGCACAAGGCTCCTATGCATCAGACCCTATCCTCGATGAGGGGGAGTGGGATAACTTGCAAACAATTATGGAGGAAGCAGGTGAACTTTCTCAACGCGTGGAGTATGAAAAACTTGTGAACACAACCTTTGCTAAAAAGGCTGCTGAGTAATATGGAATTTTTACAGCTAGAAAATATTCACCATAGTTATTTTTCAAGCACACAGGCAAAGGAAGTATTACGTGATATTAGTTTAGCCATTCGTGAAGGAGAATTCGTGTCGTTTATCGGGCCTAGTGGCTGTGGGAAAACGACCTTATTATCAATAATCGCTGGTTTGTTTCCATCAACTGAAGGCAAGGTCTATATTGATGGTGATGAACTAGCAGCACATAATCAATCAAGCATTGGCTATATGCTTCAGCAGGACTATTTATTTCCATGGAAAACCATTGAAGAAAACGTCACGATTGGTTTAAAAATTATGGAGCGGAGCAATAATTCACATAAAGTAACGGCCAATGCTCTTTTGCAAGAAGTAGGATTACCACATGTAGGGAACAACTATCCACGAGAATTATCAGGAGGTATGAGACAACGTGTGGCACTTGCTCGTACTTTAGCGGTAAATCCTAAAATTTTATTGTTAGATGAACCATTTTCAGCTCTTGATTATCAATCGAAATTAAAGCTTGAGGATTTAGTGGTAGAAACATTAAAGACCTATAGAAAGACAGCAGTTCTTGTGACGCATGATATTGGAGAGGCAATAGCTATGAGTGAGCGTGTCTTTTTATTTTCTGCTAATCCAGGGACATTGCATAAAGTGTTTGAAATACCTGAGGCACTTCGTGAATTATCACCGTTTGATGTAAGACAGCATCCTACCTATGCAGATGTATTCCAAATGATTTGGAAGGAGCTGGAGAGCCTTGGATAATACATTATTTAAACAATATCAGCAAATGTTAAAAAAAGAAAAACGCTTTGTACGGCTGTATCAGCTTATTATTCTGCTTCTGTTCTTTGGAGGATGGGAGCTGCTTTCTAGATTAGAATGGATAGACCGTTTAATTTTTAGTTCACCCACACAAGTCTGGCATACATTTATCGAAAAAGTAACTGATGGAACTTTAACTTTGCATGTTGGTGTGACATTAATGGAGACGGTGATTGGCTTTATTGCGGGTACTTTACTAGGGACGTTCATCGCTATCCTTTTGTGGTGGTCACCATTTCTGTCGAAGGTACTGGACCCTTATTTAGTTATTTTAAATGCGATGCCAAAAGTTGCGTTAGGGCCTATTCTTATTGTTGCACTAGGGCCAGGTTATTTTTCCATTATTGCAATGGGAGCTTTAATTTCTATCATTATTACGACCATCGTGGTATATACGGCTTTTAAAGGTGTCGATCCGAATTATAGTAAGGTCTTACAAACATTTGGTGCATCTAGGTGGCAAATCTTTCGTGAAGTCATCTTACCTGCATCTTTTCCGACTATCATTTCAACATTAAAGGTGAATGTAGGATTATCGTGGGTTGGGGTTATTGTAGGTGAGTTTTTAGTGGCCTCAAAAGGTCTTGGCTATTTAATCATCTATGGCTTCCAAGTGTTTAATTTTAACCTTGTGCTCATGTCCTTGCTCATCATTGCATTTTTTGCAACAATCATGTATCAGGTGGTTGAGTTGATAGAAAAGTCGGTTATTAAAAATAACGGCTAATAAATAAAAGAGGTGTCTCCCGATGGAGGCACCTCTTTTGTGTTCATTAAATATTAAAATTCTTTATCCATTTGTGGTGAAGTTCTATAAAAACGGAAATTCCCTGTTTCTAATCGTGCAACCGTGTTTTCTTTAATACGATCATGGCAATTTTCACACATATAAGTATGGATTGGACGATTACGTAATTTTTTTGCTAAAGGTAAATTATCGTCTATACTTTGAATCGTATCGCAAATTACGCATTTAACGCGCATTGCATTCCCCCCTATTCAGCGCGAATGGCTATTACGTTTTTAATAGGATTATCAATATTTGAACCATCTCTCATTAATACATGAATGGGACCGTCCTCTAAGAGTGGCTTGCCATCTTGGCTATATTTTAAAATAAGTGTAGATGCTTCTTCAATAGAAAAAGGATATTCCTGACCAGTTTCACATTCAAAGATAATTTTTGTTGCTTCAGGTTTAATTTCAGCATTTTTCAAAAAATGACCTAATTCGATACCAAATGTCCCTGTTTCCATTCCTTTACGGTCAAACTTACGCTCTGATTTTAATGTAGGTGGGAATGTAGCTCCCTCCATAATCTCACGAGACCAGTGAGCACCAACCTCACGCATATATTTGATGTCTGAATCTTCCTTAACATCTTGTGTCGTGAAATATGTTTTTAAATCTAATTTACGATCATCGAAAATCCAAACAGTGGGATCTAATGTTAATTGATATGTTACTGCGCCCTTGATAGGAATTATTGTTTCCATGATAGAAATCCTCCTCAAATCTTGTATATCCATGACATAGTATAACGCTAATGCCCAAAAATAATAAAGAAATAAAATTGGAATTCGGTATTTTCCAATGAAGACACTTGCAATTTTAACGACTAGAAGATAAACTTTATTAAGATAGAATCGAAGAAATATCAGATAATGGGGGCGTCCTCATGGATACGAAATCACAAACTTCTTTTCAAGAAAAGGCTTTGGAGCTTTTAGTTGCTGATGCAGATAAGATTGCTCGCCTTATTCGAGTACAAATGGATCATTTAACAATGCCACAATGCCCTTTATATGAGGAAGTATTAGATACACAAATGTTCGGCCTGTCTCGTGAAATTGACTTTGCTGTGAAGCTAGGTCTGATTGAACGTGAAAAAGGCAAGGAAATTCTCGATTCACTCGAGAAAGAGCTTTCTGTACTACACGATGCGTATACAGACAAATAAAAAGAAAAACTCAAACGCTTTTTTGCGCTTTGAGTTTTTTTACTAGAACGAGGTTTTTCAGATGAAACAATACTTAAAACGATATGCACAAAATTTTGATTACCCTTTATTTTTTACTGTCCTATTATTGAGCTTATTTGGATTAATCATGATTTATAGTTCAAGTATGATGGTCGCTATTGCACGAGAAGGAGAAGCACCTGATTATTTTTATCGAAAGCAAATCACCAATTTAATAGTGGCCTTTTTAGGTTTTATTGTGGCAGCATTTTTCCCTTATAAGCATTATGCGAATAAGAATATTATGATGTTGCTAACCATCGTATTAGCTGTTCTATTTACTTGGCTAAAGATAGCAGGGCATGGTGCAGAAGATGTAGGGTCACAAAGTTGGATACACGTGCCTGGTTTAGGGAACTTTCAGCCATCTGAATATGCAAAGCTATTTATAATTTTATATTTTGCAGCTGCATTTTATCGAAAATCACAGAAATATACATTTGAAAAACTTCAACCGACAGAAATTTTTTATCCCATTTTTCTATGGATCCTAGTAGTTGCTGGTGTTGCATTCGAAACAGATTTAGGGGCAGTAATCATTTTATGTGGAATTGCCGTATCTGTCGTTGCTTCCAGTGGCATTCCTTTTAAGACGTTTTGGAAATTTTTTGGTGTGTTAGCAGCATTCGGCGCAGCGATTCTTGGTATACTTTTGTTATTCAAGGGAGAACTATTAACGGAGAACCGAAAAGGGCGGATTTTATCTTATTTAAATCCGTTCGAGTATGAAAATGGTAGTGGTCACCAAGTGGCCAATAGTTATTATGCAATTGGCGGAGGCGGATTAGAAGGTAGAGGACTTGGTCAATCCATTCAAAAATTAGGATATTTACCTGAACCACAAACAGACTTTATTATGGCTATAATTATGGAAGAATTAGGTATATGGGGAGTTATCATCGTCCTGACTGGTTTAGGGTTTATTGTATATAAAGGCTTTTCAATTGCATTGCGAACAAAGGATCCAATGGCACGCATGATTGCGGCCGGTATTGCGAGCTGGATAGGCTGGCAATCGTTTATCAATCTTGGGGGTGTAACCGGGTTAATCCCGTTAACCGGTGTAACGTTACCTTTTATAAGCTATGGCGGTACATCTATAATCATTCTATCTTTAGCGATGGGAATATTAATCAATGTTTCTATGTTTGAAAAGGTAGAGAGGAAAAAAACAGAATCATAAAGGGGGATACCTATGGAATCAATCAACAAAATCCTTGTAGCCAATCGAGGAGAAATTGCAATTCGTATTTTCCGTGCTTGTACGGAGCTGAATATCCAAACTGTTGCTATCTATTCAAGAGAAGATAGTGGTGCTTTTCATCGCTTTAAAGCCGATGAAGCTTATTTAGTGGGAGCGGGCAAGAAACCAATTGATGCTTACTTAGATATTGAAGGTATTATTGCCATCGCAAAAGATGCAGATGTTGATGCGATTCACCCAGGGTATGGTTTTTTATCAGAAAACGTGGAATTTGCACGTCGCTGTGAAGAAGAGGGTATTATCTTCATCGGACCAACTTCTCAGCATTTAGATATGTTTGGGGATAAGGTTAAAGCACGTTCGCAGGCGATTGCGGCTGACATTCCTGTTATTCCTGGTACAGATGGCCCTGTAGCCAATTTAGCAGAGGTAGAAGCGTTTGCTAGCACTGTTGGCTATCCAGTTATGATTAAGGCAGCGCTTGGCGGCGGTGGTCGTGGTATGCGTCTTGTGCATGCAGCTGAGGAGCTTGCATCAGCCTATGAACGCGCAAAATCAGAAGCAAAAGCTGCTTTCGGCTCTGATGAGGTGTATGTAGAAAAGGCCATTATCAAACCTAAGCATATTGAAGTACAAATTATTGGTGACCAGCAAGGCAATATTGTGCATTTATATGAACGTGATTGTTCAATCCAACGTCGTCACCAAAAGGTAGTTGAGATTGCTCCTTCTCATTCGATTTCCGAAGAGTTAAGAAATCGTATTTGTACTGCTGCTGTGAAAATAATGAAGAATGTCTCGTACATAAATGCAGGGACAGTGGAATTTTTAGTCGCAGGGAACGATTTTTATTTCATCGAGGTAAACCCTCGCATTCAAGTAGAACATACGATTACAGAAATGATTACAGGTGTAGATATTGTCCATACCCAAATTAAGGTAGCAGCAGGTTATGATCTGTTTAGCGAAGAAATTCATATGCCGAAGCAAGAAGATATGCCAATGATTGGCTATGCGATTCAGGCACGTGTAACAACAGAGGACCCTGCTAACGACTTTATGCCGGATACAGGAAAGTTAATGGTTTATCGCTCTAGTGGTGGCTTTGGAGTCCGTTTAGATGCCGGCAATGGTTTCCAAGGTGCTGTTGTTACACCATACTACGATTCCTTACTCGTAAAAATCTCTACATCTGGCATGAACTTTAAAGAAGCTGCTGCGAAAATGGACCGAAATTTAAAAGAATTCCGTATTCGCGGTGTCAAAACGAATATTCCGTTTTTAAATAATGTTGTGACACATGAGAAATTTTTATCTGGTGCTTTTGATACAAGCTTTATTGACACTACACCAGAGCTGTTCCATTTCCCAGTACGTCAGGACCGAGGGACAAAGCTGTTAAGCTATATCGGTAATGTGACGCTAAACGGATTCCCTGGCGTGGAAAAGCAATCAAAGCCAATTTTTGTTCAACCAAATATTCCTAAAATAGACCGGTTAATTGTGCCACCAGCTGGTACAAAACAAATTTTAGATACCGAGGGTGCAGACGGCTTAGTGCAATGGATCTTAGCCCAAGATGATGTGCTTTTAACAGATACGACTTTCCGTGATGCTCACCAATCACTTCTCGCTACTCGAGTACGCTCGCATGATATGTATCAAATTGCAGATGCAACAGCTCGTATGATGCATCAATTATTCTCATTGGAAATGTGGGGCGGTGCTACGTTTGATGTGGCGTATCGCTTCTTAAAGGAGGACCCATGGGAGCGTTTAGCAAAGCTACGTGAGCAAGTGCCAAACGTGTTATTCCAAATGCTATTGCGTGGTGCTAATGCTGTAGGTTACACGAACTATCCTGATAATTTAATCCGTGAATTTATCGCAGAATCAGCTGCATCAGGTATTGATGTATTCCGTATTTTCGATAGCCTGAACTGGATTAAGGGAATGGAAGTAGCTATAGATGCAGCCCGTCAATCAGGAAAAATTGCGGAAGCGGCAATCTGTTATACAGGCGACATTTTGGATGATACTCGTGCGAAATATTCTGTGCAATATTACAAAGACATGGCCAAAGAACTGGAGGCATCTGGTGCCCATATTCTAGCTATTAAAGATATGGCTGGTTTATTGAAGCCTGAAGCAGCGTATCGTTTAATTTCCGAGTTAAAAGAGACGACAAGTCTGCCAATCCATTTGCATACCCATGACACTAGTGGTAATGGAATTTACTTATATGCGAAAGCCATTGAGGCAGGTGTTGATATCATTGATACAGCATTAGGGTCCATGGCGGGTCTCACATCTCAACCAAGTGCAAATTCACTTTACTATGCCATGAAGGGTAGTAAGCGTGAGCTACGTGCAGACATCGATGCATTGGAAAGATTGTCTTATTATTGGGAAGATGTGCGTAAATACTATAAGGATTTCGAAAGTGGCATGATCAGCCCGCATTCTGAAATTTATGTACATGAAATGCCTGGTGGACAATATAGTAACCTACAACAACAAGCAAAAGCTGTTGGCCTTGGTGATCGCTGGGAAGAAGTCAAACGTATGTATTCCCGTGTGAACCTATTATTTGGGGACATTGTTAAAGTAACACCTTCCTCAAAGGTAGTAGGGGATATGGCACTCTTTATGGTACAAAATGATTTAGATGAAAACACTGTATTAACAAGGGGCCAAACGATTGATTTCCCAGACTCTGTTATTGAATTATTCCAAGGCTATCTAGGACAGCCACACGGTGGGTTCCCTGAGGCATTGCAACAAGTAGTGCTGAAAGACCGTAAAGCTATTACGGTTCGACCTGGTGAGTTATTAGAGCCTATTCAATTTGAACAATTGGAGGCAGTGCTAGAGGAAAAATTAAATCGTCCGGTGTCGAAAAAGGATGTATTGGCATATGCCCTTTATCCAAAAGTTTTTGAAGAGTATGCGAAAACGGCAGAATCCTTTGGCAATATTTCAGTTCTTGATACGCCAACATTCCTTTATGGCTTAAAGCTTGGCGAAATCATTGAAGTCGAAATAGAAAAAGGAAAAACGCTCATTATTAAACTAGTTTCTATCGGCGAACCACAACACAATGGAACGCGTGTCCTGTACTTTGAGCTAAATGGTCAATCCCGTGAATTGGTCATTCAAGATATGACAGTAGAGGTAGATGGAAATCTATCATTAAAGGCAGATCCAAGTAATCCAAATCAAATTGGTGCTACAATGCCTGGTACTGTATTGAAGGTCGTTGTGTCCAAAGGAAGCCCTGTCAAACGTGGTGATCACCTATTGATCACAGAGGCAATGAAAATGGAAACGACTGTTCAAGCGCCAAAGGATGGTATTATAAAAGAGGTTTATGCTAGTGCAGGAGATGCTATTTCAACAGGTGATTTGCTGATTGAAATTGAATAACTGGTAGTGAAAAAAAGGTATGTAGATGTATTTTTAACATCTACATGCCTTTTTTTATTGTGGAAATGAGAAAAAATGCGTAAAATTTGATTGGGTGATCAAAAAAATGTTTGAGTAATCAAAGGGAGAGTTTATGGAAACTAATAAAAGTACCTTTATTCAGGAAGCAAGGAAACAGCAAATAATTGATGCGACCATTAGGACTTTAAGTGATATTGGCTATGTGAAGTCGAGTTTAGCTCAAATTGCAAAACGAGCTTCCATCAGCACAGCTTTAATTTCGTATCATTTCGCAGATCGACAAGATTTAATTGAACAAAGTCTGCAAGCACTGATTGAGCAATCCGCTACATATATTTTGACGAAAACATATGCTGAGGATGAACCAGCTTCGCAATTAGCTAAATTTATTGAGGCGAGTATTGCTTATCAAGCAACACACCCAGAAGAAAATATAGCGCTACTAGAAATTATTTTTAATGCTCGTACTGCAGATGACATTCCTTTTTATAAATTGCCAGATGATGGAGAGGATCCTTTGTTAAAAGCCTTGAGCAACATATTAACGAAGGGAAAGGAACAAGGGAAATTTACTATCACTTCCGTCTATGTAATGGCAAAGGTTATTCAAGGAGCTATTGGGGAGTACATGTTGATTGGGGGACCACTCTCTAGAGAAGTAGAACAATATAGTGCAGAGGTCATCAACATCATCTGGTCAGCCATGAAAGTAGAGGAAACTAACAATGCTTAAAGCTTTATTTAATTGGATGTTTGTCATTGGTTTACTATTATTAGGCGGCCGTCTTGTAACGGCAATTTGTCGATATTTTGACATTCCATTTACAACATTCTTTAAAGACTACGCCCTAGTATCTATGATTATTTTAATAGTAGGAATTATAGGAACTGAATCTATGAAGAAACAACGATAAGCATAAAAAAGATTCGTTACAATCATGTAACGAATCTTTTTTATTAGATTATTTCATTTTTTCATTGTAGTTACTACGAGCAACGAGCATGATCATGTAACATAATAGACCGAACAATAGAGAAATTAATAATGAATGCATTAAAGCGACTGTTAAGTTCAGCTTCGTTAGGACTACTAACATACCAGCAATCACTTGTAAAAATACTATAGTAAAAGCAATAATCCAACCATAGTAAACCACACGTTGGTTCTTATATTCTTTCACAGCGTGCCAAGTTATGTATGCAATCCAAATGAAAATAATAAGAACTGCTAAACGATGTCCCATTTGCACCCATTCGTACATGTTATTAGGTGATGCTAACGGTGTTTCGTTATAGCAAAATGGCCAGTCTGGACAAATTAAGCTCGAATCTGTATGTCGAACTAACGCGCCAGTATAAACGACCAAATAAGAATAAATTGTGACAGCAATTGTATGCCAACGTAACTTTTTACCAATAAATACTTTATCGGCATCAAATTTCCGATCGACTTCAAATACAATCATAGAGAGAAGCAGAACCGCGGCAAAGGAAATAAGAGAAATACCAAAATGAAGTGCTAAGATGAAGTCACCTTGCCCCCATAGTACTTGTGCAGCTCCAATAAGAGCCTGCGCAATTAAGAAAAACATTGCTAAGAAACCTAAAAGCTTTACTTCGCGAATATGTCCGAGCTTACGCCATGTCCAAACTGTTAACACAAGAATTGAAATTGATACGACTCCAGTAACAAGACGATGTGAGAATTCAATAAGGACTTCCGGTGTAATCTCCTTTGGAATAAGAGATCCATTACAATCAGGCCAGTTTCGACCACAGCCTAAGCCACTATCTGTTTTCGTAACGAGAGCTCCACCTAGTAATATAAGGAGCATCCCTAGCGTAGCGGCAACAGCAAACCACTTCAAATATCTGTTGTGTTGCATAAAATGAGTCACCTACTTTATCTATCAACATTACAAGAAAGTAATGTTTCTGCTACTAGATAATATCGAAAATACGTTTAAAAAACAACTTGTAAAGGGAAGGGAGTACTAGATGTCGATTCCATTTCACAAATTGTTCATAATTTCGTGCTTTAACCTTCACAATTCATTTTAGAAAATGTTTTACTATAGATATGTTGTTTTTAATTATATTTCTAGACAAAACTAATTTTTACAACTTCATCTAAATTTCACTTAATGTCTAGAAATCAATCGCAAATTTCGCTATAGTTATTGTTAGCGGAATATGCTTACAAAAATGAAAGGAGAGGTAGTATGTCAAACGGTCGTACACTGGCGGCTACTAGAAATACTGGTCCAGAAACAACATCAGTTGTAAAAGATTTCTTAGCACTAATAAAAATCGGTATTGTAAACTCGAATCTTGTCACAACGTTTACAGGGATGTGGCTGGCTTTTCAATTTACTAGTAGACACTTCTTGCAAGAGCTAGATGTCATCTTATTCACCATGCTGGGTGCGGCATTAATCATTGGTGGCTCAGGTGCAATGAATAACTTTATTGATCAAGATATAGATCCGATCATGAAAAGAACGAAGGCAAGACCGACAGTGACTGGCAGATTCAAGCCAAATTTTGTATTGACCATTGCCCTCTCATTTTTAATTGTAGGTGAAATTTTGTTATTTGCGGCATCGTTTGCAGCCGGCATGTGGGGACTAGCAGGAATATTTGCTTATGTCGTTCTGTATTCAATGTGGTCAAAGAGAAAGCATGTTAGTAACACGGTTGTAGGAAGCATTTCAGGGGCTATTCCTCCTATTATTGGATTTGCAGCAGTCGAGCCTGCTTTAGGTCCAGGAGCACTTGCCTTATTCCTAATTATGTTTGCATGGCAACCACCACATTTCTATGCGCTTGCTATGAAACGTACGGAGGAATATCGTGCGGCTAAAATACCAATGCTACCTGTTGTAAAGGGATTTAAACGTACAAAGTACTCAATGTTATTCTGGATTCTTTTATTATTACCGTTACCTTTCCTTTTACCGGAGCTTGGAATTGGCTTTTTAACTCTTGCTACTACATTGAACTTGGGTTGGTTAATACTAGCTCTGAAAGGCTTTACAGCAAAAGATGATATGAAATGGGCAAATAGAATGTTTATTTATTCATTGAATCATATGACCATACTATTTGTAGCCATCATAATATTTGCGGTGTTTAGCTAAATTTAGGAATTCTTTCTTTTTCTAAAGAATTCATATAGACAGAACTAATGTCCTATGTACACATGAAAATACAACAAAGAAAGAGGGGTTTAATTAAGCTATGATGAAAGGGCTTAAAAAATGGCGTCTTTTTTCACTTCTAGCAGTGATGATGGTTTTCCTTTCAGGTTGTGGTGAAGATTATCTTTCTACACTAAAACCATCTGGAGAAGTAGGTAAACAACAATTAAATTTATTACTGTTAACTACTGTAATTATGACGCTAGTAGTGGTAATAGTATCCGTTATTTATTTACTTGCATTCTTGAAATACCGTCGTTCACGCGTTGGTGAAAACGTTATCCCTAAGCAAGTAGAGGGTAGTCATACGTTAGAAGTGATTTGGACAGTTATACCAATTATTTTATTATTAATTATTGCTGTACCAGTTGTTACAACTACTTATAAATTTGCAGATGTTGCTGCAATGGATGAGGTAGATGAAGAGGGGAATAAAACTGCCCTAACAATCAATGTAACAGCTAAATTGTACTGGTGGGAGTTCGAATATCCTAACCAAGGTATTATAACGGCTCAAGAGCTAGTAGTACCAACAGGTGAAAAGGTTTACTTTAATTTAAAAGCTGCCGATGTTAAGCACTCATTCTGGATTCCTGCTGTAGGCGGTAAAATGGATACAAACGTAGAAAACTTAAATAAATTCTACTTAGTATTTGATAAAGAATCGAAAGATCTAAAAGATGGCGTATTTTATGGTAAATGTGCTGAATTATGTGGACCTTCACATGCTTTAATGGACTTTAAAGTAAAAGCTTTAAGCCCAGATGCATTTGACGCTTGGGTTGATGCAATGAAAGCGACAGAAGGTCAAACTGCTGACAAAGCTTCAACGGATCTTGGCGAAGCAACTTTTGCTAACAGCTGCTTAGGCTGTCATGCTATCTCTGGTTCAGGAGCAGGCGGTACACCAGGTCCAAACTTAACTACGTTTGGTGACCGTAACCGTGTTGCTGGTTTCTTAGAACACAATGAAGAAAACTTACAAGCTTGGATTAAAAACCCTGAGGAATTTAAACCAGGTAACTTAATGATGAATGCTGAGGGTACTGCACCTATATACGGCGATTTATCTGACGAAGAAATTGAAGCTCTTGCAACTTACATCATGGGCTTATCAGTTGAAAAATAATTTCCGTTCTATGTAACAAATTTTTGAGGGAGGTAAAAGTTGTGAGCTCATACACACAGAAAAAGGGCTTTGGAGCAACTGTCTGGGATTACATTACTACTGTTGACCATAAAAAGTTAGCAGTCATGTATTTATTAGCCGGTACATTGTTCTTCGCTATCGCTGGTTTTGAAGCGTTATTAATGCGTATTCAGTTAATGAAACCAAATAACGATTTCGTGTCAGCTGGTTTTTTCAATGAATTATTAACAATGCACGGAACAACAATGTTATTCCTAGCTGCTACTCCATTACTATTCGCATTTATGAACATGCTTGTACCATTACAAATTGGTGCACGTGACGTTGCATTCCCGTTCCTTAACTCGTTAGGGTTCTGGTTATTCTTCCTAGGTGCAGTATTCCTTCACCTGTCATTCTTTATGGGTGGCGCTCCTGATGCGGGCTGGACTTCTTATGCATCATTATCTTTATATTCTCCAGGACATGGTATCGACTTCTATGTTCTTGGTTTACAAATTTCAGGGGCAGGTACTTTAATTTCGGGACTTAACTTCATCGTTACGATTATCACGATGCGTGCTCCTGGTATGACATTCATGCGTATGCCATTATTCACATGGACAGCTCTTGTATCAAGTGCATTAATTTTATTCGCATTCCCTCCATTAACAATTGGTTTATTAATGATGTTATTTGACCGTATGTTCGGTGGTAACTTCTTTGACCATACAATGGGTGGTAACACAGTTATTTGGGAACACTTATTCTGGATCTTCGGACACCCAGAAGTTTATATCTTAGTATTACCTGCGTTCGGATTATTCTCTGAGATTATCCCTGCGTTCTCTCGTAAACGTTTATTCGGATACTCTTCAATGGTATTCGCAACAATTTTAATCGGTTTCTTAGGGTTCATGGTTTGGGCCCATCACATGTTTACAGTTGGTCTTGGGCCAACAGCAAACGCTATCTTCGCTGTTGCTACAATGGCAATTGCCGTTCCAACAGGTATGAAGGTATTTAACTGGATCCTAACAATTTGGGGCGGATCTATTAAAGTTACAACGCCAATGCTTTATGCACTTGGTTTCATCCCGTCATTCGTTGCGGGTGGTGTTACAGGGGTTATGCAAGCATCTGCACCTCTTGACTATCAATTACATGATTCTTACTTTATCGTAGCTCACTTCCACTATGTAATCGTTGGTGGTATCGTTACTGCATTATTTGGTTCAGCACATTTCTACTGGCCAATTTTCTTCAACCGTATGTTAAACGAAACGCTTGGTAAAATTACGTTCTGGGTATTCTTTATCGGATTCCATTTAACGTTCTTCGTTCAACACTTCCTTGGTTTAATGGGTATGCCACGTCGTGTATTCACTTACATGGAAGGTCAAGGTTGGGATCAATTCAACTATATCTCTACAATCGGTGCATTAATGATGGGTGTAGGGGTTATCTTAATGGTAATCAACTGCTTAATGTCTATCAAAGGCAAACCAGCAGGTCGCGATCCATGGGGCGATGGACGTACATTAGAATGGTCAATTCCACAACCAATTCCATTCTACAACTTCCGTCAAACACCTCTTGTTCGTGGTTTAGATCCATGGTGGATTGAGAAACAAGAAGGCAACAAAGAAGTTACATTTGCTGAGCCACTAGGCGATATTCATATGCCAAATAACTCAGCGATTCCATTCGTTATTTCATTAGGTATGTTTATTGCAGCATTCGGTGCGCTTTACAACCCTGATGCAGATAAACCTTGGTCAATCTATATTTTAATTGCTGGTCTTGCAATTACATTTGGTGCAATGATTGTCCGTTCTGTTAAAGATGATCACGGCTTCCATTTACACAAAGAAGAAATTATTGAAATTGAAGAACAACTTTATGGCAAAGGAGGAAATAAATAATGGATTTCAATACTAAATTTACTCCTCATACTTGGCCAGATCATCCTGAACAAGCAACGCTGGAAGGTAAAAACAAAGTCGTTGGTTTCTGGATTTTCCTTGCCTGTGAAGTTGTACTTTTCGCAAGTTTATTCGCTACTTACTTAGCGCTTAAGAACAAAGGGCCAGCTGGCATGGAGTTCACAACTCAAGGGTTATTTGAATTACCATTAGCATTTGCTATGACGATGTTACTTTTAACATCTTCACTAACATCTGTTTATGCAATTTACCATATGCGTAACTTTAACTTTAAAGGGATGCAAACTTGGTTAGCCATTACTTTAGCTTTAGGTCTTGGTTTCTTAGCACTTGAAATTTATGAGTTCCAACACTATGTGCATCTTGGTTTTACATTTAACCAATCTGCATTCGCAACTGCATTCTATTCTTTAGTTGGTACACATGGTTTCCACGTAACTTTAGGACTTGTATGGATCGCAACTTTAATGATTCGTAATGCTAAACGTGGTTTAAACTTGTACAATGCACCTAAATTCTTCGTAGCTGCTTTATATTGGCACTTTATCGATGTTGTTTGGGTATTCATCTTTACAGTAGTTTACTTGATGGGAGTGATCGGATAATGTCTTCACACGATACACCTATAGTTGCTAAATCACAGGCACAATATGAGTATGATCGTCATCATAATGCCGTTCATATGCGTAAACAAGTACTCAACTTTGCGATTATGATTTTCTTTACTTTTATCGCTTTCGCAGTAGTTGCAGCTGATTTTTCTAAATACTTAATTATGCCATTCGTTTTATTATTAGCGGGTGTTCAAGTTGTACTTCAACTGTATTCTTTCATGCACTTAGAAGACAAAAAAACACACTTCGGTGGAGTTATTGGATTCTTCATGTGGATGGGGATTTTAATTGCATTTACATTCTTCTTAGCATTCTTAACAATTATTTGGTGGTAATCACCAATAAAAGCACGTTCGTCACTTTGTACGAACGTGCTTTTTGTATTTTAAATTTTAGTGATGGTTGCAAAAAGAAGCAAACACTGGCAAACTTAACATTTGTTCACCTTTCGTTCATTGCAGTATAGCTGTAAGCGTTTTATAATAGGAGTACTGAAGTTTAAAGGAGTGCGTTCTATATGCCACTTAGTATATTTGGTTTCCAAGCGTTATGGAGCCCATATTTAATAGGGGTTCTTGTTTTTATAACAATCGTCTATTTTTTAGTCACAGTAAAGTGGCGTCAGGATTTTAAAGAAAGCGAACCTTTAAAAAAGGGACAAGCGATTTATTTTGTATTAGCGATGATTACCATATATATCATTAAAGGGTCTCCAGTTGATTTAATGGCTCATATTATGTTTACGATGCATATGGTTCAAATGGCTATTTTATTATTGCTTGTACCGATTTTCTTAATTAAAGGAATACCTTGGTGGGTTTGGAAGGTTGCGATTGAAGCACCAGTTGTTAGAACGATATTTAAAGTACTAACATTACCAGTAGTTGCAGTGTTTGTGTTTATTGGTCTATTTTCCTTCTATCACTTACCGGATGTATTAGATTATATTAAGTTAAATGAAACACTACATGGTACCTATACATTTGTCTTATTTCTATCAGCTGTTTTCATGTACTGGCCTTTAATTCAAAATATGCCAGGTAAAGAACAAATGAAGCCCTTGCATAAATTAGGCTATATTATTGCCAATGCCGTTTTAATAACTCCCGCTTGTGGATTAATCATTTTTGCACCTAATGCTATGTATGAAACGTATACGAATGGTGATGCTTGGTTAAAGGCAATGGAGCTTTGTGTTCCAGCCTCTACGTTGTCGGGACTATCATTATCAGGACCTGAGCTATTTACGGATATGAAACCTGTTGCTGACCAGCAGTTAGGCGGCGTGCTTATGAAAATTATACAAGAGCTGATTTTTGGTATATTATTAGGTGCAATCTTTACCAAATGGTATCGTGCTGAACAAAAAGATCCAGATAAAATTACTGCTGATGCATTAGCAGCCCATCAAAAAAAATGGGAAAGTCAACAGCAACATTAATTATAAAATAGAAATTTACTTTGTATAAGGGGTTTTGATAATGGAATTACAAATTTTGCCTACTATTAGTACATCGTTTATTGTTATTAGTGCTGTACTAGTAGCAATAGGTTGGGGCTTAATTATAAAAAGAAATGTAGAAGGGCATAAAAAAGTAATGCTTGCTGCAGGTGTTGCTGCACTGATCTTCTTTATTATTTATGCTTCCCGTACAGTGTTTATTGGAAATACTGCCTTTGGTGGTGGAGAACATTTAAAACCTTATTATACGTTCTTCTTGATTTTCCATATTATTTTGGCAACTTCTGGGGCCGTATTTGGGATAGTTAGTATAGTTTCAGGTCTTAAAACGAATTTAAAATTACACCGTCGTATTGGACCGATTACAAGTATTATTTGGTTCTTCGTCGCTATAACAGGTGTCCTTGTTTATTTATTATTGTATATTTTATTTGAACCGGGCGAAACAACATCGGTTATTAAAGCCATTTTAGGCATATAACAAAAATCTCCCACCTTATTTTTCAGTAGGTGGGAGGTTTTTTGTTGTTGGCTGAATTAATGAGAGAACTACTACAAAAAGTAATGGGCCAATTAAAATACCAGAAAATCCAAAAATTTTAAATCCGATAAACATCGCAATAAAGGTTGAAAGAGAAGAAAGCCCAATTTTATCACCTATTATTTTTGGCTCAATCATACGACGAACTAAAAATTGACCTACTGTTAATACAATTAACACAGCGGCGTAAATATAATCCCCAGCAAAAACTTGATAGATTGCCCATGGGACTAATAAAATAAATGAGTCAAGAAAAGGAATAAAGTCTAAGACGACAAGCAACAATGCTAATAATAGAGGAAATGGCGTTTTGAGAAAATAAAAGGCTGCGATAGCTAAAGCAAAAATACCTAATCCGACAAGCAATTGTGCTTTCAAAAATCCAAATAAGGCTAATTTAACTCGTTCACCAATAAACACAATTTTCTGATGGTAGTGGAAAGGGACGGGCATTAAAATTTTTTGATTGATGGTTGGCAATTCCAAAAGCAACATATACAAGACAATCCAATAGACAAAAATATCAAATAATCGTGTAGGGATATACGTTAATAAGGCAGACCAGACATCGATGTTTGTTAAGGAATGTGCAAATTTTTCAGTGGAAGCTAAAGCCCTTGCAATCATGGATTGAATTTGTGAAACTAGTTCTACAGGTAAATGATAGGTGTGGTTACTTAGTTTAGATTGCATTTGAATCCATAGTGCAGAAAGTTGATTCAAATAATCTGGAATATCAATAATAAATGATGAAAATTGTTTCCAGCTTACATAAATAATAAGCGTACATAATAATAAAGAGATACTTAGGAAGAATAAAAAAAAGATGGAAACCACTATTTTACGCTTTTTTCGAAAACGTTTGCTCATCCGAACTATAATAGGTTCTAAAAGTAAGGCAGTTAAGTAGGCAAGTAAGATCGGCAATGATATTGAAATAAACCAGAGGAGAAAAATCCCAATCGCGATAACAATAATGGGATGACGAAAAAAAGGACGATTAAAAAATGACAACAATTTTCTCACCTACATCTTGTTCTAGATATAGGTAGTATGAGAAGAAATCTAATTTTTACTCAAAATAAAAAAGACTGGACTACCAGTCTTTTCGTAACAATGAAGCTATTTAATGCTATACTTGCTATCACTTTTTAATGAATAAAGATTAGCGTGCGTTAACAGGTTCAAAGTTATTTTTATTTGTAGGCTCGATTGAGAATTGATCTAATTCTAATTTAACCTTTTTTAAGATTTCTTCACATTTTTTCACAATATGTGCTGGGAAAACTTCATCTTCTCCATATTCAACACCATGTGGATAATAGTACTTACCAAGTGCTGGTTTCATTAATGTAAGGATGGCATCATGAGCACCAACATCACCAGAAATGGCATATGCGAAAACGCGTAGGTAATAACGACCTTCACGAGTATCGAAACGTTTATCGAATGTCATACGTTCATAATCCCAACCGCCATCACATTCTAAACCATGTTTTTTCATAATGCTGACAATTAGCTCTTGATCAGCGGTTAAATTTTCAAGGTTAGTATTTTCAAAATACATGTATAATCCTCCTTTAGGTTCTCGTACAAAGTATACGCTCATTTTTATAATAGAGCATATTCGACATTGTTGCAATGACAACATTGTGTCAACCCAATTACAATTGATATAATAACTTACAATAATGGTGATGAAAGGAGTCCTATATGAAAGCTTTATTCCGCATATTAATGATTTGTGGTGCAATCGCATTAATCGGCTTTATGTTTTTTAATACCCCTAAGGAAAATGAACCACTAGAAGGCCCAAATACCAATTCTAATATAATCCCTCAAACGGAGCTAAAACAGCCCGATATAGGAGCAATGACACGTCCACAAACGGGTATTTCAACATTAATAGGGAAAGGCACACAAACCGTTTTGGAGCAATATGGGGAACCTGGACGGAAGGAACCCTCCTCTTTTGGGTATGATTGGTGGGTCTATAATAAAGATGTGTCTACCTTTTTTATGATTGGCGTTGAAAATAACGTCGTCACGCAAGTTTACATAGCAGGGCAAAATATCAATGCATTTCCTTTTAAAGTTGGGCAAAAACGAGATGAAATTTATCGCATGACGATTATTGATTATGAGGTAGCCGCAAATGTTGGTGATAATATTTACATATTCTCCATGAATGAAGAAGATATGCAAACAAGATTACTGATCAAATTTGATGGACTATACGCGCAGCTTTATATTGACCGGGAAACGAGTGAATTACAAGGGATACGATATACCAACAGTAAAACACTTGTCCTTCATCAGCCATATGAAATGAGTTACCAAGGAGAGCTTGTTAGACGTACCCCGCCTTCTTCATTTTTACAGCAGGAAATTGATAGGGCGAATGCCAAACAGCTCGATGATTTACTAAATGTAACGCGGGAGCATCATGGGTTGCCGCCTGTAGAGATGAATGAATCATTGGAAAATACAGCGAGAATGCATAGCGAAGATATGAAGGTGCAAAATTTTTTATCACATGAATCTCCCACATATGGAGATCTTAAAAAGAGGTTACAAGCGCAGAGCATTGACTATAGCGATGCGAATGAAAATCTAGCAACTGCCTATCTTGATGCGATTGAGGCAATGCATGGCTGGACAAATTCTCCCGAACACCGGAAAGTTCTATTAAATGATAAATATTCACAAGTTGGTTCAGGTGTTTTCGTCGATTATTATACACAAATTTATATAGAACCTGCTTCACTGAAGATGGATAATGAAGATTCAAATAATGAAGAGTCTGAAAGTGAAGAACCTGTAGAGCAAGAGAAAACCGATCAATCGCCATAACATAATAAATTTACATGAAGACAAGCATTCGCTGAATGGACTTGTCTTCATTTTTTTTGTGCTTCCACTTGCCCCAAGCGGCTTCTACATTTTTCGTCACACCGTTACAAAGGCCGTCATATGATAGAGAACTGAAAGGGGGAAGAGGCTTGCAATTAGCTGAGTTATTGAAAGACTGGCCATGTAGCGTAACCGGAGGATCGATTCGAACAGAAATTACAGGCGTAGAGGATTATGCACAGGCCGTACAACCTGGCGACATATTTATTGTACGAAAAGGCAAAAAAACTTCAGGAAGTCGTTTTGTCAAAGAAGCATTGGCCCGTGGAGCAGCAGCAATAGTCTCGGAGGAAAGTATTTCCTTACCAATTATTGATAAAGAAATTCCTTTTGTATGGGTTCCTAATACAGCCTTATTCCTATCGTATGCAAGCGCGAAGTTAGCAGCTTTTCCAGCAGAAGCATTAAGTGTTATTGCAATAACGGGGACAAACGGAAAGACGACAGTGAGTCATTTTGTCAGTCAGCTTTTAAACGCTCTACATAAAAAAGCGGCGGTTATAGGAACAATTGGGTTTTATCTTGATGGCGAAAAGCAACAAACTTCTTACGAGGAACTTACCACATTGCAGGCGAAGGAATTGCACCCGATATTAAAACAATGTGTACGCAAAGGTGTGTCACATGTAGTATTAGAAGCATCTTCAATGGGGTTACAGCAACATAGACTCGATCATTGTGACATTGATTGCGGCGTGTTTTTAAACCTATCTGAAGATCATTTAGAGGATCATGGAGGATTAGAAGCCTATAAACGGGCGAAGAAAAGATTAGCTGATTTATCTAAAAAGCTAGTATTAAATGGCGATGATAACTTTTGCCGTTCTGTTGGAATTTATGATAAGAAAAAATCCTGCTCATTTGGCTTTGATAATCACAATGATTTACATATCCAAATTGTCAGTGAAACAGTTGGCAAAACAGTGCTCTGCTTACAAACATCCGCGAGTGAGCATATTGTAGAAATTCCTTTTGTAGGGAAGTACCATGTGCAAAATACGGTTGCAGCATTGATGGCAGTATGGCGCTTAGGAATTCCAATGGATGATATAGTCGAACATATGTGGTCCTTAAGGCTTCCTGAAGGTAGGCTCGAGAAGATTGATAACCCAGTAGGAATTGATGTGTATGTAGATTATGCCCATACGGCTGAAGCCCTCCAAGCTGTGTTACAAACATTCGATCGCTCGAAAACGATTTATCTTGTCTTTAGTTGTGGTGGAAATCGGGATAAAGCGAAACGTTTTGCTATGGGCGCTGTAGCAAGTAAATATGCAGACGTTATCTATTTAACAACGGATAATCCTCGAGATGAAGATCCGATCATTATAAACGAAAGTATTATTGCTGGTTTTACAGAGCAACAATACTATGAAATCTATTTAGACCGTAAAGTTGCAATCCATCAAGCATTAGCGAAGGCGAAAAAAGGGGACATTGTCCTTGTTGCCGGAAAAGGGCATGAACAAACACAACAAATTAAAAATCAAAAATTCCCTTTTTCCGATCAACAATGTATTAAGGACTATTTTACAGGTCTACTTACCGACGCTGAATAACAAAAAATGATCCTGTAGCAATGGCTAGCTTGCGCCCTGTCTCATCTTCGATATCACATTCCATTACTAGTGTTTGCCGCCCTTTATGGACAAAACGACCACGCGCAATTAATTCTTTATTCGTTGTTGTGGCAATATACGTGACATTCATATTGGTAGTTACTACATTAAATCCTTCTGGTACAGAACGGGAAGCAAGTCCCCCCATTGCCGCATCGGCTATCGTCGCAATGATGCCCCCGTGTGGCACCTTAATTGTGTTGTGAATTATTGGTGTAATTGGAATGCGTACCTCACTGACTTCAGGCTCAAACTTGCCAACCATATGTAAGGCTGCGTTAATATAGCGACGGTGAATACCTTGCTGTTTTTCTCGGAGCCCGGTTAAAAGATGTAAAAGAACTTCTTCATCTTCCTCCGTACTATCTTGTAAAATTGCCCCTAATAATAGTTCGATTTTTTCTTTGGGTGTTGTCATCAATTGGAAAAACCTCTTTCATTAATAATCTCAATAATGTAAAATTACCATAAAATCTGTTATGATGGGTAAGAGATTGGGGGAATTAAAAATGATGATGACCTCTGACTGGGTATTCATTTTAGATGAGGCGGAAGCGCTTTGTGAGATGATTCTTTCCTCAGAACCAGCGATGGCGCTTCAGCAAGCGTATGATGCCGTTTATAGTGATACACAAATTGTAGAAGCTATTTACGCGTTTAATCGCATGAAAGAACAGTACGAAGATGTACAACGTTTCGGAAAATATCATCCGGACTACCATACAATTATGAAGTCGATTCGCCAACAGAAAAGGGCGCTCGACTTAAATGAAAAGGTTTCAGCTTTAAAAATTGCTGAAAACGATTTTCAGGACTTGCTTGATGAGATTAGCCTACTTGTAGGGAAAACAGTCTCTGAAGCGGTAAAAGTCCCTGTAAGCAATCCATTCTTTGCATCTGGCTCATCTTGCGGAGGAGGATGTGGCTCGGGCGGTTCATGCTCTTGCTCAGCGTAAATTAAGATGTGTTTAAACACATCTCTACGAGACTGTACACAACTCAAAGGTAAAACTGAGTTTGTTTACAGTCTTTTTCTATACAATTATTAAAGGAGGCAACATACATGAAAACATATCGGATTGCAGTCATACCAAGGGATGGAATAGGGCCTCAACAGATCCTTCAGCTGGTGTTGATTTCGTTGTTCTTTTTGTCTCTTTTTTCATAGATGGATGCCCCTTTTTTTTAGAAACAAGAGCATCATAACCACCAACTTCAAACTTTAACTTCCAATTCCGAATCATGCCAGGAGATGAAATAATGAATAGTGCAGCTGTGTCTCTCGAAGATGTACCTGTCTCGTTCATATAATTAAGTACATTCAATTTATAGTCAGCTGAATATTTTGTATAGAACTTTAAGAAAGTCTCTACGCCATTTTTTTGATTACGGCGAACCCATTCACTGACAACCTGAGCTGTCACACCGATATCTTTCGCAATTTCGATCATAGGTTCATTTCCATGTAAATATCGTTGAACTGCTTGAATACGTTGTTCAACACCCATAAAAAAAACCCCCGTAAAAGTTAGATTGATGTCTAACTTTTACGGGGTAGTTCAAGTAGGTGGGAAGGTACTTATTTAGAGCATTGACCCTTCCATGGACTTACTTATTAAGACTCTTGCGTTTGAAATAGCTCTACGGCTATATCTGGGCGGTCCGTGATAATTCCTTTAGCGCCGTTATTAATTAATTTTTTCATTGTGTCTAAGTCATTGATTGTCCAATAATGGACAGGAATGTTGAGATTATTTAAAAACTGAATAAACTTTGGAGAATCTAAAGCGATAACCCCTGATTTAGGAGGAATTTGGAACACATCTACTTTTGGATGATACAAATGTCCGAATTGACTGGAGAAGGAAGCAAATGCTTTTCTCACATCTGATTCTCCTGCACCAAGCGCTACCTGATTTTGAGCATATAAGTTAAAGCGATCTATTTGCTCCCCGTAAAAGCTTGTTACAACGACACGATCCTCTGCGCCTAGTTCTTCAATTAAACGCCAAAGCTTAGAAGGCATTAGACTTCCTTCATAAGTTTCAGGGGCATCTTTAATATCAATATTGATCAACATTTGTGGATACGCCTCAAGTAGCTCTCGTAATGTTACAACTTGTATTTTATCCTCACGGTATGGGAAGGCCCCATCTAAATTTTCAAAATGATAGCCGTGATTTAAGGCATTGATTTCTGCCAATGTCATATCAGCTATAAGGCCATAGCCGTCTGTTGTTCGTTCAACTGTATCATCGTGGAAAACAATAATTTCTTCGTCTTTTGTTAAACGTACGTCTATTTCAAATCCATCAACGCCTAGCTGCGCTGCTTTGTCAAAGGCGATCATAGTATGTTCAGGTGCTAAATGAGCTCCGCCTCGGTGTGCAAGAATGATTGTGCGATCAAATTGTAATGCTTGTTTACCTTCACGTTGCTGTGGTTTAGAAATAGCTTTACTACCTGCCCAAGCTGCCGCACTTGCAGCTGCGATTGCAATTGCTATTTTAGTTTTCTTCCCCATATTCGTCCTCCTTAACAATTTTTTACCTATTAAAGTAAATGGTGAATTCATTGTGTAATGACTAGCTCCCACTTCCGTCCGAGAGCTTTATAAAACTAGTAATTAGGTTAAGTGAATGATGATTCTTTCATGCTTCCTATGGTGGAGGTATGAGGCATTATCATCCTTCAGCAAAATGTACATTCATTCCGTGGAAAAATAATCATGTAAGCTATTTAAAACAACTGATTCGAATTCCTACGATGTTTAACGTAGTATGCTTTTCCATTATAACGGAAAATCGAGTGTTCTGTCAGCTAAACTCTGTTGCTATCATTTTCTGGTCTATGGTATTCTTTTAGGTAAGAAATGAGGGAATCCAATATGAACGAACGACAAGGGCTAATCGTTTACGTCCATCAATTAAAACATGCGAAGTCTCTTCGGAAATATGGTCATGTTCTTTATATTTCTAGAAGACAAAAATACGTAGTGCTATATTGTAATCGTGAGGATATTGAAATGTTGACAACAAAACTACAACGCCTTCCTTTTGTGAAAGACGTTGTGGAATCTTATCGTCCATTTGTCAAAACTGAATATGAAAATGCAAAGCCGGATAAAGCAAAGGAATATGACTATAAAGTAGGTCTATAATATTATGCTAATGCAGGTATATAGTTATTTAGTCTTAATATGCCGATTAAGTATTGATAAAATAGTTTTGATTCCGAAAATATAGATGAGTGCTTTATTTCTACAACAACTGCTTTTCGGTCTAGTTGTTCTATTTGTGCTTCAAACATTTTTTGTCGCTTAGTTGGTTCCTCATCATGATAAGGGATGCCTTCACGACAAATATATATGGGCATGAATTTACTTTCGCCAACTGGTTTGAAGGCAACGGCTAAGGAGATTACCTTTTTATCTCCTTTTGTAGATGTTAGTAAAAAGGCCTGATGAAAGCGTTCCTGATTGGTTTTAATAATTTCAAGTAGCTCGTATACATCACCATAGCCTTCTCCTAATTCTATAAATTGTTGTGGCATAATAACTGCACATCCTTTCCAATACTCATAGTATCATGCTGCGGGAGGTCAAGCACATGAAATTTGCATTAAGCTTTTTTTCTATTTTAGTACTTATTATTTCAGGGACGTTATTTTTCCAGTATCATGCATACTCATCTGATTTAGAAACCGGCATAGGGGATTTTCATTACTCTCAGGAAATAGAGATTGTTTATCGTGAAAATAGCTTAGATATTCGTCAGCATTTTAAAAATTTACCCAATCAAAAGGTAAAAATTAAATGGCCTGAAAAGGCAACAAACCCTAGTTGCTTTATTGAGAATGAAAAAAGCTGTGATCGATTATCAGATGAGGTCTCTTATTTTGCAAAAGGGGAAACAAAATCACAATCTGTGTCATACATAATTCCGATTGAGGGTGGCTTGAAAAATAAGATGCTCCTTCAAGATGTTTTTGCTACACTAATAAATGGTGAAGCGTCCTATTCAATTGTTCATATTTCTACAGATAGTAAAATTAATGGACAATGGATTACAGGTTTGCCATTAGTAGGTCAACAACAGCTATCACTCGTTAACTATACGATGTTTAGAGGTAACGGGACTGTTCATGACCTTTATTGGCAAGCAGGCAAACTCAAAGTACAAGAACAAACGCCTATATTATCGATTTATGCACAACAGGCTATTCCGAATGATTTCCTAAAATCATTAGAGAATTTACAGTTTTTAAATGATGAACATATTGCAATTATTCAAGAGAAAAGTCCTGTCCCAATTCATGATGAAAGATTGTTATTTTTACCAACACTTACAGCACAAGCTGTTGAACAGGAAGTCATTTTGTCCCAAATAAAATCGCAATATACATTTGTAGACTCCCCAGAATGGTTGCTTGAAGTTATGGCATCCTATTTAGTAAACGATCCAATTGGTGGAGACAAGGCAAAGAAAATTGTAAAGACATTAAATGATTACATGACAGATAGTCAACAGCAGGCTTGGCAGGATAAGTTGAAAAAACTTGGAGATGATCCTCTATCACCAAAAACAATGGATGAGTATTTATCACAAGTGTTAGATGCTAAAACATCTTACTTTACGTTAAATGCAGCCCAGAAAGAAGGAACGTACCCATTATTATTTGAGGATTCTCGTGATGTGTATGTAAATGATGTATTGAAGGAAGACGTTCATGTTATTCTATATGAAGGACAAGCGTTATATACGGCAGATACGTTATTACCTTATCTTGGGTATACAGTTGGAGAAGGGAAGAACGGCTATTATGTAAATAGCGAGCATCGCACATTCCGATTCCCTAAAGAACCTGGTTTCTATGTATTTAATCAGCGAAGATATTCAACTATTTCAGAGCCAATTATTAAAATTGCTAATCAATATTATGTGGAAGAGGCTTGGTTACAACGTTTATTCTTAGTTGAATTACAAAAGAAAGAGGAACGTATTCAAGTATTAACACAAGAGCAACAATAACTTTTGCAGCGGAGGGCTTTCCTTTCGCTGCAAAAATATTTTATATGGATGAAAGTACGGTGATAGCTTATATGAGAGTTGTAGCAGGAGAGCGTAAAGGAATGCCGCTAAAGGCGATAGCTGGGAATACGACGAGACCTACAACTGATAAGGTGAAGGAATCGATTTTTAATATTATTGGTCCTTTTTTTGATGGAGGTACTGCACTTGATTTGTTTGCAGGAAGCGGTGGTTTAGGTATTGAATCGCTAAGTCGTGGGGCAGAGCGTGCTATTTTTATTGAAAAAGATGCAAAAGCCTTTCAGGTGCTACAAGAAAATATTAAAAAATGCCGTTACGAAGAACATACTGAGCTGTTTCGCATTGATGCAAAGCGTGCTGTGAAAGCGCTATTAAAGCGTGATATTACGTTTTCATTAGTTTTTTTAGATCCGCCTTATCATCAAAAGGAATATTATGACTTAGTGCAATTACTCGTTGATAATGAAAAAATTCAACAAAATGGTATTATTTTATGTGAACATGCAAAAGAAATAACATTACCTCAAAGTTTTGGTGAGTTTGTTTTAAAAAGACAAGAAACATATGGCGGAACAATTATTTCTGTTTATCGCTGTACAGAGGAAGAGGGAGAATAAGTTGTCAGAGAAAATTGCTGTAGTTCCTGGAAGTTTTGACCCTGTGACATTTGGCCATTTAGATATTATTAAACGTGCAGCCGATGTGTTCGATATCGTCTATGTAGCCGTATTAAACAATTCAGCAAAAAATCCGTTGTTTTCTGTAGAGGAGCGTATGGCTTTAATGGCTGAAGTAACAAAAGCGATTCCTAATGTTCGGATAGAAAGTTCTTCAGGTCTTCTTATAGACTATGCTAAAGAAAAGAAAGCTAAGGCCATTGTACGTGGCTTACGAGCAGTTTCAGATTTTGAATATGAAATGCAAATTACTTCTATGAACCGTTTCCTAGATGAAACAATCGAAACATTCTTCATTATGACGAAGAATCAATACTCATTCCTAAGTTCCAGCATTGTAAAAGAGGTTGCGAAATATGGAAGTGATGTCAATGAGTTAGTTCCAGATTGTGTTGTACAAGCTCTAAAAGAAAAATATGGTTTTACCCAATAGTGGTTGAAGAGGATGTCGGTAATATACGCTGAACATCCTCTTTTTTATCGGTGAAAACTAATTATTTCAGAAAAAATAGAGCATAAATAGTTGGTACAATGATTATGCTAAGGAGGCGAAATTTTAGATAAGGTCTCACAGAAAGTTTGGCGGATTTAGCAATCACAAAAATTTGTAAATGAATACTTATACTTTGCATCGTTAACAAAATGACGACTAGTAAAGAGGTATACGGGAAATCAGGGAATGCCGTAACGGTCATTTTAAGACCATTTGTCACTTCTAGGATGGCGGCTAAGGAAAGTTCAATCGTATAAGGTAGCTTCGGTATTAATTGATCTAAGCCCTGTTGCACGATAGTCTGAATGGTTGTGAAAAAGATAATGGTTGTACCCACTAATAAAATGGTTGGGGCAGTTTCTTTAATACTTTCTGAAAAGGGAGCTGTGTACAGTGTAGTGTTGTGTACAGTGATGGTTGGTGAATCCGTTTTGCGGTATAAAAAGTAACCAGTTACTAAGCAACAAATATTAAACATATGTAGTAAACATAAAAACAACCATCCAAACGTATTACTGTGTAGTAAATCAAGGCTTACAAAGCCTAACACGAATAATGGACTTGGTGCATGACAAACGGCTAGTAGAAAATTTGCTTCCTTAGGATGTAATTGTCCACTGTTTTTTAAATAAACAATAGTGGTCGCTCCAGTAGGATAGCCTCCAAGTGCGCTAATAATGTAGGCTTGTACGTATAAAGAAGCTCTTTTTGTTTTGGTACGCATAGGGGCTGTTAAACGCAGGAGCCATTGTGTTAACACTAAATACGGTAGTAAATACGGAAATAGCGCCTCCATGAAAAGAGATAAGCCTAAATCAGTACCACTATGAGCGGTTTGTGGGAATAACAAGAGTAAGAGAATTAGAATTACGCAGAGCGCTATTTGAATTGTAGCAAACATATGATCATCTCGTTTCAACTTTTTGTCATTCACATAGGCAAATGCTAAAATTAATATATGTGTGAAAGGCAAAAACATGAACGTATGGTTTTTGCAAGCGTCCTAGGAGGTGTATTCAAGTGAAGAGAAAAATTGGCATTTATGCGGTGTTAATAGTCGTGATTTGTTCTATGATGTTATACCGACTAGACGCGTATATTATGAAACCTGGTAGTGCCTATGATGTCAGTAAATTTGTTACGGTCGATAGCAAGGAGGCAGATAGTTTAGGGTCTATGAGTTTGATGACGGTCGCTATGCAGCAAGCTACACCGTTTTCATATTTATGGGCTAAAACTCAAAAGTATCAAAAGCTCATGGATATTGAACAAGTCCGAAATCCATTAGAGGATGATGAGGAATATAATGTTCGACAGTTAAAATTAATGTCGGATTCCCAATTTAATGCTAAATATGTAGCTTTCCAAAGAGCGGGATTAGAGACAAAAGTTCATTTTAATGGTGTCTTTATCTTAAATGTATTGGATGGTGGCGCTTCAGATGGCATCTTAAAAGCCGGGGATGAAATAATTGAAGTAGATGGACAAAAAATAACTAATCAGCAGATGCTTGTTGAGCTTTTACAGCCTAAACAGCTCGGGGATCAGGTATCGATTCAATTTATACGTAATGAAGAACAGCAGAAGGCAACAATTACATTGAAAGAAATACCAAATGCACAGGAGCATAGAGCCGGTTTAGGGATTTCTTATACAGAAAGCAAATCGATAGAAACTAATCCACAGGTGACAATGAAGACAGAGGATATTGGTGGTCCTTCTGCAGGATTGATGTTTACACTTGAAATATTAGATCAACTTCTGGATGAGGATTTAACGAAAGGTTATGCCATCGCGGGTACCGGAGAAATGCTAGTTGATGGATCTGTTGGCCGAATTGGCGGAATTGACTATAAGATTATAGCGGCTGATCGTGATGATATGGAAATCTTTTTTGCCCCTGATGATGATATTTCACCAGAGATGAAGGCAAAGTATCCAGAGTTAGAATCCAATTATACGACTGCTTTAAAAACAGCGAAGGAGATTGGGACAAAGATGAAAATTGTACCTGTGAAAAACGTGGACGATGCCATCCATTATTTAAAGCAGCTACAACCAAAATAAAAGACGATAAAGGGATGCTAGAACCCATCTAGCATCCCTTTTATGCCTTTAATAACGGATTGGTGGTGTTTGATAATCTTTTGGAAGACTTAGCGCTGTAACGCCTTGCTCTATACTTAAATTGTATAGCTCTGCAGCATGAATATCGATGGCCAGCATAGCATCTTTTGCAGCTGCAACACGGCTTATTAAAGGTAATTCGATATCTTTTTTCCGCTTTCCTAAATAAGCTTGGCCAGTTTCGCTCATACCTAGTAAACGGATAAATGATGGAGCTTCAAAGCTGTGTAGCTGTTCCTTTGTAAATCCTGTATAAATATGTGTAATCATACGTTGAAGGCGTGTCCAGGTATAACGTTTAGATTTTATTTTTTCCATAAAGCTATTAAAGGATGAGCTGTTTTTGGCTGCTTTCATAATAGCATTCTCAATCCCCTCAGTTACTTCTGCATAACGAGTGAGCTCAGAAGGCGTGTGTCTCATAATCGTGAACTGTAATAGTGGCCAAAATGATTCCCAGCTAGCAAATTTTTTATAGTGTCTATGCCAGTCTGCCAAATAATCAAAAGATGCCTCCGGAACAACCTTTTGAATACTCTGTAAAGAACTTGTAGTTGCTAGGGCCTTACGTATTCCCGTAGCACTTGCGATGGATGCGTCCTCTTTAAGTGCATCATGATAGCCTGCTGCAATACGAGGGATGGTAAGTGGCTGGATGTTACTGTTCAGCGTTCTCGCAGCCTCTAGATAATGAAAGCCAAGAATATTATTGGGTTGTGCAAGATCAATGTATGGAGCAGGGAACTTCTGAGTAAGCTGTTCATAGGCGTAATATAGGCTTTTAGGATAGCTAGTGCCTGTTTTAAGGCTGTCTTTAATAAGTGCGTCATACTCTGTACGATTATTGTCGATCAGCTCAAAAGTGTTCAAGAACGGTTGGATAGAGCCATCCTCACTACCAAAAGCGAACGAGTCGCAGCCAACAGCAGTTAATAATGAAATCGCACCCTTGGCGAAATCAGTAGCAGGAGCTGTACTATAGACATAAGGAAGCTCAATGACAATGTCTACACCACCTGCGAGTGCCATTTTTGTACGTGTCCATTTATCAACCATAGCTGGTTCACCGCGTTGTAAAAATGTTCCACTCATAACAGCGATGACAATATCTGCTTTCGCTACTTTTTTTGCCTGTGTTAAATGATAGGCATGCCCGTTGTGAAAAGGATTATATTCAACAACAACTCCAACTGCTTTCATGCTTTCCCTCCTGATCATTTATGTTTTATGGTAAGCTGTTTAGAGCAAATATACTTCTTATAGTATATAATTATAGGTAGGTTTTAAAGAGGTGACAAGAAATTATCTTGACATCTATTTTTACACATTATATAATCAACATTGTTGTCTCGAGGTGATTAAACGAATGAAATGGTCAATTCATCAATTATCTAAATACCGCCAAAACGGGATGCCAATCGATGCCTTTGTCCAACTGGACGAAGTGATGGAGCGAAACCAGGATATTCGAGCAATTTCGCCCGTTCATGTAAAAGGGCTATGTACTTTTGGTGCATCGCAAATGACATGTCAGTTAACTGTGACAGCGACGTTAACGCTACCATGTGCTCGCACGTGGGAGGATGTTGAGTTTCCTATCGATGTTGAGACAGTTGAAATTTTCAGCTGGATTGACGAAGATCAACGAGGAGACGATGACGGAGACATTCACTATATTGACGGTGAAGTCATCGACATGAAACCAGTTCTTGAGGAGCTAGTGCTGCTCGAGGTACCTATGCAAGTGTTCAAGGAAAATACCGAAGGACAAGTGCAAGGCGGTAAAAGCTGGTCTTATGCAACAGATGAAGACGTAGAGCTACACAAAAAAGCTGACGAACAAAAAGTGGATCCAAGACTAGCTGCTTTAGCTAAGTATTTTGATCAAACAGACGAATAGACGATCTGTAAGGAGGTGCCATCAATGGCTGTACCATTTAGAAGAACTTCTAAAACTGCAAAAAGAAAGCGTCGTACGCATTTCAAATTATCTGTACCTGGTATGGTAACTTGCCCTAACTGTGGTGAGGCTAAATTATCACACCGTGTTTGCAAAGCTTGCGGACAATACAAAGGTAAAGAAGTAGTAAGCAAATAATACAGTGTTTGCTCACTTAAAAGGCTAGTAGAGAGACCATGGCTCTTTACTAGCCTTTTTTCGATGTCTTAAAAACAGAATATTGCGTTGATTGCGAAGTTTAATATAATAGTGAAATAATTGTATGATACAATTTGTTCATGGAGACAAAGGGGGTAATAATGTGAGTTATACGATCGACAATTATGATGGTGTTATGACTTTTACGATTAATCGAGAAGAGAAGCGCAATGCTGTCAATGATGAGGTTATGAATGGTCTTCAGGAAATCATTACGTATATTCGAAAACATGAGGATGTTCGTTTTTTAGTAGTGACAGGAGCTGGAGAAAAATCATTTTGCTCTGGAGGGGATTTATCTGAGTTTCATTCACTGGAGACGGAGGATGAGGCATTTGGTATGTTAAGTAAGATGGGGAAAATATTATATGACCTTGCGACACTCCCCGTACCCACTATAGCGCTTATAAATGGTACCGCAGTTGGTGGAGGTTGTGAGATTGCCACAGCCTGTGATTTTCGTTTAGTGGCAAATCATGCGAAATGTGGTTTTATTCAAGGAACCTTAGCCATTACGAGTGGTTGGGGTGGTGGTACATATCTTTTTGAACGAGGATTACGTCATGACCGTGCATTAAAAATGCTTGTGGATGCGAAGCCGTATCCTGCGCAGTTGCTCTATGAAATTGGGTGGGCAATGCGAGTTTTTGAAGGCTCAAAGGATGAGGCGTTAAATGATTTTATTGAACATATGCGAAAAATTCATCCTTCTGTTCATAAAGCTTATAAGGAAATCGAGCTTCGGAAATGGCGAGAACGAAATATGTATGAGCGGGTGATGGAGGAAGTTCGTACGTGTGCAAAATTGTGGGAAAGCGAAGCGCATCATCTGGCTGTTAATAATTTCTTAACAAAGAAGAATAATAAGTGATGTATAAAGGCAGTGATGAAAGAAAAACATAATCACTGTCTTTTTTCATGCAATGATTCTATTTTGCTCGCTACTGCATATAGTAGTAAAAAATGCGAGGGTGATAGATTATGGAATTGAAAAAAAGAAAAGATCAATGGACAAAGGAAGACGATGAAAGACTAGCAGAAATTGTCTTGCATAATGTGCAAAATGGCAAAACGCAGTTGGAGGCTTTTGAAATGGCGGCTGTGGAACTGGGCCGTACAAAGCAGGCGTGTGGCTTCCGTTGGAATAAAACATTACGTGGTCAATATAGTCAGTCATTATTAGCTGTACGAAATCAACCCCAACAATCTATGCGAAGTCACTTGAAATTGGCATTGACAAGTTTTGACGAATTAACAGATGCTTATCAAACCCTTGAAATGAGACATCGAGAGTTGCAAAATGAACATGAGAAATTAGTGAAGTGGCTGCAGCAAGGTTATTCGTTAATGAAAGATTAAACTTCAGTAACTATGATGAGCATACAATATTTATCTTTCCTAGAGATAAAACCCTTTCTGTATATCGTCAATAATCAGCCAATCTTGTATAATAGAAGAACCTACTTAGGGGTGCCTTAGAATTTATTCTGAGGCACCTTATTCTTATAGTTTCAATAATGTAGAGAGGAAAGGGTGTAAAATAAAATGATGAAGGTAGCAGTTATTGGTGCTGGAGCGGTTGGACAATTAACAGCAAGCTTTTTAGCAGAGTCGGGAATGTCAGTATCATTAGTGACAAGAAAACAGAAGCAGGTAGAAGAGCTAACTACCAATCAATTAACGCGAATGAATGTTGATGGGACTAAAACTGTACAAAAAATTGCTTCTACAACAAATTTAATTGCATTACCACCTCAAGATTTAATTGTGATCGCTGTTAAATATGTCCATTTACAAAATCTCTATGACCAATTAGCATCACTACCAAATGAAATACCTTTGCTCTTTATGCAAAATGGCTTAGCTCATTTTGAGGAGGCACGAAGTTTACCTCAAAAAAACATCGCGTTTTGTTCCGTTTCTTTTGGTGCACAATTGCGGAATCAAACTACGGTTCAACATAGAGGAATTGGTCCTTGTAAAATAGCTATTGAACGAGGGGAAGCACCTGTTTTTCTAAAGTTATTACAATTACAAAAACCATTGTTTCCTGTTGAAATGGTCGATAATGCGGAGAAGATGCTATTTGAAAAAGCAATATTTAATAGCTTAATCAATCCATTAACTTATGTATTACAAATAAAGAACGGGGAACTAGTGACTAATACACGAGCGTATGCCCTTTTGAAGAATATTTATCAGGAGTTAACGATTGCGTTCGAAGATATTGAGCGCACTATATCTTTTGGAGATGTGGTAGACTTATGTAGGCAAACAGCCGAAAATACATCTTCCATGCTTGCAGATCGTATGCAGGGAAGAAAAAGTGAGATTGAAACAATTGTTGGTGCCATTTTGGATAAAGCTTTAACAAATGGTCATCATTTGCCTACTTTGCGTACTTTATATCTCCAAGTACTTGCGATAGAGGAGAGCGGTGAACAAAGTTGAAAGACCTTTTACATATTATTGTTAGTATCGTTATTTTTTGCCCAATTGTTCTTTTTATTATAGTCTATTTAATTAGCCGGAAAGTTAAAATACGTGGTACCCATGCATTTGGTGTGGCCTCTGATGTGACAACCTTCTGCTTGTTCTTTTCAGTCCCCTTAGGTATTGGAGTACTGTGGCAAGTAAATGCAGGGGTACTTTTAGTCATCCTTGCAATAATGATGGCTATGATTTTTACATATATTGAATGGCGGACAAAAAAAGAAATAGAAGTGAAGCCTTTATTAAAGAAAATTTGGCGTTTTTTATTTTTATTACTGAGCACCGCGTATGTTGTGATCTGCATAATCGGTGTCATTCAGTCCCTTGTAGACTATTTACAGGTTGCCTAAGCATTTTCTTTTCATGTTGGAGCTATAAGGGTTAAAATAATAGCATTATAAAGTAGATATAAAAAATCATTCTTTATGGATGGGAAACTGATTAAACGTCATAAAGCCTAGTGCTAGAAGAATAGTTCCGTAATATTGCGCAGTGCTATGTTCATGGTGGGGGAAATGCAATATGGGCTAAAAACATTTACAGCATCAAGTGCATAATATGTGAGGAATCAATTTCTCGTTATCAGTAAAATAATGATTGAGTGAGTAGAGGAGCTTATGTTAAATGAAACTGGAGTCTATCCAAGTACCTATAAAAAATAATGTGCTAGCCGATTACTGGTCGCCAAATACTGCCATTCATCAGTTTTTTGAATACGATTTTAATGATCAGGCTTTTGAGGAAAGAGCGAAGCATTTAGCACAACATGCCAGAGATCAAAAAGAGCTGACAGCCATCATCCGTCAATTTATGGAGCCACTAGGGCTATCACAAAAAGCGAATGAACATTTACAACAACTAGAACAAGGAGCTATGGTCATAATCGGTGGCCAACAAGCAGGTATCTTAACTGGCCCTCTTTACTCCGTTCATAAAGCGATTTCAGTCATTGTGTTAGCAAAAGAGCAAAGTGCGAAGCTTCAAAAATCTGTCGTACCTGTTTTTTGGATAGCTGGAGAAGATCATGATTTGGAAGAAATTAATCATACCTATACGGTGCATGGTGAGTTATTAAAAAAACGAGCATACAGTGAGCGCTCTAGACGTAAAACAATGGCCTCGGCAACGATGCTCAATAAAGAGTCGATGACACAATTTATTAATACCATTGTTAGAGATATTGGGGAAACCGAGTATACAGAGGCGCTTATTAAACAATTAGTAGATGTGCTAAACGAAAGTGAGACATTTACTGATTTCTTTGCGCGGTTAATGAATCAATTATTTAAAGATGAAGGGTTACTGTTCATTGATGCGGCGGATTATAATTTCCGTCAATATGAAAGTAACAATTTTGCACACATCATTCAGCATAGTGAAGAAATTGCTAGAGTTGTAACAGAAAAGGAAGAGCTGCTAGAGCAAACGGGCTACGGTAAACCTATTTTAGCGACAAGAGAGGCAGCTAATCTATTCTATGTAGAGGACGGAGAACGTCATCTTTTGGAAAGAAAAAATGATCTATTTATTAATTTAGCAGCAAACCTTAAGTTTACTCGTGAAGAGCTATTAGAGATTGCCGAGAAATATCCAGAGCGTTTGAGTAATAACGTAGTGTCCCGTCCATTAATGCAGGAGATGACGTTCCCTGTACTGGCATTCGTCGGTGGCCCTGGTGAATTAGCTTATTGGGCAACATTAAAAAGTGCATTTTCTGTACTAGACCTACAAATGCCTATTTTTGCCCCTCGCCTTCATATGACGATTGTGACACGTCATGTAGAGCAATTATTGTGTGAACATCAATTGACTGTTACGGATGTTTGGAATGGCAAAGCTTTAGAAATGAAAGAGCGTTTTATTGATGATGTGCAGGATAGTGAGGCTAAACGTCAAATTCAGGCTATGGAGCAGTTGTTAGCAGAAAAGTACAGTGAGCTTGCATCGTATTTAGAGGAACAGCATTTAACTTTAGATAAAATCCTTGTGAAAAATCAAGAAAATCATGCAAAACAATTTGACTACCTTCAGCAAAAAATCGAGCAAACTGTACTTGACAAGCATGAAACTACTATCCGCAAATTTACGACGCTACAAAATGAGTTGTATCCAAACGAAGGTTTCCAGGAAAGAACTTATAATCCATATCAATATTTTAATGAGTTTGGACCTATGTTGATTGCTGAAATGTTAAAGCAAAACTATAGTATTGGCAAACACCACTATTTACTTTATTTATAAACCTATCTGACAGGTTCTTTATACCTAAGTGTTTTTTTGATACAATAGGGATTTGATGAATTTTGTCTATAAAAATAGTATTTAGAGAGCTATCCTCCTAAGGGTAGCTCTTTCTTTATGTCATTTAGCATATATCAAAAATTCCCATCAAGGTCTAATTGCACATTAAGAGATAAAATGTCAAGTTTTTTTTAAAAAAAGTGGAGGAAAGTGGGGGGATGTGGTACATTATTTAATAAAGTGGGGTGAGTAGTATGTTCATGGGAGAATATCAACACTCCGTTGATGCGAAAGGGCGATTAATCGTGCCGGCAAAATTTCGTGAAGCTTTAGGCGAAGCGTTTGTTGTCACAAGAGGTCTCGATAACTGTCTATTTGGCTATCCTATGAATGAATGGCGAAAACTCGAAGAAAAGTTAAAAGATTTACCGATGACCAAAAAGGATACACGTGCATTTGCAAGGTTTTTCTTTTCTGGCGCAACAGAGGTAGAAATAGACAAGCAGGGGCGAATTAATATTCCAGCTACTCTTATGCAACATGCACATCTTGTAAAGGAATGTGTAGTGTTGGGGGTTTCAAATCGAATTGAGATTTGGGCTAAAGATGCATGGGAAGCTTACTTCAGCGAGTCTGAACAATCTTTTAATGAAATTGCAGAAAATATGATTGGCTTTGATTTTTAACTTTTGATAAGCATGTCCATTCAAAGATGACATGAGGTTAAGGCCTGAAAGGAGCGAGTGGTATGTTCGATCATACAACCGTGTTATTAAAAGAAACTGTTGATGGGTTGAACATCGATCCTGATGGTGTATATGTGGACTGTACGTTAGGTGGTGCAGGCCATAGTGAATATTTAGTGCAACAATTATCTGATAAAGGCCGTTTAATTTGTTTCGATCAAGATATGACGGCTATCGAAAATGCGAAAATTCGATTAGCGCCTTATATTGAGCGCGTCACGTTTATTCATTCGAATTTCCGGTATTTAAAAGAAGAATTATTAGCTCATGGTTTTGAACAAGTGGATGGTATTTTATATGACTTAGGCGTATCTTCACCTCAGTTAGATACACCTGAGCGAGGCTTTAGCTATCACCATGATGCACCACTTGATATGCGCATGGATCAAACGGCAACACTTACAGCTTTTGAAGTTGTCAATCAATGGGCATATGAAGATTTAGTACGTATTTTTTTCCGTTATGGAGAAGAAAAGTTTTCAAAGCAAGTTGCTCGTAAAATTGAAGAGGCGCGTAAGTCAGCACCAATTGAAACAACTGGACAACTTGTAGAGCTTATTAAAGAGGGTATTCCAGCAGCGGCACGCCGAAAAGGTGGGCATCCAGCAAAGCGCATTTTCCAAGCAATAAGAATTGCTGTCAATGACGAGTTAGGCGCGGCAGAGGATTCATTAGTCGATGCGATTGATATGATAAACGTAGGTGGACGCATTAGTGTCATTACGTTCCATTCATTGGAGGACCGCCTATGCAAGACAATCTTTAAGGAAGCGTCATCATTACCGGAATTACCACCAAATTTACCAGTAATTCCAGATGACATGAAGCCAACTTTAAAGCTTATTTCACGAAAGCCAATTCTTCCTTCAGATGAAGAATTAGAAGTGAATAATCGGGCTCGTTCAGCAAAGCTTAGAGTGGTGGAGAAAATTAACGACAAAGGGCGTGAGTAAATGGCAGCCGTACGTGTAAGGCAACAGCACCAACATCAACAAGTGCAACAACCGATAACACCACCCAGTCCACAACCCACTATCATACGTCGTAAAAAAACGAACCAGAAGTTTGAGAAGACAATGCTAATTGTTTTAGTTAGCATTATTGCTGTATTAGGAGTCCTAGTATTAAATAAACAAGCAGCTATTCAAACGACAAGCATGGACATTCAAAAGATCGAATCAGAAGCAGATGAGATTGCAAAACAGAATGTTGACTTAACGGTTCGTGTAAGTGAACTTTCTACATACGATAACATATGGAAAAAAGCGAAAGAACTCGGTTTAACTCAAAATGAGAAAAATGTAAAGGTAGTGCCGGGAGAATGAAAAAAAAGAGATTTCGATTCCAATGGGGAGCCTTTCTATTAATGATTTTTTATGGAGGGCTCTTTTTTCTATTATTCACAAGAATGGTGAACATTCAGGCGACAGGGCAAGTAGAAGGACAGGAGCTTGCAGCAAGAGCAGCTGCTAAGTATGGTAAGGAAAGTGTTATCACAGCAAACCGAGGAAAGATTTATGACCAAAACGGTCAAGTGATTGCAGAAGATACGTTAAGCTATCGTCTAGTTGTTGTCGTAAGTGAAGCAGCTACAACAGATCCAAAGAAACCTAGGCATGTTGTAGATGCTGAAAAAACGGCTCAAGTTTTAGCAAAGTATATTCCGGCAATGCAAGGAAAAGAAGATGAAGTTCTTAAAAAGCTAAATAATCGCTATAGAAGCGATGGTAAACCATTATATCAAGTGGAGTTTGGGAGTTCTGGACGCGGTATTAGTCACGAGGTTATGAGTAAAATAAAGGAAGAAAAATTACCAGGGGTTCTATTTGTTAGTGATTTAAAACGTTATTATCCAAATGGTGTCTTTGCCTCCCATTTAATTGGCTATGCACTGAAAAAGGATAATGCGGACGGAACTGTTACTACAAAAGGCGAAATGGGCCTAGAGTATACGTATGATAAAGAACTGACAGGTGTTAACGGTAAAATTAAATACGAAACAGATGCTTTCAGTTATTTATTACCGAACAGCGAGAAAATGGTGACACCTGCTAAAGATGGGGACGACATTTATTTAACGCTCGATAAAACCATCCAAAGCTTTTTAGAGGAAGCAATGACAAAGGTTGAACAGGAATATAATCCTGAGTCCATGACGGCAGTTGTAGCAGATCCAAAGACTGGGAAAATATTAGCGATGTCTCAGCGTCCTACATTTAACCCAGAAACACGTGATAGTCAAAATATGAAATGGCTGAACGAGGTAATTGAAGAAACGATTGAGCCTGGTTCAACGATGAAAACATTTACACTTGCTTCGGCTATTGATACAAATACTTGGCCACCAAATGCTAAATTTCAGTCGGGTTCTTATACTATACTTGACCGTACTATTCGAGATCATAATCAAGTTGGTTGGGGGCGTATTACCTATTTAGAAGGATTTCAACGATCTTCGAATACAGCAATGGCAAACTTATTAAAAATAATTGGTGAAGATGTCTTTATTGAGTATTTAGATCGCTTTGGTTTCGGCCACAAAACCGGAATTGATTTACCGAATGAAGCGGCAGGTACAATATTATCTAAATACCCGATCCAACGAGTGACAACAACATATGGACAAGGGTCAACCGTAACACCAATCCAAATGATTCAAGCCATGACTGCTATTGCGAATGATGGTAAGATGATGCAGCCTTATGTGATTGATCGTATTGTTGATTCATCAACAGGGAAGGTTATTCAAAACCATGAACCTGTTGAAAAAGGACAACCAATTAAAGCGGATACAGCGAAACAAGTACGAGAAATCCTTGCCTCTACACTGACATCAGAATTTGGTACTGCTAAGGATTTTATTTTGGAGGATTATGAGGTTGCAGGGAAGACAGGGACAGCACAAATTCCGAGAGCAGATGGTACGTATGCTTGGGGTGCTAACCAATTCCTCTATTCATTTTTAGGAATGGCTCCTGTCGATGATCCTCAGCTCATCATGTATGTCTCAGTGAAAAAACCTAAGTTAAATAATGAGCTTGGATCAGTCCCAGTATCTAAAGTGTTTAATCCTGTTATGTTAAATAGCTTAAAGCACCTTAATATTAATCCAGGTGATGTACAGTATGTGGACAAGGTAGATATTAAGGATTATACAGGTAAAAATGCTGAGGCGATTGAGGTAGAGCTAGGGAATGATGGCTTAAAGCCTGTTATTGTTGGAAGCGGGGGCAAAATCATAGATCAATATCCGAAAGATACAAAACAATTAGTTAAAGGTAGTTATGTATTTTTGAAGACGGATGGAGATATCATATTGCCAGACTTTACAAATTGGTCATTGAGAAATTTACTTGTTTTCAAATCTATGACAGGGGTAGAGATGGAGATTTTCGGTGAAGGCTTTGTAGCGAGTCAAAGTGTGTCTCCAGGGACTACTATAACGGATAATTCACCGATTGTTGTTAAGCTCAAAACACCTGCTGAAAGCTTTGTACAAGATGTCGAGGCAGCTTCTGAGGGTGAAATTGAACAAGTAGAAGATGAATAATACTGAATAGAAGTCCACTTTATTTCATACGTTGTAAAAAACAAGGTGTGATGTCGAATGAAGTGGATTTCTATCCATTCTAAAAAGCGTTTACGTATTTTATATGTGTTGTTTATGTGTGCGGCAGTGGCGATAGTGATTAGGCTTTTCTTTTTGCAAGTGTTGGATCAGAAGGAACTGACAACGAAGGCAGAAGAGAACTGGGACCGAGAAATACCATTTGCTAATGAACGAGGGCATATTACTGATCGAGATGGTGAGAGTATTGTAACCAATAAGCTAGCACCAACATTATATTTTATGCCTTCCCAGAGTAAAGATATTGAAGGGGCGGCTGAAAAAATTGCGCAAGTTCTAGAAGTGGATAAAGAGAAACTTTTAGAGAAGATGAAGAAAAAAGCCTATTTAGTAAAGCTAGCGCCTGAGGGGAAAAATATTCCCTATGAAAAAGCGGTGGAATTACAAGGCTTACAAATTGAAGGACTATATAGTGGTGTCGACTACTCAAGAGACTATCCATATGGGACACTTTTATCTCGATTTTTAGGCTTTACAGGGTATGATGCACAAGGCTTAGCTGGTATCGAATATGAATATGATAAGTTTTTGCAGGCTAATTCATCTGCAATTCGCCTATTTACCGATGCAAAGGGCAATAATTTACCGAATGTCGCGAGTGCTTGGAAGGCTGGCGAAGATGGGGCAACTATTGAGCTAACGATCGATGTCGATGTCCAACAGGTCGTTGAACGTGAATTGTCACAGGCTATGGACCGCTATGAAGCGGACCAAGCATTGGCTATTGCTATGAATCCAAATAATGGAGAAATCTTAGCGTTAGCCTCCTATCCAACCTTTAATCCAGCTGAGTATCAATTAGTCGAGCCTGCGATTTATAATCGAAATTTACCTGTGTGGATGACATATGAGCCAGGTTCTACTTTTAAAATTATTACTCTTAGCGCTGCATTGGAAGAAAACTTAGTGGATTTAGAGCATGATACATTTTATGATCCAGGGTATACGATGGTCGCTGGAGCAAGACTTCGTTGTTGGAAGCGTGAAGGGCATGGACATGAAACTTTTTTAGAAGTTGTGGAGAATTCCTGTAACCCAGGCTTTATTGAATTAGGGCAGCGGTTAGGTAATGAGCGACTATTGCAATATATTAAAGATTTTGGCTTTGGTCAAAAGACTGGTTCCAATATTGCTGGTGAAGCTTCAGGAATATTATTTTCTAAGGAAGCCTTCGGACCTGTTGAACAGGCAACAACCTCATTTGGGCAAGGGGTAGCGGTAACTCCAATTCAGCAAGTTCAAGCGGTAGCAGCAGCAATAAATGGAGGCAAGCTTTATACGCCTTATGTTGTGAAAAAAGTATTTAATCCTAATACAGGGGAAGTCATACAGGAAACTAAACCAGTTGTCAAAAATCAGGTGATTCGTGAGGAGACTTCTGCAAAGGTTCGAGGCGCATTGGAGTCTGTTGTAGCGAATGGTTCAGGTCGACAAGCCTTCCGGGATGGTTTACGAATTGGCGGTAAAACAGGAACAGCACAAAAGGTTGAAAACGGCCGTTACAAAAGTGGTGAATATATCGTTTCATTTATTGGCTTTGCGCCAGCTGACAATCCGCAAATTGTCGTCTATGTAGCAGTCGACAACCCTAAAAAGACGACGCAGTTTGGTGGCGTTGTAGCAGCTCCTATTGTTGGGCAAATTATTGAGGATGTTGCACCGTTTATAGGTATTGAAAAATCGAAGGAACAGCTCGAGAAGGATTATCGTTATGGGGATCCAATTACTGTGAAGGTACCGAATTTTATCGGGCAAACAAAGGATGATATTGCCAAGCAGTTTTATCCATTCCGTATAGAATGGCATGGAGAAGGGACTAAAATTGGTAACCAGTTACCTGAAGTGGATAGTGTTATCAAACAAGATGGTACCATTCATTTATATTTGGAGAACTGAAATAACTTTACCTTTAAAAAATGGGAAAGAACCACTATTATTATGAAGGGTAGTAATAAATAAATGAAAGTTTATGCTTTTTTCCTAACGAAGAAAGTGAAACAAGATTTAAAGGAGATTTTTCAATGAAACTCGCAACAACACTTACCATTTTAGCTCTTGCTTTTATAGTAACAGTTATCCTGGCACCAATTAGTATTCCACTTCTTCGACGCCTAAAGTTTGGGCAAAGTATTCGTGAAGAGGGACCAAAATCACATATGAAAAAAGCTGGTACACCAACAATGGGCGGTATAATTTTCTTAATTTCTATCGTCCTAACAACTGTTGGTGTAGGAAGCTTTTTAGATTTATTAACGACACAGACCGTAGTACTTTTACTAGTATTAGCAGGATTTGGCTTAATAGGTTTACTGGATGATGGTTTGAAGGTTGTATTTAAAAGGAATTTAGGGTTAACCTCTCTTCAAAAATTAATTGGTCAAATAGTTATCGCCATCCTTGCATATTTTCTACTGCATGTTGGATCGTTTGATACAACACTTGCTATTCCATTTACAAATTGGACAGTTGATCTTGGTGTCTTCTATGTTGCCTTTTTAATTTTTTGGTTAGTAGGCTTCTCCAATGCGGTGAATTTAACAGATGGTTTAGATGGACTAGTGGCAGGAACTGCATCGATTGCTTTTGCGGCATTTGGCGTTATTGCACTTTTCCAAAGCCAAGCTGATATTGCTTTATTTGCCTTTGCTGTTACAGGAGCATTATTAGGGTTTTTATTATTTAATGCGAATCCAGCAAAAGTATTTATGGGTGATACGGGTTCATTAGCATTAGGTGGGGCGTTAGCTATGGTATCGGTATTAGTAAAAGAAGAGTTTTTACTTTTACTAGTTGGTTTGGTATTTGTCATCGAAACATTATCCGTTATTTTACAGGTAGGAAGCTTTAAACTGCGTAAAAAGCGTATTTTTAAGATGAGTCCAATCCATCACCATTTTGAATTATCAGGTTGGTCAGAGTGGAAAGTAGTGCTTGTCTTCTGGTCAACTGCCCTAGCAGTAGCATTGATTGCAGTCTTATCGGAGGCGTTTTAATGAAAAACTATACAGATTTACAACATAAAAAAGTACTTGTGTTAGGCCTAGCAAAAAGTGGTGTGGCCGCTGCAGAAATTTTACATGAGCTTGGCGCCTTTGTCACAGTCAATGATTCCAAACCATTTGATGAAAGCCCGGATGCTCAGGGCCTATTACAAAAGGGGATTACCGTGATTTGTGGCCGTCATCCTGAGGATTTACTGGATGAAGGTTTTGAATTAGTCGTTAAAAACCCAGGTATTCCTTATAGTAATCGCATTGTAGAGGATGCTCTACATCGCGATATTCCTGTGTGGACGGAGATTGAACTTGCTTATTTAATCAGTGATGCACCATTTATAGGTATTACCGGTTCGAATGGTAAAACAACGACGACTACTTTAATATTCGATATGTTGAACAACGGAAGTAAAAATCCTTTAATTGCAGGGAATATCGGTACAGTTGCTTGTGGGGTCGCTAAAGAAGCTAATGAAGATGACATTATTGTAACGGAGCTGTCATCGTTCCAATTGATGGGGACTAAAACATTTAAGCCTAAAATCTCTATTTTAACAAACCTTTATGATGCCCATCTTGACTATCATGGAACATTTGATAATTATGCGGAAGCGAAGTTTGCTGTGACGCGTAATCAAGATGAAAGTGATTACTTTATTTATAATGCTGATCAACCAATTGTAGTTGGATATGCAGCGCAATCGAATGCGCAAAAAATTCCATTCAGTTCAAATGGACGTACTGTCAATGGAATCAGCGCAGATGATACAACGATATATTGGCAAGGGGAACCTTATATGGACCGGGCGAATATCGCGCTGCCTGGTAAGCATAATTTAGAGAACATCCTAGCAGCAGTGGCAGCCTGTATTTTAGTTGGCTGTGACAAAGAGAAAATGGAAGAGGTTTTAGCAACATTTGGTGGTGTGAGACACCGTACTCAATTCGTACGCGAATGGAATGGTCGGAAGATTTATAATGACTCCAAAGCAACAAACTGTTTAGCAACAAAAAGTGCTTTAGACGCATTCCAAGCGCCGGTTATTTTGCTAGCAGGTGGTTTAGATCGAGGACACTCTTTTGAGGAGCTTCGATCAAGTATGAATCATGTGAAAGGTGTTGTCGCATTCGGAGAAACTGGACTACGTTTTGTTGAATTTGCAAAATCATGTGGTGTCCAACAAACAGTTATCGCTCAAAATGTGGAAGACGCTGTACACTATGCAGCACCGATGTCAGCGGAGGGAGATATTATTTTATTATCTCCAGCATGTGCAAGCTGGGATCAATATGACAGCTTTGAAATACGCGGAGATGTTTTTATTGATGCTGTAATGAAGCTGTAATGAGCCTGTAACTATTTTAGAATATACTTGACTTGGAAGGATGGCATTACTGAGAGGGAAAGAAAGTTACTTATTGCTCGTCACAACTTTGATGCTATCAGTAATCGGCATTATTTTCGTCTATTCTGCGGGGACTTATTGGAGTGCCATTCATTATAGTGGAAAAATGCCGTTTTATATGAAGCAAAGCGTATACTTTGTGGTAGCTATAATTGTATTTTTAATCACGATTCGATTAAATATTTTGAGAGAGCAGTCCTTTTGGAAAATGGCCTATATATTTTCGTTAATTTTACTTGTCCTAGTGTTAATACCTGGTATTGGGCTAGTGCGAAATGGTTCGCAAAGCTGGATAGGGGTTGGTCCATTGACAATCCAGCCAGCGGAGCTAACGAAAATAACTGTCATTGTTTACCTGAGTCATATTTTAGCGCAGCATAAAACAGGGACGCCCGTTGTTAATTGGCGCCATGCTTTAATCCTATTAATCCCTGTTGCATTGATTATGTTGCAGCCTGACTTCGGTTCAGTATTTATTCTTGTTGTTGCTGTATTTTTATTGTTTTTTGTCGCTGGGTACCCGTTAAAACTATATGCCATGATTATGTTGGTTGGTATAGCGGGACTAGTAGGATTAATTGCAACTGCACCATATCGACTAAAGCGAATAGAAGCATTCCTCGATCCATGGGCTGATCCCTTAGTAAGTGGGTTCCAAGCTGTGCAATCACTAATGGCGATTGGTCCTGCCGGAATTTTTGGTCATGGTTTTGGACAAAGTCGGCAAAAGTTTCTATATTTGCCTGAGCCACAAAATGACTTTATTTACGCTATTATTTTGGAAGAAGTCGGCTTGATTGGTGGTCTCTTTATTTTAGCACTATTCGTACTGACAATTTATGCGGGCTATAGATTTGCTGTACAGGCTAAAAACCGAACATCCTATTATGCGATTATAGGGCTAGTCACAATGCTGATGGTGCAAGCGTTTCTTAATATAGCTGTAGTAATAGGTTTAGTACCTGTAACCGGTGTTACATTGCCTTTTATTAGCTATGGAGGAACATCTTTAGTCACAATGTGGTTAATAATAGGTATTATTTATCAATTAGCGAAATAAATATAAAGGAGGAGTACTTTTTGGAGAAAGTAATTGATATAGAAGATCGTATACCTACGCTAAAAAAGCGACGAAAAAAGCGTACAAATCGTAAATTTATCGTGCTAATATTACTTTTCTTTATTGTGTTAGCGGTACTCCTTTATTTTCAATCTCCTTACAGTAACATCAATAAAATAACAGTCAATGGTGCGAAGCTGGTAGATAATGAACATTATGTGGAGACAAGTACCCTTGCGCTAGGTAAATCAATGTGGGGGTTTAAAATAGAAGACGTGGAGAATCTTCTGTTAAAGGATAAATGGGTAAAAGAAGCACATGTTAAACGTAACTGGCTTCGAGGCGTAACGATAGATGTGAAAGAATGGAAAAAAGTTGCGTATTTGGCTGGGGACGGAACCTATTATCCGTTGCTTGAAAATGGTGAACGTTTTGAGCAAAAGGGCAATGATACTCCAATTGATGCACCTGTTTTTATTGGTATTACTGGTGAAAAAACAATTAAAAAACTAGTTGCACAGTTAGCACAATTAAAACCAGAAGTATTAGCTTTAATTTCTCAGGTTAACACGAATAGTAATGATACAAATCCGAACGCGGTAAAGCTTTATATGAATGATGGCTATGAGGTACGAGCTATTATTCAGACGCTTGCGGATAAGTTAAATTATTACCCCTCTATTGTTGCACAAATTGCAAATTTAGAAAAAGGTGTGATTGATTTAGAGGTCGGTTCCTATTATCGTCCTTTTAACGAGGAGTACAACAAAATAAGCATCGACATGGAAGCTAATGAAGATGGGGAAATGGTTGACCAGGAAGTGACAGAAGATGAACAACAAGAAGAATAGCAAAGGGAGTTTTTTTTCTAGAAAACAATTTGAATTATTGATTGTTTGTGTGACAACAGGGTTTATCATCGGCTATTCATATAATCAGGCAAAAGATAACCGCGAAGCAGGTACAATTAGTTCAGAGCTTTTTGAGCAAGAAGATTCTTATCGTGAGGAATTGATCACTCAGCAAGAACGCAATAAAGAGCTAACGGAAGAGTTAAATAGCCTACAGGAACAAATTCGGAAGTATGAGAAATCATTTGCTTCTGATGAGAAGGACTATAAGAAGCTTGTTGAACAAGCGGAGGATTTACGGCTCTTACTTGGTGAGTTGAAGAGTGATGGAAAAGGAATACGGATTACTCTCCAAGATGGTGATTATGATCCAAAATCTTTGAATCCGAATGATTATATCGTTCATGAAAGCCATGTTTTTAAATTGTTGAATGAATTGAAAATTTCAGGTGCCCAAGCCATCGCTATTAATGGGCAACGTGTCTTGGCCAATTCCTATATCCGATGTAATGGTCCCGTCATAACTATTGATGGCACACAGCATCCCGCTCCTTTTGTCATAGAAGCTGTAGGAGATTCTGATACTTTAATGGCTTCTTTAAATTTAAATGGCGGTGTCGTTGATCAATTATTAAATGACAATATTGTGGTGTCTTTAGAAGAACATCAAAAACTTACAATGCCAAGAGTAAAAGTAGAAAGTTAAGGACAAGTCCTAGTTCATGTTTAAAGTCTAATTTCAGCCTCCATAGAAGTTTTACATTGACTTCTGAGGGGCATACGATACGTCTAGGAGGGGCTATTTTGCGAAGAAATATGTACACCCGAATAACGATCGTGCTATTTATTATCGGTTTGATGATAGCGGTACAATACAATACCATACAAAAACCAGCAGAGCGAGATACACGAGATATTTGGGCAATAAGAGAGGAATTAGCACAAGAAAAGCAAAGGCATTCCGCATTACTGGCAGAAATTCGCTCACTTCATGAAGTAGTGGATCGCTATGAGCAATCTGAAAAGGTAAATCAGCAAGCAGCTTTACATGAAACATTGAATCGTTTAAAGCAACAGGCTGGACTAACAGAAGTGATAGGGCCTGGTGTCATACTTCGGATTGAACCAGCACCTGAATTAATGGAGATGGGCTATGACATTAAAGAAATATCGCCCGATTTATTAACTCAATTATTAAATACGCTGTTTAAAAACGATGCAACAAGTGTTTCAATAGATGGCAATCGTGTTGTTCAAACAACAGCCATTCGGGACATTAATGGGAAGACAACGGTGAATAGTGTACCATTGTCGTCACCTAAATTTGATATATATGTTGGGACAAGCGATTATAAAGCAGCTCAAAAAATGTATAATTCGCTTCAAGCCTCGACGTTTATAGATTCATTTTATTTAGATAATTATAATTTAGTAATTGAAGAGCCAATAGATCAATTACAAATTCCAGCATTTGATCAGCCATTGACAAATGATTACTTAACAGAGGTAAAAAAAGGAGATTAATTTATGTGGCTACCATTTTTAGGTTTGATATTTGGACTTGCCCTTGGCTTGTTAACAAATATACAAATCCCCTCTATGTATGAAAATTATCTGTCAATAGCAGTTTTAGCAGCTTTAGATACATTATTTGGTGGTATCCGTGCTCAATTACAGCAAGTGTACGACGATAAAGTTTTTGTATCAGGATTCTTTTTTAATATAGTTCTCGCAGCAGGGTTAGCGTTTATAGGTGTGAATTTAGGAATAGATTTGTATTTAGCGGCCATTTTCGCTTTCGGAGTACGTTTATTCCAAAATATTGCAATAATTAGGCGTATATTACTAACTCGCTTGGATGAGAAACGTCACAAGAAAGAAAAAACTTCCATAGATTAAGAGAAAAATTGACCAAAATACTCGATTTGCTTAGACATTATGCCAAATTTACAATAGAATGAAAATAAGAGCATTTTTCAAGGAGGTGCAGCGAATTGAATCAGCAAGATTTATACATTTCACTTGATATTGGTTCCTCCTCTATCAAGGTATTAATAGGTGAAATGAGTGACGGACAATTACATGTAATTGGCGTCGGAAATGTAAAATCGAATGGGGTTCGAAAAGGAGCAATTGTTGACATTGATGCAACAGTTCAATCTATTCGAAAAGCAATAGAACAAGCCGAACGAATGACAGGTTATCAAATTCACGAAGTCGTTCTAGGCGTTCCTGCTAACCAAACGATGTTACAGCTAGTTAAAGGTGTTGTCGCTGTAAATAGTGAAAACAGAGAAATTACAGATGATGATTTAGACAGAGTGGTAGAATCTGCACAAGTCATGTCAATACCTCCTGAACGTGAATTAGTTAACATCATTCCAAGACAGTTTATTGTGGACAATCTTGATGAAATTAAAGATCCTCGTGGTATGATTGGCATCCGTTTAGAAATGGATGCAACAATGATAACGACATCCAAAACGCTTTTACACAATGTTCTTCGCTGTGTTGAGCGTGCAGGTTTAAGTATACGAGAAATATATTTGCAACCATTAGCATCAGGCTACTTTGCATTAACTGAAGATGAGAAAAACCAAGGAACTGCCTTTGTAGACATAGGAGGCGGCTCTACTACAATCGCGGTATTTGAAGAGGGATTGTTAACGCATACAGGCGTCCTACCAGTTGGTGGTGATCATATAACGAAAGATATTTCCATCGTTTTAAAGACACCAACAGAACAGGCTGAAAATATCAAACACCAATTTGGACATGCCTTTTATGATGATGCATCTGACGATGAAATCTTTGAAGTACCGATTGTAGGAACAGATTCTACTGATCAATATAGCCAACGCTATATCTCAGAAATTATTGGCGCTCGCCTAGAAGAATTACTAGAATTAGTGATTGACGAGTTAGCACGTCTAGGTGTTAGAGATTTACCTGGTGGCGTTGTTTTAACTGGTGGTGTTGCTAAACTTGAAGGTATTGCCCAGTTAGCACGTCAAATTCTACAAACGCGTGTAAGAATTTATACACCCGATTATATTGGCGTTAGAGAGCCTTCATTTGCAACGGCGGTTGGACTAATTCGTTACGCCTATTTAGAAGATGATTTTTACGGTAAAAGTACGAATACGCAACCTATTGAATATGCAGCTGTAGGAGCTCAAGCAGCTATGCCTAAAAAGCAAGAGTATTCTGCACCTTCAGAACCAAAAGAAAGCGTAATCGGGAGAGCAAAAAAATTATTTGATAAGTTTTTTGATTAACTAGAATGCGTAATGATTGATACAGAGTCGAGTTACCGTGGGAGGAAAAAGAGATGTTAGAATTTGATACAAATGTAGATGAACTTGCAGTAATAAAGGTCATAGGTGTTGGTGGCGGCGGTAACAACGCTGTCAATCGAATGATAGAACATGGTGTACAAGGTGTTGACTTTATCGCAGTTAACACAGATTCACAAGCATTGAATTTATCAAAGGCGGAGGTTAGGCTTCAAATTGGTGCTAAACTGACGCGTGGATTAGGTGCAGGTGCTAATCCAGAAGTAGGAAAAAAAGCGGCTGAAGAAAGTCGTGAGCAATTAGAAGAAGTTCTACGTGGCGCAGACATGGTATTCGTCACTGCCGGTATGGGTGGAGGAACTGGTACTGGTGCAGCGCCAGTAATTGCACAAATTGCTCGTGAGTTAGGAGCACTAACAGTAGGTGTTGTGACACGTCCATTTACGTTTGAAGGACGTAAACGTCAAACACAGGCTATCGGCGGAATTGGTGGTATGAAAGAAGCCGTGGATACGCTAATTGTTATCCCGAACGACAAGCTATTACAAATTGTCGATAAATCAACACCAATGTTAGAAGCTTTCAGAGAAGCGGATAACGTACTTCGTCAAGGTGTCCAAGGTATTTCTGATTTAATCGCAACGCCTGGTCTTATTAACTTAGACTTTGCAGACGTGAAAACAATTATGTCAAACAAAGGCTCAGCATTAATGGGTATCGGTATTGCTACTGGTGAAAACCGTGCTTCAGAAGCAGCAAAGAAAGCCATTTCGAGTCCTTTACTAGAATCATCTATCGATGGTGCTAAAGGTGTTCTTATGAATATTACAGGTGGCTCTAATCTTAGCTTATTTGAAGTACAAGAAGCAGCAGATATTGTAGCTTCTGCATCTGATGAAGAAGTAAATATGATTTTCGGTTCTGTCATTAATGAAAACCTAAAAGATGAAATCATTGTGACAGTTATCGCAACAGGCTTCTCGGAAGAAGCTTTACAACAACAACGTCATACAGTTAAACCGTCACTTAATATGAATAGACAATCTGCTCCACAACAACAAGCACCAATTCGTGAACAACGACAAGAAATGCATGTTCAACAAGAGCAGCCACGTCAAAATCAGCAACATTATGCACAGGATGACATGCTTGAGGTCCCAGCATTTTTACGTAATCGCAAAAATCGTGGTTAATTGAAATAAAACAACTTCTAAAAAGCTCGTATTTTACATATGTAAAATACGAGCTTTTTATATTTGTTGTCGAGATGTTCATTTGTGTAAGGAAACCATGTATTTTGTCAAAACATTTTAAGGAAATGATGCGATTGTTTGACAATATTTGTGGGTGTAACGTGCTAACTTTGTAAGTAGGAGGCGGCTGTTATGTATGGAGAATGGCTGGTGCTCATTAATACGCTTTTCAATCTAGCGATACTCACGTTTACGGCAAGAGTAACAGGGGTTTTGGTCAAGAATTCAAGATTATTAATGAGTTCGTTTTGTAGTAGTTTAGTAGCTGTAATTGGCGGTCAAATGCTGTGGACAACGGTTCTTAGTTTTATATTACTCATAGGTATAGCTTTTCGCTTTAAGATTCGGAGCTTCCAAAAGCAAGGACCGATCGTTTTAACAGCAACGATCGTTATCGGCGGATTGTTAACAGCACTACAACCTTTTTTTAAAAATCTTTCTGCCACCCATTTTATAATGATTTGTTTTGTACTCGCAGTTTTAAATCTCGTTGCATTCTATAAGCAATGGGGGTTTGTGAAGCTAGAGCGTTTAAGTGGACAATTTGTATTTGAAACAACTTTAAAAATCTTTGGTTCTCTAATACCACTTTCAGCTTTTGTGGATACAGGCAACCAAGCAATTGAGCCACTTTCAGGTAAGCCCGTTCATTTCGTCTCATATACAGCTTTAAGTCCACATTTACCTGCGGATTTCCGCAAATCATTAGTAGAATGGCAAGAAACAGATCCGTACAATGTATCTATGTTTTCAGAAGATTATCAGCGTTATATACGATTTATTCATATCAATACTGTACAGCAACAAACTGTTGTATTAGGTTTTCGCTTTGATGAATGGCTTATAAAGGGGGAGCCTTCACAGGTGAAATCGAATGAATATATCGTTTTAACAAAAAAAGCTAAAAATTTTCCACATAGCACAGCAGCAATTTTACATTTTTCAGCGCTTTCAAATAACTCATAGAGGGGGAGAACTATTGCTTCTTAGGCTACTTGCTAGCTTGAAAAAATTTTGGAGTAAGTTTCGTAGTCGTGAAACGTACTATATAGGGGGAAATGATTCATTGCCAGTGCCACTAAGTCGAGAAGAAGAAGTTACAGTCATTGCATCCTTTATGAAAGGTGATTTACGTGCTAGAGACACACTAATTGAACGTAATTTACGTCTTGTTGTTTATATTGCTAGACGTTTCGACAATACGGGGACGCCAATTGAAGATTTAATCAGCATTGGTTCTATCGGGTTAATAAAGGCGATTGAAACGTTCAATACAGATAAAAATATTAAGCTTGCAACTTACGCATCACGATGCATTGAAAATGAAATTTTAATGCACTTACGAAAAACTAGTCGTATGAAGGGTGAAGTGTCATTAGATGAACCATTAAACTCTGATGCAGATGGAAATGAATTATTACTATCAGATATTTTAGGTACAGAAGAGCACATTATTCTTGATAATGTGGAGAAAAAAATTGAACGTCAGCATATGTTCCATGCCATTAATTTATTAGGTGCACGTGAACGATATATTATGGAATGCCGTTTTGGTCTCAATGGGAAAGTGGAAATGACGCAAAAAGAAGTGGCAGATCATTTAGGGATATCACAATCCTATATTTCCCGCTTAGAAAAGAAAATTATTCAAGATTTACGTGAAAATTTAAATCAACCAATTTCTTAGAAAGGGAAAATTAACCTACCTAAAATTGGTCATAGCTTTTGTGCATATTCTTGTTTCTCTCGGACAAACTGATGTCACGGTTTAGTCAGAGAATAACATCCGGAGGAATCGAATATGCGAACAAAAGTAGATCTTTGCGGCTTAGATACATCGACTTTGCCAATTTTAAAGCACGAGGAAATGAAGGAACTCTTCATTCGTTTACAAGCTGGTGAAACTGAAATCAGAGAAGAGCTTGTCATGTGCAATTTAAGGTTAGTGCTAAGTATTGTTGGTAGATTTGCCTATAGAGGTGAACAGGCAGATGATTTATTTCAAGTAGGCTGTATTGGCCTCATGAAAGCCATAGATCATTTTGATTTAAAGCATAATGTAAGATTTTCAACATATGCTGTCCCAATGATCATTGGTGAAATTCGTCGCCATCTGCGTGATCATCATGCATTACGCGTATCTCGTTCTTTAAGAGATATTGCGTATAAGGCAATGCAAGCAAAAGAACAGTGGATAACCGAAAATTTGCGCGAACCAACGATTGAAGAAATTGCTGACATGATCGAGATGAAAAAAGAAGATGTTTTATTTGCTTTAGATGCCATTCAAGACCCTATGTCATTACAAGAGCCTATATATTCAGATGGAGGGGACGCTGTCTATATGATGGACCAATTACGTGATGATGATGTATCAGAAGATCAATGGGTTGCCTATGTGTCGGTAAAGGAAAGCTTGCAAAAACTAGATGAACGTCAGCAAATGATCGTGGCAAAACGTTTTTATTATGGTGAAACACAAACTGAGATTGCTAAGGAATTAGGGATTTCACAAGCACAAATTTCACGTCTTGAAAAAAATGCAATTGAAACAATGCAAAAAGATTACAAATAAAAAAATGCGCATCGAATTATTCGGTGCGCATTTTATCTTCATTCAATGAACGATTGATACATAAATATAAAGAGACAGCAAAGTTTGATGATAGAGAAAAATAATTTAGATGAAAGAGTAATGGATAGAGGAGGTTTTTCATTGCGGTTCTCATTATTACAACAAAAAGAAGTAATTGAAGCAGGAAATGGACGATTTATAGGATTTGTGGTAGATGCTGAGGTATCAAAAGAAACGGGCTATGTAACAGCATTTTTAATTGCCGAGCCCCGAAAATATCTTGGTTTTTTTAAAGGAGAAGAATCTGTAAGAAAAGTGTATATGAAGGATGTGCTTGTCGTTGGCAAGGATGTCATTTTGGTAAAGGCACTTTCCTAAAAGGCTGACATAGGTCAGGCTATTCATTGATAAATCAAGCATTGCTTGTTACAATAAGAGAAACTAATGTTGTAAAGTTGGGAAAAACAGTGACAAAAATTTTAGCAAATTTAAACAAACTAAATGATTTAATAGCAGCAGCAGAAACAAGAGTCAATCGTGAAGCCAATAATGTTCAAATAATAGCTGTGACGAAAGAGGTTTCTGTAGAAAGAACCCAAGAAGCAATCGCAGCTGGATTGACTCATTTAGGAGAAAACCGACCTGAAGGTTTAAATCGTAAACTATCTGCGATTCAAGCTCATGTCAATTGGCATTATATCGGGTCCCTACAAACACGTAAAGTAAAACAAGTGATTAACAGCATTGATTATTTACATTCATTAGATCGTTTGAGTTTAGCAGAAGAAATTGAAAAAAGAGCAGTAAAACCTGTAAAATGTTTTATACAAGTAAATGTTTCAGGGGAAGAATCAAAACATGGTTTAAGCATGGAAGAAGTTTTACCTTTTGTAGAATCATTGAAAAGTTTTACAAAAGTCGAAGTTGTCGGTTTGATGACAATGGCACCAAACACAGAAGACGAAGCACTTATTCGTACTGTATTTAAGCAATTAAAACAATGTCAACAGCAAATAGCCGAGCAAGGATTCGCACACGCACCTTGTACCGAGTTATCAATGGGCATGTCTAATGACTTTGAAATTGCGGTAGAGGAAGGGGCTACTTTTGTTCGAGTCGGAACGGCTCTTGTTGGAAATGAAAGAGGGGAACAGGATGAGCATGAAAAATAAAATTAAAAACTTCTTTTACCTTGAAGAAGAACTAGAAGAAGAAATCACGCAAGCTCCTATTCAGCAGCAACAACCCGTACAACAACAGCAACCGATTCATTCAGTAAAGCCTAAAAAAACAATTAAAGAACGTAAGGCATCGATCCATGAAATTGTGCCACAAAGTACAGCTACTCCTAATAATATTGTCAGCCTACAAGCTGCGATGAGTTCCAAAGGTGCAAAAGTTGTCTTAATAGAGCCTAGAGTCTATGCAGAAGCACAAGATATCGCGGAACATTTAAAAAATAAACGTGCAGCTATCGTCAATTTACAACGTATTGAGCGAGAGCAAGGTAAACGCATTATTGATTTTTTAAGTGGCACAGTTTATGCTCTTGCAGGGGATATACAACGTATCGGAAAAGATATTTTCCTTTGCACTCCAGACAATGTAGAAGTGACTGGTGAAATTACAAACTTTATTTTAGACGATAATTAATAGCGAGGATTGTAGTTTATATGACTTTTTTTATAATACTTGGTTATGTATCATTAGCATTTAGGATTTATTCATTTATGCTAATTGCATATATCTTAATGTCTTGGGTGCCTGCCGCTCAAAATTCAGCCATTGGACGAATGCTTGAAAAAGTGTGTGAGCCTTATTTGGGGATATTCCGAAAGTTTATCCCACCGCTTGGTATGATTGATATTTCACCAATTGTGGCAATCTTTATGCTGAATTTTATTGAAAGAGGACTTGTGATAGTCATTCAGAAATTATTTCTTATGTTCGTATAAATATAAAATCCTCACGTTTTAGTGGGGGTTTTTTATTTATATAGAAAATAGAAGAAAAGCAGACGTCGCGAATTTTATAGTGACTATTCGAGTGAACTCGAAAAAAATTTAATGCCATGATGTCAAAGTACCAATGATTGGGAATACTATGTTTATCCAATCATTGAAGTAAATAGGAACGATGAAAGAGGAGACAACGAGATGGAGCACTTGATTCAGCATTTTCGGAAAGATGAGCAACCTTTTATTGAACAGGTAATAAGCTGGCAGCGGGAGGTAGAGGATCGCTATGCACCTAAGCTGACTGATTTTCTTGATCCAAGACAGCGCTTTATAGTGACATCTATTATTGGACAGGATGACTCAATGAATACATTATGTGCGGGACTATTTAATGAGGCGGAGAGACAACGTATGCTCATTTATCCAGCCTACTATGAGCCTACTGATAAAGACTTTCAACTGACAGCTTTTACACTTCAGTATCCCGTTAAATTTGTACAATTACGCCATCCAGATGTTTTAGGAGCCTTGTTATCGTTAGGGTTAAATCGAAATAAATTCGGTGATATTCGCGTGAGTGAGCATCAAATCCAATTTGTCGTTGCACGAGAAGTGGCAGAATATGTCCGTTTACATTTAACGGGCATTGGTAAAGTAAAGGTACATGTCGAATCCCTTAAAGAACAGGAGCCTCTTCTTATTAATGAAGATGAATGGCTGGAGGAAGCTCACACGGTTACCTCCATGCGATTAGATGTTATTATGGCAACCGTTTTAAAAGTGTCTCGTCAAAAAGCACAGGCTTTAATTACTGGTAAAAAAGTGCGTGTAAATTGGACAGAGCGTGATGCCGTTGCTTTTGAATTACAAGAAGGCGATATTTTATCGATAAGAGGGAGCGGTCGTATAAAAATAATTATGACAGAAGGCCGTACAAAAAAAGATAAAATCCGTCTACAAGTCGGTCGATTGGCCCAAAAAAGCTAAAAGAAAAGTAAATTTCATTAATTTATACTGCTAAGTTGTCGGAAGAATTGTATAATAGGAAATACGAATGTAAACGAAAAGGAGAGAAGGATAGTATGCCATTATCACCTATTGATATACATAATAAGGAGTTTACAAAAGCTTTCAGAGGATATGCTGAAGATGAAGTAAATGAATTTTTAGATCAAATCATTAAAGACTATGAAATTTTGCTGCGCGAAAAAAAAGAGGTTGATAAGCAACTAGAAATGGCCTTAGAACAAGCGAGGCATTTTAGCACTTTAGAAGAAACTTTACAAAAATCTATTGTGGTTGCACAAGAAGCTGCAGATGAAGTACGTAGAAATTCTCAAAAAGAGGCAAAGCTTATTGTCAAAGAAGCAGAGAAAAATGCTGATCGAATCGTTAATGATGCTTTAACGAAAGCACGTAAGGTTACAATTGAAATTGATGAGCTTAAAAAACAATCTAAGGTGTTCCGTAATCGTTTCAAAATGCTTGTTGAAGCCCAGCTTGATTTATTAAATGCAGACGATTGGGATCATTTGCTTCAGTATGATATCGATTTAACAGAAATTCAAGCTTCTGTAGATGAAGCGCAAGAAGCAGAAGATATGTAACTCGCCTTTTCGTGGAGAGGATCAAATTTAAATGAAACTTGACGCGATTGTTTGAATTTCATATACTTTGTAATAGCAATTATTTTGTACAGACATATGCATAGAAGCAGAGACGAAGACAGTATTTGTTAGGCGTGGTGAAGCGATTTGGGGATAGTGGAAGCCCAAACAAGCAACTAACAATGAACATCACTTCTGAGCTAAATAACTGAAAAAAGTAAGTTATTTCGTGATGCACGACGTTAATGTGCTTGAAAGAGGTAGTGCAATCTATTGGATTGTGCTACAAGTAGGGTGGTACCGCGAGTAGAAGCTTCTCGTCCCTTAGTGGATGAGGGCTTTTTTTATTTGTCCGCGAATTGTTTCAGAAAAGTTAGCCCATAACTGTCGTATGAGAAGAGTGTCGATATGCTTGATGTTAAATAAAGGAGGATTTTTTTATGGTGGAATACAAAGATACTTTATTAATGCCAAAAACGGATTTCCCAATGCGTGGAAATTTACCAGCAAATGAACCAAAAATGCAAGATAAATGGAATGAGATGGATATTAACAAATTACAGATGGAGCGTACAGAAGGTCGTCCTGAATATGTACTTCATGATGGCCCTCCGTATGCAAATGGTGATATTCATATTGGACATGCATTGAATAAAGTATTAAAGGATATGATTACACGTCATCGTTCAATGACTGGTTACCATGTTAATTATATTCCTGGCTGGGATACGCATGGTCTTCCTATCGAACAAGCATTGACAAATAAAGGTGTCAAACGTAAAGAAATGTCAGTAGCAGCTTTCCGTCAACTTTGTGAAGAATATGCATATGAGCAAATTGACAATCAACGAAATCAATTCCGTCGTTTAGGGATCCGTGGTAATTGGGAAAATCCGTATATTACATTGAAACCTGAGTTTGAAGCTCGTCAAATTGAAGTATTCGGAAAGATGGCGGAAAAAGGATATATTTATAAAGGTTTAAAACCAGTATATTGGTCACCGTCTTCTGAATCTGCTCTTGCTGAAGCAGAAATTGAATATAAAGATATTAAATCGCCTTCCATTTATGTAAGCTTTGCTATTAAAGATGCAAAAGGTGTTGTACCAGCAGATGCTAAATTTGTTATTTGGACAACAACTCCTTGGACATTACCAGCAAACTTAGGGATTTCTTTAAATCCTGAGTTCGTTTATGTTGTCGTTGCAGTAGCAAATAAAAAATTCATCATTGCAAAAGATTTATTAGAAACTGTGGCAACTGCTCTAGAATGGGAAGCATATGAAGTTGTTCAAGAAGTGAAGGGTGAAGCATTAGATCGTATTGTCGCTCAACATCCTTTCTATGATCGTGATTCACTTGTAATGGTAGGGGAACATGTTACTGCTGACGCAGGTACTGGCTGTGTTCACACAGCTCCAGGACACGGGGAAGACGATTATCATATTAGTAAGCAATATGGCTTAGACATTCTTAGCCCACTTGATAACAGTGGCTGCTATACGGATGAAGCACCTGGGTTTGAGGGAGTCTTTTATAATGATGCCAATAAACTAGTGACAGAAAAGCTAAAAGAAGTAGATGCATTAGAAAGTCTTGGTTTCATTTCACACTCATACCCACATGATTGGCGTACAAAAAAACCAGTTATTTATCGTGCCACACCGCAATGGTTTGCGTCTGTTGAAGCGTTCCGTGGTGAGCTATTAGAGGCTGTTAAAGCAACTGCATTTACACCAGCTTGGGGAGAAACACGTCTTTACAATATGATTCGTGACCGTGGAGATTGGGTAATTTCTCGTCAGCGTGCTTGGGGTGTACCAATTCCAATTTTCTACGCTGAAAATGGTGAACCAATTATTACACCTGAAACAATTAGTCATATCTCAGCACTATTCCGTGAACATGGCTCAAATATTTGGTTCCAAAAAATAGCAAAAGAGTTGTTACCAGAAGGCTTTACACATCCGGGTAGCCCGAACGGTGAATTTACAAAAGAAAATGATATTATGGACGTATGGTTCGACTCAGGTTCTTCACACCAAGGTGTACTTGTAGAACGTGGCATGAAATACCCTGCTGATCTATATTTAGAAGGCTCTGACCAACACCGTGGATGGTTTAACTCTTCTCTTATTACATCAGTAGCTATAAACGGCTTTGCACCATATAAAGGACTTTTAACGCATGGTTTCGTTCTTGATGGTGAAGGTCGTAAAATGAGTAAATCATTAGGGAATGTCATCATTCCACAAAAGGTAATGGATCAATATGGAGCAGATATTCTTCGTCTATGGGTTGCTTCTGTAGACTATACTGCTGACGTGCGAATTTCTATGGATATGTTGAAGCAAGTATCAGAAGTATATCGTAAAATTCGTAACACTTTCCGTTTCCTACACGGCAATATTGCTGATTTCGATCCAACAAAAGATCGTGTAGCCTACGCAGAGCTTCGTGAAATGGATCAATATGTGTATATGCGTTTACAGGATGTCCTAAAAACTGTACGTGCTGCATATGATCGTTATGATTTCGCTGCTGTTTATCATGTTGTGAATAATTTTGTAGCAGTAGAGTTATCTTCATTCTATTTAGATATTGCAAAAGATGTAGTTTACATCGAAGGTTCAGACAACAAAGATCGACGAGCAATGCAAACAGTTATTTACGATACATTAATGACTTTAGTTAAAATTATGACACCGATCATCCCTCATACTACAGATGAAATGTGGTCATACTTACATGCTCAAGGTATCGTAGAGGAAGCTTCTGTTCAATTAACGGACTTCCCAGTGGAAGATGTACAAGCTAATTTTGAAAATCTTCGTGCAAAATGGGAAAAAATCATTGATGTACGTGATGATATTTTAAAAGCATTGGAAGAAGCTCGTAATGCTAAAACGATTGGTAAGTCTCTTGAAGCAAAAGTAACAGTATATGCAAAAGAAGATATTGTAGCATTATTGAACGATGCAAACATTGATTTTGCACAACTATCTATCGTTTCTGCTTTTGAGGTAGCTACAATTGAAGAAGCACCAGCAGATGCTTTGGTACTTGAACATGTATCCATTGTTGTTGAAAAGGCTACAGGTGAGAAGTGTGAACGTTGCTGGTCTATTTCGGAAACAGTTGGTGCAAATGAGGCACATCCGACAGTTTGTGCTCGCTGTGCAGAAGTAGTAGAAAAATATTACGCGTAATTGGAATCAGTGAATAATAAGAATCTGCATTCTATGTAGCTTATAAGCAAGTCTCCTTTAGGGGGCTTGCTTTTTTCATGTGGTTTTTGCAGATTCTCGAAAAACTACATCCTATTTAAACAAAATTTCTTTCGTATTGCGGTAGTCTGTTGGCGATATTCCAACATATTTTTTAAAGGTTAGACTGTAATAATTCGGTGTATTGAACCCACAGGTAGAGGAAATTTTATCAACTGTATAATCAAACTTTCGTAAAAAGGGTAAAGTTTTGATAATACGTGTAAAGGCAACATAGTCAACAAAATTGCGACCCGTTTCTTTTTTAAATAGCCTGCTAAAATGTGTTGGACTAAAGCTTATATATTTCGCAACTTCACTTATAGAAAGCTGTTCGTCAAAATGCTCTTCTATAAATTGAATGGCCTTTTGAAGCTGTTGGTGCTTGGTTAAATCTTCGTAATACCGTATATGAATGTTATCAATAGGCGGTTTTCTTCGAGCTTTTCTTGCCTGAGTATAGGACTCCTTTACTTGCATAGCATCCTGAAATACGCCCCCAACCCCCATAAAAAGGTGGATACAATGGTCCTTTTTTAGTGTCTCGATGACCTCTAATAAAGATGCTTTGCCCTCTGACCAATGCTTGAATGAGTTATAGTCTTTAGGAATTCGCAAAAGAAGAAGTAAATAGCGTTCAAAATGTAAAAAGGATAACGGGGCTTTATCTGCAAATTTCTGCTGAATAACAGTTGTGATAATGCTACATGCATCTTGTGGATGAGCTCTCTCTTCATTTACATCAATATAGCCTTGTATTAAGAACACCGTATTAGGAATACAGTTAGTCGATAAAAAGGATGCAGATTGTATGATTTCCTGTTCATTATCAATCTCACCGCGTATAAGACGTTTTAAAAAAGCTTCTCGGAAAGGAGAAGTTTGATGTTGGGAAATTTGTTGTGTCAGGTCGAGCATGGTAAGTGTGCTACCCTTTTTCTCCTGATAGGAAGTGTGTAACTTTTTTACAATTCGTAAAAATTTTGATTTTTGTAAAGGTTTGATGAGAAGTGCAGGTAAAACTAATTCAATTGCTATACCAGTCGAGTAGGTGAGGTGTTCTGTAACAATTGGGACAATTATACTATTAGGATAATTTCTTTTTAATCGCTTAATCTTCACCCAATCAAATAACCGATTGACTTCATAGACAATAAGGGTGTCATCTTCTGGTTTTGGCTCTTTACACTCCATTAAAGCGTTTGGTAAAACTTCGTCTAACCAATCTTTCATTTGTTGCTTATCCAATGAGCTTTCCATAAACCATACCACCTTTAAAATGCTACCAACCCCCAAGAATAAAAATGATAGAAATATTTTAACTTAAAATAGCATTTTTTTGTACTAATACAGCAATATTTTATATCTATATTGAAGTTGAAATAGAATAAAATAATTGTAGTGAATAATAATTTGAAATTTCAGATAATTATTTACTGATACAAATAAAGGGGGAGTTGGCTATGGCAGAAGTAGGGAGTCATGATTATGAATATGTGGAGGCAGGCACCATTGATGTAAAGGATCTTCCACCTCTAGATGCGGAGACCAATAAAATTATGAAAGATGAATTTACAACGGGTTTAGGCTTATCGGTATTTTATTTTATATTAATTTTTAGTATCCCTGTTATGAATTGGTTTGCACCAGCATTTGCCTTTAAGAAAATGTGGGGTGGCATGACGGTAACCTGGTTTGTGACAACTGTTGTCATGATGGCGATGGCATTTATTATCGCTTATGTGCACACTGCCATGTACGAAAAACGCCTGAAAAAATATGATTTAGCCAATAAGTAGTTGAAACAAGGGGGATGAGTTGAATGATAGAAGCTCTTTTAGAACCAAAGATGTTAATGACCATTGCATTAATGGGAACGATTGTATACATTACGTATTTAACAAAAAGAAATGCAACAGCATCGGATTTCTTTGTAGGAGGCAGAAGCTTTGGCTGGTTTACAAATGGTTCTGCAATCGGTGGGGATTATTTAAGTGCAGCCACATTCCTCGGTATTGCGGGTTTAACATTTCAACTAGGATATGACGGGGCTTATTATGCTTTTTGTTTCTCAATTGGTTTAACCTTATTAGCTATATTTGTAGCAGGCCCTTTGAGACGATTTGGTGCATTTACGGTAGCAGATTTTTTGGGCTATCGTTTTCATAGTAAACGAGCACGACTAGTAGCGGTTGCGGTAGTATTAGCAATTTCAGGCTTTTATGCAGCTCCGCAACTATTAGGTGCTGCTCAAATTTTAAGTATGTTTTTCGGCACATCCTATGAATTTGGTATTATCTTTACATGTGTTGTTATGATTTTTTATGTAGGTATAGGTGGAATGAAAGGAACAACTATTAATCAAGCATTGGAGCTGTGGATTCGTCTTGGCGCATTTATTGTGATGTTAGTAGCAGCGGTATACAGTGGCTTACATTACGATAAAATTCTTGCAGCTATTAATTCCTTTAGCGGTCCTATTACAGGCACATCCCCCTATGCTTTAGATGGCAATGACGTTAATTTTGATGGTGCCGCATGGACAGGGACAGGCTTTTATTTCCCAACATTTTGGCAAACGATTAGCATGACGATTGGTTTAGCTTTAGGAACGATTGGACTTCCTCATATTTTATTGCGTTTTTATACGAATCCAAGTGCTAAAGCAGCTCGAAAATCCGCGCTGATGGCTATTGGGATTGCTAGTACATTCTTTTTATTAGCGGTTTATTTGGGTGTTGTTGGTCGTTCAATTTTTATCTCGGGAACAGCGAGTGAAGAGGTTATGCGCGATCTTGTACTGGGCGGAAACAACATGGTGATACCGACTACAGCGCTAGCTCTAGGTGGTAAATGGTTGCTTGGCTTAGTTATAGCGGGGGCATTTGCAGCTATATTCTCCAATCTTTCAGGGCTCTTTATTACAAGCTCTGGGGCACTCGCTCATGATTTATATGCTAACATTATGAAGAAGGACATTACGCAAAAACAGCGTGTCATTGCTGGAAAAGTAGCTATCGTCCTATTGGGTATTTTGTATGGAGCACTTGGGCTTCTTGTTAAGGATGCATCTATCGGTCATTTAGTGGCGCTCGCCTTTACAGTCGCAGCAAGTACATTTACGCCAATATTCATTTTAGGTATTTGGTGGAGAGGCATGACAGAAAAAGGAGCCATTGCAGGATTACTTATTGGACTTGGTGTGTCCATGTGGATGATTTTTTTACCAGGAACTTTACCGAGTTTCTTACAGTTTAAAATTCCAGGGATTGTGACGGTTCCTGTCGGTTTCTTATCAGTGATTATTGTGTCACTATTAGATCGAAAGGTACCTGCTGATGTCAATGATTTTATGAAGCGGGTCCATTCAAAAGAATCTGAAACAGTATAAAACAAGAAGTTTGGCTATTTCTATTGCTCAAAAAGTGATAGAGATAGCTTTTTTGTATTTTCAAGAGATTTGGAATCCGCCATATTTTGATGTGATATTAGTTATTGTGAATGGTGCTGATATGGTAGAATAGGTTAGATGTTGAGCGAACGGAGGAATGTTTGTGTATAAATATTATGGATTGGCTGCCTTTGTCGTATTATTGGACCAATGGACAAAGTGGTTGATTGTGAAAAATATGGAGTATGGTGAACGTATTGCTTTATTAGACCCATGGTTTGGCATTTTATCTCATCGTAACAGAGGTGCAGCATGGGGGATGCTAGAAGGGCAGATGTGGTTGTTTAGTATCGTGACAGTTGCCGTTATCTGTGCTATTGTCTATTTTTATCATAAAGAAGCAAAAGGGAAGCCAATTTTTCAAGTGGGTTTAATGCTATTACTTGGTGGAGCAATAGGGAACTTTATCGATCGTATATTTAGAGGAGAAGTGGTCGATTTTGTAGATGTTTTAATTCCGGTTATTAAGTATGATTTCCCAATTTTTAATGTGGCAGATGCTGCATTGACGATTGCTGTTGTTATACTAATGATTGGCTTAATTATGGAAGATAAAAAAGAGAAGAAACAGGTGAAACAATGACGCAAGTAACATATACAATCGAAGAACAACAGCAAGGAGAGCGCATTGATAAAGCACTTTCAAGCTTGCAATCTGAATGGTCGCGCACGCAGATTGGGAACTGGGTTAGTGACGGAAATATCAAAGTAAATGGTGATGCTGTGAAACCAAAATATAAGGTAAAAGCGGGGGACGTTATTGCTATCGATGTACCAGAAGCTGAACCGCTTGATGTAATCGCAGAAAATCTAGCACTTGATATTGTTTATGAGGATGCTGATGTTCTTGTTGTGAACAAACCAAAGGGTATGGTCGTTCATCCAGCACCAGGGCATTTGACAGGCACGCTAGTAAATGGGTTAATGTATCAATGTAAAGATTTATCGGGTATCAATGGGATTATGCGTCCAGGTATAGTCCATCGTATTGATAAAGATACATCCGGCTTATTAATGGTTGCAAAAAATGATGTAGCTCACGAATCATTAGTGGATCAGCTAGTCAATAAAACGGTTACTCGTAAATATATTGCTCTTGTACATGGGCATATTGCACATGATAAAGGGACTATTGATGCGCCAATCGGTCGTGATCAGAAGGACCGTCAGAAGCAGGCTATTGTTGATAATGGTAAACATGCAGTTACTCATTTCCATGTGGTAGAGCGCTTTGGTGATTATACGCTTGTAGAGTGCCGTCTAGAAACAGGACGAACACATCAAATTCGTGTGCATATGAATTATATCGGCTTCCCGCTTGTTGGAGATCCAAAGTATGGACCGAAAAAGACAATTGATTTTGGTGGACAAGTTCTTCATGCAGCAACGCTAGGCTTCAATCATCCTTCTTCAGGTGAATACTTAGAGTTTGAAACACCACTTCCTGCTGATTATGAGCAATTATTAAATGAATTACGAAATAAGCATTGACGTATACGCAAAGAAAGTCTATACTAACGACAGTGAATGAACAACATAACTAAATATTCACCTTTAATAGCAGTCCAGAGAGGCTGAGAAGGGTCATGTGATAGTGTTGCAAAAAATTTGTGCTGCAAATTTTTCAACATGCTTTTTAAACACGTATACAACCCTCTCAGGCTATTCGCCTCGAGAGGTTTTTTTATGGACATATGGCCACATTAGATTGTAGAGAGGAGGAAACGAACTTGGCTCAAAATGAATTGTTAGATGGCCCTTCAATGGCACGAGCATTAACACGTATTGCCCATGAAATTATTGAACGTAACAAAGGAATTGATGAATGTATTTTAGTTGGCATTAAAACACGAGGTGCTTTTCTAGCCAAACGCTTGGCACAACGAATTGAAAAGATCGAAGGTAAACCGATTCGTACTGGCGAGCTTGATATTACACTTTATCGCGATGATTTAACAATGAAGCATGAAAATGAACAAGCACATGTCGAGCAAGTTGACATTGAGCATGAAGTGAAAAATCAAAAAATTATTTTAGTCGATGATGTTCTTTATACAGGGCGAACAGTTCGCGCAGCATTAGACGCTGTCATGGATTTAGGAAGACCTGGACAAATTCAACTAGCTGTTTTAGTTGATAGGGGTCATCGAGAGTTACCAATCAGAGCAGATTACGTTGGGAAAAATGTTCCGACTTCTGGCTCTGAGCGCATCATTGTCAATTTACAAGATGTGGATGGAGAAGATTGCGTTATTATTTATAAAGAAGACGAACAATAAAGTGAGGAAACAAAATGTCAAACGCAGTATTAGATATTAAGGATAAACCAACCCCACTTCAGCTAGTGACATTAAGTTTCCAGCATATGTTTGCAATGTTTGGTTCAACAATCTTAGTGCCACAGTTAGTAGGTCTTAGCCCTGCAATTGCCCTTTTAACAAGTGGGATTGCAACAATATTCTTCCTATTAATTACAAAATTTCAGGTACCTGCTTACTTAGGCTCCTCCTTTGCCTTTATTGCTCCCATATTATTGGCGGCAGGCGGTTTGAACGAGGATGGCTCCAGTGTAAACCCAGGAAATGCCATGATTGGCGCAATGGCTGTCGGAATCACGTATGGAATCGTATCTTTAATCATTTGGAAAAGTGGTTATAAGTGGATAATGAAAATTTTACCACCGATTGTAGTTGGACCAGTAATTATGGTTATTGGACTAGGCCTATCGGGTACGGCCGTGAATATGGCGATGAACGTCAATGGGGAGTATAGCTTTTTACACTTCTCAGCAGCTTTAGTCACAGTGTTTACAGCGATTATCTTCACGATTTTCTTTAAAGGAATCTTAAGTACAATGCCAATTTTGATGGGCTTAATCGTAGGCTATATTTACTCCATGATTGTCGATATTGTAGATTATACACCGATTGCCAACGCAAAATTCTTTGCTATGCCAGACTTCTTGCTACCCGGTGTGCATTATGAATTTGAAATCACAACAAAAATCCTACTTGTCATGGTACCAATCGTGATTGTAACGATTTCTGAACATATTGGTCATCAGCTTGTATTAGGGAAAGTAGTTAACCGTGATTACATTAAGGAACCTGGTTTACACCGCTCCCTATTAGGTGATGGACTTGGCACATTCGTAAGTGCACTAATCGGTGGTCCACCTAAAACAACTTACGGTGAAAATATTGGAGTTCTAGCAATTACTCGTGTCTATAGTGTGTACGTTATCGCGGGTGCTGCAATAGTAGCCATTTTACTATCATTCTTCGGGAAAGCAATGGCAGTGATTGCAACTATTCCAACCGCAGTATTAGGAGGGGTGTCCATCTTGCTCTTCGGTATTATCGCAGCTAGTGGTTTACGAATGCTAGTAGATAATCATATTGATTTCGGGAATAGTCGTAATCTAGTCATTGCCTCAGTGATTTTAGTCATCGGGATTGGCGGAGCGAAGTTCGTCATTTCAGAATCATTAAGTATTGAAGGAATGGCACTAGCCGCTATCATCGGTGTCCTATTGAATGCCATATTACCAGGTAAGAAAGAAGCCGAAAAACCTGTACCATACAATCAAAATAAAAATTCATAGTAGTACCTTTTAATGAATTGTCCAGAGAGGCAAAAAAAGGGAAGTTGTGGATAGACTAAAGTAAGGATGTTTCCCTGCTGTAGTTTGTCACGCCTCCTTATGCCTCGTTGATGACATCAACGGGGCTTTTACTTTATGAAAAGAACGTCATACATAGACGTTCATGACACACAACCTTATGGGGGTCACATGATGAAGAACTTATTATCGATGGAACATTTAACAACAGAAGAGATTAACCACATCCTAGATCTTGCGCAAGCGTTTGAAAATGGTGAAACATCATCGTTATCTCGGACTTACAACGTTGCCAACTTATTTTTCGAACCAAGTACACGGACAAAATCAAGCTTCGAAATGGCTGAGCATAAAATTGGCTGTCATATCATTCCTTTCGACGCTGGATTTTCGAGTGTGACTAAAGGGGAGACATTGTACGATACGGTCAAAACTTTAGAAATGATTGGTTTAGATGCAGTCATTATTCGAGCATCAGAAGATGAATATTATAATGAGCTACTAAATGGTATTAATGTAGCTATCATCAATGCAGGAGACGGCGCAGGGCAGCATCCATCCCAATCATTATTGGATCTATATACGATAAAAAAAGAGTTTGGTTATTTTGAAGGGCTGAATATTACGATTGTTGGGGATATCTCACATAGTCGAGTAGCAAAATCAAATGCCCATGCATTGCAACGTTTAGGGGCAAATGTTCACTTCCTTTGTCCAGAAGAATGGTCAGGAGGGTTTGAAGCTCATCATTCTTGGGATGATTTAATCGAAATTAGCGATGTCATTATGCTATTACGTGTGCAACATGAACGTCATAAAGTAAATAAAAGCTTTTCGAAAGAAGGCTACCATCAAGAATACGGCTTAACAATTGAACGAGAAAAGCAAATGAAAGAATCAGCCATAATTATGCATCCAGCACCAGTGAATCGTGATGTAGAAATTGCTACTGAGCTTGTAGAGTGTGGACGTTCTCGAATTTTCGAGCAGGTACGAAATGGAGTCTACACACGGATGGCCATTGTGGAAACCATTTTAAGGGGGAGAGAATAACATGACAAAAGTACTTCAAAATGTGCAAATGTTAAATGAACAAGGTGAGCTGCAAACAGTCAATATCGCCATGGCTGAAGGAAAAATTACAGCAATTGGCCAAGATATAACGGTCGTAGGTGCAGAGGTCATTGAGGGTAAAGGCTTTATTGTAGCACCAGGTTTTGTCGATGTGCATACACATTTACGAGAGCCAGGCTTTGAACATAAAGAAACAATCGCAACAGGGTCTGCCTCAGCAGCAAAAGGTGGTTTTACGACAATTTGCGCCATGCCAAATACAAAGCCCGTCCCAGATTCAGTGGAAAACATGCAGCTTATTAACGGGCTGATCAAAGAAAGTGCTGTTATTCGTGTACTCCCATACGGTTCGCTAACAAAGGATATTTCTGGGGAAGTTCGAACAAATGTGGAGGAGTTAAAGGCGCATGGAGCTGTAGCGTTCTCAGATGATGGCGTAGGAATTCAGCTTGCTTCAACTATGTATGAGCAAATGAAGGATGCTGCCCAGCACGATATGGTAGTTGTAGCGCATTGCGAGGACAATTCATTAATTTATGATGGGGTTATGCATGAAGGAAAGCGTAATAAGGAGCTTGATCTTCCAGGGATTCCTTCCATTTGCGAATCCGTTCAAATTGCACGAGATGTACTGCTTGCTGAGGCTGCAGGTGCACGCTACCATGTTTGTCACGTATCAACAAAAGAATCTGTTCGTGCGGTAAGAGATGCAAAGGCAGCCGGAATTCGTGTAACTGCTGAGGTTTGTCCGCATCATTTATTACTAGAAGAAATGGATATTCCATCCGATGATGCGAACTGGAAAATGAATCCACCATTGCGTGGGGCTGATGACAAAGATTCGTTACATGCCGCACTACTTGATGGGACTATCGATTGTATCGCGACAGATCATGCGCCACATACAGTGGAAGAAAAATGCTGTGGTATGGTGGGGGCACCGTTTGGCATTGTAGGTTTTGAAACAGCCTTCCCACTACTCTATACACAATTTGTTGAAACAGGGAAATGGACTTTAAAACAATTAATAGACTGGATGTCCGTGAAAGCAGCTGAAATTTTTGATCTACCATATGGCACATTAGCAGTTGGTGCTTCAGCGGATATGATTTTAATAGATATTCAAAAAGAACAAACAATTGATGCGGAAGGCTTTGTATCAAAAGGACGTAATACACCATTTAACGGTTGGGTTGCAAAAGGTTGGCCAGTACTAACCATTTTTGAAGGAAATATCGTATATCAGGAGGCAGAGTAATGAAAAAACGTTTACTAGTTTTAGAGGATGGCACAGTATTTACAGGTACAGCATTTGGGAGTGATCGTGCTTCACAGGGTGAGGTTGTATTTACGACAGGTATGACAGGGTATCAAGAAACAATTTCAGACCCTTCATTCTACGGTCAAATCGTTACATTGACGTATCCAATGGTAGGAAACTACGGCATTAACCGAGATGATTTTGAATCCATTACGCCCGCTATACGTGGATTTGTCGTACGCGAACTAGCTAAAACGCCTTCTAACTTCCGTTGCGATTTAACATTAGATGACTATTTAACATCGAAAGATATCCCCGGTATTGAGGGAATTGATACGCGTAAATTAACACGTATTATTCGTAGTAAAGGATCAGTAAAGGCGATTTTGACAGCAGCCAATGAAGAAGTAAATATGAGTGAGGTTATCGCACAACTGCAAGCGACACCAGCTATAACACATCATGTACGTGAAGTATCGCCAAAAGCGGCCTATCCATCACCTGGACGAGGTAAACGAGTGGTCTTAATTGACTACGGTATGAAACACGGCATTCTTCGTGAATTAAATAAACGTGATTGTGATGTACTAGTCGTTCCTTATAATACGTCAGCTGAAGAAATTTTAGCTTGGCATCCAGATGGCATCATGCTATCAAACGGGCCAGGAAATCCAGAAGATGTTCAAGAAGGTATCGAAACAGTACGTAACTTAATCGGAAAAGTGCCAATGTTCGGTATTTGCTTAGGTCATCAAATCTTTTCGTTAGCGAGTGGAGCGAAAGCCTTTAAACTACCATTTGGACACCGTGGTGGCAATCATCCAGTAAAAGATTTACGCACAGGTCGTACAGATTTAACATCTCAAAATCACGGTTACGCTATCGATATCGAATCATTACAAGATACTGATTTAGAATTAACGCATATCGCCTTAAATGACGGTACATGTGAGGGTGTACGTCATAAAAAATATCCGATTTTCACAGTACAATACCACCCAGAAGCATCACCGGGACCAGAAGATTCAAACCACTTATTTGATGAATTTATCGAAATGATGGAAGTAGAAGCAGGGAAGGGGAAACAACATGCCTAAACGTACAGATATTGAAACAATTTTAGTAATCGGCTCAGGCCCTATCGTCATCGGACAAGCAGCAGAATTTGACTATGCAGGAACACAAGCTTGTTTGTCATTAAAAGAAGAGGGCTACCGTGTTATCTTAATCAACTCAAACCCTGCCACAATTATGACTGATACAGAAATTGCGGATAAAGTTTATATCGAACCGATTTCTCTTGATTTTGTCTCTCGCATTTTACGTAAAGAACGCCCAGATGCTATTTTGCCAACCCTTGGTGGTCAAACTGGTCTTAATATGGCGATTGAATTAGATCAATCGGGCATCTTAGATGAGCTTGGTATAGAAATTCTTGGAACAAAACTAGATGCTATTCATAAAGCAGAGGACCGAGATTTATTCCGTAACTTAATGTACGAATTGGGTGCTCCAGTACCTGAGTCTGATATTATCCATTCCTTAGACGAAGCGAAAAAGTTTGTAGTCAAAATTGGTTATCCTGTTATTGTTCGTCCAGCCTTCACGCTAGGTGGTACAGGCGGCGGTATTTGCTACAATGATCAGGATTTAGAGGAAATCGTAACATCGGGCCTTAAATATTCACCCGTAACACAATGCTTACTAGAAAAATCAATTGCAGGCTATAAAGAGATCGAATATGAAGTAATGCGAGATGCAGTAGATAATGCCATTGTGGTATGTAATATGGAAAATGTTGACCCAGTAGGAATTCACACAGGTGATTCGATTGTAGTAGCACCGACTCAAACACTATCAGATCGTGAAAATCAAATGCTACGTAATATTTCATTAGATATTATCCGAGCGTTAAAAATCGAAGGAGGCTGTAACGTACAGCTAGCACTGGATCCATATAGCTTCAACTACTATGTAATTGAAGTAAATCCACGTGTATCACGTTCTTCTGCTTTAGCCTCTAAAGCAACAGGCTATCCAATTGCCAAGCTAGCAGCAAAAATTGCAGTTGGATTAACATTAGATGAAATTAAAAATCCTGTAACAGGATCAACATATGCTTGCTTTGAGCCTGCTCTAGACTATATTGTCGCTAAAATCCCACGCTGGCCATTCGATAAATTCGAATCAGCTAAACGTAACCTTGGCACGCAAATGAAGGCTACTGGTGAAGTGATGGCGCTAGGCCGTACATTCGAGGAAGCGATGTTAAAAGCGGTTCGTTCACTTGAAACAGGTCAAGTTCACTTAGAGCTAAAGCATGCTGAAGACAACTCTGATTCTTGGATCGAAAAACGTATCCGTAAGGCTGGGGATGAGCGTTTATTCTTCATCGGGGAAGCATTACGCCGTGGTGTGACAATTGAACAAATCCATGAATGGTCAGCCATTGACTTATTCTTCTTAAATAAATTTAAAAACATTGTAGATATGGAACAAACGCTAGTTGACCATAAAGATGATCAAGAAGTGCTACGTACTGCAAAACGCTTAGGCTTTGCCGATAAGAAAATTGCTGAGCTTTGGAACACGACAGAAGAAGCAATCTACGCATATCGTAAAGAACATGGAATAATTCCTGTCTATAAAATGGTTGATACATGTGCAGCAGAGTTTGAATCTGAAACACCTTACTTCTACGGCACATACGAGGAAGAAAACGAATCGATTAAGTCAGAAAAACCGTCTGTAGTAGTACTAGGTTCAGGACCGATCCGCATCGGGCAAGGGGTAGAATTCGACTATGCTACTGTCCATTCAGTATGGGCCATTCAAGAGGCTGGCTATGAAGCGATCATTATCAACTCAAATCCAGAAACAGTGTCTACGGACTTCTCAATTTCTGATAAATTATACTTTGAGCCATTAACAATCGAGGATGTTATGCATATTATCGACTTAGAACAGCCAATCGGAGTTGTTGTTCAATTCGGTGGTCAAACAGCGATTAATCTTGCTGATAAGTTAGCTGCAAATGGTGTGAAAATCTTAGGAACTTCTCTAGAGGATATCGACCGTGCAGAAAACCGCGATAAATTCGAACAAGCTTTACGAGACTTAGATATTCCACAGCCACAGGGTGAAACAGCGGTTTCTACAGTGGAAGCACTTGCCATTGGTGAGCGTCTAGGCTTCCCAGTACTTGTTCGTCCTTCCTATGTGCTAGGTGGACGTGCGATGGAGATTGTTTACAATCAAGAAGAGTTAAAGCACTACATGGAGAACGCAGTGGAAGCATCTCCAGATCACCCAGTTTTAGTGGACCGTTATCTAACAGGTCAGGAAATTGAAGTAGATGCTATCTGTGATGGAGAAAATGTATTAATCCCAGGTATTATGGAACATATTGAGCGCGCAGGGGTACACTCTGGTGACTCTATATCAGTTTATCCCCCACAGAAATTAACACAGCATCAAAAGGATACATTAGTAGACTATACAACACGTCTTGCACAAGGTCTTGGAATCGTTGGTTTAATGAACATTCAATATGTAATTTCCCAAGGTGAAGTATTTGTCATCGAGGTGAATCCACGTTCATCACGTACAGTACCATTCTTAAGTAAAATTACAAATATCCCAATGGCTAATATTGCAACGAAAGCTATTTTAGGGAAATCAATTGTCGAGCAGGGCTATCCAACAGGGTTAGCGCCTGAACAAAAAGGTGTATTTGTGAAAGTTCCGGTGTTCTCATTTGCCAAATTACGCCGTGTAGATATAACATTAGGCCCTGAAATGAAATCTACTGGGGAAGTAATGGGCAAAGATGCAACTTTAGAAAAAGCACTTTATAAAGGTTTAGTTGCAGCAGGAATGGAAATTCGCACAGAAGGAACAGTGTTGTTTACAGTATCTGATAAGGATAAAGAAGAAGCAATCGCATTAGCGAAACGTTTCTCAACAGTAGGCTATCGCATTGTAGCGACTGAAGGAACAGCAAAAGCATTTGAAGAAGCTGGAGTGCGCACAGATGTCGTTGGCAAGATTGGTGCGAAGGGACAAACTCTGATTGATTTGATCCAAAATGGTGAAGCTCAGCTTGTTGTTAATACATTAACAAAAGGTAAGCAACCAGCTCGAGATGGTTTCCGAATCCGTCGTGAGTCAGTAGAAAATGGCGTACCTTGTCTCACATCATTAGATACAGCAGAAGCAATGGTACGTGTCATCGAATCTATGACATTTACAGCAGAGGAAATGCCAAAAGCGGAGGTAGTACATTAATATGATACGTCAAGAGAAAATGACGGTCGTCTCTCAAAAGCAAATTGCGACAAACATTTTCGAACTGACACTTCATGGTCAACTGGTTCAGGATATGACTCCTGGCCAGTTTGTCCATGTAAAGGTGTCGGATTCATTGGAGCCGCTTTTACGTCGACCGATTAGTATTGCAAATATAGATAAAGACAACAATGAATTTACAATGATCTACCGTGCTGAGGGTCGTGGTACAAAAGTGTTAGCGACAAATCGTGAAGGTCAACAGGTCAATGTCCTTGGGCCAATTGGCAATGGTTTCCCAGTAGACGCAGTAAAAGAGGGAGGAACAGCCCTGCTAGTTGGTGGAGGAATCGGAGTGCCTCCACTACACGAGCTTTCCAAGCAATTAAACGCACGTGGTGTTAAAACAATACATGTGCTCGGCTTTCAAACGGAAGATGTATGCTTCTACGAGGAAGAATTCAGTGCCCTTGGAGAAACGCACTATGTAACGGTTGACGGCTCTAAAGGGACAAAAGGCTTTGTGACAAATGTGTTAGAGTCCCGAGCACCTGAATTCGATGTCTTTTATTCTTGTGGTCCTCTACCAATGTTAAAAGCGCTTGAAGGCTTCTATCCAGAAAAAGAAGGATTTTTATCATTTGAAGAGCGTATGGGCTGCGGTATTGGTGCTTGTTTTGCATGTGTCTGCAAAACAACCGATCAAGTAGCAAAAGATTATGTCAAAGTATGCTCTGATGGTCCAGTTTTCCCGAAAGGTACGGTGGCATTATGAGTCGTTTAAACATTCAATTACCAGGTTTAGATTTGAAAAACCCTATTATGCCAGCTTCCGGCTGCTTTGGCTTTGGACGTGAATATGCACAGCTTTACGATCTATCTAAGCTAGGGGCAATCATGATTAAAGCAACAACAGTTGAAACTCGTGCAGGTAATCCAACGCCGCGTGTAGCTGAAACAGCAGCAGGGATGTTAAATGCAATTGGCCTACAAAATCCAGGCATTGAAAAAGTGATGAATGAGGAATTAAAATTTTTAGAGGGCTATGATGTGCCAATCATCGCCAATGTGGCCGGGACGGAGACTGCGGATTATGTAGAAGTAGCAAGACGTATTTCGGCAGCATCTAATGTCCAAGCTTTAGAGCTGAATATTTCTTGTCCAAATGTTAAGTGTGGTGGCATTCAATTTGGGACAGACCCTGCCACAGCGCGAGAGCTTGTTAAAGCGGTTAAAGCTGTATCCACTGTTCCTGTCTATGTGAAGCTATCACCGAATGTAACGAATATCGTAGACATTGCTTTAGCTGTGGAAGCGGGTGGCGCAGATGGTATAACAATGATTAACACATTAATAGGTATGCGTTTAGATGAGCGGACAGGGAAACCAGTCATCGCGAATGGCACAGGTGGTCTATCGGGTCCTGCTGTAAAGCCCGTAGCTATCCGAATGGTTTATGAAGTATACAAGGCTGTTAATATTCCTATAATTGGCATGGGAGGTGTGACAGAAGCACTGGATGTCATTGATTTTATGTCCGCAGGTGCTTCGGCTGTAGCAGTAGGTACAGCAAATTTTGTAGACCACTTCGTTTGCCCAAATATTATTGATGAATTACCAGCAAAACTTGATGCCCTTGGAGTAGAACATATAACAGATATTATTGGAAGGAGCCATCGTTAATGAATACTAAACCTATACTAGCATTAGATTTTCCAGGAGAAAAAGAAGTATTCGATTTCTTAAAGCACTTCCATGAGCCTCTTTTCGTGAAAATTGGTATGGAATTATATATGCAAGAAGGACCTGATATTGTTCGCAAAGTAAAAGAATTAGGTCATGATATTTTTCTTGATTTAAAACTGCATGATATCCCGAATACAGTAGGCTCTGCTATGAAGGGCTTAGCAAAACTAGGAGTAAATCTAGTGAATGTCCATGCGGCAGGTGGTCGTCCAATGATGGAGGCTGCCCTAGAAGGTCTAGAAGCCGGAACATCTGCTGGCAAGGAATGTCCAGCATTAATTGCCGTAACACAATTAACTTCCACAACAGAGGAGCAAATGCAGGCAGAGCAAAGAATTGCTTTATCCTTACAGGAATCTGTTCTACATTATGCACGTCTCACAAAACAAGCTGGCTTACAAGGTGTCGTTTGTTCAGTACACGAGGCGAAGGCAATAGCTGAAGTGTGTGGTGATGATTTTCTTCGAGTAACACCTGGGATTCGTTTAGCAGGTGGCGCAGCACACGATCAAAAACGTATTGCTACACCGGATGGGGCAAAGCGTGATGGTTCTTCACTCATCGTTGTTGGACGTGCTGTAACAGGTGCACAGGATCCAGTAGCGGCATATAAAATCGTAAGTGAATTATGGGAGGCATAAATAATGACATTACAAAATGAAATTGCACACGCTATGCTAAAGGTGGGTGCTGTAGAATTAAATCCAATTGAATTATTTACATGGGCATCTGGTATTAAATCACCTATATACTGTGATACACGTTTAACAATCTCGGACCCTATTATTCGTAAACAACTTGCAAACGGCTTAGCAGCTGTAATTAAAGAAAATTTTGGTGCGACGGAAATAGTAGCAGGTACAGCAACAGCAGGTATCCCACATGCAGCGTGGGTAAGTGATATTTTAGAATTACCAATGGTTTATGTACGCTCTAAAGCGAAAGAACATGGCCGTGGCAATCAAATTGAAGGAAAATACGCAGCAGGTCAAAAAGTAGTTGTAGTAGAGGATATCGTCTCAACAGGTGGTTCTTCGATCACGGCAGTTGAAGCATTACGTGCAGCAGGTTGTGAAGTACTAGGAGTTGTTTGTGTCTACACATATAATCTCCCAAGAGCTGAACAAGCATTTGATGAAGCAGGCATCCAATATGTCTCATTAACTAATTTCGATTATCTGATTGAAGCAGCAAATGAATCAGGTGCGATTAAAGAAGATGATATTCCATTCTTAAAAGAGTGGCATGCAAAATTAAAGGCTGGAGAGCTATAATGAAAAGCTGTTCTACAGGTTATTTGACCTGTAGAACAGCTTTTTTCTTCCTATTTAAATAGGGAGAGGGTATTTAAAATTGAATACTAAAACCATTAAAACGATGTATACCTGTCCCAAAGTGTACTAGATTATTTTCTCGAAGTGTAATAACTGCCTTTTTTACCTCTAATAAGATAGAAGGGTCAAGACCTAATGTATGATGTGAACCAAAAATTTTAGTAAGAGAAGATAAGTTAGCTATCTTCTCTAAAGATTGGACTAAATCCTCAGGGCTAGTTGTTGGAAAGAATGCATAAATAGGAGCATGATCATATAGTAAGTCCCCTGTAAACAAATAACCATATTTATGATCCAAAAGCGCAATATGGCCAGGAGAGTGCCCTGGCGTGTGGAGAATAGATAATTTTCGGTTCCCTATATTTATAACATCGCCATCTTCTAATACACCTGAAGGCTGTCCCTGAAAAGGTTTGTAGTGAGATGGATTAAATGTTTTGGGTGTGGGTAACGTAATATTACGTCCAACATCCGTTCTAATCTGTTCGATAGATAATTTAGGGATACCATGGATCAGCCAATCAACTTCCTCTTTATGAACATAAATATCATCAAACGCCCCATGACTACCAATATGATCCCAATGGACATGTGTTGTAATCACAGTAATAGGCAGAGAGGTTAATTGTTTACTAATCCTTTGAATATTATCGATCCCAAGACCTGTATCAATGAGAACAGCACGTTTTTCCCCAAGCAATAAAAAAGAATGCACTTTTCCCAATGACCATATTCACTTATAGCATACGTTTCATTATTGATTTCTTCTACTGTAAACCATGCATCATTAATTTTTGCCATCACAGACAACCTTTCCTTATGCTGAATTAAAAAATAATATAATAAAACTTTGTCATTGGAAATTTTAACATAAAAACATGTAATTTCCTTTAAAAATATTCTAAATAGTATTTTTATATTGAATATTATATAAAAATTTGTCAATTCGGAATAATTAAGAAGTATGGTATATAGCCAAAAATAAAAAGCTTTAAATTGTTTTCTCAAAGTAATTTGAAATATTAGCACTTCAACGCCCAAAATTATTCATTGAAAGTAAAAATGTGTGAAATATAACTTTACCCTAAAAGTTAACTTTTAATTTTTTGCTTTAAATTACTTGTTTCTTTGAGATTAAAAGCATTTTCTTTGTAAATATAAATATATGACATGAATTATTTTATTATATTTGAATAATTTTTAATTGTGAAAATTATAACTTTGTAAAGTAAAAGTAAAATATTTCTTACAACCAAAATATATAAAAATTATTTTTAAAAGGGAGATGTCTGGTGGAAATTTATAAGCTGGATTGAAAAAATTTGAAAAAGGGACTTGCGTTTATACATGTTTTCTAGCTAAAATAATAGCACAGTTTAATTTTCAGATAATTCTATTAGTGGATAACGAGTTAAAGGCGAAAAATTTATTAAAATCACATTTGCCAAAATAAAAACGAGAGGAGAAGAGAGAAAAACTAAATATAATTCTGATATAAAGTATCGTTTGTATTTTCAGAATATTGAATTATAGAGGAGAGATTGTTTGAATACAGCAAAAGACTTACTAACAATAACAAATTTGACTACAAGTTTTCGCATAAAAGATACATACCACGCTGCTGTAGATGATGTCTCGCTTTCACTTCAAAAAAATGAGGTATTAGCAATAGTCGGAGAATCCGGTTGTGGTAAAAGTACGTTAGCGACTACTATTGTAGGCTTGCACAATGAAGTAAATACAAAGGTTACTGGTGATATTTTTTATAATAATCAAAATCTAGCTAAATTGAATGACCAACAATTTAATAACTTACGTGGTAATGATATAGGATTTATTTTTCAGGACCCACTTTCAGCACTTAACCCTTTAATGAGAATTAGCGAACAAATTGAAGAGGGGTTAATCTATCATACAAAGCTTTCAAAACAACAGCGAAGTGAAAGAGTATTAGAATTACTAAATCAGGTTGGGATTGCAAACCCAGAACGTGTAGCTAGACAATTTCCTCATCAATTATCCGGGGGAATGCGTCAACGTGTCATGATTGCAATCGCCTTATCATGTAAGCCTGCTATTTTAATTGCTGATGAACCAACAACAGCTTTAGATGTTACAATACAGGCCCAAATTCTGGACCTGTTAAAAGCATTACAGACTGAGACTGAGACAGGCATTATTCTCATTACGCATGATTTAGGTGTTGTAGCAGAGATGGCTGACCGAGTTGTAGTTATGTACGCTGGTGAAGTCGTAGAAGAGGCGCCCGTTAAGGAGTTATTCAATAATCCAAGGCACCCTTACACTCGTTCACTATTAAATTCAATTCCACAAACACATAGCGAAAATGAAAGACTCGAGGTTATTCAAGGAATGGTACCATCCTTAATTAATTTACCTCGAGAAGGTTGTCGTTTTTCAGGACGTATTCCGTGGATTGATACATCTTCACACGAAGCAAAACCACAATTACATGAAATTGCACCAGGACATTTTGTGAGATGTACCTGCTGGAAACACTTTCATTTCGAAGGTGAAGAAGGGAGCGGGACTGTATGAGCTTTATGCAAATTAAAGATTTAAGTGTTCACTATCCAATACGTGGTGGATTTTTTAATACCGTTGTTGATCGAGTATATGCAGTGGATGGCGTAACAATGGAGTTCGAAAAGGGCAAGACATATGGGTTAGTCGGAGAATCAGGATCAGGTAAATCAACAACAGGAAAAGCGATCATTGGCTTAGAAAAAATCACCTCAGGTCAAATTTATTATGAGGGTGAAAATGTGACAAATCAGCAGAGAAAAAGGGATTCTGCTTATAACAGAGACATACAAATGATTTTCCAAGACTCTCATTCCAGTATGAATCCTAGAAAACGGGTTCTCGATATTCTTGCCGAGCCTATTCGTAATTTTATGAAGCTTAGTGACCAGGAGGAACGCAAACGCATTAGAGAGTTGCTTGCTATTGTTGGGATGTCAGAAGATGTTTTACTAAAGTATCCCCATGAATTTTCAGGTGGTCAAAAGCAACGTCTGGGCATTGCGCGAGCGGTTGCTTGTAACCCTAAAATGATTATTGCGGATGAACCTGTTTCAGCGCTTGATTTATCTGTACAGGCACAAGTGTTGAATTTTATGAAAGATATTCAAAATGAGTATGGACTTACGTACTTATTCATTTCCCATGATTTAGGCGTTGTTAAACATATGTGTGATCACATTTCTATTATGTATAAAGGACGCTTTGTGGAAACTGGTACAAGACATGATATTTATAAAAATCCGCAGCATATATACACGAACCGACTTTTATCAGCCATTCCAAATATCGAACCAGAGACTAGGAATGAACGTAAATTAGTTCGACAACAAGTAGAAGGAAACTATCAACAAGAGCAACATAAATACTATGATGAGCATGGAAAAGTCTATCCACTGAAATCCATTTCAGACACACATATGGTTGCAATGTCAGGAGGAATGTGAAATGTGGAAAACAATAGCTAGAAGAGTAATTTTAATGATTCCTCAAATGTTTGTGCTAAGCTTAATTATTTTTATTTTAGCAAAACAAATGCCTGGTGATCCTTTTACAGGGTTAATTACACCAGAAACAGACCCTGCACGTATAGAAGAACTTAGAATTCAAGCGGGTTATTATGATCCATGGTATGTACAATATTATCATTGGGTGATCAATGCCTTTCAGGGTGATTTTGGACAAAGCTATACATATAAACTTGCAGTGTCCTCATTGATTGGCGAGCGTGCATTAAACACATTTTGGCTTGCCCTACTTAGTACCATCCTTGTTTATTTAATAGCTATCCCTTTAGGAATGATAGCTGGACGTAAGCAGGATACTTTGTATGATAAGTCGATTACTCTGTATAGCTTTATAAGCTATGCAATACCAACCTTTGTATTGGGCTTAATTTTCTTATATATTTTTGGCTATCGTTTAATGTGGTTTCCGACGAGTGGAACAGTCGATGTAGGTGTAGAGCCTGGAACGCTCGAGTATTATTGGAATCGCTTGTATCACTTAATACTACCTGCAATGACGTATGCCATTTTAGCGACAACGACGATTATTCAATACTTACGTTCAGAAATTATTGATGCCAAAACACAGGATTATGTTAAGACAGCTCGTAGTAAAGGCGTACCGATGAAAAAAATCTATAGAAGACATATTTTCCGTAACTCTTTATTACCAATTGCGGCCTTCCTTGGCTTTACAATTACAGGTTTATTAGGCGGCTCGATTTTCATAGAGACAATTTTTGGCTTCCCGGGCATGGGTCAATTATTCATCCATTCCGTAACAAGTCGTGATTACAGTGTTATTACAGCTCTTGTTATGCTTTATGGCTTCTTAGCGTTATTAGGTAGTCTATTGTCAGATATCATTATGAGCATTGTTGATCCACGTATCCGCATAGACTAACAGTTACATTGAACGCATAAGGAGAGGTGAATAAAATGGAGCAAAAAAATGATGTAGTGAAAGTTGAAAGTATGCCACCAACAGGAATTCAAGTCGTGATACGTGAATTCAGAAAAGATAAATTAGCGTTATTGTCATTTATTGGAATAACTTTGCTTATAATTGTAATATTGATTATGTCCGCCTTTATGAATCAGGATGAAATATTACGGATTAAATTATTAGAGCGTTTTACAGAGCCTGGTGTTAATGGATATATTCTTGGGGCTGATGAGGCTGGTCGCGATATGTATGGACAGCTAATTATCGGTGCGAAAAATTCTATATTAATTGCAGTTGCTATTACCCTTATTGCAAATGCCTTAGGGATCGCACTAGGTATTATAATGGGCTATTATGGCGGCTTCATCGATAATTTATTTATGCGTATCATTGATTTCCTTATGACATTACCGACATTAATGATTATTATTGTGTTAGTTACAATTCTTCCGAAATATGGTGTTTTTGAGTTGATTTTGATTTTAAGTGCCTTTCAATGGATAGGGACTGCGCGTCTCGTCAGAAGTAAAGCTTTATCTGAAGGACGTAGAGATTATGTTAGTGCCTCCAAAACAATGGGGACTAGTGATTTTGCCATTATGTTTAAAGGGATACTACCAAATTTAAGTTCGTTGCTAATAGTAGAATTAACGTTAAACTTTGCAGGAAATGTGGGCATTGAAACGGGTCTATCATTCTTAGGCTTTGGTTTACCGCCATCTACACCTAGCTTAGGGACGCTAGTAAGCTATGCAACAAACCCAATAGTATTATCTTCAAAATGGTGGATTTGGTTGCCCGCATCATTATTAATTTTAGTATTGATGCTTGGTATAAATTATGTCGGTCAAGCGTTAAGACGTGCAGCTGACGCAAAACAACGATTAGGATAAAGGGGAGGATTTACACATGAAGAAGAATTGGTTATTTTTGTCCATTCTATTTGCATTCATGCTAGTTTTAGCAGCCTGCAGTGGTGGAGGCAATGGGTCTGAAAAAGGCACGGAAACTGATAACACAGAAAAATCAGGTGAAACAGAAAAAGCAGGCGAATCAGAAGAAACGAAAGATTCATTATTACCAATGGAGGTAACAAATGAAGGAGACGCAATCCAAGGTGGTACTTTACGCGTAGGACTTGTAACAAGCTCTCCATTCCAAGGTATTTTTAACTGGGAACTATACGAGGATGCTTATGATTCAGAAATTCTAGCATTCGCTTCAAATGTACTTTTTGAACAAGACGGGAACTTCCTTGTTACAGACAAAGGTATTGCAAAATTAGACGTTGATGCTGAGGCAAAAACAGCAACAGTTACAATTCAAGGTGATTATAAATGGTCAGATGGTACACCATTAACTGCTGATGATTTAATTTTCCCATACGAGCTAATTGGTCATCCAGATTATACAGGTGTTCGCTATGATGATGATTTTAAAAATATTGTTGGTGCAGAAGAGTATCATAATGGTCAAGCAGATACAATTTCAGGTATTACAAAAGTTGATGACAAGAGTATTAAAATCCAACTTAAAAAAGTATCACCAGCTATTTACTCTATTGGTGATGGTTTATGGGCGTATGCAGAGCCTAAACATCAATTAGAATCGATCCCAGTGAAAGATTTACTTGCTTCAGATGCAGTACGTAAAAATCCTGTAACACTTGGGGCATTTAAAATTGATAAAGTCGTTAATGGTGAGTCAGTACAGTTTGTTGCTAATGAAAACTATTATAAAGGTAAACCGAAAGTTGATAAAGTTGTACTTGAGGTTGTTCCACCAACTTCAATTGGTGAAGCACTAAGAACAGGGAAATATGATCTTGCAACATCATATCCAACTAATCAGTACGATAGTATTAAGGATCTACAAAACTTAGCAATATTAGGTCGACCAGAATTATCATATTCTTATATCGGCTTTAAATTAGGAAAATATGATACAACAAATAAAGTAAACGTATTTGATGAAAAGTCAAAAATGAATAGTATTGAATTACGTCAAGCTGTTGCGTTTGCAATGGATGTTGAAGGTGTTGCAGAAAAATTCTATCAAGGCTTACGTGAGCGCGGAAATTCTTTAATCCCACCAGTATTTACATCATTCTACGATTCAACATTAGAAGGCTATCATTATGATCCTGAAAAAGCAAAAGAATTATTAGATAAAGCTGGCTTTAAAGATGTTGACGGTGATGGCATTCGTGAAGATAAAGATGGGAAGAAATTCTCTATTCGCTTAGCTTCAATGGCTGGTTCAGAAACAGATGAAGCGATTGTTGAATACTTCCGTCAAAACTGGAAAGAAGTAGGCTTAGACGTACAATTAACTACTGGTCGTCTTATCGAGTTCAACGCTTTCTATGATAAAGTTCAAGCAGATGATCCAGAAATCGATATGTATCAAGCTGCATGGGGAACTGGAACAAATCCATCTCCAAAAGGTTTATATGGTGAAGGTGCTGAGTTTAACTTTAGCCGCTATGTATCTCCTGAATTAACAAAATTATTAGACGCTATTGACTCAGAAGAGGCTATGGATCAAGATACACGTACAAAAGCATTTAGAGCTTGGCAAGAATATATGAGCGAAAAAGCAATGGTAGTACCGACTTTCTTCCGTACAGAAGTTATACCTGTTAATAAACGCGTGAAAAACTATAATGTGGAATATGGAAATTCTACAGAACTGCAAGATATTGAATTAACAGCAGATGCTCCAATAAAATAATTGGTATCGAAGAAGCAGTCTTTCTTGATAGAAGAAAGGCTGTTTTTTTCAAAAAAAGAAGTGTATCTGGCTTAAAATAAGCTAAAAGGGGAAAAGACATTAATATCCCAATTAAAAATCCATCCATTGGAAAGCTCCAATGGATGGATATACAGTTAGTTTTTATCGATTATTAACCCAAGCTTTAACTAAATCAGCAGTGCCATATACATAATGTTGGTCGCCTACTTCATGATACGATGCAGTTTCGTCAACTTCAGTATGCTTGTATGGAATACGTTGACGACGTTTCTCTGACATTGGATCAGGAAGTGGGATTGCTGATAATAAAGATTTTGTATACGGGTGGACAGGGTGATTGTAAATATCATCTGCTTTACCGATTTCCATGATTTTACCGCGGTACATTACAGCAATACGGTCACTGATGTATTTTACCATCGAAAGGTCATGGGCAATGAAAAGATATGTTAAGCCACGTTCTTTTTGAAGTTGTTTTAATAAGTTAACAACCTGAGCCTGGATCGATACGTCAAGCGCAGAGATTGGCTCATCGGCAATGATAAACTTAGGATCTAAGCTTAGCGCACGGGCAATCCCAATACGTTGGCGTTGACCACCAGAGAATTCATGTGCGTAACGATTCGCGTGCTCTTTGTTTAAACCAACAGCTTCAAGTAACTCTTGAATTTTCCCACGACGTACATTTTTATCCTTGTAAAGACCATGGATATCAAAGGCTTCACCAATGATTTCACCGGCTGTCATACGAGGATTTAAAGAAGCGTATGGATCTTGGAAAATCATTTGCATTTGGCGGTTAAAATTCTTTAACTCATTTTTAGATTTTTTTCCATGAACATTTTCACCATCGAAAACAATCTCACCACCTGTAATATCATATAAACGAATGATTGAACGACCCGTTGTTGACTTTCCACAACCTGATTCGCCTACAAGACCAAGTGTTTCACCTTCATAAACATCGAAGCTAATACCATCTACAGCTTTGATTGGATTACTTGGTGACCCAAAATGCTGCTTTAAGTTTTTAATTTCAAGAATTTTTTTAGCACCAGTTTTAGTCATTTTCTTGTGCCTCCTTTGCTAAATACCCTTCAATACGTTTAGCAACTGCTTCAGGAAGAGGAATCTTTGGTGCATCTGGATGCAATAACCACGTTTTTGCAAAATGCGTTTCACTCACTTGGAACATTGGTGGTTCTTGTTCGTAATCAATGGCCATTGCGAACTCGTTACGTGCTGCAAAAGCATCCCCTTTAGGTGGGTTCGTAAGATCTGGTGGTGAACCAGGAATCGTGCGCAATAACTCATCCGTATCATTATCTAGATCAGGCATAGAACCTAGTAGACCCCATGTGTATGGGTGCTTAGGATTATAGAAAATATCATTAACAGTACCATACTCCACGATTTGTCCAGCGTACATTACGGCTACACGATCTGCAATGTTCGCCACAACACCTAAATCGTGTGTAATGAAAATGATAGATGTTTTCGAGTTCTTTTGAATTTCCTTCATTAGCTCTAAAATTTGTGCTTGAATGGTAACATCTAGAGCTGTTGTTGGCTCATCCGCAATCAGTAGCTTAGGATCAGCTGCAAGCGCGATCGCAATAACAACACGTTGACGCATACCACCTGAAAATTCATGTGGATATTGATTATAACGTTTCTCAGGGAAGGGGATACCCACCTGTGTTAAAAGCTCAATCGCACGTTTTTTTGCATCTGCTTTAGAAACTTTTCTATGTTGCAAAATTACTTCAGTTATTTGACGTCCGACCTTCATCGTTGGATTCAAACTTGTCATTGGATCTTGGAAAATCATTGCAATTTCATTTCCGCGTACTTTAGACATTTCTTTATCAGTTAACGGAACTAAATCACGGCCATTAAATAAAATTTGTCCTGACTCATAAATACCAGGTGGCTGTGGAATTAATTTCATTAATGCATTACTCGTAACACTTTTACCCGAACCTGATTCACCAACTATAGCTAGTGTTTCACCTTCCTTTAAATCAAAGTTAACACCACGTACAGCATGAACAAGCCCTGCATAAGTTTTAAAGTTAATTTTTAAATCTTTTACTTCAAGAATTGTTTTACTCATTTTCGGCCACCTCCTTATTTACGTAGTTTTGGATCTAGAGCATCACGTAAGCCATCACCAACAGCGTTAAACGCAAAGATTGTTAGTGAGATAAATACTGCTGGGAAAATCAAGCGCCATGGTGCATTAGCTATAGCCTTATTACCGTCAGAAGCCATTGTACCCCATGAAGCAGTTGGAGCAGGAACCCCAAGACCAAGGTAACTTAGGAATGACTCAGTGAAGATAGCTGATGGAATTGTTAAAGTCATCGTTACTAAAATGGCACCAAGAGCATTCGGAACTAAGTGTTTAATAATTAAATGTCCTGTACTTGCACCTAATGTACGAGCAGCAAGAACGTATTCTTGATTTTTAATAGATAATACTTCACCACGAACGATACGTGCCATATTAATCCATCCAGTGATAGACAAGGCAATAATCATTGGGAATAGACCTGGTTGCATAACAACTAACAGTACGATTACTACTAAAAGGTAAGGTACAGCAGTTAAAACGTCAGCAATACGCATCATAATATTATCAACACGACCGCCTGATAAACCTGAAATACTTCCCCAAATTACACCGATAATTAAATCTATAATCGCTGCTGCAATTCCGATAAATAGGGAAATACGAGCTCCTTCCCAAATACGAACGAAAATGTCACGACCAAGGTCATCCGTCCCAAACCAAAATTGTGCAGATGGTGGTGCATTGTATACACCAAGCTGATCACTTGCTTTATATTGAGATAAAATTGGTGCGAATATAGCCATTAAAATAACAATAATCAAAATAATTATCCCAATAATGGCCATTTTATTATGAGAGAAACGGAGAAATACTTCTTTCCAAAAGGAGACTGATTTATCAGCTAATTTTTCCGTTGCTTCATGATTACCACCAACAATTTTAAACTTATCTTTTTCAATTTGTTGCTGTGTCATTATTTTTTCGCTCCTTTCAGCTTGATACGCGGATCAATTACGCTATATAGAATATCAACGATTAATACCGCAAATAAAAGGATGATGGAATAGAACACTGTCGTACCCATAATAACCGTATAGTCACGGTTTGTAATACTTTGAACGAAGTGTTTACCAAGTCCAGGAATAGCGAAAATTTGCTCTACGATGAAACTACCTGTAACAACCCCAGCAGTTAAAGGACCAATGTACGTTACAACCGGTAGTAGGGCATTTCGTAATGTATGGCGGAATACGATTGTCCATTTGCCAATCCCTTTCGCACGAGCCATTTTTACATATTCACTATTGTTTTGTTCAAGCATACTTGAACGAGTTAGCTTTGCAATAAAGCCCATGTGAGAGAGTGCGATTGCAAAGGCTGGTAATATACTATAAACAAAGCCTTTCCATCCACTAATTGGGAACCAACCTAGCTTAAAGGCTAAGAAATACTGCATTAAACCTGCTAAGATAAATGAAGGTACTGATATACCGAGCACCGCAAAGGACGTTGCCAAATAATCCGGGAACTTATTATGATATAGCGCGGAAACTACGCCAATTAAAACACCGAATCCAATTGCTAATAGCATAGCTTCAATCCCTAATGTTAACGAAACAGGGAAACTTTCAGAAATCATATCATTTGTAGAACGCGCTTTATATTTCATTGACTCACCGAAATTGAAAGTGGCCGTATCGATTAAATAATCTTTATATTGTATATACCAAGGGTTATTTAATCCATACGTTTCGTTTAACTTCTCCTCGATTTGAGGTGGGAAATTACGTTCACTCGCAAAAGGACTACCAGGAGCGAGACGCATTAAGAAAAACGTAACAGTTACGATGACGAAAAGCGCGAGAAGTATATACATCAGCCTTTTCAAAATATATTTAATCACATAAAACTCCTCCTTCTATTTGTCAATTGTCTGACAAATATATGCCTTCGTATTTTAAAAAGAGCTGACTCGCGCCGTAGGGGCTACGAGGCAGCTCTTCGCTGTAGAGCTAAATAAGCGAAATGTTGTTGATTATTTCTCTACTTTAACCTCTTTAAGAGAGATGTTACCAAGGATGTCTGCCTTCATGTCTTTCACATAATCTTGTACTACAGAAAGGTTCGTGTAGTAGTAAATTGGAACAACTGGGAACTCAGAAACAGCAATTGATTCAGCTTGTTTTAAAAGCTCAAGACGTTTAGCTGGGTCTGCTTCTGTATTAGATTGATCTAATAATTTTTTGTATTCTGCATTTTCCCAACCTGTATCATTGTTACCGTTTGCAGCAGTGTCATACATTTCTAAGAAAGTATAAGCATCATTGTAGTCACCAACCCAGCCCATACGGCCAACTTGGTAGTCTAATTGGTTAAGCTTTTCTAAATAAACTTGCCATTCAGAGTTATCAAGACCTACAGTGATACCAAGGTTTTTAGTCCAGTTCTCTTGAACGAATTGTGCGATAGCAGCGTGTGCTTCACTTGTGTTGTAAGAAAGGTTAATTTTTACATCTGCTGGGTTTGTAATACCAAGTTCTTTCATACCAGCTTCAAGTGCAGCTTTTGCACCTTCGATATCGTTATCTTTGTAGTAACCACGATCTTCTTCAAAGCCGTGAACCGCAGTAGGAACCATACCTAATGCAGGTTTTTGTTCACCTTTAGTCACATTATCAATTAATCCTTGTCGATCAACTGCTAATGCTAACGCTTTACGGATGTTAGCGTTTCCAGTGATTTTATCTTTTGTATTTAGCTTGTACCAATATACAGAAGCTTGGTCATTGATATTTAAAGATTTGTCAGCTTTAAATCCATCGATAGCATCAAGTGCTACAGATTGGAAAGGTGCTCCAAGGTAATCAATTTCGCCACCTTTGAACATTGTTACTGCTGTTGCTTCAGATTCAACCATACCGATATTAACAGTATCTAAAGCCACTTTATCAGCATCCCAGTATTCCGGGTTTTTCTTTAATACGATTGTATCGTTGTGTCTCCACTCACCTAATGTGAATGGACCGTTTGTTACAAAGTTTTCACCAGCATCTGTGTACCACTCATCATTACCTTCAACTACTTTTTGGTTTAATGGTGCGTATGTTTTGAATGCTGTTAATTCTAAGAAGTAAGGTGTTGGGTTTTCTAAAGTTACTACTAATGTTTTGTCATCTTCAGCTTTAACGCCTACGTCATCAGCAGAACCTTCACCATTGTTGTATGCTGCAGCACCTTTAATAGAGTAAAGGATTGAAGCATATTCAGAAAGATTGTCTGGGTTTAATGCCCATTTCCAAGCATATTCGAAGTCACCAGCAACTACTGGATCTCCGTTTGACCATTTCGCATCACGTAATTTGAACGTGTATGTTTTTAGATCTTCGCTAACTTCCCAGCTTTCAGCCGCAGCTGCAACTGGACGAGCGTCTGCATCAAGCGTTGTTAATCCTTCAAAAGTATTTGTAAGAATAACTCCAGAAGTTGTATCTGTTGCTAATGCAGGATGAAGTGATGGTGGTTCAGAAGCTACTACTACATTTAATTCGCCGCCTGAAGAAGCTGTTTCTGATGAACCAGAATCTTTTCCATCGTCTTTTGATTTTTCAGACGAATCTCCACCGAAGCCACATGCAGCAAGTACTAAAGAAAATACTGCAAGAACTGTTAGTAATAAAAACTTTTTGTTTTTATTCATGTGAATCCCCCTTATACAATTTTTAAGCCTTTTGTGAAGCTCCTATTTAATATACCAAAAAAATCATTGTGCACAAAATAAAAAAGATTCAAATTTATATAGTATTATCTGACAGTTAAGAGAATAATAAATTTTTCCGATTTACCACGCTAATGAAATAGAGTGCTTGTGTAATAAAAATTTGATATTTACCTATTCTGAATATCAAAAATAGAATAAAAATAAAAAAATGATTTACTATATAGAAAATTCCTATTTTTTCGATAATAATATCAATATTTGAAAAATGATACAAAAGTCATAGATGTAATACTTTGAGGATATTGTATAGATTTGTAGAAAATCTAAGCAAAACTAAGTGAATTACATTCATTTGCAGGTAATTTCTTGTAATTTATGATCTCGAAATATGAATATTTCTATCTATTAATGATATATAAGAAACTTATTTTGTAATTTTCTAGGATTATCCAATTGTGGAGTGTGAAAAGAAATAATAGAGTTAATCTATGAAAAAATGTACCCATACTAAGAAAAAAATGGATTTAACGAAAGATTGATTATGTTAAATATATTCTATTGAAATAATTTCCTTGGAATGAGGTTAGCTATGTATATATGCAATCAGGTTAAGTTTTATTCATTAAAATTGAAGTATATAAATACCTTGAATTCAGTACGCCCTTTGCTAATTTAATCCATTTTATTTGTAGTGTTTTTTTGAGGATGTCAATTGTCTTACTGGCAAGGATTGATTATGCAAATAATTACTAAAAATCTGATTTTTTAACGTTCAAGTCCTTTACCAAACCTCCTGTTTGAGGTGTTGTGCATTATGATTCGGGAAATTTACATAATAAAATGAATAAAAAAATAGTGCATTCCGGTATATAGAATGCACCATTTGCTTCATTAAAGCTTAAATTGATTAATTTGATGCTGTAAATCTAAGGACTTTTCACTTAGATGTGCGGCAACCTGATTGATTTGTTGCATCGTGATTGTTTGTTCTTTGCTAGCGGCGGCCACTATTTGTGTGCTATCTGAGCTAGTTGAAGCGCCGTGAGCAATTTCTGCGACAGAAGCTGCTACTTGTTCTGCGCTAGCTGAAATTTCTTCAGAAGTTGCTGATATATCTTCTATTTGATCTGTCATTGCATTGATGGCTTTCACGATTGCTTCAAATGCTTGTCCTGCATGTCCAATGATTTTGACGCCGTCTGTAACCGAATGGAGGCCATCTAAAACAGCTTTCTCTACATTTTGCGTATCTTCTTGAATCTCCTGCGTTAAGGCAACAATTTGATTAGCCGATTGTTTAGATTCCTCAGCTAACTTCCGAACCTCATCCGCGACAACTGCGAATCCTTTTCCATGCTCTCCAGCACGGGCTGCTTCAATGGCAGCGTTTAGTGCTAATAAATTTGTTTGATCGGTGATGGCTGTAATAACTGTAGTGATTTGGCTAATCTCTTCTGATTGTTTACTTAATTTTTGAACAAGATTATTAATGATTTGTGTTGAATCATGGATTACATTCATTTGTTGTTGAGCATTCTCTACGGTACTGTTCCCGTTTGTAGCTAATTCGTTCGTTGTTACAGCACTGTGATGAAGTTGTTGCGTTGCTTCTGCTATACGTTGAACACCTACGGCTGTTTCATCCATTGCATGAGCACTTTCATTGGCAGCAACTGTGGCTGCTTTAGCAACATTGGCTGTTTCATTAATACGCACCGTTATTTCATCAGCGGAGGAAGTAATTTCCTCGGTAGAAGCAGAAAGTTCTTCTACTGATGCTGTTAAATGCTCAGCATTGTCTTGAATATGGGTTAATAAGTTCTTTAGATTGCCTTTCATTGAATTAAAGGACGTTGAAAGTTGACCAATTTCATCTTTAGAATGGTGAGTGACATCTTGATGGAACAGTTCTCCGTTTGCAATTTGGTTTGCCGAATGGACTACCGATTTTAAAGGGCGAGAAATAGTTCGCTGTATATAAACCATCAGAATAATGCCAAGGACAACACCAATAATAATGGCAATAATTGAAATGATTTGAGAGTTGAACACAGCTTGTTTAGATTCTTGTGTAACCGTTTCGAGTTGACCCTTTTGATAATTCGCAATTTTATTGGATATATCTTGGATGCCTTTATTAGCTTGCTGCACTTCACCATTAACCTTTTGCAAAGCTCCTTCTAGGTCGCCTGCTTCAAAAAGTGCTAGTGCCTCAGTAGCTGATTTATTAAAAGCATCATTAAATGTATTTAATTCGTTAGCATATGTATCCATTTCAGAGGAATTTGATTTTTCGTTGATTTCAGCTACTAGCTTATCGAGTAAATTTGCATGTTCTGTAAAACTTTCTTTATTCGCAGGATTGTCTTCGATAATAATGGCGCGGATAAATAGACCTTGCATGGCCATTTCAAATTGAATATCATCTGCTAATTCCACAAGGGCTACGTGAACTTCTAATGCATTTTCAATCTTCTTTTCTATGTTTGAAAATAGCATGAACATAATCATTAATGAAATGATTAACGTGAGAATAATGGTAAAGAAACCGAAACTTAATTTTTTGCCTACAGACATATTGATACGCCCTTTCCGAAATGCTATTCAATCTTTTATATTTTGATTTTGCTTTGCTAAAGGGTAGAAGTCAATAACTGTTGTAAGAAACAGTTCAGATGATTCATATGTTTTTTTATTGTTATTATAATAAGGAAGATTGTCTGTAAGAATCAATCAAAATGTGGCTGTTTTCATTGATTTATAGTACGGATTACGTGCTATAAATTGAAAAAAAGAAAAAACCGAGAAAATTTATCTCGGTCTCTATCTTTACGACTGCTTTTTTAATTGTAATATGAGTGCCTCATCTGGATCGATATACAAGGTTTTTTGTTCGAAGTAAATCACAAAACCGGGTTTAGCCCCATTTGGTTTCTTGACCTGACGAATGTCTGTGTAATCGACTGGAACAGAAGAAGACTCTCTTGCCTTTGAAAAATAAGCAGCTAATGTGGCTGCTTCCCGTAGAGTTGTTTCATCGGGTTCACTAGAATGAATGACAACATGAGAGCCTGGAATATCCTTCGTGTGTAACCATATATCTGTGCGTTTTGCGATTTTAAATGTCAGCATATCATTCTGCTTGTTGTTCTTGCCGACAGAGATGGCTATACCTGTGGAAGAAATATAGCGCTCGGGTTCAGGTTTCACAGGCTTTTTCTTTTTCTTAGAATGACGTAGCTTTAAGTAGCCCTGTTCGGCTAGTTCTTCACGAATTTCTTCAATATCTCCTGGTGCTGCTTGCTGCACTTGTTGTGCCAGCATTTCAAAGTAAGTAATTTCTTCTTTTGTTTTTTCAAGTTGTTGTTGCACCATGATTAATGCATTTTTGGCCTTAGTATATTTTGTATAATAGCCTTGAGCATTTTCTATAGGTGTTTTACGCTCACTGACGGGGATCGTAATCTCTTCGCTATTTTCACTGTAGTAATTAATGACCGTTACTTCCTTGACACCCTTTTCAAAGGAGTAAATATTAGCCATTAACAATTCACCATATAACTGAAATTGATCGAGCTTTGAGGCACGCTCATAGTCCTTTGTTAGCTTTTTCGTTTTTAAAGCCAGTTTATCAATTTCATTTTGTAGCCATCTTTCTAAATCACCCGCTTGCTGCTTGACACGGTCCCGCTCCGCACGTGCAAAGAATACTCGATCAAGAAGCTCGTGAACATTCGGATATGTTGTCATATCTCCATGTAAGTGAGTTAATTCAATTGGTGAGAAGTAGGTTTTATGATTAGCCAATACATACATAGGGCTCGTTCCACCATTTGCGAAGCTGGCTATAAATTCTTTAAAACATTGTACTCGATTGGATGCTGATGTCATGCGGTACAATAATTCCTCAGCATGAAGAGGTGAAAAGCCAGTAAATTGTGTCACAATATCTTTGGCATTTTTAGTTTCCACAAAAAATGTTGCCAGCTCTTCCTCTGTAACTAATAGAGGATTCCATTTATTTTGTGTTGGTGGAGCCAAGTAAGGCTGGCCAGGTAATACGGTACGAAAACTGTTTACAGATGGAGGCAAGTGCTTTAAACTATCAACAATTTTATCTTGCTCTTTATCAATTAAAAGTAGATTACTATGTCTACCCATAATTTCAGCATGTAATTGTCTAACAATAGGGTCGCCAATTTCATTTTTACTTTCGATTTCTACTATTATAATACGGTCAAATCCAAGCTGTTTAACGGAGGAAATAAAACCACCCTCTAAATGCTTGCGCAGCAGCATACAAAACATAGGAGGCTCTGCAGGATTTTCAATCGATTGTTCCGTAAGATGCACTCGTGCATAAGAAGAATGAATAGAAAAAAGCAATTTATGATTTTTCCCGTTTGCACGAACATGTAAAATAACCTCTTGAGCGTTAGGTTGATGTATTTTAGTAATTCGACCTGTCACAAGCTGTTGTAGGTCGGCTGTTATTGAATAAGTAAATAAGCCGTCAAATGCCATATGAATTCCTCTTTCCAATGATAGCAAGCATCTTGGTACTTTCGTATTTTTTCTTGTTGCACTTGCATTCGCTATTTCCAAGCTTCAGCAGAGCACTAATTGTATGTTTATCATAGCATTTTTTAGGCGAATATTAAAATATAGCTTCAATTGTGGTAGAATTAGCTCTTATTCGATCCAATTTTTTTTGGAGATTCGTCATATTCGATAAAGCTTATGTTATAATATTCCCAGTATGCAAAGAAAGGTGTGACGAACCTTGGTGCGTAGTATGACTGGTTTTGGCAGAGGTGTCACAACAACTAGAGACTTTCAATTAACCGTAGAAATGCGCTCGGTCAACCATCGCTTTTTAGAAATTAACGCTAAATTTCCGAAAGAATGGCTTGAAGCTGAAATTTTTGCAAAGAAATTTATTTCTCAAGCTTTGTCACGCGGCAAAATTGATGTGATGGTATATGTGAAGGACTTAGAAAATGTAGAGCAAGCTATCGAGATTAATTGGTCATTAATTGAAGCGTATCGTAAGGCAAAAGAGCAATTAGCAAGTAAAGTACCACTAGAGGAAAAATGGACGATGCAGGAGCTTTTATCGTTAGAGCAAGCACTCGTACAGCAAAAACCACAATTAACACCTGAGGATTTGCTTAGTGCTGTTGAACAAGCGATTTCACAGGCGTTAAAACAGCTCGTACTTATGCGTGAGCGTGAGGGGCAAGAATTGCAGGAAGTTGTTGTACAATATAAGGAACAGTTAAAAGAACAAGTGAACCAAATACGTTCATGTTCATCTCTTGCTGTTGAAAAATATCGTACACGATTAGTAGAACGGATTGCAGAGGTTGCAGATGGAACTTTGTTAGATGACCGTTTACTAGCAGAAGTAGCGATTTTTGCAGAACGCGTTGACATTTCTGAGGAATTAGACAGATTGGATAGTCATTTTAATCAATTGGAAGAAACGTTACATGAAACGATTTCAGTTGGACGGAAATTAGACTTTTTAATGCAGGAAATTCATCGTGAAATCAATACGATTGGCTCGAAAAATCAATCTACAGAAGCAGCGGTTGCTGTTGTTCAGGCGAAAACAATTTTAGAAAAGATGCGTGAGCAAGTTCAAAATATCGAATAACTTGCACGTGTCTGTTATAAATTAAGGGAGATATAGAGAATAAATGATAAAAGAACGTGGATTATTAATTGTTCTGTCTGGCCCATCTGGTGTAGGTAAAGGGACAGTGCGAAAAGAATTATTTTCTCAGCCGAATACGAATTATGAGTATTCCATCTCGATGACGACACGAAATCCTCGCGAAGGTGAAATCGATGGTATAGACTATTTTTTCAAGAAACGTGAAGACTTTGAAACGTTAATTGAACAGGGTGGCTTATTAGAGCATGCTGAATTTGTAGGAAACTACTACGGTACACCATTAGCCTATGTGAATGAAACACTGGATGCAGGTCGCGATGTGTTTTTAGAAATCGAAGTGCAGGGTGCAGCGCAGATTCGTAAAAAAGCCCCAGATGCCTTATTTATTTTCTTAGCCCCTCCAAGTTTAACTGAATTAAAAGATCGTTTAGTTGGACGTGGGACGGAAACAGAGGACATCATAGCAAAACGTATTGCTACAGCAAGTGAAGAGCTTGAAATGATGAGCTTATACGATTATGTTGTAGAGAATGATGAAGTGACAAATGCCTGTGATCGTATTAATGCGATTATTAAAGCAGAGCATTGCCGTAGAGAACGTGTTGAAAAAAGATATTTGTCAATGTTGAGAGGAGAATAAACAATGTTATACCCATCAGTAGATGCTTTAAAAAAAGAAATCGATTCAAAATATTCACTAGTGAGCCTTGCTTCAAAACGTGCTCGTCAAATGCAGGAAGAGCAAAACACAGAACGTTTACACAAGTACGTATCTCATAAATACGTAGGGAAAGCACTTGAAGAAGTAGCGGCAGGTGTACTTACGAAAGTATCACAGGATGAGTCAACTGTGTACGAAGACGAAATCTAACTTCAAGTTAGTCAGCAGTTGATTTGATTATACAGAATGCCGAGAGCTCCCAGGGAATCCTCCTTTGGGAGCTTATCATTTGAAGGGAAGACACCTAGCATGAATAAAAATATTTTACTATGTGTTTCAGGCGGGATTGCCGTATATAAAGCTGTTGCTCTAGTTAGCAAGCTATCACAAGCAGGGGCGAACGTAAAAGTGATAATGACTGCCTCTGCTAGACAGTTTGTGAATCCATTAAGCTTTCAAGTGATGTCTAAAAATGATGTTTATTTTGACACATTTGATGAAAAAGATTCAAATGTGATTGCCCATATTGATTTAGCGGATTGGGCTGATTTGATTTTAGTTGCACCAGCAACTGCCAATATGATTGGGAAATTGGCCAATGGAATTGCGGATGATATGGTATCAACAACCTTACTTGCTACTACTGCGCCTGTATGGATAGCTCCAGCTATGAATGTACATATGTATGACCATCCAGCAGTAAAGCGTAACTTAGATCGGTTAGCAGCAGATGGCTACCAATTTATCGAACCTTCAGAAGGGTTTTTAGCATGTGGCTATGTTGGGAAGGGGCGCTTAGAGGAACCTGAAAAAATAACAGCTATTGTACAGGATTTTTTTTCCACGATAGCGACACTAAAACCTCTCACAAATAAAACGGTAGTAGTGACAGTTGGTGCCCTGCATGTACCGTTTGATGAAAAGCATATGATTAAACCACAAGCAAATGGTGTCATTGGACAGGCTTTGGCTAATGAGGCGAGGATCTTAGGAGCGCATGTGATTCAAATAGAAGATAGTAGTTTGAATGATTTGATGCAACAGCTGGAAAACTATAAAAATCAGGACCCAGAGGTTCTCTTCATACATGCAGCTAATGTACCGACAATAGAGAAAACACCACTTATTTCAGTAGAGGGTATCAAGGCTGTCACATTTGGACAAGAAGTGCTTGGCGAACCTCTGCTAAGCATTCAATCGGAGCATTGGATTGACTTCAGTGAGGAAGCTCAAATAAATGGGCAGATCATTGCTACAACTAATCCACAGCATTTTGCCCGAACGTTATGGGCTCAAATACTAAAGGGTGAGGAGCAATGAGCTTTTTAATAGCGGAAGTCATTGTAGATGTCTCGACCTACCATGTGGATCGTCCCTTCGATTATCAAGTACCACCTGAATGGGTAAATGTAATAGAAATGGGCTGTCGTGTAAAAGTGCCATTTGGTCCTAGGAATGTTTTAGGCTTTGTCGTGGGCATAAAAACTGAAACAGAAGTGCCACTCAATAAATTAAAATCAATTGCTCAAATTTTAGATATGGAGCCAGTACTAACTGGTGAAATGCTACAAATGGCAAAGTGGTTGAAGAATCAAACGATTTGCTATGAAATAGATGCTTTACAAGTAATGTTACCTTCAGCATTACGTGCAAAATATGAAAAAATTGTAAAGCTACATGAAGATCACAATATCCCGAGTGAAGTACAAGTGATTTTTGGTAAACGACAAAAAGCTAATTTTAAAGAATTTGAACGTGCAGGTTTACTGCCTTTATTAAAACAATTAGTTGCACAAAAAATGGTGACTATTGATAATATTGTGAAACAACAGGGTCATGTAAAAGAAATACGAATGGTGAAAATTATTGAAGAGCCAAGCATTATTGAAAAAGCGATAGAGCAATCAGCTAGAGCTGTGAAGCAACGTCTATTACTAGAATGGATGAGGCAGCATTTAGGAGAAGTTTTGTCACCTCAGCAAATTTGTGAGGAAGCAGGAGTCTCTTCATCAGTTTTAGAAAGCGTTATTGACAAAGGTGCGGCGCAATTTATTCAAGAAGAAGTATACCGTGACCCGTTTACAAATGAAGTTTCACGTACGCAAGCCTTACAATTAACGGATGAGCAACAAATTGCTTTACAAGCCATTACCGTGGCTATGGAGAAGCAACAAGCGCAAACATTTTTATTGCATGGTGTAACAGGGAGTGGCAAGACAGAGGTCTATTTGCAGGCGATACAAAAAGTGTTGAACGAAGGCAAAGAAGCTATTATGCTTGTACCTGAAATCTCTTTAACACCTCAAATGACGGAGCGATTCCGTAGTCGTTTTGGAGAGATGGTTGCAGTTATGCATAGCGGATTGTCGGTTGGCGAGAAGTATGATGAATGGCGTAAAATCCAACAAGGAAAAGTGAGAGTAGTTGTTGGTGCTCGTTCAGCAATATTTGCCCCCTTTACAAATATTGGCCTTATTATTTTGGATGAAGAACATGAGTCAACGTATAAGCAAGAAGACTCACCACGTTACCATGCAAGAGATGTAGCTATCTGGCGTAGTGAATATTATAACTGCCCTGTTATTTTGGGTAGTGCTACACCTGGGTTAGAATCTTTTGCAAGAGCAAAAAAAGGTGTTTATACCTTACTTTCATTAAAGCTGAGAGCCTTACATCAGTCATTACCAACCGTTTTTATTTCAGATATGCGTGAGGAGCTTCGACAAGGAAATCGTTCCATGTTTTCGCAATCACTTATAGAAGCAATCCGTGTTAGATTAGAGAAAAAAGAGCAAATGGTGTTGTTTTTAAATCGACGAGGCTACTCGTCTTTTGTGCTCTGTCGGGATTGTGGGACCGTTGTACAATGTCCCAACTGTGATATTTCATTAACCTATCATCGTACAACTGAAAAATTGAAATGTCATTACTGTGGTTATGAGGAACATGTTCCTCAAATATGTCCACAATGTCAAAGTGATCATATTCGTTATTTTGGTACTGGTACACAAAAGGTCGAGGAAGAAATATATAAGCTGTTCCCAGAAGCAAGGGTATTACGTATGGATGTAGATACCACAAAGCATAAAGGTGCACATGAAGAAATATTAGCTGCTTTTGGTGAAGAGCATGCAGATATTTTATTGGGCACGCAGATGATTGCAAAAGGGCTTGATTTTCCAAATATTACACTTGTAGGTGTACTGAGCGCCGACACTTCCTTACATTTACCAGATTATCGTGCAGCAGAACGTACATTTCAGCTTTTAACACAGGTAAGTGGGAGGGCAGGAAGGCATGATAAACCCGGAGAGGTAATTATTCAAACCTATACACCCGAGCATTATGCTATTGAATTAGCTAAAACGCAGGATTATGAGCCATTTTATGAGCGAGAGATGTTTTTACGCCGTCGTTCCAGTTATCCTCCATATTATTATGTGGCGCTTGTTCAGATTTCTCATGAGGATGTTATGATGGCTGCTGAATATGCAGGACGTATGGCGGATTGGCTCCGTGGAAATTTATCGGATCAAGTAGCTATTATTGGCCCAACGACGGCAAGTATTGCTCGACTCCAAAATAGATATCGTTATCAATGTTTGATAAAATATAAAATTGAACCAAATCTTATTCCAGTATTACAGCGTCTGCTCGCTATGTATCGAGCAGATTGGATCAAACAAGGAATATTAATGACGGTAGATTTAGATCCGTCTACTATATAAGAGTATATAAACACAGTTTTACGAGCATAAGACCATAAAATAAATAAAATGGTATGGCTCAAGCTAAAAGCGGAAATGAGGAAATAAAAATGGCAATAAAAAAAGTAATCGAACACCCAGCACAAGTACTTTCAACACCATGTGCTGAAGTAACAGAAATAAACGATGAACTCATTACATTACTGGATGATTTATATGACACAATGGTGGAATATGATGGTGTTGGCATTGCAGCACCACAAATTGATATAGGTTTACGAGTAGCGATTGTAGAACTAGGTGAAGAACGCGATATTTTAGAAATGGTTAATCCAACTGTTATTGAAACGGATGGGGCGGAAATAGATATTGAAGGTTGCTTGAGTTTCCCAGGATTATATGGTGAGGTAGAACGCCCTAGCTATGTAAAAATTGAAGCATGTGACCGTGAAGGACGTGTTTATGAATTAGAAGCAGGGGGCTTTGATGCTAGAGCAATTTTACATGAAATTGATCATTTAGATGGCGTGCTATTTGATTCAAAAATTAAACGTGTTATAACTGCAGAAGAACTTGAAGAAATGTATGCAGACGAGGAGGAATAAAATGACTTCGATTATTTTTATGGGGACACCTGACTTCTCTGCACCCATTTTGCGTATGCTACATGAAGAAGGGTACGATATTAAAGCAGTAGTGACACAACCTGATCGACCAGTAGGACGTAAACGTGTATTGACACCACCACCTGTCAAGGCAGCAGCATTAGAGCTAGGATTACCTATTATCCAACCAGAAAAGCTACGTGGATCAGAGGAGCTACAACAGATTCTTGCGTTACAACCAGATATAGTCATTACCGCTGCATTTGGACAAATATTACCGAAAGAACTATTGGATGCTCCTGCACTCGGCTGTATTAATGTCCATGCTTCGTTATTACCAAAATATCGTGGAGGCGCCCCTATTCACCAAGCTATTATGGATGGTGAAAAGGAAACTGGCGTCACAATTATGTATATGGCAGAAAAACTTGATGCAGGTGATATTATTTCTCAAAGAGCTATTCCAATTGAACAAGATGATCATACAGGTGGATTTTTTGATAAGCTAAGTATAGTTGGTCGTGATTTATTAAAGGACACACTTCCATCTATTATTAATGGAACAAATAGCCGTACAGTGCAAGATGAAACGCAAGTTACTTTTGCGAGCAATATTTCGAGAGAGCAGGAACGTATTGATTGGACAAAGGATGCGACAACTCTTTACAATCAAGTACGCGGACTTCATCCGTGGCCTGTAGCATATACCACTTTTGAGGATGGTAATTTTAAAGTATGGTGGGCAACTATTGGCAATAGCAAGCATGATAAGATTCCCGGTACTGTTGTAGCGATTGCAAAAGATCATTTTGAAGTAGCGGCTGGCAATGGGACAACCTTAGCATTATTTGATGTACAACCTGCAGGTAAAAAGCGCATGACAGCTGAGGAATATTTACGTGGTACAGGTTCTAAATTACAGATTGGGGACCAATTCAAATGAGTAAAAAAAGTGTAGTAATTTGGGATGGAAATGTGCGAGATGCCGCATTGTCTATTCTGTTAGCAGTTGATAAAAATCAAGCCTATAGCAATTTACTTCTCAATGAAACCATTAAACGACATAAAATAGAGGCGAAGGACCGTGCTTTATTAACAGAATTAACATATGGCACATTACAACATAAAATGACTCTTGATTATTATTTAGAGCCTTTTATCCGTGGTTCTATAGATCATTGGGTTCGTTGGTTATTGCGTATATCTTTGTATCAAATGCAGTATTTAACGCGTATCCCAGCGCATGCAGCCGTTAATGAGGCAGTAGAAATTGCGAAGCGCAGAGGGCATCGTGGTATTGCTTCGACGGTCAATGGTATTTTAAGATCTGTCTTGCGTCAAGGTGTACCTGCTATAACTGATATCGAAAATCCAATAGAGCGTCTTGCTATTGAAACAAGTCATCCGATTTGGCTAGTACAACGTTTTGTTGATAATTATGGTCTAGAAGTCGCTACAGGCATGTTACATGAAAATAATGTACCTCCTATGCAAACTGTTCGTGTCAATACAACAAAGGTAACTGTTGAGCAAGCGATAGCGGAACTCGAAGCGGAAGGTTTAACAGCGAAGCAAAGCGACGTCATCCCAGAATGTCTACATTTAACAAATGGTCAACCCGCTCGCACCCATGCATTTAAAGAGGGGCATATTACTATTCAAGACGAGAGTTCAATGATACCAGCCAATGTTCTAAATCCATCTCCTGGTATGCGTGTCTTGGATATGTGTGCAGCACCAGGTGGTAAAACAACTCATTTAGCAGAAATCATGAAAAATGAAGGCTCTATTTTAGCAACAGATCTTCATCCACATAAATTAGATTTAATCGACCATAATACAGAACGTCTAGGGCTAGATATTATTGAAACAGCCCCAATTGACGGTCGCAAAGCACCTGAATTTTTACAAGCAGAGTCTTATGATGCCGTTTTAGTGGATGCACCATGTAGTGGACTAGGAGTTATGAGACGTAAGCCGGATATTAAATATACGAAGCGAGAAGAAGATTTAGAAAATCTTCAAACAATCCAACTAGCATTATTAGATGCAGCGACAAAAGTATTGAAGATAGAAGGTAAGCTTGTGTACAGTACTTGTACAGTCGATATACAAGAAAATGAAGGCACAGTAAAAGCCTTTTTAGCAACGCATCCAGAAATGGAAGCAATACAACTAGAATCTTTACCAACAAAATTAGCGGAAAAGCAAGCCAATGGCATGCTTCAAGTCTTTCCACAAGACTTTGGTAGTGACGGTTTCTTCGTTGCCGCCTTTCGTAAAAAAGGAGAATCCAACTAATGCTGGATCAAAAGGAATTTAATGAACGTATTAACGATTTAGTTGAAGAGGCAGAAGAAAAGCCAGTTCGACGTGTGAAAAAGGAAAAACCAAATTTAAAGGAATCGATTTATTCTTTCCAACCACATCAATTAGAAGATTGGTTAAAGGAAAACGGAGAAAAGCCTTTCCGTGCAGCACAGATTTTTGATTGGTTATATAATAAACGTGTGAAGACGTTTGAAGAAATGTCAAACCTTTCAAAGGGATTACGGGACAAGTTAGCTGCAAATTTTGCATTATCTACCTTGTCAACAATTATAAAGCAGGAGTCTAAAGACGGTACCATTAAGTTTTTATTCCAATTGCAAGATGGTTACTCTATAGAAACAGTATTAATGCGCCATGAATATGGAAACTCTGTTTGTGTGACAACACAGGTGGGCTGCCGCATTGGATGTACATTTTGTGCCTCAACTTTAGGTGGCTTGAAACGACATTTATTAGCTGGGGAAATTGTAGAGCAAGTGGTAAAAGTACAGCAAACGTTAGATGAAGTAAGTGAGCGAGTATCACATATTGTTATTATGGGTATTGGAGAACCTTTCGATAATTATGATGCAATGATGAACTTCTTAAAAGTGATTAATCATGAAAAAGGATTAAATATTGGAGCGCGTCACATTACTGTATCCACATCAGGAATCGTTCCAAAAATTTATCAATTTGCTGATGAACAACTACAAATTAACTTTGCGGTATCTTTACATGCACCAAATCAAGAGGCTCGACAAAAGCTGATGCCAATTGCGCGTGCCTATAAATTAGAAGAGTTAATGGAAGCCGTTCGTTACTATACTAAAAAGACGGGCAGACGTGTAAGTTTTGAATATGGATTAATGTCTGGTGAAAATGATTCAGTAGAGATTGCAGAAGAGCTTTCTGCTTTAATTAAAGGAATTAAATGTCACGTTAACTTAATTCCTGTTAACTACGTACCAGAACGTGATTATGTTCGTACGTCTCGTAGCCAAATTTTTGCGTTTGAAAAAACATTAAAGAAAAATGGGATAAACGTAACGATCCGCCGAGAGCAAGGTTCTGATATTGCGGCTGCGTGTGGTCAATTACGTGCGCAAGAGAGATCTGAAGAAACGAGGTGACCAGTGTTGGAATACACAGTCGAAAGTGATATTGGTTTAAAACGATCAATTAATGAAGACCGTGCTGCATTATTTAAACGTCCTGATGGGCTTGCGCTAGCACTTGTGGCGGACGGCATGGGTGGTCATAATGCTGGAGATGTGGCAAGTGATATGGCAATAAAACAGATGGAGACCTTTTTTTTACAGGCAGACGCACATCATTTTGTATCAACGACATCAAAGAAAGAATGGTTATTACAAACAGTAAAGCAATTGAATAAAAATATTTATGACTATTCTTTATCACACGAAGACTGTAAAGGAATGGGCACGACGTTTATTGCAGTGTTAATAGAAGAACATCATTGTTTCATTGCACATGTTGGAGATAGTCGTGTGTATTATTTCTTTGAAGATGGTGCACAACAAATCACAAGAGATCATTCTTATGTGAATGTACTGGTTGAAAATGGAGAAATTAGTGAAGAGGAAGCATTGACGCATCCAAAGAAAAATTTCATCTTAAAAGCTGTTGGTACAGAAGAAGCAATAGAACCAGATTTTTATGAAGTAGAGTTGGCACCAAAATCGTATTTACTCATTTGTTCAGATGGATTAAGCAATAAACTAACTGTCTATGAAATGGCTTCGATCATTACGTATCCTGATCCTATATTGGAAAAAGGACGTAAACTTGTAGAATTAGCAAATGCCAGCGGGGGAGAAGATAATATCTCCCTCGTGCTACTAACTAAAAAGGATGAGGAGGTGTAAGAATGCTGGTAGGTAAAAGAATTAGTGACCGTTATAAGATTTTAGAACTCATTGGTGGCGGAGGTATGTCCAATGTTTATTTAGCTCATGATATGATATTAAATCGTGATGTAGCCATAAAAATATTACGCTATGATTTTTCCAATGAGGATGAGTTACATCGACGTTTTCAACGTGAGGCACTGTCTGCCACAAGTCTTACACATCCTAATATTGTTAGTGTTTATGATGTAGGTGACGATGGGGATCTACACTATATTGTGATGGAATTTGTTCAAGGAAAAACGTTAAAGCAGTACATACAAGAATTTGCACCAATTTCTCCATCTAGAAGTGTGCATATTATGAAGCAATTAACGTCTGCTATTGCTAATGCCCATGAAAATCATATTATTCACCGTGATATTAAACCACAAAATATTTTGATGGATGCAGAGGGAAATGTCAAAGTAACTGATTTTGGCATTGCCATGACGTTAAGCGCTACTTCCTTTACTCAAACGAATTCTGTGCTAGGGACAGTGCATTACTTATCACCAGAGCAGGCTCGGGGTGGGACGGCTACAAGTCAATCGGACATTTATGCACTGGGTATTGTATTGTATGAATTATTAACAGGTGAATTACCTTTTTCAGGGGAGTCAGCTGTTTCTATTGCCCTTAAGCATTTACAAGCGGAAACACCTTCAGTTCGCGCTTTTGATGGAACTATTCCGCAAAGCTTGGAAAATGTGGTGCTCAAGGCTACAGCAAAAGATGCATCTCATCGCTATAATACAGTGGAAGAAATGTATGATGATTTGGAAACCGTCTTATCATCTTCCCGAATAAATGAACCAAAGTTTGTTATTCCAGTGGATAATGATGCGACAAAGGCCATTCCAATTATTAAAGAGGAAGCTCTAAAGAAAGATGAAGATTTAACTAAAACAAGGGTTATTGAACCCATTGTGGAATATAAATCTCCAGCTCAGGCACCACCTAAAAAACCTGTAAAAAAACCTACTCCTGTTAAAGCAAAGAAGAAAAAATGGCCTAAGATTGTGGCGGGATTATTAATAGCGGTAATTATCATCTTCTTATTCTTCATATTTGCAGCAGATTTATTTAGCCCGAAAAAAGTGGCAGTCCCAGATGTAATAAATTTGACTGTAGAGGAAGCTACAAAAAAATTAGAAGCCGAGGGATTTGTTGTTGGTGAGGAGCATCAGGAGCGAAATCATGAGGACATTGAAAAGGGTCATGTTATAGAAACCGATCCAGAGAAAAACTCGATGCGTGCAAAAGGTTCAGAGATTGACCTAATTGTTAGTTTAGGTGTGGAGACGACGACCGTTGATAATTATGTCGGTCAAAATTATAGTCAAGTAGAGGCTTTAATAAAAGGAAAGTATAAAGAAGTAAGGAAAGAGGAAGTTCCTTCTCGTGAACCTGAAGGTAGAATTATTGAGCAAAGTATCCCGGCAGATACGGAAGTGGTAGCGAAAGAGGAAACGATTACCTTTAAAGTAAGTCAAGGTGTTCGTATGGTCAGAGTAGAAAATGTTGTGAATTATTCGAAAGCGGATATGGATAACTATGTGAATAGAGTAGGTCTCAGCTGGCGAGTATCTCGTGAAGACTATCATGAATCGATCCCTGCTGGTAGTGTAATTTCGCAATTGACAAAAGCAGGTACTATGGTGGAGGAAGGTTCTGCTATATCGGTTATAATTAGTAAGGGACCAGCTAAAAAGCCTGAGAAATTTCTGCTTAAGCCCGTAGTCATTGAGTATAAACCTAAAGAAGAGGGTGTACCTCAAAAAGTTCGCATTGAAATTCAAGATAAAAATCATACTTTTTCAGAACCAGTTACGGAGCTAGAAATTTTAAATGATACGCCTTACAATATACAGCTTGTTATTGAAGAAGGCAAAGATGCGAGTTATAGAATTATCCGTGACTCAGAAATCATCTTAGAAGAAAAAGTTAATTATAACGATATCAATTAAGGAGGAATTGGATGGCGCAAGGCCAAATAAGAAAAGCTTTAAGCGGTTATTATTATGTTTATGATGGTCATCAGCTTATTCAATGCCGAGGACGTGGGGTCTTTCGCAATCGTGGAGAATCCCCGCTTGTCGGTGATATGGTAGAATATTCATTGGAAACAGAAGGATCGGATGGCACTATTCAAAAGATTTTAGAACGTCAAAATGAATTAGTTAGGCCGCCAATTGCCAATATCGATCAGGGTATCTTGGTTTTTTCTGTCAAAGAGCCTAATTTCAATACGATATTACTCGATCGCTTTTTAGTTGTTTTAGAATCATTCCATGTACACCCTATTATTTGTCTAACAAAAATGGATTTACTAGAAAATGACGAACATGAGGAATTACAGCGTTATATCGCTGATTACGAAAATATAGGCTATACCGTTCTTCAAACTTATAAAGATGAAGAAGAATTAGTGGAAAGATTACAGCCTATTTTAAAGGGAAAAACAACTGTTCTAGCAGGCCAATCGGGTGTTGGAAAATCCACATTACTAAATACATTAATTCCTGAATTGAATTTAAAAACAGGTATTATCTCACAGAGCCTAGGACGTGGAAAACATACGACGCGTCACGTTGAGTTAATTGAGGTCTGTGATGGTTTATTGGCAGATACGCCTGGTTTCAGTTCTTTTGATTTTGACGAAATTGAGAAAGAAGAATTAGGCGCATGTTTTCCTGAAATGATTAGAGTGGCTGATCATTGTAAGTTCAGAGGCTGTTTACATATGAAAGAGCCCAAATGTGCAGTCAAGGCGTCCGTAGAGACAGGCGAAATTCGTGACTACCGCTACAAGCATTATGAACAATTTATGCAAGAAATTATGGATCGAAAGCCGAGGTATTAATGATGATACAAATAGCACCATCAATTTTAGCAGCGAATTTTGCAAAATTAGGAGAAGAAGTAAAAGAAGTAGAGCAAGCAGGTGCAAAACTAATTCATATAGATGTGATGGATGGTCATTTTGTGCCGAATATTTCATTTGGCTCAATCGTATTGGATGCTATCCGTCCATTAACAGATTTACCATTAGATGTGCATTTAATGATTGAAAATCCAGATCAGTATATTGAACAGTTTGCTCAAGCTGGAGCAGACTATATTACCGTACATGTTGAAGCTTGTCGTCACCTACATCGTACAATTCAATTAATCCGTTCGTATGGTATAAAGGCGGGGGTCGTTTTAAATCCACATACACCGATAGAATCTATCCAGCATGTTCTTGAAGATATCGATATGGTATTATTAATGACTGTCAATCCAGGGTTCGGCGGACAAAAATTCATTCATTCGGTTGTGCCTAAAATCGAGGCTTTATCTACATTGATTAAAGAGCGTGGGTTGGACATCGCCATTGAAATTGACGGTGGCATTACAGCTGAAACGATTGTTCCATGTGCACAGGCAGGGGCGACAATTTTTGTGGCAGGATCAGCCATCTATAGTAAAGAGGATCGAACAGCTGCGCTTCAAGAAATCTTAGCGGCTGGTGAGGCAGCGATTAACGGATGACGACAGTCGTTGTTTGTGCAGGTGGTCCAAAACAAGAGCTGTGTTCATTCACACCGTTTCAACAACAACAGGACGTAGTGTTTATTGGCGCAGATCGTGGTGCTTTATATTTAATTGAGCAGGGGATTACGCCACATGCAATTGTTGGAGATTTTGATTCTTTGTCAGAAGAAGAATATCAGCGGGTGTTGGCGTGGACAAATGATCAACAACGTTTTCAAGAAGAGAAGAATGAAACAGATACGGATTTAGCCTTGCTTAAAGCATTTACGTATGCACCAGAAGAAATTATTTTGACAGGTGTTACAGGAGGGCGTCTAGATCATTATGAGGCAGCTGTTCGTTCTATATATCGTTTACAAAAAGAGCATCCACACATTGTATTGAAGATTATTAATCATACAAATATGTTACAATTTTTATTGCCAGGTACACATGCTATTTATGCAGATAAACGATACCGTTACTTATCCTTCTTTGCTCATGAAGAGCCGATAAAAGATGTGACATTAAGGCAAGTGAAATATGAAACGACGAAAGAAGAAATTTCTTTAGGCACATCCCGATTTACAAGTAATGAAATAATAGGAACTTCAGGGTCTATATCTTTCTCAAGAGGCATATGTTTAATGATAAGAAGCATAGATTAGCATAAGGGGGAGAGAGTCCTGAAAGTATATACGTTCCAATTGCCGAAATTCGTTAGTAGTATTACGCGCACGTGTATTAACCTATTTAAAAAAGATAAGAAAGTAAAAAAATCCGACTAATAGTAGTCGGATTTTTTCATTCTTTGCTATATGTAGATTTTTACTGCAGTAATCATTCTATAACCAAAGAAAAAAATCGATTTACGCTCAAAGCGAAATCGATTTTTTAGAAGCGTCGATTAAACGCGCTCGATTTTACCTGATTTTAATGCACGAGCAGAAACCCATACACGTTTTGGTTTACCGTCAACTAAGATACGAACTTTTTGAAGGTTAGCACCCCAAGTACGTTTGTTAGCGTTCATAGCGTGGGAACGGTTGTTACCAGTACGAGCTTTACGTCCAGTGATTACACATTGTTTTGGCATGTTGTATTCCCTCCTTACTGTTGATGCTGAAAGATTATTATATTTCAGTTCGGTATTTCACATACCATAATAATTTAACATACGATGGCGTTCAGTGCAATAGTTTTCACGTAACCTTTCAAGAAAAAAACCTTTACAGGCAAAATTGATGAACAAAAATAGATTTTCTTTGAAGGAAGCAGTTCTTCTAATCTTTTCCTCGATAACCAAGTTTCAGTGAGATGTGTTTTCCGGTATTTACCAAACGTTCAATGAGTGTTTGAATGTGCTCTTGAGAAACATTAAAGCTGACAAAACCGATGCTTACTGCTCCTAATACTTCACCAAAACCATCTAAAACGGAAACGGCAATGGAGGAAGTACCAGCCGTTCGTTCTCCGTGACTAATCGCATAACCTTGTTGTCGAATTTGACGAAGTTGCTCCTCCAGTTCAGGCATTTCATCTTGCATGACTAGTTGTTCTAATATTTCTTTTGATTGTGCGTCAGACATAGAGGCGAGAATGGCTTTATTGGCTGCTCCAATATGTAGCGGTATACGAATACCCAGCTGGTCATAAATACGAATTGGATTGGCAGCGCTATCTATTCTTTCAATAATAATTGTGTCTAAGCCTGCTGGCTTACTTAAATAGACACTTTCCTCAACATCTCTTGCTAATCGCTCTAGCTCTGGTCGGATTTTGCTAATATAATCCATCGTATCATAGACTTGCAAACCGAGTTCCATCCAAATGGTCCCGAGTCGATAATGTTTAGTTTGTTCATCTTGCTCAATCATTCCTTGATTAATCATCGCTTTTAAAATTCTATGTAAAGTACTTAGAGGTAAATCACATTTTGTTGAAAGCTCCGAAATGGACAAGCTACTGTCATTTGCTTCAGAAGCTAAAACCTTCGCAATAGTCATAGCCCGCTCTAATAATTGCATTTGTCCTACCTCCTTTTCTCCTATTTTATTTTTATTCTCTATCTACGTCTAGTTCCAATCTTACTGAGACATGAGTTCATTAAATACAAAAAGTAAGAGAATATCCTTTTTAAAAAATTTAGACATAATTCAACAGGGCTTACTGAGAGTAGTTTGAAAAGAATATGAAAAATAAAAGTTTTCTAAATATATTGACAGTATAACATAAAACGCATATATTTTTCATATAAACTTTCCTCTAAACGGAAACGTTTTCCACTACACGGAAAAGGAGTGAAGGGAATGCATTATTGCTCGTCGATGTATACACCTTTAAAACACGTAATAGTAAAACATCCAAAAGATGCCTTTCGAAGTCAGAAGCATCTTAGTGATGAATGGAAAACTTTTAACTACCTATCTGAGCCCAACTTTGAAGAAGCATTAAAGGAATATGCAGAATTTGTTGAGATTCTTAAGAAGTACGTGGACACAATTGATTATCTACCACTTTCAGATGAGGTAGGGTTGGACTCGCTTTATGCCCATGATCCAGTCAAATTTACGCCGAACGGTGCCATATTATTAAAGTCTGGAAAAAAATTAAGACAGCCAGAAGCTTCCATCTACAAAGAATTTTTAAAGGACAAGGGTATTTCCATAATCGGAGAACTCACTGGAGATGCAGTGGCAGATGGTGGAGACATTGTTTGGTTAGATGATCGAACACTTGCTGTTGGGAGAGGTTATCGAACAAATGATGAGGCCATTCGTCAGCTAAAAGAAATGACAGCTGAAATGGTAGATGAATTTATAGTGGTACAGCTACCACATGATTTAGGTGAAGCTGAATGCTTACACCTTATGTCTTTCATTAGTATGGTTGATAAAGATTTAGCAGTTGTACATTCCCGTTTAATGCCTGTATTTTTCCGCCAACTACTGGTGGAAAGAGGTATTCAGTTAGTGGAAGTACCAAAGGATGAATACGATACACTTGGCTGTAATGTGTTAGCGCTTGCACCTAGAGTTTGTGTTATTCCTGAAGGAAACACGGTCACAAAACAGCAACTAATTGAAGCTGGTGCAAGGGTATTTGAATATAAAGGTCAACAAATTTCGGTATTAGGAACAGGCGGACCTACATGTCTGACTTGTCCGGTAATAAGAGCATAAAAGGAGAGAAAAGAATATGTTTAAAAATGTTATTGTTAAAAATCCAGGAAATAGTTTTGTAAACGGTTTAACAACTAGTGATTTAGGAAAACCGATTTTAGAGAAATTATACGAGCAGCATGACAAGTATGTAGAAGCTTTAAAAAAGTGTGGGGTTGAAGTAACACAATTACCAGCGAATGAGGCATTTCCTGACTCAACATTTGTGGAGGATACAGCAGTTTTAACACCAGAATTTGCTATCATCTCAAATCCAGGAGCTGCTGCCCGTAACCGTGAAATTGAAGATATCGAACCTGCTGTAAAGCAATTTTACGATAAAATTTATTATATAAAAGGATCTGGAACGCTTGATGGAGGGGACGTATTACAGGCTGAAAAGAAATTTTATGTAGGAATTTCAGATCGTACAAATGAAGAAGGGGCACAACAATTTAAGGAAATCGTTGAACAAGAGGGGTATGAGGCGACGATTATCCCATTAAAAGAATTCTTCCATTTAAAAACAGGTATTGCTTATGTAGGAGATAATCGTATGGTGCTAGCTGGTGAGTTCGTAGATCATCCGGCATTTGAATCCTATGATAAAATTATTATTCCAAAGGAAGATGAATATTCTGCTAACTGTATTCAAGTCAATGATTATATTATTATTCCAGCAGGATACCCGGACACAAATCGTAAATTACTCGATCTAGGTTATCAAACGATTGAACTTGAAATGTCTGAATTTAGAAAACATGATGGTGGCTTAAGCTGCTTATCATTACGTTTTTAAGTAAAACTACTTGAACCCAATCAATTTAAAAATGATAAATTGGTTGGGTGCTTTTGTTATTTATATATCAGAATATTCAATAAATTCACATTATATGGGAGGGATGGATAAATGTTGGATAAAGGGGATCAAGTTCACCATCAACAATTAAACCGTTCAATGAAAAGTCGTCACTTATTAATGCTTTCTCTTGGAGGGGTTATCGGAACAGGGTTATTTTTAAATGTAGGCTATACCATTAATCAAGCAGGTCCAGGTGGAGCACTGATTGGTTATTTATTTGGTGGGTTAATTTTATTTATGGTAATGAACTGTCTAGGGGAATTAGCTGTTTACATGCCTGTTACTGGTTCCTTTCAAACATATGCTACTCGTTTCATTAGCCCTTCAGCGGGATTTTCATTAGGCTGGATGTACTTTGTCGGTTCAGCAGCGACAGCGGGAGTGGAGTTTACAGCTGCCGGAATTTTAATGCAGCATTGGTTTCCAGATATACCTATTTGGATATGGTGTGCTGTATTTATGGTTCTTTTATTTGTCTTAAATGCCTTAACTACAAAGGGGTTTGCTGAAGCAGAATTTTGGTTTGCGAGTATTAAAGTAGTCGCAGTTATTGCCTTTATCATAATCGGTGGGGCGGCTATTTTTGGATTGATTCCGTTAGCAGATCGTCCAACACCTCATCTCACAAATTTAGCACCATCTGGCTTATTCCCAGCAGGTATTACCATTATTTTTGTCACGATGATGAATGTTATTTTCTCATATCAAGGGTCAGAGCTTGTGGGAATTGCAGCTGGTGAAACCGAAAATCCCGAAAAAAATATTCCAAGAGCTATCCGGACAATACTTTTTAGAATTATTGTTTTTTATATTGCTTCTATTATTGTATTATCAGCCATTTTCCCATCATCAGAGCTTGGCCTAATGGAAAGTCCATTTGTCACGTTGATGAATTTGGCGGGTGTTCCCTATGCAGCTGGTATCATGAATTTTGTTATTTTAACAGCGATTCTATCCGTTGGTAATTCATGTTTATATGCGTCAACTCGTTTATTGTTCTCGATGTCTCATGAGGGAATGGCACCAAAATTATTTGGTCGCCTTACTAAAAATAAAGTGCCACTAAATGCACTGATCTTTACAATGGTTTTCTCACTCTTATCATTACTAACAAGTGTGATGGAAGCAGATGCGGTATTTGTTTTATTAATGTCGATTGCAGGAATATCTGTCACGATTTCATGGATGGGGATTTGCGCTTCACAATTAATGTTCCGCTATCGTTATATTAAGTCGGGTGGAAATTTAGCTGATTTAAAATTTAAGACTCCTTTATTTCCATTAATACCGATATTTTGTATTTTCTTTTGTTTAGTTATTCTGATCTTTTTAGCATTTGATCCAACGCAAAGAATCGGCCTATTGTATGGCATTGGCTTCTTTATGGCTTGTATGATTTTTTATCGATTGAAATTAAAGAAAGCACCTATGGCTACTACAGATACCGAAAATGAAGAGTCATTAGATATTCGTTAAGAACCTTAAACGAATGAGATTTAAAGGAGAATTTTTATGGATAATTATATGTGGAATACACCAGAAAAACTGCGAGCACTACTTTGCGAAATTGTCAGCTGGGACAGTAGAACATTGACTGAGGGTGAAAATGAATTTGCCTATAAATTGAAAAATAAATTGATGGCGCTTCCATATTTCAATAAGCATCCTGAGTTGATTGAATTGCATGAGGCTGGTTTAGGAAGAAACGCTGTAACGGCACTATATAAACATCCCGCTGCAACCGACACGGTAGTGCTAATTAGTCACTTTGATACAGTGCATACGGAAGAATATGGAGAGTTAGAGCCTCTAGCTGTTTTCCCAGAGGAATTGACTAAAAAGCTGATGGAGCCTAAGTACAAAAAGGATTTACCAGAAACTGCTAGATTGGATTTGGAATCAGGCAATTATTTGTTTGGTCGTGGCACAATGGATATGAAAATGGGGTTGGCATTACACATGCAGCTAATTGAAAAGGCAAGCTTCGAGCAATGGCCAATCAACCTGATTTTAACGACGGTTCCCGATGAAGAAGTAAATTCAGCAGGAATGAGAGCTGCTGTAGTGGAGCTTGTAAGAATACGAGAACAGTATGATTTAACGTATCAATTATTTTTAAATAGTGAACCGTCTTTTTCACAAGGACCATCTGATACGAATGAATATATTTACTCAGGCACCATTGGTAAGATAATGCCCGCCGCACTGTTTTATGGGAAGGAAACACATGTCGGTGAGCCTTTAAAGGGAATGACAGCAAATTTCATTGCATCTTATATGACGCAGCATATGGAGTGGAATCCTCTTTTCCGCGAAACAGATTTAGGAGAGAGTACACCACTACCAGTCTCTTTACAGCTAAAAGATTTGAAAATGGAATATTCTACACAAACGCCATATCGTGCTGCGGCTCTGTACAATGTATTTTTATTAAAACGTACAGCAGCAGAAGTGATGGATATATTTGAACAGGTCGCATGTGAAGCAATGACGGCCTGTAACGAACAGTATATGCAAATTTGCAAACGAGAAAAAGTACAAGGTGTTGGGACAATCAAAGTATTGCGATATGAGGCTCTCTTAGAACATGCCATCCGGAAACTGGGAGCTGCCGAAGTCGATTCTATCAAATCTCAAGTGCTTCAGCATAGTACGTGGGATGATCGTGAAAAGTCAATACGCATCGTTGATCAGCTTATGATACGTTGTCAGGAATTAGCACCAGCTACTGTCCTGTTATATGCTCCACCTTATTACCCTGCTATTAATTCATCCACTCATCCACTTATTATAAAATCGATTGAGTTAATGAAGAAAACGGCGCAAACTTTCGATGTTGAGGTGGAACAAATCCATTATTTTAATGGAATTTGTGATTTAAGCTATGTGAACTATACAGATGAATCAGATGAATGGTTAGCCTTCGAACGCAATACACCTGTATGGGGGGATACGTATAGTATTCCATTTAAAGAAATGACCGCTTTACAAGGGCCGGTCTTAAATGTAGGACCATTTGGTAAGGATGCGCACCAAAAAACAGAAAGATTACATGTGGATAGTGCCTTTAAAGAAATGCCAGTTATGATCGATACCCTTATAAAAAATTTAATTTAATGCAATATAAAGTTGATGCTTTCATAGTATCAACTTTTTTATATCTAGAATGGACTGTGATGTTTAAGATAAATATAAAGAGGCCATATTGGCATGTGTCCTAATAAGATTTTGAGGTAAGGGCATATATAAATAGGCTATAAGCTTGCTGACCGAGCGTTATACGTCATAAAACAATTAGGAGGAAATAAATTTTATTGTAAGAACGCCATTTTTGATGAATTCGTAAATACGTCGATTTAAAGTCACAAAACGTTGCTACATAGCCTTTCTTTACCCCCTTAGGTTGCTTAAATTACAACGAAAGTGTTACAATATAGTTTAGTCAAAAAGAGCCAAGGGGGCATTTCTATGTCAATTGAATTAAACAGTGAATTCGGCCAAATTGATATTTCAACAGATGTACTTGCACAAATTGCTGGTGGTGCTGCTGTAGAATGCTACGGGATTGTTGGCATGGCATCAAAACATCAAATTCGTGATGGTCTAACTGATATTTTACGTAAAGAAAACTTCGCAAAAGGTGTTGTGATTCGACAACAAGACGACGATTTACATATTGATATGTACATTATTGTTAGTTACGGGACAAAAATTTCGGAAGTTGCTTACCAAGTACAGTCGAAAGTGAAATATACAGTAGATAAAACATTGGGTATGAGCGTAAAATCTGTCAATATCTTTGTACAGGGCGTTCGTGTAGCGAATTAAGAGGAGGAACTAAATCGAATGCAGTCTTTAGACGGTATAAAGTTTGCAGAAATGGTAAAAATGGGTGCGCATCACCTATTCCAAAATGCAAATTATGTAGATTCATTAAATGTTTTCCCGGTACCGGATGGTGACACAGGGACAAATATGAACTTATCGATGACATCTGGTGCAAAGGAAACTGAGCTTTATGCTTCAGAGCATATTGGTAAAACGGCACAGGCCTTATCAAAAGGTTTATTAATGGGTGCGCGTGGAAATTCAGGTGTAATCCTATCACAATTATTCCGTGGATTTGGAAAATTCATTGAAAAAGAAGCAACAATTGATGCGAAAGGTTTTGCAGGTGCCTTCCAAGCTGGGGTAGATACAGCATATAAAGCAGTCATGAAACCTGTTGAAGGAACTATTTTAACGGTTGCTCGAGAAGCGGCGAAAAAAGGCGTAGAAGTGGCAGAAACTGAAACCGATATCATTGCGATAATGGAAGCTTTTACTGTAGAGGCAAAGGCATCGCTAGATCGAACACCGGATTTATTACCTGTTTTAAAAGAGGTAGGGGTTGTCGATAGTGGTGGCCAAGGATTATTGTTTGTATATGAAGGGTTTTTAGCTTCTTTAAAAGGCGAGCCTCTTCCTGAGAAAAATGATGCGACATTAGATGATTTAATCAATGCGGAGCATCATAGAGCTCAAGACTTTATGAAAACTGAAGATATTGAATTTGGCTATTGTACAGAAATAATGGTACGTTTAGAAGATGGGAAAGAGCCATTTAATGAGGAGCAATTCCGTCAAGAATTAAGTCCTTTAGGTGATTCTTTACTTGTTATTTCAGATGAAGAAATTGCCAAGGTTCATATCCATTCTGAGCAACCAGGCTCTGTTTTATCAATTGGACAAAAATATGGTAGTCTTATGAAAATAAAAGTCGATAATATGCGTGAACAACATTCAGCTATCGTCGGTGAAGAACATAAGGCACCTACGACAACGAAAAAATTGGAAAAACATCCCTATGCTATTGTAACAATTGCGATGGGTGAGGGTGTTGCAGGATTATTGCGTTCGATCGGTGCATCTTATGTCATTGAAGGTGGTCAAACGATGAACCCTTCAACAGAAGATATCGTTAAAGCAGTACAAGAAATTGGTGCAGAAAAAGTTTTAATTCTACCTAATAATAAAAATATAGTGATGGCTGCAGAGCAAGCTGTTGAGCTTTTAGAAATTGAAGCAGCAGTTGTCCCAACGAAGACAATTCCGCAAGGTATGGCTGCAATTTTAGCGTTTAATCCTGAAGCGGCTGTAGACATAAATAAAAAGACAATGACGGATGCATTTGCCAATGTAAAGACGGGTCAAGTAACTTATGCTGTGCGTGATACATCTATTGATGGTGTTGAAATCCATAAAGATGATTTTATGGCGTTAGCAGAAGGGAAAATTGTCCTTTCTACACCAGCTTTAAAAGATGCAGCTGAAAAAGTAGTCGTTGATTTAGTTGATGAGGATGCTGAAATTGTAACAGTCATTTATGGAGAGGATACAACTGAACAAGATGCTACAGAGTTAGTAGCATTCATTGAGAAGAACTATCCAGACGTAGAAGTAGAATTATTTAATGGAAAACAAGGGTTATACCCATATATTATTTCGGTAGAATAATTACATGCTACTTTGCTATTCCGTAAAGAAAGCAGTGCACAAAATGTGTACTGCTTTTGTTTATGCTACAAAGAGAGTATTATCTATATTTAGTCGTAAACATACGTACTATTCATAGTTAAATGTACGTATGTAGAGGATATAAAAAATGGAAATATTGGAATATCAACGATTTTCATTAAGTGTGCACACGTTATGGACAATGTATAACATATCTCGATTGGCTACAAATTATAGTAGTGGTAATTTTCTGAAAGCTGACAAATTAAATACTTTACTTTTGTGGTAACTATCAAGCATGATATAAGTAAATATAAATATTATTATAGGAATAGAATAGAGGGGTGTTTGTATGAAATTTACTTCGGTTTTTGATATTATTGGGCCAGTCATGATTGGGCCTTCCTCCTCTCATACGGCAGGGGCAGCTCGTATCGGACGAGTTGCAAGGGATTTATTTGGTAGACAACCTAAGTGGGCGAAAATTCATTTATATGGTTCGTTCGCAGAAACGTATAGAGGGCATGGGACAGATGTTGCAATCGTTGGAGGCTTATTGAACTACGATACATTTGATGAACGTATTAAAACGGCATTTGAAGAGGCAGAAAATGCAGGGTTGGAATATGAATTTATTCCAGAAACAGCTAATACGGAGCATCCAAATACGGCACGTCTAGTTATTGGAGACGATGAAGGTGAAATGTCTGTCGTCGGTATTTCTATTGGTGGCGGTAAAATAGAAGTAAGTGAAGTAAATGGCTTTAAATTACGTTTAACAGGTGGTATGCCAGCAATCCTTGTGGTACATGATGACCGTGCTGGCTGCATAGCGAACGTAGCCAATTGCTTAGCGATGCACGAAGTTAATATTGGACATATGGAAGTATCACGTATAGAACGAGGTTTAACGGCTTTAATGGTTATTGAAGTCGATCAAAATATAGAAGACAAAGTACTACAGCAGATTTCATTAATCCCATATATTACAAAAGTATCAAAGATTAATAACTAAGGGGGTGTCCCAAGATGGACGTTTTATTTCATAATGTTCGCGAGCTTGTGGAACGAGCAGAACAGGAAGATAAATTAATATCAGAAATTATGATTGAACAGGAAATGTTGATAACTGGCAGAACACGAGAAGAAATCATTCAACAAATGGATCGAAACCTAACGGTGATGGAAGAAGCGGTAGAACGCGGCTTACAAGGTGTACAATCTGTTACAGGTTTAACAGGTGGGGACGCCGTATTACTTCAAAATTACATTGCACAAGGAAAATCATTATCAGGTGATTTATTATTAGATGCAGTAAGTAAAGCGGTTGCAACCAATGAAGTCAATGCAGCAATGGGAACAATTTGTGCAACGCCAACAGCAGGTTCAGCTGGGGTTGTACCAGGAACTCTTTTTGCGGTAAAAAATAAACTAAATCCAACGCGTGAGCAAATGATTCGTTATTTATTTACATCAGGTGCATTTGGCTTTGTTGTGGCTAATAATGCTTCCATCTCAGGTGCTGAAGGTGGCTGCCAAGCAGAGGTTGGTTCAGCAGCAGGTATGGCTGCGGCAGCTATCGTTGAGATGGCTGGCGGAACACCGCAACAATGTTCAGAAGCATTTGCGATTACGTTAAAAAATATGCTTGGCCTTGTTTGTGATCCAGTAGCAGGCTTAGTGGAAGTACCATGTGTGAAACGGAATGCTATGGGCGCTGCTAACTCTCTTGTAGCAGCAGATATGGCGCTTGCAGGTGTGACAAGCCGAATTCCATGTGATGAAGTAATTGGAGCGATGTATCGCATTGGACAATCTATGAGTCCAAACCTGAAAGAGACGGCACGCGGTGGTTTAGCCGCAACGCCAACAGGTAAATCAATTAGCAAGGCCATTCTCGAAAATGGTGGATTACAAAGTATTAAAGCTATCCAATAAAACATGAAAAACATGCTATCTTATCAGGTAGCATGTTTTTACGTTGGTTCAATTAAGAGTGTTTTTAGTATAATGAATGGGTACGAGATACAAATCATTAGATGGGTTTTAGGGGCATATTAAAGGAGTTTTTTTATGGATATCACTAATTTGAAATGTTTGACAGAACAAGCAATAGAAGATCGTCGTTATCTTCATCAATATCCAGAGCTGTCAGGCCAGGAATATGAAACATGTCAATTTATTCGCAAAAGATTAGAGCAACTTCAAATAAAAATTTTGGATTTTAATCCTCCAAGTGTAGTAGCTATGGTTGAAGGGACGAAAGGTAGGAAAACAATCGCCTTACGAGCGGATATAGATGCTCTACCAATAGTAGAAGAAGGTGACAAGCCCTATATCTCTCAACGACCAGGTATAGCACATATGTGTGGTCATGATGGCCATACAGCTATCCTATTAGCAGTTGCTGAGTGGATTTCGATGAATAAGGAAAAGATAGAACCGAATGTCATACTCATATTCCAATCAGCCGAGGAAATTACACCAAGCGGGGCAGATTTTTTAATTCAGAATGGTGTTCTAGAAGGTGTTGATGCAATTTTTGGTATTCATTTATGGCAAGGCTTAGAAAAAGGGAAAATAGGCTTAACATATGGTCCTATGATGGCTTCTGTCGATGATTTTGAAATAGAAATTCAAGGATATGGTGGGCATGGCTCCATGCCGCATGAAACTGTGGATCCTATTTATATTGCGAGCCATGTTATGCAATCTTTTCAAAGTATTATCAGTCGAAATTTAAATCCCATTGAGGCAGGCGTTATTACTGTAGGTAGTATTCAAGCTGGTACGACTTATAACATCATTCCAGACTCTGCAAAATTAATTGGGACGATTCGTGCATTGACACCTGAAACAGTCCATACCATCCAAGCAAAGATGGTGAAATTAACAGAAGGAATTTGTGGTGCCTTCGGTGCACAAGGGAAAATCGACTTTATTTTAGGGACGCCTCCCCTTATTAATGATTCTAAGGAATCTCACTTTGTGGGATCTATTGTTCGAGAAAACTTTGGGGAGAATGTATTTAAACTTGTTGATCCTGTAATGGGTGGAGAGGATTTTGCTTACTATCTAAAACATAAACCTGGCGCGTTTATCTTTGTAGGCATGGGGGGAGAAAAAAGCAAATATCCACATCATCACCCGAGGTTTGATTTAGATGAAGATGTATTCCCGGACGCGATTAAGCTTTTTATTGAAATTATTATGAATTATTAAGCGTGATGAACAGTCCATATGCATAACCCTATCAGTTAGTGGTAGGGTTTTTGCTAATGATTGTTTATTTACGGCAACGAATGGATTTTATGATACATTGGATAGAGAGAGCTAGGAAGGCTACATAGAAAAAATGTTAAGAATCAATGAAGGGAGTTGAGAGATAAGTGACTGATTTAAATAATCCTGTTACCGAATTAAAAGGTATTGGGAAAGAAACAGCAACGCATCTTGAAACACTAGGCATTGACACGATTGCTGATTTATTATGGACGTTTCCACATCGTCATGAAGATTTTCGTTTGAAGGATTTAGCACAAACACCGCACAATGAGCGTGTTACAGTCGAATGTAAAGTAGAACGTGAGCCGACCGTCTTATTTTTAGGCCGCAATAAATCACGTTTACAGGTAACCGTTTTGGCTGGCCGCCACTTAGTGAAAGTGGTGTTTTTTAATCAAGGCTACTTAAAACAAAAACTTATACCCGGCTCTATTATTACTGTGACGGGGAAATGGGATCGTGGGAGACAGGTCATCAATGGCACAACGGTGACATTTGGCCCTAAAACCGATCAAGTAGACTTTGAACCTGTCTATAGCCTGAAAGGTTTGATTCAACAAAAAAGATTTCGGAAATATATGCGACAAGTATTGGACGATTATGGCGCTAATTTGCCGGATGCTATTCCACAATATTTGCAGGATTCCTATAAGCTTGTGCCTATACAGGAAGGCTTGGAGGGTATTCATTTTCCGCTAGATGCACAACATGCTAAACAAGCGAGAAGACGTTTTGCTTATGAAGAGCTATTAAATTTTCAATTACGTATGCAGGCGTTACGTAAGGTACGGAAGGAAAATGAACAAGGAACTGTCATTCAATATGATGTGCATTTGCTACGTGAATTTATCGCAGCGTTACCGTATGAATTAACCAATGCTCAAAAACGTGTTGTCAATGAAATTTGTAAAGATTTGAAGGAGCCACATCGAATGAATCGCTTATTACAAGGTGATGTAGGTTCGGGGAAAACAGTGGTGGCAGCTATAGGTCTATACGCTGCAGTATCAGCAGGTTTTCAAGGGGCTTTAATGGCACCAACAGAAATTTTAGCAGAGCAACACTTGGAGAACTTGCTAGAATGGTTCCAACCATTTGGCGTTCGTGTAGCTTTATTATCTGGTTCAACCAAAACGAAGGAGCGCCGTGTTATACTAGCAGACTTGGCGAATGGAGAGCTCGATATTGTGATCGGTACACATGCCTTAATCCAGCCTGATGTTATTTTTAAAAATCTAGGTTTTGTTATTACCGATGAGCAACATCGTTTTGGTGTTGAACAACGTCGCATCTTGAGAGATAAAGGGGAAAACCCGGATGTGCTCTTTATGACAGCCACTCCAATTCCGAGAACACTTGCCATTACAGCGTTTGGGGAAATGGATGTGTCGATGATTGATGAAATGCCGGCAGGACGTAAGCAGATTGAAACCCATTGGATGAAAAAAGAACAATTCGGTTCGGTTATATCAAAACTAGAAGGAGAGCTAGCCGCTGGAAGGCAGGCCTATGCCATTTGCCCTCTTATTGAGGAATCAGATAAACTGGATGTTCAAAATGCAGTTGAAATCTATGAGCAGCTAGCAACATATTTTACTGGACGCTATCAAGTTGGTCTAATGCACGGACGTTTATCCGCAGATGAGAAGGATGCTGTTATGCGTGCTTTTAGTGATGGGTCCATACAGGTTTTAGTTTCTACGACAGTCGTTGAGGTAGGGGTGAATGTACCGAATGCTACATTTATGATTGTCTATGACGCTGAACGCTTTGGTTTAGCACAATTGCACCAGCTACGAGGACGTGTAGGACGAGGTGAACATCAATCCTATTGTATTTTACTGGCTGATCCTAAGTCTGACGAGGGGAAAGAGCGGATGCAGTCTATGACAGAAACAAATGATGGTTTCCGCTTAGCTGAGAAAGACTTAGAGTTGCGAGGACCAGGGGATTTCTTTGGACGTAAGCAAAGTGGTCTACCAGATTTCAAAGTAGCTGATTTAGTACATGATTACCGGATTCTTGAGACCGCTCGAAAGGATGCTACGACGATGCTTGAAACCGATGACTTTTGGTATGGTGATGACTATCGATACTTGCGCGAAATGTTAGAAGATTCTGGCGTTTTGCAAGGGGAGCGCTTTGATTAATAAGTGTACGAAGATTCATGCGGAGAATGCAGGACTTGATTTCAAAACAAGTCTTGCATTCTTTTTTTAACCTCTATATACTGATATTAGTACCAAGTGCTAATAACAACTCAAAAGGTGGCGAATGATGTTGAGACGAACAAAAAAAGAACGACAGCGACTACTATCTGAAACGATAGCTGAAAATCCATTCGTCACAGATGAACAGCTAGCAACACAGTTTCAGGTAAGTGTTCAAACAATTCGTTTAGACCGTATGGAATTATCCATACCAGAATTACGAGAGCGTATTAAAGACGTCGCTTCAAAAAACTATGAAAATGAAGTGAAATCTCTACCGATTGATGAAATCATCGGGGAAATTGTTGATATTGAATTAGATAATCGAGCACTTTCGATTTTTGATGTGAAAGAAGAACATGTTTTCCAGCGCAACGGCATCGCACGTGGACATCATTTGTTCGCGCAAGCAAACTCCTTAGCGGTAGCCGTTATTAACGATGAACTAGCATTGACAGTCCATTCTACTATTACGTTTGTGAAACCTGTTCGTGCTGGAAATCGTGTTATTACAAAAGCGATTGTTGTCGGACGAGATGATAAAAATCATCGGACAAAAGTCGAGGTAACATCTACTGTTAATGGTGAAACCGTTTTTGTTGGTGAATTTGATATGTACCGTACGAAAGGTAAAGGTGAGTAATAATGAAATTAGCGCTTGATGGAATGGGTGGAGACAATGCTCCAAAATCAGTAATTGAAGGTGCACTTTTAGCATTAGAGCAAATTCCAAATTTAGAAATTCAATTATATGGACAGCAAGAGAAGCTTGAGCCATTTTTAAAACAACATGATCGATTAACGATCGTACATTGTGAGGAAGTCGTTGAAGGAACGGACGATCCAGCACGTGCAGTTCGTAGAAAAAAGGATTCTTCCATGGCGCGCATGATGGACGCAGTGGATGAGGGTAGAGCAGATGCTTGTCTGTCAGCAGGAAATACTGGCGCTTTAATGGCAGGTGGTTTGTTTAAAGTAGGTCGTATTGAGGGAATTGCCCGACCAGCTCTAGCTACAACATTACCAACACTTGATGGGAAGGGCTTTTTAATGCTTGATTTAGGTGCAAATGCAGATGCCCGACCAGAACATTTAGTGCAATATGCTATTATGGGCGATATTTATGCGAAGAAAGTTGGCGGCTTACAAAAACCTAGAATCGGTCTATTAAATATCGGTACAGAAGATAAAAAAGGAAATGAATTAACAAAAGCAGCCTTTGATTTATTAAAGGAAGCGGATTTGAATTTTATTGGTAATGTAGAGGCACGTGATTTACTTGAAGGAGTAGCTGATGTTGTTGTTACGGATGGCTTTACAGGAAATATGGTGCTGAAGTCAATTGAAGGTACGGCAGGTGCTTTATTTTCCATGTTAAAAGAGGCGTTTATGTCTTCAACAAAAACGAAGATCTCAGCTGTTCTTATGAAAAATAATTTACGTGACTTAAAACATAAAATGGACTATACAGAATATGGTGGTGCAGGCTTGTTTGGCTTACAAGCACCCGTTATAAAGGCGCATGGATCATCTAATGCGAAAGCGATTTTTAGTGCTATCCGCCAAGCAAACACAATGGTAGAACATACTGTTATTTCGACAATTACAGAGACAGTACGCCACATAGAAATTGATTAGACAAAGGGGACTATTCAAATGACGAAAATTGCATTTATTTTTCCAGGACAAGGTTCGCAAGTAGTAGGAATGGGGCAAGAGTTTGTTGAAAATACTGCGGAAAGTAGAGCCTTCTATAATCGTGCAGATCAAGCTCTTGAATTGGAGCTATCTAAGCTTATGTTAGAAGGTCCAGTAGAGGAATTAACATTAACATATCATGCTCAGCCAGCACTACTTACTACTGGGGTAATGGTAGCAGAGAAGCTACGTGCAGCAGGAATTCAACCTCATTATGCAGCAGGTCATTCTCTTGGAGAATACGGCGCATTGGTCATAGCGGGTGTCATGTCCTTTGAAGATGCAGTGAAGACTGTGCATAAACGTGGGCTATATATGAATGAAGCTGTACCTGCTGGACAAGGTGCTATGGCAGCCATTTTAGGTATGGAATTAGAAGCGTTAAATGAAGTAACTGAGCAAGTGTCAGCTGCAGGGGAACCTGTGCAGGTAGCCAATGTTAATTGTCCGGGGCAAATTGTTATTTCAGGTACAAAAGAGGGTGTAGAGAAGGCATCAAGTGCGGCAAAAGAAGCTGGGGCTAAGCGTGCTATACCATTAGTTGTAAGTGGTCCATTCCATTCTGAGCTAATGCGACCTTCTTCAGAAAAGTTGGAAGCGGCGTTGGCGAATGTTACTTTAGCTGCTCCGCAAATTCCTGTTGTAGGGAACGTTATGGCGAAGGAGTTAATGGATGTTCCAGCCATTCAACAAGAGCTTGTTGAACAGGTTTATAGTGCTGTACAATGGGAGGCCTCTATGCGCGAAATGATTGCACAAGGTGTGGATGTCTTTATTGAATGTGGCCCAGGTAAAGTATTAAGTGGTCTCTTGAAAAAAATCGATCGCTCTGTTACTGCCTATTGTGTCTATGATGAGGCATCGCTAGAAGCGGTTTTAGAAGCGTCAAAGGAGTGGTCAATCAATGCGTAAACTTGAAGGAAAAGTAGTTGTTGTAACAGGAGCTTCACGAGGAATTGGTCGTGCTATAGCATTAAAACTTGCTGACGAGGGTGCAAAAGTTGTCGTGAACTATAGCGGCTCGCAAGCAAAAGCTGAAGAAGTGGTTGCTATAATTCAAGAGGGCGGTGGCGAGGCAATTGCTGTACAAGCTAGCGTTTCTCAAACAGAAGAAGTGACAGCCTTAATGGATACTGCTGTGAAAACATTTGGCTCCCTTGATATTTTAGTGAATAATGCTGGTATTACAAGAGATAATTTACTTATGCGCATGAAGGAAGATGAATGGGATGATGTATTAGATACAAATCTTAAGGGTGTTTTCCTATGTACCAAAGCGGTAACGCGCCAAATGATGAAGCAACGTGCTGGTCGTATTATCAATATTTCATCGATTGTTGGCGTAGCCGGAAATGCGGGCCAAGCAAACTATGTTGCAGCTAAAGCAGGTGTTATTGGGTTAACAAAAACAACTGCGAAGGAATTAGCGTCACGTAATATTTTAGTCAACGCTATTGCACCTGGCTTTATTGAAACTGAAATGACTGATCAGTTACCAGAAGATATTAAACAAGGGATGTTAACACAAATCCCACTTGCGAAACTAGGGCAGCCGGAAGATATTGCTAAGGCAGTCGTTTTCCTTGCATCTGAAGACGCTAACTATATGACAGGACAAACACTTCATATAGACGGTGGTATGGTCATGTAATTTGAATTAGGCATAGGCGCTAATTTTTTGTATAATCATTTGAGGGGAGGTGAATCATTTGTCTACAGTATTAGAACGCGTAACAAAAGTAATCGTGGACCGTTTAGGTGTTGAAGAAAGCGAAGTAACACTTGAAGCTTCTTTCCGTGATGATTTAGGTGCTGACTCATTAGACGTAGTTGAGCTTGTAATGGAGCTTGAAGACGAATTCGATATGGAAATTTCTGATGAAGATGCTGAAAAAATCTCAACAGTAGGTTCTGCAATTTCATACATCGAAAGTAAAATAAACTAATTTCGTTTATACTTTATTTAGCAGAAATTTATCACCCTTATAGGTGTAATGGTTATCGTAATTATACAAATGGTATGGATGATTGGTTGAATAAAGGAGAAATAGTTTACTGCTTTTCTTTACAGTGAAGCAGATCTAATAGACAAGATGTATTCAAAGGGGGCGAAATAGATCGGTTTACGATCTATGGACGTCCCTTTTTTGTGTCAATTATACAGTGGATTTATCTCTCGAAGATCGATTCGGACGCAAATGTGCCAAGGCTTCATTGAATTTGGAAATGAATTTTCTAAAAATTTCCCAAAATATTGTGTTTATGCCGAAATACTTTTGCATAAACGCTTTGAAAAAGGTACACTAAAACGGTAGAAACTATTAGGAAGGCAGATTTGTTCAATGGCTATGAAAAGAAAAGGAACTATGCAGAAATCTGGCGTACTTCCTGAAAAAGTACGCAATCAATTCGAGCTTTTACAGCATGAATTAAATATCACATTTATTAATAAAAATTTATTGTATCAAGCATTCACGCATTCATCTTATGTGAATGAGCATCGCCGTAAGTTATTTACGGATAATGAGCGTCTTGAATTTTTAGGAGACGCAGTACTTGAACTGTCTGTTTCTAAATATCTTTTTGAGAAATACCCGAATATGAGCGAGGGTGAGTTAACAAAGTTACGAGCATCCATTGTTTGTGAACCATCTCTAGTTATTTTTGCGAATGAACTAGGCTTTGGTCGCTTTGTTTTACTTGGAAAAGGTGAAGAATTAACAGGTGGACGGGAACGCCCAGCACTACTTGCAGATGTGTTTGAGTCATTTGTAGGTGCCCTATATTTAGATCAGGATTTACAAACGGTCGTGTCATTTTTAGAACGTATCGTGTTCCCAAAAGTAGAAGTCGGTGCTTTTTCGCATGTGATGGATTTTAAAAGCCAATTGCAAGAAATGGTACAGCAAACGAATAATGGACTTCTTCATTATGAAATCATTGATGAAAAAGGTCCTGCACATAATCGTACCTTTGTATCAAGTGTCTTACTGAACGGACAAGAGCTTGGTATAGGTCGAGGAAAATCGAAAAAAGAAGCCGAGCAGCAAGCTGCACAATGTGCGATGCGAATGATGCGAGAAGAAGCTGCGAAAGAGGAGGCTTAAAAGATGTTCCTAAAACGACTAGAAGTGATTGGCTTTAAATCATTTGCGGAGCGCATTGGTATTGATTTTGTACCCGGTGTTACAGCAGTTGTGGGACCAAATGGCAGTGGAAAAAGTAATGTCACAGATGCAATACGGTGGGTACTTGGTGAGCAATCGGCAAAGTCGTTACGTGGATCAAAGATGGAAGATGTAATTTTTGCAGGGAGTGACTCTCGGAAGCCACTTAACTTTGCAGAGGTAACACTAATACTAGATAATACCGACGAGCAACTTGCTTTTTCCTATACAGAAGTAAGCGTAACAAGACGCGTATACCGTTCAGGTGATAGTGAATATTTATTAAATAACCAGCAGTGTCGCCTGAAGGATATTACGGACTTGTTTATGGATTCAGGGCTTGGAAAAGAGGCATTTTCTATCATTTCACAAGGTCGTGTCGATGAAATTTTAAATAGCCGACCTGATGACCGTCGTTCGATTTTTGAAGAGGCAGCTGGCGTATTAAAGTATAAAATAAGAAAGAAAAAAGCAGAGCATAAACTTGTTGAGACAGATGAGAATTTGTATCGTGTATTAGATATTCTCCATGAATTAGACAGTCGACTTGGACCGCTAGAAATGCAAGCATCTAGTGCAAGAGACTATGTACAAATGTCTACTGAGCTAAAAGATTTTGATATTGCCATACTTGTGCATGATTTTAAAAATTGTGCACAGTCTTTGCGTGCGCTTAAAGAAGAGTACACAAACCTATCTGAGATAGAGCAAAAGCAAGCTCAAGATATTGCTACTTTCGATAAACAGACAACAAATATTCGGAAGTTATTAAAAGAACTTGATGAATATTTGGATGTTTCTCAAGCGGACCTAGTCAATGCCACAATGGAGGTAGAACGTTGGGATGGACGAAAGGCGCTAATGGCTGAAAAGCGTCAAAATGCCTCCAATCAATTACAGCAGCTGAATACGTCATTACAAGAGGCCAAAGCAGAAGTAGAGGCACTGTTTATGCAGGAGCAGGAGAAAAAAGACGTATTCTCTGAAAAACAACAAGCTGTGTCGGTGCTAAAACAAAGCATTAAACAGTTAGAGCAATCTTTAAATCGCTCCGTAACAGAAATCGAACAAGAAATTGAGGAGCAAAAAAACCGATATATCGATTCGTTGAATGAAGAAGCAACTATCAAAAATGAGTTGAAAAATATCGATCAGCAGTTGGCTCAACAAAAGGCTATGGCAACACGAATGTCCGACCAAACTGATGAAATTGGGCAAGAGCTTATGCAAATTATTGCTGAAAAAGAACAGCTAGTAGCTGCACATACTTCAACAACAAATGACCTACAAGAAAAGCTAGAACAATATGAAGCTTTACAAATACAGTTAAAAAATGTTAATTCTACCTTTACTGAAAAGCAAGATATGCTATATAAGGCTTATCAGCATCAGCAGCAACTAAAAGCTAGAAAAGATACGTTAGCGGAGCTTGAAGCTGACTTTTCAGGGTTTTTCCAAGGAGTTAAAGAAGTGCTGCTTGCACGAGATAAAGATGAATTACAAGGTATTGAGGGTGCTGTAGCTGAATTAATTCAGGTTGAGGGGAAATACTCACAAGCGATAGAAACGGCGTTAGGAGCCGCCTCTCAGCATATTGTTACAACTAATGAACGCCATGCCCAACAGGCTATTCATTGGCTAAAGCAAAAACGAGCTGGGCGTGCTACTTTTTTACCAAAAACCGTCATGAAATCACGTAAAATCAATTTAGCGACTATCCAATTAGCAACTGAGCACCCAGCATTCATTCGGATGGCGGATGCGTTAGTGACTTTTAATGAAGATAATCGAACGATTGTTGAAAATCTTCTAGGCAATGTCATTGTTGCAGCAAATCTTGAAGGGGCAAGTCAAATTGCGAGATTATGTGGGTTCCGTTATCGAGTAGTTACACTTGATGGAGATATTGTTAATGCAGGGGGCTCATTGACGGGTGGTGCCCTGAAACAGCAATCTTCACTCTTTACAAGAAAAGCGGAATTAGATGGTTTAATTCTTAAGCTAGAGTCATTGCAAGCCTCCATTTATGGTGCAGAACAGGCTGTTGCAACGGAAAAAGAAAAGCTAGCAACACTTCGAGATCAAGTAGAGCTATTGAAGCTTGAAGGGGAGCAATTACGAAAAGATGAGATGCAGCAGGCAGGACGTTTACGTGAGCTAGAGGCTGTTGAAAAAAGCTTATCGGCTAGAGTAACCTTTGCCTCGACTGAAACACAGGATGTTAAAACACGAGAAGAATCATTATTGGCTCAAAAGCAAGAAGCAGAGGAACGTTTAAGCGCGCTTGCAGGAGAATTAATCGAAATCAATGAAACCGTTGAGCAATTAAGTAGGGTTAAGCTACAAAGTGAGACAGAAAAAGATGTATTACGTGAGCAATTGGCAGAAAAACGCTCACAATTAGCTGTTATGCAAGAACAAATGTCACAAGTTCAAATTGCTACGGCTGACTTAGCCCTACAATTAAACAAAGCTCAACAAAAAGTTGAAAATATTTCTCAGGAAATATCATGGCTCCAATCTGATGAATCGACAAATTATTTAAGTGATGAAGAGGTCGATGAACAGGTGTTGACGTGGAAGACCAGAAGAGATGCGCTACAAGAGACGATTTCTCAGAAAAAAGAGGAAAAAGTAGGGCAACAGGATGAACTTTCGTCGTTAGAGGCTCAGCTGAAGGAATTACAACGTATCCATAAAGGGTATCTTGAAGCGATTCGTGCAAATGAGTTGAAAAGAAATCGTGTCGAATTCGAAATGGACAATTTCACAGCTCAGCTAGAGGAAAATTATCAGTTAACATTTGAAGAGGCAGAAGAAGAAGCACAGGCTATAGAAGATGAGGAATTTGTACGTCGACGTGTTAAATTGCTTAAAAAATCAATTGAAGAGCTAGGCCCTGTTAATTTAGGCGCAATTGAAGAATATGAAAGAGTACTTGAACGACACACTTTCTTAACTGAACAGCGTGAGGATTTACTTGCAGCGCAAGAAACATTGCATGAAGCCATTAAAGAAATGGATGAAGAAATGACAATGCGCTTTAGCGAAACATTCTATGCGATCCGCGAACAATTTAGACGAGTATTCCGTGAATTGTTTGGTGGAGGGCAAGCCGATTTAGTATTAATTGATCCGGAAAATTTACTAGAAACAGGTATTGACATTGTTGCTCAGCCTCCAGGGAAAAAATTACAAAACTTAAGTTTGCTTTCTGGTGGTGAACGTGCGCTAACGGCGATCGCTTTATTATTCTCCATCTTAAATATAAGACCTGTCCCATTCTGTATTCTCGATGAAGTGGAAGCTGCCTTAGATGAAGCAAATGTTGTGCGCTACAGCCAATATTTGAAGAAATTTAGTGGTGAAACACAATTCATTGTCATTACACATCGTAAAGGAACGATGGAGGGAGCAGATGTCCTGTATGGTATAACTATGCAGGAGTCAGGCGTATCGAAACTTGTATCAGTAAAATTAGAAGACGAACCCGTACTTGCGGAGCAAAGGAGCAAATAAGGATGAGCTTTTTTAAACGTATAAAAGATAAATTGATGGGGAATCCAGCGGACGAAGAAAAACTAGAAGTCACTGAACATGATTTAGATTCTCATCCACAGGCATTAGAAGAAGGCGGTGAACCTGCCACTACTGAGACTGTTGTTGAAGAATCTTCTGAGCAATTCTCACCAATTGAAGATACTACAGAATCCGAACAAACGTCGGACATCGAAGGTACACAGGATTTAGAGCCGCCTTCTCTAATAGAGGAAGAAGAACAGCTAGAAGTACAAATTATTGAGGAACAACCAACTGGGGAGAAAAAACCTTCAGCTTGGTCTATTACGCAAAAATTTAAAGAGGGCCTTGAAAAAACACGTAATTCCTTTACATCGAAGGTGAACGACCTTGTTGCGCGTTATCGTAAAGTGGATGAGGATTTCTTTGAGGAATTAGAGGATCTTTTATTACAAGCCGATGTTGGTTTTGAAACGGTCATGGAACTTATGGATAAATTACGTTTCGAGGTACAACGTAAAAACATAAAAGATACAAATGGAATCCAAACTTTAATTTCTGAAAAGCTTGTAGAAATTTATGAGCAAGGTGAAGAAGATTTAATTGAATTAAATATGCAGCCTAATGGTGAGCTGACAGTCATCCTATTTGTTGGGGTGAATGGTGTAGGGAAAACAACAACAATAGGTAAACTCGCTCGTCGTCTCAAGTCCCAAGGCAAAACAGTTGTTTTAGCTGCGGGTGATACATTCCGTGCAGGTGCTATCGATCAATTACAAGTGTGGGGAGATCGTGTAGGCTGTGAGGTTATTAAACAATCTGAGGGCTCTGATCCAGCGGCAGTTATGTATGATGCAATTCGTGCTGCGAAAAATAGAAAAGCAGATGTGTTAATTTGTGATACAGCTGGACGCTTACAAAATAAAGTGAATTTAATGAACGAGCTTGAAAAGGTACATCGTGTCATTTCCCGTGAAATCCCGAGTGCTCCACATGAAGTATTATTAGCGTTAGATGCAACAACAGGTCAAAATGCCCTTGTTCAAGCACAAACATTTAAAGAGGCAACAAATGTGACAGGTATCGTTTTAACAAAGCTGGACGGTACAGCTAAGGGCGGTATTGTGCTAGCAATCCGTAACAAATTACACATTCCTGTTAAATTTGTAGGTCTTGGGGAGAAAATGGACGATTTACAGCCATTTGATGCAGAGCGATACGTCTATGGATTATTTGCTGATGGTTTAGATAAAGAATTACAAAATAATGAAGAATAACAGTGAAATGCGCAGTGTCATTTTATCTTGATTTAGCATTCATCTCCTTCATGTATTGGAGGGGATGAATGTTTGTTTTGTTTTTTATGGATTTTTCATTTTAGGTTAGACTTGCCATGTTTACATTAAGAAATGTGATACCAATCCACTGAGTGAAATGGAGTAGAAACGCTCGACTGTGATCAGTTGAATTGACTTGTTGGAAAAAGTCATACTAGCTACAGGAAAGAAATGCCCAAAAGTAAGTAAATTAGACTTTTAGACAAGGAGATTACCTTGACACAGACGGGCGCTTTTCGTTATGATACAAATGACTAAATAGCGGGAGGAGAAACATTCGATGCTACTTGAAAAAACAACACGCATGAACTTTCTCTTCGACTTTTATCAAGCATTATTAACAGATAAGCAAAGAAGTTATATGGAACTATACTATTTGGATGATCACTCACTAGGTGAAATCGCTGAATCGTATGGTGTATCACGCCAAGCTGTCTACGATAATATTCGTCGAACAGAAGCAATGCTTGAGGAATATGAAGAAAAATTATGTTTACTTGAAAAATTTCAACAACGTACCCAAATGCTTTCACAGCTAACAATGGGGATAACAGAACAAAGTATGACAGCTGAAGAGCAGTTAGCGCTTATCGAACAGCTGAAAGAATGGGATTAGGAGGCGAAAGCAATGGCTTTTGAAGGATTAGCGGAACGACTCCAAGGAACGATCCAGAAAATTAAGGGCAAAGGGAAAGTATCGGAGCAAGACGTCAAAGAAATGATGCGTGAAGTCCGATTTGCTTTAATTGAGGCGGATGTTAACTTAAAAGTAGTCAAGGAATTTGTAAAAAAGGTTAGTGAACGCGCTGTTGGTGTTGATGTTATGCAAAGCTTAACACCAGGTCAACAAGTTATTAAAATTGTACAAGACGAATTAACAGAATTAATGGGTGGCGAGCAAAGCCCAATTAAATTTAATACGAAGCCTCCAACTGTTATTATGATGGTCGGCCTCCAAGGGGCAGGGAAAACGACAACTACAGGTAAATTGGCAAATGTACTACGGAAAAAATATAATCGTAAACCATTGTTAGTGGCAGCTGACGTTTATCGTCCAGCAGCTGTTCAACAATTAGAAACATTGGGTAAACAACTTTCATTACCAGTTTTTTCGTTAGGCACTGATATTTCCCCTGTAGAGATTGCACGTCAGGCAATTGAAAAGGCAAAAGAAGAGCATCATGATGTCGTAATTATCGATACGGCTGGTCGTTTGCATATCGATGAGGATTTGATGCAAGAATTAAAAGATATTCGCGCATTAAAAGAGCCAGATGAGGTCTTCCTTGTTGTCGATGCAATGACAGGTCAAGATGCTGTAAACGTAGCAGAAAGCTTTAATGAGGCTATTGGTATTACAGGGGTTGTGTTAACGAAACTTGATGGTGATACTCGTGGTGGTGCGGCTTTATCTATTCGTTCTGTAACGCAGAAACCAATTAAGTTTGTCGGTATGGGCGAGAAAATGGATGCGCTAGAACCTTTCCATCCTGAGCGTATGGCGTCTCGTATTTTAGGTATGGGAGACGTTCTATCGCTGATCGAAAAGGCCCAAGCCAATGTAGATGAAGCAAAAGCCAAAGAGTTAGAAGAAAAATTCAAGACTCAAACCTTTACATTTGATGATTTCGTAGAGCAATTACAGCAAGTTAAAAAAATGGGACCTCTAGATGAAATTTTAAAGATGCTCCCTGGTGCAAACAAAATCAAAGGCTTAGATAATGTCAAAGTTGACGATAAGCAAATGGGGCGTGTAGAGGCGATTATTTACTCGATGACGCCTGCTGAAAAGACGAATCCTGAATTGATTAATGGCAGCCGTAAAAAGCGTATTGCTAAAGGTTCAGGGACTTCTATTCAAGAGGTGAATCGTCTGATTAAGCAATTTGATGAAATGAAAAAAATGATGAAGCAAATGACTGGGATGGCTAGTGGTAAGGGCAAGAAAAAAATGAAATTACCAGGCTTTGATTCATTGTTTAAATAATAATTTTTAGGTGTTAAGAAAAAACACTTTACAAACAACCTAAACATTGATAATATACTATCTTGTGTGAAACTTATTCGGAGGTGCTATTAAAATGGCAGTTAAAATTCGCTTAAAACGTATGGGAGCTAAAAAATCTCCTTTCTATCGTATCGTAGTTGCAGACGCTCGTTCACCACGTGACGGTCGTCAAATCGAAACAGTTGGTACTTACAACCCACTAACTCAACCAGCTACTGTAAACATTGATGAAGAGAAAGCTCTTAAATGGTTAGCTGACGGTGCAAAACCATCAGATACAGTACGTAACCTGTTCTCAGAACAAGGTATCATGGAGAAATTCCATAACCAAAAATTCAGTAAATAATCGGGGGCGACGTCTTTGAAGCAGCTGATTGAAGCAATCGTTTTACCGTTAGTCGATTATCCAGAAGAAGTTCGTATTGAGACGGATGAAAATGCAAATCGAATTGTTTATAAACTTTTTGTTCATCCAGAGGATCGAGGGAAAGTCATAGGCAAGCAAGGGCGAGTAGCGAAAGCGATTCGTACAATTGTTTATTCAGCGGCAGGTAGTCACCATCAAAAGAAGACCTACGTCGATATATTGGATTAATAGAAAAGATTTTCGCGCTCTTGCAATGAGTACAATTGAGTCCTGATAGGTGTGTTTACATGTCGCTTAGGAGTTCGAAGTGGCCTTTAGCATGAAGCGTAATATCTGGACTAAGAAGGAGGGAGCTTGTAGGTTCCTTCCTTTTTTTCTTTATTTCGCCTAGAGTTGTTCTTTTTATTTTGGACAAACAGGGCATATAGCTTGAACAAAGATTACAGCTAGAGACAATTGATTATATTAATATGGACGAGACAATTGATTGTCTAGGCTGAACCTACATTCTTCCAAAGTGAATTTAAGTAAGAGAATGAATGCAATGGGAGAGAGTAGTACGTTTTTAATGAGGTGATAGTTGAATGGAATGGTTTAATGTAGGTCGTATTGTCAATACACACGGTATTCGAGGAGAGGTGCGTATATTATCGACAACAGACTTTGAAAAAGAACGTTTTGCGGTAGGGAATAAGCTTGCTGCCTTTAAAAAGGACGATAAAAAGCCAACTTGGGTAACGATTCAATCTGTACGTCGTCATAAAAACTTTATTTTATTAACATTTGAAGGTATGAATAACATCAATTTGGTCGAGCCGTTTAAAGAAGGTTTGTTAAAAGTGACAAAAGATCAAATGACTGACGATCTCCTTCAAGAAAATGAATTTTTTTTCCATGAGATTATAGGTTGTACAATTGTTTCTGAAGAAGGCGAAACAATTGGTGTTGTGAATGATATTCTACAAACAGGTGCTAATGATGTATGGGTGGTTAAAGGCTCAAAGAAAGAGCATTATATCCCTTATATAGAAGATATCGTGAAAGATATTGATGTGGTTGAGAAGAAAATTGTTATTCACGTAATGGAAGGTTTATTATGATGAATATCCATGTGCTGAGCCTTTTTCCCGATATGTTCTCAGGTGTTTTCGGGGCTTCTATTTTAAAGAAAGCTCAAGAAAAAGATGCGGTCAAGCTAGAGGTAACCGACATCCGTACATTTTCGGGCAATAAGCACAATCAAGTTGACGACTATCCATATGGTGGTGGAGCAGGCATGGTTTTAAAGCCTGAGCCGATGTTTAGCGCTGTAGAAGCAATTTGTGCAGGAAAACAACCACGCATCATTTTAATGTGCCCTCAGGGAGAAAGATTTACCCAAAAAAAAGCAGAAGAATTATCACAGGAGAAGGAATTAGTCTTTTTATGTGGTCACTATGAAGGCTATGATGAACGTATACGCCAGCACCTTGTAACAGATGAAATTTCTATTGGAGATTTCGTTTTAACAGGTGGAGAACTAGGGGCAATGACGGTTATCGATAGTGTTGTACGCCTATTACCAGGTGTATTAGGGCAAGAAGATTCACATATACAAGATTCCTTTTCAACTGGTCTCCTAGAGCATCCTCATTATACTCGACCAGCAGAATTTCGAGGAATGAAGGTGCCAGATGTTTTATTATCGGGCAATCACGCAAAAATTGAGCAATGGCGTGAGGAGCAATCGTTGAAAAGAACCTTTGAACGTCGTCCTGATTTACTCGATCAATATCCTTTAACTGACAAGCAAAAATTGTATTTAGAAAAACTTAAAAACAATCAACAAGATGCTTGATTGCCTAATATATTTATGATAACATTTAAAATGTACTTCTATGTGAAGTACTGAATTACGGTGTTCCGCTGTGGCATAGATTGCGTGCAAGAGCATCTGTCTAAGGAGAGAAAACAATGTCAAACATTATTACAGAAATTACAAAATCTCAACTTCGCACTGATCTACCTGCTTTCCGTCCTGGTGATACTGTTAAGGTACACGTGAAAGTAGTAGAGGGTACTCGTGAACGTATCCAGCTTTTCGAAGGTGTAGTAATTAAACGTCGTGGTGGCGGTATTAGCGAAACTTTCACAGTTCGTAAAATTTCTTACGGTGTAGGTGTTGAGCGTACATTCCCTGTACACACACCAAAAATCGCTAACTTAGAAGTTGTACGTCGTGGTAAAGTACGTCGTGCTAAACTTTACTACCTACGTAACCTACGTGGTAAAGCTGCTCGTATTAAAGAAATTCGATAATTATGACTTAAAAGTGAGGGGCTTGTACGCAAGCTCCTTTTCTTTTTGCTTGTCATCTTAATTCCCTATCAACTAAAATAGTGTTAGACAAGGGGGCATTTCTCAATGGAAAAACAGGTGAAAGAAAAGAATGAATTATGGGAATGGACAAAAGCGCTATTAATTGCATTTGCGATTGCTGCAATCATACGATATTTTTTATTTACACCAATTGCAGTTGATGGTGAGTCCATGATGCCAACCCTTGAAGATGGCGACCGCATGATAGTGAATAAAATTGGTTATAAAATAGGTGAACCAAAACGCTTTGATATTGTTGTGTTTCATGCGCCTGAACAAAAAAATTACATTAAACGTGTAATTGGATTGCCAGGGGATTCACTGGAATATAAAGACGATCAATTATATATCAACGGTGAGCCAATAGATGAGCCCTATTTAGATGCTTATAAAGCTGAAATCGCAGGGGGAACATTAACTGAAGACTTTACCTTAAAAGACATCGATGTTTCATTAGATGAGATTCCAAAGGGGTATGTTTTTGTCATGGGGGATAATCGTCGAAATAGTAAAGACAGTCGACATATTGGTCTTGTAGATCAAAAGGAAATCATCGGCAATACAAGTTTGATTTTCTGGCCGTTTAATGACATAAAAATTGTAAAGTAATGCAAGAAAGGGAGCGTTCATGAACTCCCTTTTTCTTTTAATTTAGGAGGCACAGCAGTGACAATTCAATGGTTTCCCGGGCATATGGCAAAGGCCCGACGTGAAGTAACAGAAAAATTAAAGCTTGTTGATATTATATTTGAGTTAATAGACGCCCGTTTACCTTTATCGTCTCGTAATCCAATGATCGACGAAGTCATCAATCAAAAACCTCGTCTTTTAATTTTGAATAAGGCAGATATGGCAGACGAGCAAGAAACACGCAAATGGGTAGATTATTTTGCACAGCGTGGTCATAAAGCAGTAGCCATTAACTCCCTTGAGGGTAAAGGCTTACAGCAAGTAACAAAGGCAGCGCAGGAAATATTAAAAGAAAAGTTTGATCGCATGAAAGCAAAAGGGATGAAGCCTCGAGCTATTCGTGCAATGATTGTTGGTATTCCAAATGTTGGGAAATCAACATTGATTAATCGCTTGGCGAAAAAAAATATTGCTAAAACGGGAAATACCCCAGGTGTAACAAAGGCACAGCAATGGATTAAGGTCGGGAAAGAACTTGAGCTATTAGATACGCCAGGGATATTATGGCCAAAATTTGAAGATCAAGAAGTGGGCTTTAAATTAGCTTTAACAGGAGCTATTAAAGACACCATCACAAACATGGAAGACTTAGCAGTATACGGCTTACGTTTCTTATCCGTTCATTATCCAAAGCGTATGGAGGAGCGTTATGGCTTTGAATTGGTCCATGAAGATTTGGTTGAAACTTTTGACCATATTGGGAAACTTCGTCGCGTGTTTGGTGCAGGTGGAGAAATTGATTATGATCAAGTAGCTCAACTAATCGTTCGAGATATTCGAGGCTTGCAATTAGGCAAATTAACATTTGATTTTGTGGATGAACAACTAGAAAAAGAATCAGAACAATAAAAAGTATTGGAAACTGTCACACCCTCTTTGTGACAGTTTTTCTTTTAGGAATGAATTTTCCTACCGATAATAATTATATAGAGGAAAAATATGAAGCTACATAATGACTGAAATGGATATAGGTTTAATAAGTAGAGGCAAGAAGGAGTAAGAAATGAGAAGTATTAAAGAAATTACAGTAGCATTAAAAGATGCGGAAGAATGGCAAGAGTGGATGTCAGGAATTGCAGAAGATGAACGAGTAGGTGTTCAAAAGGCTTGGTTTTCTTGGCAAAAGAAACAAGAAAAAAGGCGCCAATTACTTCAGGAACATCAAGCAAAAGTAGCATTTGATTTAAGCTATGGGGGAATAGATGCATTAATCGCAGGTGTCGATGAAGCGGGGCGTGGTCCTCTTGCGGGGCCAGTCGTTACAGCGGCTGTAATTTTGCCAACAAATAGTGAGGCTCTTGTTGGTTTGAATGATTCTAAGCAATTATCGAAGGATAAACGAAATGCCTTTGCTGCATTAATTAAAGAACATGCTATTAGTTATTTTATTCACTTCCAACCGGCTCAACAAATAGACGAGCTTAATATTTATGAGGCGACCAAACAATCTATGAAGGCAAGTGTGGAATCGTTATCAAGAAAACCCGATTATGTTTTAGTAGATGCCATGACATTATCTATGGCTATCCCTCAGGATTCCATCATTAAAGGAGATGCCAAAAGCTTAGCAATAGCAGCAGCCTCCATTCTAGCTAAAACAGCCCGAGATGATTATATGGAACAATTAGATAAAGATTTTCCTATGTATGGTTTTGCACAACATGCAGGCTACGGTACAAAGCAGCATTTAAAAGCACTAGAAGAATACGGACCAACGATTCACCATCGTAAATCGTTCGAGCCGATTAAATCCATGTTTGAATAATACGTTAGCACCAATTACCGAAGGAGTAATTGATGAAAGGAGTATATATATGACAGCCACATCATTTAATCCGATCCACATGCAACAAAACCCAATAACTGCAAATAATCAGCCACTGGCCTTAAAACAGGGACAAGTATTTCATGGAACGATTAAGAAATTATACCCTGATCAAATGGCGGAGATACAAGTAGGAAATCAAAAATTTATCGCTAAACTTGAAGTTCCATTAAAAGCTGGAGATGCCCATTTTTTTCAGGTAACAGGAACAGATCCACAAGCAGAATTGAAAGTGGTGTCAGGACCGATGACGCCAACTGCTTCACCAAGTCAACAAATTAATCAGCTATTAGAGTCTATGAATTTACCTAAGTCAGCAGAGATGCAGCAATTATTAGGACATTTTATGAAGGCAGAGCTACCAATTTCAAAGGAACAACTTATACAAGCTGAAATGTGGTTAAAGGCATTACCAGAGGGTATATCTAAAATAGATGCTTTGCAAACGATTCAAAAAATGATAGAGCTTAAAATGCCCATGACTAATGAAGTGTTTCAAGCGCTAATGAGTGGACAAAAGACTTCTGGTATGGCGACTATTATGGAAAACTTTGCACAGCTTCTAGCAAAAGATACAGTAATGCCTGAACAGCTTAAACAAAATCTAATGCAACAAGTACAAGCAATTGCAAAGCCATTTGAAGTAGAAACAGGTAGTGTGGTTCTTGCAAAAGTTCTAGAAAATTTAACAAATAATGCAGCTACAACTAGTGAAAAAATCCAAGCCTTGTCGATCTTAAAGGAGTCAGGGATAATTCCGAATCAGGCGACATTGCAAAATTGGTCAAGTATGAATGAGGGAAAAGCTTCTCAGCAAATGCAGCAAGCGGGTCAAGTCGTTCAAACTATCCTAACAGCGAAGCCTGAAAATGTCGCTCAATTGATCGAACAGCTTAAATCGTGGACAACAAATCAACAATTTTTAACAAATGATCAAAAGCAGCAGATTAATCAGCTAATTGATCGTTTTAATCAGTTACCTGTCACAAAGCAAACAGTAGATATTTTTGCTAAACAGATGCAAGATCAATTATTAAAAGCCTTTTCTCAAAATACGTCCAATCATTTATTTACACAGGACATAAAAGGACTGTCAGTAAAAGATCATTTATTGTCCTTATTGAAGCAAGAGGTTGCTTCTCCCTTACAAAATGAAGCTTTAATGCGTAATCTTGTAAAAAATAGCATTGCTTCTTCACAACCCTTCATTCAACAAATAGTGACACAAGCAGACGCTCTTGTACAAAATTCGATGGATAGTAAGGCAATGGAGCATGCGATGAAAACAGTATTAAAAAATTTAGGGATTAGCTACGAGGCGACACTAGGGAACAAATCAGCGGATTTACAAATGATTGCACATCAATTAAAACCGCAGCTTCATACATTATTGCAGGAAACTAATATGACACCGCAATTGAAGGAAGCGGCAGAAATGCTAATGACACGAATGAATGGGATGCAGCTATCATCAGGCGAAAATGGACACCAACATCAACTGATTATGCAAGTTCCGCTTGAATTTTTCGGTAAGAGAATGGATGCTACATTGCAATGGAATGGTCGCATGAAGGATGATGGTAAAATTGATGCCAACTATGCGAGGGTATTATTTTATTTACAAATGGCATCCATGCAAGAAACGGTCATTGATATGCAGGTTCAAAATCGAGTAGTTACAGTAACGGTCTTTAATGAAAATTCACAGATTCAATCCCTTGCAGAACCATTAAAGGCAGCATTAAAAAAAGGGTTGGCAGAAAAAAATTATCAACTATCAGGCGTTTTTATGAAACAATTTGACGAGGACCTGGCAGTCAAAAATGGTCCTGTAGTAGAACAGCAAGAGGAACAGAGTGGGGTGGATATCCGCGTATGAGCGAAGAAAAATTTACCCGTAAAGAGGCAATTGCGCTAACTTATAAACTCGGTCAATTCGATAGTCCCACTGTTGTAGCAAAGGGAAAAGGGAAAATTGCCGAGAACATTTTGGCAAGAGCAAATGAGCATAATGTGCCGATTTATGAGGATCCTAACCTTGTGCAGCTGCTTGGTCAATTAGATTTAAATGAGTCCATCCCTGAGGAATTATATCAGGCTGTGGCAGAGGTCTTTGCTTTTATATATCGTTTAGATCAAGAACATGCGCGAAAATATAGAAAAAATGAAGTATTCTGATTATTATTGCAAGCTGTTTTAGTACACAAAATAGAAGAATACGTCATAATAATAGAGAAAATTCGAACAAAAGACAAAGTGTAGACTTTATCAGAATGTTTCGTTAGAATAGACTATGTTAGTAAAACAATTCTATGCAAATGTTTGATGGGAGGATGTATTATGAATATCCATGAATATCAAGGGAAAGAGATCCTGAGAAAATATGGTGTAGCTGTACCAAACGGAAAAGTTGCTTTTTCCCCTGATGAAGCAGTGAAAGTAGCGAAAGAACTTGGCTCTAATGTAACTGTAGTCAAAGCGCAAATTCATGCAGGTGGACGCGGTAAAGCAGGTGGTGTAAAAATCGCTAAAAACCTTGACGAGGTACGTACGTACGCAAAAGAATTATTAGGGAAAATTTTAGTGACTCATCAAACAGGTCCTGAGGGAAAAGAAGTAAAACGCTTGTACATTGAAGAAGGTTCTGATATCCAAAAAGAATACTATTTAAGTTTAGTTTTAGACCGTGCAACTTCTCGCGTTACAATGATGGGATCTGAAGAAGGCGGTATGGATATTGAAGAAGTAGCGGAAACAAATCCGGAAAAAATCTTCAAAGAAGTAGTTGATCCAGTTGTTGGATTAACAAGTTTCCAAGCACGTCGTATGGCGTTTAATATGAATATTCCAGCAAACCTTGTAGGGAAAGCTGTTAAATTAATGTTAGGTTTATATCAAGCATTTATCGACAAAGATGCATCAATTGTTGAAATTAATCCACTTGTTGTAACTGGACAAGGCGAAGTAGTGGCACTGGATGCTAAGTTCAATTTTGATGCGAATGCATTATACCGACATAAAGATATTGTCGAATTACGCGATTTCGATGAAGAAGATCCAAAAGAAATTGAAGCGTCAAAATATGATTTAAGCTATATATCTTTAGAAGGTAACATTGGCTGTATGGTTAATGGTGCTGGTCTTGCTATGGCGACTATGGACACAATTAGCTACTACGGCGGTAGCCCGGCCAACTTCCTTGATGTAGGGGGCGGTGCAACAGCTGAAAAAGTAACAGAAGCTTTCAAAATTATCCTTTCTGATCCACACGTAAAAGGCATTTTTGTAAACATTTTTGGCGGAATTATGAAATGTAACATTATCGCTGAAGGCGTTGTGACAGCTGCTAAAGAAATTGGTTTAGCTGTGCCATTAGTTGTACGTTTAGAAGGTACAAATGTAGAACTTGGTAAAGAAATTTTAAATGCATCTGGTTTAAACATCGTTGCAGCGGATTCAATGGCTGACGGTGCACAAAAAATTGTGGGACTAGTAGGCTAAGGAAGGCAGGGAGAACAATGGCTGTATTTATTAACAAAGATACAAAGGTAATTGTACAAGGGATTACGGGCGAAACAGCTCTTTTCCATACGAAGCAAATGCTTGAGTATGGTACTAAAATCGTAGCAGGTGTAACACCAGGTAAAGGTGGACTTGAAATCGAAGGAGTTCCTGTTTTCAATACAGTGGCAGAAGCTGTAGCTGCAACAGGCGCGACAACTTCAGTTATCTACGTTCCTGCTCCATTTGCAGCAGATGCAATCTTAGAAGCTGTTGATGCAGAATTAGAATTAACAATCTGTATTACAGAACATATTCCTGTTCTTGATATGGTGAAGGTTAAACGTTACATGGAAGGCAAAAAGACTCGCCTAGTAGGTCCAAACTGTCCTGGTGTTATTACAGCTGATGAATGTAAAATCGGTATTATGCCTGGTTATATCCATACAAAAGGCCATGTAGGAGTTGTATCTCGTTCTGGTACATTAACTTATGAAGCAGTACATCAATTAACGCAAGCAGGTATCGGTCAAACAACAGCTGTTGGGATCGGTGGAGACCCTGTAAATGGTACTAACTTCATCGATGTTCTTGAAGCGTTTAATAATGACCCAGAAACGTATGCAGTAGTTATGATTGGTGAAATCGGTGGTACAGCTGAGGAAGAAGCAGCTGCATGGATTCAAGCGAATATGACGAAACCTGTCGTTGGCTTTATTGGTGGACAAACTGCACCTCCAGGCAAACGTATGGGGCACGCAGGTGCTATCATTTCTGGTGGTAAAGGAACAGCTGCAGAGAAAATTAAAGCTATGAATGCGGCAGGCATTGAAGTAGCAGAAACACCATCTGTTATTGGTGAAACACTGATTAAAGTAATTAAAGAAAAAGGGCTATACGAAAAGTGTAAAACCCATTAAAATGGAAGATGTAGCACATAGTGGCTACATCTTTTTCCTTATTTATACACTGTTTATCTTCCTTCATTAAACAATTTCCTATTTACTGTATGGAAAATTACATCACAAAGTTGTGTTCAAATCATCATGCGGTCATTTACTTTCTTCTATTATAAAGGAGGTTTGTAGAATGATCCTTGCAGTTGATACACAGAGATTACTAGCTTTGCATTATGTATATCCTTTACCTCTTCAAAAACTTCAACGATTATTGTCCCCAGTGAACGTTTTAAACACTTTTGAAGAAGCTCATTATGATGAAATCGCAAATGTTTTACAAATATCGGCACATAAAGCATTGCAGATTTCTCAAAGCTTTCGACAAATTATGACAATCCCATTTGAAGAGGCCTATGCACGGGCCAATATTTTCCCCATACCTTTTTATCATCCTTATTTCCCGGCGCAATTATTTGAAATATCCAGTCCTCCTACTGTATTGTATGTGAAAGGTCAGCATTCCCTGTTAACAAACAAGAAACAGATAGCTATTATAGGCTCCAGGAAGGCTACAGCGTATTCTAAAAGAGCATTAGACCTAATTGTCCCATCACTTGTTCAATGTGGGTATACGGTCGTAAGCGGGCTAGCTAGAGGTGCTGATACAATGGCACATAGGGCAACAATCGATATGGGGGGGCACACAATGGCAGTTCTTGGGCATGGATTTAATTATCTCTATCCAAGCGAAAACCAAATATTGGCGAATGAAATGGCTATTCAACAGTTATTAATAACTGAGTATCCTCCATATATGAAGCCCGAAAAATGGCATTTCCCGATGCGTAATCGAATCATTAGTGGTTTAGCTCAAGCTTTAGTTGTGACAGAAGCAGCGTTAAAAAGTGGTACGCTTATTACAACAGAACTTGCATTAGAGCAAGGGAAGGATGTATTTGTAGTACCGGGACCTATTGATGCGACACAGTCCAAGGGGACCAACCAATTACTTGTGGATGGAGCAATTCCAGTAATAAATGGTCATCAAATCGTTGAAACACTGGACCTGTTTTCTAACAAAAATTGAAAAAAAGTTGCATTATCTTAAAATCTGTTATACATTTTGCAACAGGTAACTTAAAAATTTAGTAAAAGACCTCGCTAAGGGGGAGACATAGATGGCGGATTATTTAGTGATTGTAGAATCACCAGCAAAAGCAAAAACAATTGAACGTTATTTAGGCAAAAAATATAAGGTGAAAGCATCAGTTGGACACGTACGAGATCTTCCACGTAGCCAAATGGGTGTGAGTGCGGAAAATAACTTTGAACCTAAATACATTACGATTCGTGGTAAAGGACCTGTTTTACAGGAATTAAAATCTGCGGCTAAAAAAGTGAAGAAAGTCTATCTAGCGGCCGATCCAGACCGCGAGGGAGAAGCAATTGCTTGGCACCTTGCGACTGCATTAAATATCGATATTAACTCGGATTGTCGAGTTGTATTTAACGAAATTACGAAAGATGCGATTATTGAGTCTTTTAAAAACCCGCGTCCTATTAACATGGATTTAGTAGATGCACAGCAAACAAGACGTATATTAGATAGACTTGTTGGCTATAACATTAGCCCAATTCTTTGGAAAAAGGTGAAGAAGGGTTTATCAGCAGGCCGTGTACAATCAGTAGCGCTACGCATGATTATTGATCGCGAAAATGAAATTAAAAACTTCCAACCAGAAGAATATTGGACGATTGAAGGTACTTTTGAAAAAGGAAAAAAATCGTTTGATGCACTTTACTATGGAAATGGCAAAGAAAAAATTAAGCTAACAAATGAGGAACAAGTAAAGGCCGTTTTAAAAGGTGTCAAAGGGACAAACTTTAATGTTGTTAATGTTTCTAAAAAAGAGCGTAAACGAAATGCTGCACCAGCCTTTACAACTTCTTCGTTACAACAAGAAGCAGCGCGAAAATTAAATTTCCGAGCAAAGAAAACGATGATGCTTGCACAGCAATTATATGAAGGTATTGATATTGGTAAAAAAGAGGGAACAGTCGGGTTAATCACTTATATGCGTACCGATTCCACACGTATTTCTGAAACAGCAAAAACAGAAGCGGTTTCTTTCATCGAGTCAAAGTATGGAAAAGAGTATATTGCAACAGAAATAAAGCAGACGAAAAAGGCTTCAAATGCGCAGGACGCCCATGAGGCAATTCGTCCAACAAGTACGATGAGATCACCAGAGGAATTAAAGGCAGTCCTTAGTCGTGATCAGTTGCGTTTATATCGCTTGATTTGGGAGCGCTTTATTGCAAGTCAAATGGCTCCGGCTATACTTGATACCGTGGCGGTAGATCTTCAAAATGGTGATGTTTTATTCCGTGCGAACGGCTCACAAGTTAAATTTGCAGGTTTTATGAAGCTTTATATCGAAGGTACCGACGATCAAACAGAGGAAACGACAAAGCTTTTACCTGAGATGGAAATTGGTGATCAAGTAAAATCGCTTGAAATTGAACCTAAGCAGCATTTTACACAACCACCACCACGCTATTCAGAGGCGCGACTTGTTAAGACGATGGAAGAATTAGGTATAGGTCGCCCATCCACATATGCACCGACCCTCGATACAATTCAGCGCCGTGGCTATGTTGTGTTAGATGCAAAACGCTTTATGCCAACAGAGCTAGGCGAAATCGTACACCAACTCGTACTAGAATTTTTCCCTGATATCATAAATATCGAATTCACTGCACAAATGGAACAAGATTTAGATGATATTGAAGAAGGTAGTCGTCAATGGAAGAATATTGTGGAAGAGTTTTATAAAGACTTTGAAGTCCATGTTAAACATGCAGATGAGGCAATGGAGAAAGTAGTAATAAAAGATGAGCCAGCTGGAGAAGATTGTGAGCTTTGTGGATCACCAATGGTCTATAAGCTAGGTAGATATGGTAAATTTATGGCTTGCTCGAATTTCCCAGATTGCAGAAATACAAAAGCTATTATGAAACCTATTGGTGTAAAATGTCCATCATGTGAAACGGGCGAAATTGTGGAGCGTAAAAGTAAAACGAAGCGTCTATTCTACGGTTGTAATCAATATCCGGAATGTGAATTTGTGTCTTGGGACAAACCAATTAGTAGACCATGTCCGAAATGTAGTGCATTATTAGTAGAGAAAAAGATTAAAAAAGGTGTCCAAATTCAATGTACAAAATGTGACTATGAAGAAGCACCAACACAATGATAGGAAGATGGTAAAATCATGACTGAACAAGTAGTAAATGTAATAGGAGCGGGCCTGGCAGGTAGTGAAGCAGCTTGGCAAATAGCAAAACGCGGTGTGAAAGTAAGACTGTATGAAATGCGTCCAGTAAAGCAAACGCCTGCACACCATACAGATAAATTTGCAGAGCTTGTTTGTTCTAACTCGCTACGTGCAAATGGCTTAACAAATGCTGTAGGTGTTATTAAGGAAGAAATGCGTATTTTTGATTCTGTCATTTTAAAGGCAGCAGACCAATGTTCTGTTCCAGCTGGAGGAGCATTAGCAGTAGACCGTCATGAGTTTGCAGGTTATGTGACAGAGGCAGTGAAAAATCATCCATTGGTGGAGGTTATTCACGGAGAAGTGACAGAAATTCCTGAAGGTATAACAGTTATTGCTACAGGTCCTTTAACTTCGAAAGCTTTGGCTGAAAAAATTCAAGGTTTAACAGGTCTGGATTATTTATACTTTTATGATGCTGCTGCACCAATTATTGAAAAAGATAGTATAGATATGGATAAGGTTTATTTAAAATCTCGTTATGATAAGGGAGAAGCAGCTTATTTAAACTGCCCAATGACGAAAGAGGAGTTTGATCGTTTCCGTCAAGCATTAATCGAAGCAGAAGTAGTGCCTTTAAAAGAATTCGAGAAAGAAATCTACTTTGAGGGCTGCATGCCAATCGAAGTTATGGCAGCTCGTGGAGAGAAAACAATGCTATTTGGCCCAATGAAGCCAGTCGGACTTGAAGATCCGAAAACAGGGAAACGTCCATATGCCGTAGTACAACTTCGCCAGGATGACGCTGCTGGTACTCTTTATAATATTGTTGGCTTCCAAACGCATCTAAAATGGGGTCCTCAAAAAGAAGTATTGCAGCTAATTCCAGGACTAGAGAACGTGGAAATTGTACGTTATGGTGTTATGCACCGAAATACCTTTATTAATTCACCAAAAGTGTTAGAAAAAACATACCAACTTCGTGAACAAAAGAATATTTTCTTTGCCGGTCAAATGACAGGTGTTGAAGGGTATGTTGAATCAGCTGGTAGTGGATTAATAGCTGGAATAAATGCAGCTCGTTTAGCATTGGGACAAGAGCCAATTATTTTCCCATTCGAAACGGCGTTAGGAAGTATGGCGCGTTATATAACAGAAGCGCAATCGAAAAACTTCCAGCCAATGAACGTTAACTTTGGTATTTTCCCTGAATTACCACCAGGTCGCCGTTCAAAACCAGAGCGCGCTGAAATGCATGCAACACGCGCAATAAGCACAATTCATAATTTTGTGAATTCACAAACAATTTGATTGCCAAAAGCCTCTAAAAGTTGTTATACTCTTAGAGGCTTTTTCTTTTTGTTGATAATATGCTTGTTTAGACATGTTTTATTATTTTGTATGGAGATTTTCTCGAAATATAACTAATTACACTTGCTATCTTACAAAGATAGGTATAGTGTCAATATGTATGTTTATTAATGATGGTTTACGATACAAACTTGTAAGAGATGACAAAGAATTATTTATCCGTTATATTACAAGTGTCAGTCATTTGAGAAAATTATTAATAAATTATTGGTGGTGAATCTTTCTATGTTAGTTTCGTCCCAAGATGCACTCGAACAGTTCATGCTTTACATCCAAGTTGAAAAGAACTTCTCTGTTCATACAGTGCGAGAATATGAATCAGACCTGCTGGATTTTTTGGCCTTCTTACAAGGGGAAGGAATTCATGATTTAGCGAGTGTTGAATATATACATGCACGTCTTTATGTAACAAAGTTGTACGACGAAAAAAGAGCAAGGGCTTCTATTTCTAGAAAAATATCCTCAATACGCTCCTTCTTCCGCTTTCTAAATAGACAGTATGGATTTGATGATGGGGCATTTCGTTCTCTTTATCATCCAAAAAAAGAATCTCGTTTACCAAATTTCTTCTATGAAGAAGAATTGATGCAGTTATTTGATGCGAATACCGGGGATGATTTGAAATCATTGAGAAATATGGCTATATTAGAGCTGTTATATGCGACAGGTATTCGTGTAAGTGAGCTGACTTCCATTCAAGTTAAGGATGTAGATTTTCATTATTCCATCATACGAGTTATGGGAAAAGGTCGGAAAGAACGAATTATCCCATTCGGTCAATTTGCGAGTTTAGCAATGCTGGACTACATAGAGCAGGCTCGTCCTAGATTGATGAAAAAGACTAATCATCAGCAATTGTTTGTCAATATGCGAGGTGGGGAACTTACTCCACGAGGGGTACGTCATGTTTTAAACGAAATGATTGACAAGGCCTCACTCCATACGAAAATTTACCCACACATGCTTCGCCATACTTTTGCCACACATTTATTAAACAATGGCGCGGATTTGCGAACGGTGCAGGAGTTATTAGGCCACTCGCATTTATCTTCTACACAGGTTTACACACATGTAACAAAAGAGCACCTACGTCAAACATATATGAATGCTCATCCAAGGGCATAATAGAGTTAAGGAGGAAAGCAGATGGGACAAATTCATGCGACTACGATATTTGCAGTTCATCATAACGGAGGCTGTGCCATGGCTGGTGATGGTCAAGTAACATTAGGAAATGCAGTTGTGATGAAAGGTACAGCGAAGAAGGTCAGACGTCTGTTTAATGGGCAGGTTCTGGCAGGCTTTGCAGGCTCTGTTGCAGATGCATTTACACTATTTGAGATGTTCGAAGGCAAATTGAATGAATATAACGGTAATTTACAACGTGCTGCAGTAGAGGTTGCCAAGCAATGGCGCGGAGATAAAATGCTACGCCAACTAGAAGCGATGCTATTAGTCATGGATAAAACAACTTTACTACTTGTTTCTGGTACTGGTGAAGTCATTGAACCTGATGATGGAATTTTAGCCATTGGTTCTGGTGGAAATTATGCTTTATCAGCGGGTAGAGCATTAAAAAAATATGCAGGTGAAACGATGACTGCTCGTGAAATTGCTGAAGCAGCATTAGAAACAGCTGCTGAAATCTGTGTATTTACGAATCATAATATTATCGTGGAGGCGCTGAGCTAATGACGCAAAAAAATTTAACGCCAAGACAAATTACTGAGCATTTAGATCGTTATATTGTTGGGCAAAATGAAGCTAAGCGAGCTGTAGCCATTGCGTTGCGAAACCGCTATCGTCGTTCATTGTTAAATGAAGATATGAAGGCAGAGGTTATTCCTAAAAATATCTTAATGATTGGGCCAACTGGTGTCGGAAAAACGGAAATTGCCAGAAGAATTGCGAAGCTTACAAATGCACCTTTTGTAAAAGTGGAAGCGACAAAATTTACTGAGGTAGGTTATGTAGGTCGTGATGTTGAATCAATGGTACGTGACTTAGTAGAAGCTTCTCACCGTCTTGTGAAAGAAGAAATGATGGAATCTGTTAAGGAACAAGCAGAGCAATTAGCAAATGAAGCGATTGTGAAACTTTTAGTCCCGTCATTGCGTAAGAAACAGAGCATGCAAAATCCATTCGAAATGTTATTTGGTGGGAAAGAACAAACTCCAACGGATGATACATCGTCTGAGGAAACAGAAGTACGCTCTAAACGTGCACAAATTGCTATTGATTTACGAAATGGTAAATTGGAAAATGAATGGGTTACGGTTGAGGTAACAGAACAAACTCCATCCATTTTTGATGCATTACAAGGCACGGGAATGGATATGTCTGCTAATAATGGGATGCAAGATATGCTATCTAGCTTAATGCCTAAAAAACAGAAAAAACGCCGTGTGCAGGTAAAGGATGCACGTCGTATTTTAACAATAGAAGAAGCAAATAAGTTGATAGATGCAGATGAAGTGGCACAGGAGTCAATTGTTAGAGCGGAGCAAACTGGTATTATTTTTATTGATGAAATCGATAAAATAGCTAGTAAAGAAGGGAATTCTTCTGCGAATGTATCTCGTGAGGGTGTACAACGAGACATTTTACCAATAGTAGAAGGTTCAACTGTAACTACGAAGTATGGGGCTGTGAAAACGGATTACATGCTATTTATAGCTGCAGGAGCGTTCCATATGTCGAAGCCTTCAGATTTGATTCCGGAATTGCAAGGTCGTTTCCCAATTCGTGTAGAGCTTGAAAAATTAACAAAACAAGATTTTGTCCGTATTTTACAAGAACCAGATCAATCGCTCATTTTGCAGTATAAGGCATTGCTAGAAACGGAAGGTGTGGAAATCAATTTCACATCTGATGCCATTGAACGTATTGCGGAAATAGCCACAGAGGTTAATCAGGAAACAGATAATATCGGAGCTCGCCGTTTGCACACGATTTTAGAACGGTTACTAGAAGAGCTGTCGTTTGAAGCAGCTGAAATTGCACCAGCGAGTATACCGATCAACGCAGCCTATGTAGATCAAAAACTCGCAGGGATTGTAAAAAACAAAGATTTGTCACAGTTTATATTGTAAGATAAAGCTGATCAGTATCATTCAGTAGTAAAAAACTTTAGAATATTAAGTGAATACTCTTCGGATTATTTATAGGAGGAACATATAATGAATTTATTAGGAAAAACACGTAAAATTAACTCAATGCTACAAGCTTCTGCTGGTAAGCCTGTAAACTTTAAGGAAATGGCTGATACACTTGGAGATATTATTGATAGTAATGTCTATATTTTAAGCCGTAAAGGTAAGTTATTAGGTATTTCAATTCACCAACAAATTGAAAATGAGCGTATGAAAAAAATGTTTGAAGAGAGACAATTCCCTGAAGAATACACACATAGCTTATTTACAATCTCAGAAACATCTTCTAATTTAGATATCCATAACGAACATACTGCTTTCCCTGTGGAAAACAAAGATCTTTTCCAAAACGCATTAACAACAATTGTACCAATCGTTGGTGGTGGTGAACGTTTAGGAACATTAATCCTTGCACGTTTATCTTCTCAATTTGAAGATGATGATTTGATTCTTGCAGAGTATGGCGCAACAGTAGTTGGCATGGAGATTTTACGTGAAAAATCTGAAGAAATCGAAGAGGAAGCTCGTAGCAAAGCGGTTGTGCAAATGGCCATTAACTCACTTTCTTACAGTGAATTAGAAGCTATTGAGCATATCTTTGAAGAACTTGATGGTAACGAAGGTTTACTTGTTGCCTCTAAAATTGCAGACCGAGTGGGAATTACACGCTCAGTGATCGTCAATGCATTACGTAAACTGGAGTCAGCAGGTGTTATTGAGTCTCGCTCTCTAGGTATGAAAGGAACTTATATTAAAGTGTTAAATGATAAGTTCTTAAATGCATTAGCTGAAATTAAAATGAAATAATTCTTCTTAAAGAAGGTAATGAAGGCGTCTACGTAAAACTAGGCGCCTTTTTGTATGCATTTCACTAGATATTTAGCGATGTAATTGATTGTTCTTTTTTGTATAAATACAAATTTGGAGAATATTGATGTTTTTTGTTTCTTTTATCCTAATGTCGTTCATAAAATTGTCACTACAATTAGCATATAAAAATGAAATGTGTGTTACTTTAGAATAATGGTGAATAAACTGTTAATTGTCTATATTAGAATATTCAGCCATTTGTCGAACTAGTAAAATGGAACCTTAAATTAATTTCATTTTAAAAGGCGATAAAGCTCATAAAAAGGCAAATTTAATACTAAAATCGTAAACACTGTCGAAATAGTGTAAAATAACTAGATGTTAACCAACCTTTTATGAAGCCTAGAGCTACAAGGGATGCGGAAGTATTGTCCCGGTTGGGACGTTAAAAAAATAGGGCGTATATACTATTAAAAAGTGACAAAAGACAATAGACACTAGGTAGCATCTTAATTACAATTGTATTATTGAATATATTAACAAGTACATAGAATTTAATAAATTGAGGTGAACAGTTTTGAATTTATTTGGAGGAACTATTAGTAGCTTGGAAAATGGACTTTCCTATGCGACTTTGAATCATAAAACAATCGCAAACAATATTGCGAATGTCGATACACCTAATTATAAGGCGAAAAATGTTAGTTTTAAGGATATGTTGGCGGAACAAAAGGATATCTCTATTTCTGCTTATCGAACTGACAATAGACATTATGATTTCACAATTCGACAATCTACACCTGGTGTCAATAATATAGAAAATCTACGATACCGAAATAATGGCAACGCAGTAGATATGGATGCTGAACAGGCAAAATTAGCAGAAAATCAAATTTATTACAATGCTTTAATTGATCGTGTAAACGGGAAATTAAACACATTAAATACAGTTATTAAAGGAGGTAAGTAATAGATGTCTATTTTTCATGGGATGAATACCACTGCCTCAGCCTTAACTGCACAACGCCTACGCATGGATGTTATTTCTTCTAATATGGCAAACATGGATACAACTCGAGCTCGTCAAGTTAATGGGGAGTGGGAGCCATATCGACGGAAGTCCGTAACGTTTACAGCACAAGAAGGACAATTTTCAAAGTTTATGAATGTAGCACTTGGGAAAGACGCCAAAAGCGGTGTTGGTAATGGTGTGAAAGTAACTCGTATTGCAGAAGACCGAGAAACACCTTTCAAACTTGTTTATGACCCAACTCATCCAGATGCAAATGCAGATGGTTATGTCAATTTGCCGAATGTCGACCCATTAAAAGAAATGGTAGATTTAATGTCAGCCACTCGTTCTTACGAGGCAAACGTAACAGTATTTAACGCAAATAAATCTATGCTTACAAAGGCACTAGAGATTGGTAAATAAATAAGAAGAAAGGAAGATACATAATGACAATTTCGTCCGTTTCGCTAATGACACCTACTCAGGTTGTAAATGAAACAAATAAACTTAATACGACACCTTATGAAGCCCAACAAAGCTTCGCGAACTCGTTAAAAGAGGCAATAGCCAAAGTTAATGACCAGCAAATCACATCCGATAATTTTACTCAAAAGCTAATTAAAGGTGAAAATGTGGAATTGCATGAGGTAATGATTGCTTCACAAAAGGCGAGCATTACATTAAACGCAACAATTGAAGTTCGCAATAAGGTGATTGAAGCTTACCAAGAAATAATGCGAATGAGCGTTTAATCTTTTATTGAGAGGGAGAGCCCCTCTCAATGCAGATTAATGACTACCTAAATGGTAGGCTCTTGAAGTTCGCAAATTATTGATGGCTAGGTTATTCACTATAACCGGAGGATTCATAATGAATGAACGATTGACGAAAATAAAAAACGACACCAGTCAATTTTGGAAAAGTCGAAGTAAAAAGCAAAAAATAGTTATGATTGGCTCCTTGGTAGGCGTCATCGCTCTTGCGGCAATGGTAACGTTTTTCGCTTCAAAAACTACATATGTTCCACTTTATAAAGATTTATCAACAAGAGAAATTGGACAAGTAAAGGAAGCACTGGATTCACAAGGTGTAACATATCAAATTGCGCCAGGCGGAACATCTATTTTAGTGCCTGAGGAGCAAGTTGACTCCTTATTAGTGCAATTAGCATCAGAAGGATATCCGCAAACGGGTACGATTGATTACTCATTTGCAAACAGTTCAGGGTTTGGGATGACAGATAACGAATTTAATCTATTAAAAAAAGCAGCCACTGAAACTGAAATTGCTAAGCTTTTTAGAAACCTTGAAGGCGTTAAAGATGCAAAGGTAATGATTACTGTCCCTGAAGAAGGGGTCTTCGTAACAGATGTAAAAGAGGATGCAACTGCATCTATCGTATTAAATACAGATCCAGGATATAAATTTACAGAGCAGCAAATTACAACTATGTATAATTTGGTGTCAAAAAGTATTCCGAATTTAAAAACTGAGAACATCGTAATCTCTAACCAATTCTCAGAGTACTTTGACTTGAATGCAGCCACAACAGATGGAACATCTACAGCAACGGCTGAAGGTCAATTACAAATGAAAAAGTTAGTCGAACGTGATCTACAACGTCAAGTACAAAATATGCTTGGTACGTTGATGGGACAAGACAAAGTAATGGTTTCTGTCACTACGGATATTGACTTCAAGAAGGAAAATCGTGAAGAAAATCTTGTGACACCTGTTGATGAAGAAAATATGGAAGGAATCGCCATTAGTGCTCAAAGAATTACTGAGCAATATTCTGGAACAGGGGCGGCAGCAGCTACTGGAACACCTGAAGCTGAAACAACAACTGATAACTTTACTACCTATAATGAAGGTACATCGGGTAACGGTGATTATGAACGTACAGAAGAAACGATTAACAATGACGTGAATCGTATACGTAAAGATATTCAAGAAGCTCCTTATAAGGTGCAAGATATTGGAATTCAAGTAATTGTTGAACCACCAACAGCAACAGATGCAGCGTCATTACCAGACGGTGTTCGCGAAGATATTGAGAAAATTTTAAGCACGATCGTTCGTACAACGATTTCTAAAGACGTAGCAGCTGAGCTTACTCAAGAGCAAATTGATGAGAAAGTAGCCGTATCTGTACAGCCTCTATATGGTAAGGCCACACAGGTTGCTGATGAAAAACCAATGATCCCTTGGTGGGTTTGGGTTATTGGCGGTATCTTATTAGCTGTTATTGTATTGTTAGCATTCTTCATTATCCGTTCTCGTAAACGTGCACAGGAAGAAGAAGAGCTAAGTATCCTAGAAGAACAAGAAGATTTAATGATTGACGATATTAATGAAGAAATTGAAACGGAAGCTACAATGCGTCGTAAGCAGCTAGAAAAAATGGCAAAAGATAAGCCAGACGATTTTGCGAAGTTACTGCGTAGTTGGATTGCTGAAGACTAACTAGGAGGTTCGGCTGTGTCCAAGAAAGATAAGGAATTAACCGGAAAACAAAAGGCCGCTCTCTTGTTAATTTCATTAGGACCTGAAGTTTCAGCTTCAGTCTATAAACATTTAACAGAGGAAGAAATAGAACGTTTAACATTAGAAATTTCAAGTGTTAAAAAAGTAGAATCAAACGTCAAGGAAGAGATTATAGAAGAATTCCACAATATTGCGCTAGCTCAAGACTATATCACGCAAGGCGGTATTGGTTATGCGAAAACAGTATTAGAAAAAGCGCTTGGTGTAGAACAAGCTCAGACGATCATTAATCGTCTGACATCTTCGTTACAAGTGCGACCGTTTGATTTTGCACGGAGAGCTGATCCGGCACAAATTTTTAACTTTATTCAAAATGAACATCCACAAACAATTGCCCTCATTCTTTCTTATTTAGAAGCAGGGCAAGCGGGAGTGATTTTATCTTCATTACCACAGGAAGTACAGGCTGACATTGCAAAACGTATAGCTGTTATGGAATCGACTTCACCAGAAGTAATTAGTGAAATTGAATCGGTGTTAGAGCGTAAATTATCATCTACGGTTACCCAAGATTACACTGAAACTGGTGGTATTGATGCAGTCGTTGAAGTACTGAATGGTGTTGATCGACAAACTGAGAAAACGATCCTTGATGCACTTGAAATTCAAGATCCAGAGCTTGCAGAAGAAATCAAAAAACGCATGTTTGTATTCGAAGATATCGTTACACTCGACAATCGTTCCATTCAACGTGTTATTCGTGATTGTGAAAACGAAGACTTACTGCTTTCAATGAAAGTGTCAAGCGAAGAAGTAAAAGATATTATTTTCCGCAATATGTCTCAACGTATGGCTGAAACATTTAAAGAAGAAATGGAAATTATGGGACCTGTACGTTTACGTGACGTAGAGGAGGCACAATCTCGAATTGTTGCTGTTATTCGTCGCCTAGAGGATGCTGGTGAAATCATTATTGCACGTGGTGGAGGAGATGACGTCATTGTCTAGAATCATCCGTTCAATTTACACTCAATCAGATACCGATAATGTAAAAGAGATACAAATTCGCGATATGTTTGAAGGATTTGATTTGGAAGATGGTGATGATGCTTCATCCCAACATCAATTAACAATAGAAGAAATAATGGCTGAGCGAGACCGTTTGCTTGCAGAGGCTAGAGCTTCTTTACAAGCAGAACGTGAAGCATTTGAGCAAGAAAAGCACATGCATTATCAAGAGATTGAGCATTTGAAGTTAAGTTGGGAAGAAGAAAGACCGAATCGAGTTCAAGAAGCCTATGATGAAGGCTTTGGACAAGGATATGAAGACGGTGTGAATAAATCCACTGAAGCAATGGCCGAGTCACTTCAAACTGCGAATGAAGTCATTAATCAAGCAAAAGAAAACGCAAAAAAATATATTGATGAACAAGAAGCTGTGGTGCTAGAGCTTGGCCTAACGACAGCAGAACGAATAATGGGCATTTCTTTAGAACGTGATCCAGATCTATTTGTGTCGATTGTTCGTAGAGGCTTAAAAGAAGCTAGAGAGATGAAAGAAATTAAAATTTATGTGTCGCCAACCTACCACGCTTTAATTACTGCTAATCGTGATGAATTAGCGGAAATGTTCCCGGTTGATGTACCATTTATGATTTTTGTTAATGAAGATTTAAACAATGAAACAGATTGCTATATCGAAACAAATCATGGACGTATAGTAGTGAGTATCGATGAGCAATTGAACGAACTAAGATTAAAGCTTCATGAAATATTAGAAAGTAGGGAATGATCTAGATGAAGACGGCTCAATTAATCGAACATATTCCTCATATGCCAACTTTTAAAAAGTTTGGTAGAGTCACTAGAGTTGTCGGCTTGATGATTGAGTCGCAAGGTCCAGATAGTTCCATAGGTGATGTTTGTAAAATTCATGTGGAAACTGTAAACAATGGTCACCAAATCATTTTAGCTGAAGTGGTGGGCTTTAAAGATGAAATTGTTGTTTTAATGCCTTTCACTTCTTTAAGAGAAATATCTATTGGCTGTCTTGTTGAAGGGACGGGGGCTCCGCTAGAAGTAAAAGTGGGCCCAGAGCTAATAGGAAAAGTGTTGGATTCAATGGGAAATCCTATTGATGGCACCTTATTACCAAAAGGGCTAATGACGGTTCCGACAGAGCAAGATCCGCCAAATCCACTAACACGTCCGCCAATTAATGAAAGACTTGAGGTCGGCGTTAAAGCTATCGATGGAATGCTAACGGTTGGAAATGGCCAACGCGTCGGGATTTTCGCTGGTTCAGGGGTCGGGAAAAGTACGCTTCTTGGAATGATTGCGAGAAATACGCAGGCAGATTTGAATGTAATTGCGCTGATCGGAGAACGTGGGCGTGAGGTTCGTGAATTTATTGAACGTGATTTAGGTCCTGAGGGTCTAAGTCGCTCTATTGTTGTTGCTGCTACCTCTGACCAACCAGCATTAATGAGGATAAAAGGGGCGTTTACTGCAACAGCAATTGCCGAGTATTTTAGAAATCGTGGATTAAATGTCATGTTGATGATGGACTCTGTAACACGTGTTGCCATGGCTCAACGTGAAATTGGACTTGCTACAGGTGAACCACCAGCACAGAAGGGGTATACACCATCTGTATTTGCGATTTTACCTAAATTATTAGAACGTACAGGTACTAATGAAAAGGGCTCTATCACTGCGTTTTATACGGTCCTAGTAGATGGTGATGATATGAATGAACCAATCGCTGATACGGTGCGAGGGATATTAGATGGTCATATTGTGCTTGATCGAAATTTAGCTAATAAAGGTCAATACCCTGCTATAAACGTCTTAAAAAGTGTTAGTCGTTTAATGAACCATGTAGCAGAGCCAGAGCATAAAAAAGCTGCAGAACGATTAAGAGAACTTTATTATACATACGACAAATCTGAGGATTTAATCAATATAGGTGCTTATAAACGAGGGACATCTAGAGAAATTGATGAAGCCATACATTATGAACCGCTTATTACTACTTACCTTAAACAGGGCTATTTGGATAAAGTGACCTTGGAAGAAAGTGTAAATGAGCTAATATCCTTATCGAACGGTGGTGTGAACTAGATGGTCAGCTATGTGTATCGTTTTGAAAAAGTATTAACAATTCGTGAGCAAGAAAAAAACGAAACTGAAATGGCCTATAAAGAATCTGTCCGATCTTTTGAGGAAGTGGCTACGAAGTTATATGACTTGCTTAAAAAGAAGGAAGATTTAATTGCCTTCCAGCAGGATCGTTTAACGGTTGGTTCATCTATTGATGAAATTCATCACTACGCACGTTTTATTGATAGTCTGGAAAAAACAATTGCAGATGTTCAGCAGAAAGTGATACAAGCTCGTGCAAAAATGAATTGGCACGAAGATAAATTATTAGAAAAAAACTTGGAAGTACGTAAATTTGAAAAAATGAGAGAAAAGGATTTTAAGCTTTTCCAACAAGAGCAGGATCGTATAGAAAGCCTTTTTTTAGATGAAATTTCATTATTAACGTATAACAAGAGAGAAATCAGGTGATTTCATGGTGAGAAAAGACAATCGATTGAAAGCGGAATTAGTAGAACAGCCGCCTAAGAAAAAAACGGGAGGCTTTCTAAAGTTTTTTACTTGGATCGTACTGCCACTTATGTTTGTCGTAGCAGTTTTACTTGTTGTGGCTACATTAATGAATACAAATGTTTTTGACTTAGGTAAAAAGGCAATTGGCAGTTTACCTTTTGTTCCGTCAGAAGAACAGCAAGCAAAAGATGCTGTCGTAAACAATGACTCGAAAATAGTTAATTTACAGGCAGAAATTCAAGAAAAAGAAGCAGAAATTACACAGCTGCAAAAAAAGCTAGATACGACAACAACTGAAAAAGAGAAGCTCACGATAGAAAAAGAACAGCTTCAATTTGAAATTGAAAAATTAAATCGACAGCAAGATGATGTGAAGCGCGATTTCAACGATATTCTATCGACTTTCGATAAAATGTCTCCGAAATCTGCAGCACCTGTATTAATCAATATGAGTGATACAGAAGCATTACGAATTTTAACTAATTTGAAACCTGATAAACTAGCAGCAATTTTAGAGAAAATGGATGCTAAAGATGCAGCGAAATATACGGAACTCATGGCTAAACAATAAAGTTCATGAAAGGAGGTGAAAAGAGTGGATATAGCAATGATGAAAATGATCACTCAATCAGTACCAACTAAAAATGCGGCAGCAAAGCCAACAACGGCAGCTAGTAGCACTGATGGGAAGATCAACGGAACTTCGAAGCAGGATAATTTATCGAAATTCGGCTCTGTTTTTGGACAAGTCCTATCTTCCTCAACTCAATCAAATCAATCTGCTCAAACTACGCCAAATAATGAGCTAGCTGATTTACAGCAGGTTTTAAACGCTGATTCATTGGAAGAGGTACTCGATTTATTAGGAATCCCCCACGATGATGGTTTGTTAATCCTACAACTGGGAGAAGACGGTAAAGCAGTATCTATGGACGAAATGCTGGATCTGGACAATATATTAAATGCATTAGGTATTGATGATGAACAGCTTCAAAAAATAGTCCAGCAGCTATTAGGAGAAGAAAAAGAGGCTAGTGATGTTTGGGAGCTATTATCCTTAGTAGATGCCCAAGCGCCAATACTTCAAGCGCAAATAGGTGCTGCATTACAAGGAGAAGGTCAAGTAACACCAAAAGAAGCAACACAATTACTGCAAGTGTTAAAGCTAGCACAATTAGTAGGACAGAAATCGGACTTAACAGCGCCACAAGAAAATTTGTTAACAACCGTTAAAAGTCTTTTAACGACATTACAAGCCCAAGTAGAAACAATACAAGTAACAACAACCAAATCAACAGGAACATTGTCATTACAAGGCTTCCAGCAAGTCCAAATGACGAAGCAAAGTGAGACAAGCTCTAATGAAGTGGTAACACCACAAACGGTGCAAACCAAACCGGATACGTTCCAAGTAACATTACCGACTGCTAAACCTGCACAGTCAGAGGCTTTATTAAAAGAAATGCAAGCCATTATCAATAGAGCTCAAATTTCTAATGCACAGGGGATTACACGATTAACGATTAAGTTGTATCCAGAAAATTTAGGAACAATTCGTATAGAGCTTGTGCAAAATGATGGTGTACTGACAGCTCGTCTACTAGCTTCTACAGCTCATGGACGTGAAATGCTTGATAGTCAAGCACATCAGCTAAAGCAGGCGTTTGTGCAGCAAAACATTCAAGTAGACCGTCTTGATATTGCCCAATCATTACAGGATGCAGATCGCCAGCAACGTGATCAAAACTTCTTTAATAATTTCTTTAGACAGCAACAGGATGAAGATCAGCAACAAAAAGCTGAGGATGACGATGAAGAGATGTCATTTAGTGACTATTTATTAAACGAGGAGGTGTAATTGATGGCGGATGCAACATCTAAAGCAACCAATACATCCATAACGGACGATCTTTACTATTCTAATTATAGAAAACCAACCAAACAAACTGGGAATAGTGAACTTGGTAAAGATGCCTTTCTTCAACTGTTAATTACCCAATTACAGCATCAGGACCCAACGAATCCGATGAATGACCGAGAATTCATTTCTCAAATGGCACAGTTTTCTTCTTTAGAACAAATGCAGAACATGACAAAGGCAGTAGAATCATTATTAGCATCACAGCAACAAACGCAAATGATGAATTATGCAACCTTTGTTGGTAAAGAAGTCAAATGGCATGAAATTACAGATAAAACAGATGAAAAAGGAGATCCAGTTGTAAATGAAGGATCAGGTGTGATCGAATCCTTGAAATTTGTAGATGGTAGTGTTGTCTTCAAATTAGCAGATGGAAAAGAAATAACGCCTGGTAATATTTCTGGAATCCTTGGCTCTGGAGCAAATGGGAATAATCCTGTGCCAGAAACGCCACTTGTTCAGGCGAGTAAATTGATAGGTAAAAAAGTTACATATCAAGATGGCGAGCAGGAATTACAAGGAAGAATCGTCTCTGTTTCCAATAAAGATGGCGTTATTTATTACGTATTAGATAATGATAAAAAACTTACGGATAAAGATTTTACAGTTATTAGCGAATAAAGGTGGGGAAAAGTGATGGATAAATTTTCAATTCATCGTGTACCCTTGCATCCATCTATTCGTGCAACTCAACCTACGCCCATTCATTCACAGCAATCCTTTAAAGCCCATTTACAGGAAGCATCAAAGCAAGAGCTGAAGGTGAGCAAACATGCGCATGAACGTATTATGGAGCGTAAAATTGACATCTCTGAACAAGAATGGCAGGTTGTCTCGGATAAGGTATTTGAAGCTCACTCAAAAGGTGTTAAACAGCCATTAGTCTTGATGGATCAAGCAGCTTTAATTGTCAGTGCTAAAAACGCTACTGTCATTACAGCAATGGATCGCACGGAAGCAAAACAACAATTATTTACAAATATTGATGGCACAATCGTGCTTTAAAGGCTGGACCTTCTTATGAAAGGAAGCCTTCGTGATGCTGATTGATAGAAGCACACAAATAAAAAATGAAGGGAGAACGAAAACTTATGTTACGTTCTATGTATTCAGGTATTTCAGGTCTTAAAAACTTCCAAACAAAGCTAGATGTTATTGGTAACAATATTGCAAATGTTAATACTGTTGGCTTTAAAAAAGGACGTGTTCTTTTTAAAGATTTAATGTCTCAAACGCAAGCCGGTGCATCTGCAGCAACAGCTACACGAGGTGGTGTGAATCCACAACAAGTTGGTTTAGGTACACAATTAGCTGCCATTGATACGATTCATGGGGGCGGTTCCTTACAAAGTACAGGACGTGGTCTTGACTTAGCAATTGAGGGTGATGGCTTTTTCATGGTAGCTGATGCAAATGGTGCACCTGATCCAGATAGTGGTTTCATCGACGAAGAAGGCTTCAACAATACTCTATTTACTCGTAATGGTGTTTTCTATATGGATAGCAATGGCTATTTAGTGAATGCTGATGGTAAATATTTAGTAGGTGTTTCTGCTGGAGATGAAATCGTCATGGAAGCGGATGATGATGGTATCATTCCAGAGGATGCACCAAATACTTCAGGAGATGAAGGTGCAAACTTATTTGATGATGATGGTGTACTAGCACCTGGTGAGGGAACTGTGGGACCAATTCGTATCCCAACAACTGCTAAAGAGATTAGCATTGGACCTAATGGTACGGTTGAATATGTAGACCTAAACGGTGAACGTAAATGGGCAGGGCAGTTGGTTATGGCTAAATTCCCTAATGCTGGTGGTCTTGCTAAGAATGGTGGGAATTACTATCAACAAACAGCGAACTCTGGTGCTGCGTATGCACAAGTAGCAACTGTAGCAGGGATGGGGAAAGTAGTACCTGGAGCTGTAGAAATGTCGAATGTTGATTTATCTGAAGAGTTTACGGAAATGATTGTTGCTCAACGTGGTTTCCAGGCGAATACTCGTATTATTACAACTTCAGATGAAGTGTTACAAGAGCTAGTAAACTTAAAACGTTAATGATTGAATAGTCCTTTCATTCATAACGGACGTTTTAACAAACATATTTTCATATGAGGGAGGGTCGGGCCGGCTCTCATGCTAGACCCGGCCCTAATTCAATGATTGAACTAACACGTCTTAATGGCAAAGCATTTACATTAAATGCTTTATACATAGAAACAGTCGAATCATTTCCAGATACGACTATTACTTTAACAACTGGAACAAAATTAATTGTTTTAGAGAGTGAAGATGAGGTGCGACAAAAGGTAACTGCCTTTTATAACAATATACAAATACTATCCAACCCGCATCTACGAGGTGAAAAAGATGAAGAATAATAAAATGTTAACAATGATTATTATTTTGCTAGTAGCAGTCATACTGATCGGGGTTATCTTGTTTGTATTGCTTACACAATTTAATAAACCGACAGGAGCTATTGAACCAACCATTGATGAAATTGTAGAGGCAACAGTGGAGATTCCGGAAATCACAACGAATCTTGCAGATAAAAGAGTAGTACGCTTGTCATTAAAAGTTCAAACGACAAGCAAAGATGCTGCTGCAGAATTAACAAAGCGTGTTTTCCAAGTGCAAAACATTGCTATACAAGAGCTTTCTGAAATGGAGCAAAAAGATTTAGAAGGTAAGCAAGGGAAGCAAATTTTCCAAAAATCATTAAAAACTAGAGTAAATGAATTGATGCAAGAGGGAGAAGTCCAGGAAGTATATTTTACCTCCTTCATCACTCAATAAAATAGAAACTGCTTGAAATGGAGGTGGGCAAATGGCAGGAGATGTGTTATCTCAATCCGAGATAGATGCGCTGCTTTCCGCTATATCGACTGGGGAAATGTCAGCAGATGACATAAAAAAGGAGGATGAGGGACGTAAGGTTAAAGTTTATGACTTTAAACGAGCGCTTCGATTCTCAAAAGATCAAATCCGAAGTTTGACCCGAATACACGAAAATTTTGCACGACTATTGACAACCTTTTTCTCTGCACAGCTTAGAAGCTATGTGCAAATTACGGTTGCATCAGTAGACCAAATACCATTTGAAGAGTTCGTTCGTTCGATTCCGAATATGACGCTCATTAATGTGTTTGAAGTGCCACCATTAGATGGTAATATATTGATGGAAATAAATCCGAACATTGCCTATTCCATGCTAGATCGTTTAATGGGCGGTAGTGGGGCGAGTCATAGTAATGTAGATAATCTAACAGAAATTGAAACAAAAATTATGACAAACCTTTTTGAACGCTCATTCGACAATTTACGCGAGGCGTGGGAAAATGTAGCGGAAATTGATCCGATTTTAGTGGAGCTTGAAGTTAATCCACAATTTTTACAAATGATCTCACCTAATGAAACAGTAGTTGTCATTTCATTAAATACGATCATTGGTGAAACAAGCGGTATGATCAATATTTGTATTCCGCATGTTGTATTGGAGCCGATTGTTCCAAATCTTTCTGTTCGCTACTGGATGCAAACAAATACGAAAGAAATGTCTCCAGAGCAAACAAAAATGCTTGAAACACGCGTAAAACAAGCAAAATTACCGCTTTCGGTTGAATTAGGGCTAACGGATATCACGATCGAGGATTTCCTTACAATGCAAATTGGTGATGTTATACAGTTAGAGCAAAAAATTAATGATCCACTTCTATTAAAGGTAGGAACATTACCAAAATTCACTGTTCAACCAGGTAAGCAAGGCAAAAAATTAGCAATCCAGATTATCGACCCTTTGAAAGGAGGAGACGAAGATGAGTGATGAAATGCTCTCCCAAGAAGAAATTGAAGCGCTATTAAGGGGCGAGACGTTGGAAGATAAAAACAGCGGCACTGAAGCTTCTTCAATTGATGAAACAAATGATATACGAGTAGAGGATTACCTTGATTCGTTTGCACAAGATGCACTAGGTGAGGTAGGCAATATTTCCTTTGGTAGCTCTGCCACTGCACTTTCGGCATTATTAGGACAAAAAGTAGATATTACTACCCCAAGTATATCAATGATTAATCGAAATAAATTAGAAGAGGAGTTTCCACATCCTTATGTAGCTGTACAAGTGGAATATACGATTGGCTTAACAGGTATGAATTTACTTGTTATTAAACAATCGGATGCAGCAATTATTGCAGACCTTATGTTAGGTGGCGATGGATTAAATCCGAAACCTGACTTAGGAGAAATTCAATTAAGTGCTGTTCAAGAGGCCATGAATCAAATGATGGGCTCAGCAGCTACATCTATGTCGACAGTATTCAACAAAAAAGTGGATATTTCGCCACCGACAATAGATTTAATGAATATTTCTCAAAATGAAGGTCGAGAAAATATCCCTGAAGATGATTTACTAGTCAAAGTATCGTTTAGATTAAGAATTGGTAATTTAATTGATTCGAATTTAATGCAATTATTACCGCTTAAATTTAGTCAAAACATCGTAAAATCTCTACTAGGTGAAACTGAATCAATAGAAGAACCTGTGGCTGCAACGATTGCGCCTGAGGCACCCCCAATTGCAGCACCACCTGTTCAACAACAAGCGCCAGTTATGCCACCGCCTGCACAGCCTGTTTATCAGCAGCCGGAAGCAACTATGCAGCAACCAGTTTATCAGGAACCACAGCAGTTTGCGCAACCAGCGAGACCTGCACAGCCAGTGAATGTTCAACAAGCACAATTTGCTAGCTTTGATTCAAATGTAATCTCTCAATCTGAAGCTAGAAATTTAAATATGCTACTTGATATTCCATTGCAAGTTACTGTAGAGTTAGGACGTACGAAACGTTCTGTTAAAGAGATTTTAGAACTATCAAGTGGTTCGATTATTGAGTTAGATAAATTAGCTGGGGAGCCTGTTGATATATTAGTTAATAGTCGTTTAATCGCTAAAGGTGAAGTCGTTGTTATTGATGAAAACTTTGGTGTACGTATTACAGATGTTTTAAGTCAAGCAGAGCGTTTAAATAATTTAAGATAGTTTCAATTGGAGGAGTTAACCATGTCTAAAAGAATTTTGATTGTAGACGACGCTGCATTTATGCGTATGATGATCAAGGATATTTTGTCGAAAAATGGATTTGAGGTTGTTGGAGAAGCGGCAGATGGATTACAAGCTGTTGAAAAGTACAATGAATTAAAACCAGATTTAGTAACAATGGATATCACAATGCCAGAAATGGATGGTATTGCGGCTCTTAAAGCAATTAAGGGGTCAGATCCAAGTGCAACTGTAATCATGTGTTCAGCAATGGGACAACAAGCAATGGTAATCGATGCAATTCAAGCTGGTGCGAAAGACTTTATTGTTAAGCCTTTCCAAGCAGATCGAGTAATTGAAGCGATCCAAAAAGCGCTAGGATGATTGCATGAAAATGTTAAAATCATTTCGTTTCACGATGATTTTTGCATTTCTTGTATCCTTCCTGTTTTTGTACCCGACACCAACTTCGGTCTATGCAGACTCTGATACGAATAGCGTGACAGATTGCATTAAAGACCCAGAAGCTTGTTATGGAGATACTACCGATCCAGCTGCTAAACAAGAACCAAGTGTATCAGCAGCTGGAGATATATCTGCATGGGAATACATAAAAATGGTTTTAGCGCTTATTTTTGTTGTAGCTTTGTTTTATGGTTTAATGAAGTTTTTAAATAAACGAAATTTAAACTTTCAACGTAATCAACTGATACAAAATTTAGGCGGTTTATCGTTGGGTGCACAAAAATCAGTACAGCTTTTACAAGTAGGTAAAACCATGTACTTAGTGGGTGTCGGTGAAGACGTTCAGCTATTACGTGAAATTACTGATCCTGAAGAAATAGAAGCACTGTTAGCACTTTATAACGAAAGGCAAGAACTTGCAGCAACATCACCGTATATCGCAGAAGTATTTTCTAAGTTTAAGAAAAAAGATAGAGTGAATATGCAAAATGAACAAAAGCAAGAGACATTTGGCAAACTCTTTGAAAAAAAGATATCCGAAATTAAACAGGAGCGCAGTGAAGAGATTGAGCGATGGAAGCAAAAGGAGAAGGATGATAAATGAATGATTTAGTCAATATTTTTTCCAATAGCGATCCAACCAACGTCTCAACATCCGTTAAGCTCTTACTACTATTAACCGTTTTATCACTGGCACCAAGTATTTTAATTTTAATGACATCCTTTGCTCGTATTGTCATTGTTTTATCCTTTGTGCGTACAGCACTGGCTACACAACAAATGCCACCTAATCAGGTGATTGTTGGTTTAGCCTTATTTTTAACGTTCTTTATCATGGCCCCAACCTTTCAAGAGGTCAATAAAGAGGCTTTGCAACCACTATTTTCTGAAGAAATTGGTTTAGATGAAGCTTATGATCGGGCAAGCTTGCCATTTAAAGAATTTATGAGTAAGCATACAAGACAAAAAGATCTTGACTTGTTTTTATCGTACAATCAAGCAGAAAAACCAGCATCAGTGGAAGAAATCCCACTGACAATGCTTGTGCCAGCATTTGCTTTAAGTGAAATTAAAACAGCATTTCAAATAGGTTTTATGATTTTTATTCCATTCCTAGTGATCGATATGATTGTTGCGAGTACATTAATGTCGATGGGGATGATGATGTTACCGCCAGTAATGATTTCATTGCCATTCAAAATCTTATTGTTTGTTCTGGTCGATGGCTGGTATCTCGTCATGAAATCGCTACTACAAAGTTTTTAGGGGATGATACAGTATGACAGGTGAATTGGTTATTTCCGTTGCAGAACGTGCCATTATGATTATCCTTCTAACAAGCGGTCCGTTATTATTAGTAGCTTTAATCACTGGTTTGGCTGTAAGTATTTTTCAAGCTACCACTTCGATTCAAGAGCAAACATTAGCATTTGTACCGAAAATTATCGCCGTCTTTGTGGCCATTGTGTTCTTTGGCCCATGGATGTTATCTCAAGTTACTAGCTATGCGAGAGACATTTTTGAGAATTTAACACGTTATATAGGGTGAGTCCATGAATGAATTAATTCCGCATTTAACGGTTTTCTTATTGGTGCTTGTGCGTGTTTCAGCATTTTTTGTTACGGTTCCTTTTTTTTCCTATAGAACCATACCACCACAAGTCAAAATTACTCTCGCACTGGTTTTAGCTTGGATGATGTATTATACAATTGATGTTGAGCCATTTGCATTCAATGATGAATACATATTATTAGTGATGAAAGAAGCACTTGTTGGGCTGTTACTCGGTCTAGTAGGTTATATAATCATGTCTGCCATTCAAATTGCAGGGAGCTTTATTGATTTTCAAATGGGTTTTGCCATTGCCAATATTATTGATCCGCAAACAGGAGCTCAAAGTCCATTAATCGGTCAGTTTTTTAATATGTTAGCATTCCTTTTACTGTTAGCAATTAATGGCCATCATATGATTCTTGATGGAATTTACTATAGTTATCAGTTTTTGCCTATGGATCAATTCCCTAGTTTTACAAATGAGGGCTTTCCCCAATTTATCATCACAACATTTACAGCTGTTTTTGCTATTGCATTTCAGATGGCTGCACCTGTTGTGGCTACCTTATTTTTAGTCGATTTAGCTTTAGGAATAACTGCGAAAACAGTACCACAATTAAATATATTTGTTGTTGGTTTTCCTATTAAAATAGCCGTTAGTTTTTTAGTGTTATTTACAATGATGGCTGTAATGATTCAAGTCATTCAAAAGTTGATCACTATTATGATTTACGGCATGCGTGATTTAATGGCCATTTTAGGTGGTGGATAATATGAAACTACTACTGAATTTAGATATCCAGTTTTTTTCAGGTGAAAAGACTGAGAAGGCGACGCCAAAGAAACGTCAAGATGCTCGAAAAAAGGGACAAGTTATTAAGAGTCAAGATGTAACTAGTGCCATCGTTATGCTGATGGTCTTTATCTTCTTAATTTTCTTTGCAGGTTCTTTACGGGATGAGCTATTAGCGTTTTTTAGACAAACCTTTATCCATAACATACGCATTGAAACACTAACGATTGATAGTGTGATGCACTTATTTATAGAAACATTAATACAAATGGCTTTCATTATTGTACCGATTATGGCGATAGCTGTTGTTGGAGCACTTGCAGGTAACTTTTTGCAGTTTGGCTTTTTATTTACCCTGGAGCCAATGAAGTTTGATTTGAAAAAGATGGACCCTATCAAAGGGTTGAAAAGGATTTTTTCGGTTAAGGCAATTGTTGAGTTGCTGAAATCGGTGTTAAAGATTGGCTTTATCGGTAGTGTAACGACAATTATTATTTGGACAAACTTGCCAGAAGTTTTAGCTTTATCCTTTAAAAGTCCATGGATGACGCTCATTACTGTCGGAAAGCTAGTCGGCATTATGGGCATAGCGGCATCTTTAGTTTTACTTTGTGTATCCATTTTGGATTGGATGTATCAAAAATTTGATTATGAAAAAAATCTTAAAATGTCTAAGCAAGATATTAAAGATGAATATAAAAATAGTGAGGGTGACCCGCTCATTAAATCGAAAATCAAACAACGTCAGCGCGAAATGGCGATGCGTCGTATGATGTCAGAGATTCCAAGTGCAGATGTGGTAATTACCAACCCTACTCACTATGCGATTGCGCTCAAATATGACGAGGAAAATATGGATGCACCTCGCGTAATTGCAAAGGGTACAGACTTTATCGCTCAAAAAATAAAGCTGATTGCCAAAGAGCATGACGTCATTATGGTGGAAAATAGACCTTTAGCTCGCGCCATGTACGATCAAGTTGAAATTGGTGATCCCGTACCAGAAGAATTTTTCAAAGCAGTAGCAGAAATACTCGCTTATGTTTACCGTATTAAACGTAAAATTTAAAGCTTTTTAGTAGGAGGGACACAAATGAAAGTTCGCGATATTGGGGTTTTAGGTGCGGTTATTTTAATCGTTGCGATGCTCATCATCCCTCTTCCTCCGTGGATGTTAAGTTTCTTAATTGTCATTAATATTACTTTAGGATTAATTGTACTGCTAACAGCAATGAGTATGAAGGAAGCATTAGACTTTTCTATTTTTCCTTCTGTTATTTTACTGTTAACCTTATTCCGATTAGGACTGAGTGTTTCCACAACCCGTGCGATCTTAGCAACTGGGGACGCGGGCTCTGTCGTAGAAACGTTTGGTGATTTCGTAGTCGGGGGAAATATTCTCGTAGGTTTAGTTGTCTTTTTAATTCTAGTATTAATTCAGTTTATTGTTATTACAAAGGGTGCAGAGCGGGTAGCTGAAGTAGCAGCTCGTTTCACACTTGATGCGATGCCAGGTAAACAAATGAGTATTGATGCTGATTTAAATGCAGGAGTAATTTCCGAAAAGGAAGCACGCGAACGACGTGAAAAAGTAGCGGGTGAAGCGGACTTCTACGGAGCGATGGATGGTGCCACGAAATTCGTAAAAGGGGATGCCATTGCCTCAATGGTCATGGTTATTATCAACTTATTATTCGGAATCATCATCGGGGTAGTACAAATGGGACTTCCATTTGCTGAAGCAGCAACTCATTTTTCTAAGCTAACCGTTGGGGATGGTATAGTTTCGCAAATTCCTGCCTTGCTTATTTCAACAGCAACAGGGATTGTGGTAACTCGCGCCTCTTCTAAAGGAAGTCTTGGTCAAGATATAACAGGACAATTATTTGCTCAAGCAAAGTTACTCTATGTAGCTGGAGGTACCATAGTATTACTAGGGCTATTTACACCAATCCCTAACTGGGTAACACTTCCAATAGGTCTTTCCCTAATTGCTGGGGCTTATATGATGGAACGTAAGAAACCAGAGGATGAAGAGGAATTACTTGAAATTGAAGAAGAAGTGGCAACAGATGGCATGAAGAGCCCTGAAAATGTTGTGAATTTATTAAATGTGGACCCAATCGAATTTGAATTTGGTTATGGATTAATTCCGTTAGTAGATGCTGCTCAAGGTGGGGACTTATTAGATCGTGTCATTATGATTCGTCGACAGTTAGCACTAGAATTAGGAATTGTCATCCCGGTTGTTCGTATTCGAGATAATATTCAGCTTCAACCAAATGAGTATCGAATAAAAATAAAAGGGAACGAAATGGCAAGAGGCGAACTTTTACTAGATCATTATTTAGCGATGAGCCCAGGTGATGATGATTCTATTGAAGGAATTGATACAGTGGAGCCATCATTTGGATTACCAGCTAAATGGATTACTGAGCAAGTGAAAGAGGATGCTGAAATTTATGGCTACACCGTTGTAGACCCACCAAGCGTGGTATCCACGCATTTAACTGAAATAATCCGTGCGAATGCTCATGAATTATTAGGTCGTCAAGAGACGAAGCAGTTAATAGATCACTTACGTGAAACCCATCCTATTTTAGTAGAAGAGCTGACACCGGCACCTTTATCAACTGGAGAAATCCAAAAGGTACTTGGTAAATTACTACGTGAAAATGTTTCTGTTCGTAATTTACCCATTATTTTTGAAACGTTAGCAGACTATGCAAAGGTAACTAGCGATACAGATATTTTAACTGAGTATGTTCGTCAATCATTGGCTCGTCAAATTACTGCCCAATATGTGGGAGATAGTTCGGCATTAAAAGTTATTACAGTTTCAGGTAAAGTAGAAAAAATGGTTGCTGATAGTATACAGCAAACAGATCACGGAAATTATTTAGCAATGGATCCTCAAGATTCTCAAACGGTACTAGAGACGATTGCAGCAGAAATAGAGCGTGTGTCCTTTATGGAACAATCCGCTATTATTTTATGTTCTCCGGCTGTGCGCATGTATTTACGACAACTGACGGAGCGTTATTTCCCGCAGATTCCAGTTCTCTCATATAATGAATTGGATGCTTCTATTGAAATTCAAAGTGTTGGGGTGGTGAATGTTTAATGAAAATGAAAAAATATTATGCATCTTCCATACCAGAGGCTATGAAGCAAGTGCGTGCAGAACTAGGCGAGGACGCTGTTATTTTGAATTCTAAAGTAGTCATCACGAAGAAATTTTTCGGTATGATTAAACAGAAAAGTTTTGAGGTAGTTGCAGGAGTGGATGGAGTGGAGCCAAATCAAGTGGCTCCAGTACCAACGCCTGTAGAATTACCTATCGCAACTAAGGAAAATGCGAGACTACAAGATATTACAAATGCGATTCAAGAGAAAATTCATCAAGATCAATCATCGCATGATGTAGTTAAACACGAGGACACTGGCATTTCTGAAGAATTGAGGAAGGAAATTGCAGATTTAAAATCTTTAATGCAATCGATGCATAAAAAGACTACCCAAGCTCAATATCCCGATGAACTCTTCCCCTTCATTGAATACTTAAGACAGCAAGAGCTAAATGAAGAGCTCATCACAACGATAGGTGATGAGCTTTTTATGCATTTCAAAGAAGCATCAGAAATCAATTTCTCACAATGTAAAATGGTCACGAAAAATTTACTTCGTAAGAGATTAGAAAGCCTACCTATCGGAGGATTGTCCTATGAAAGAAAATACATCAACGTATTAGGTCCTACAGGTGTGGGTAAAACAACGACGATCGCCAAAATGGCAGCTAGAGCAGTTTTAGAAAAGAAGAAGAAAATCGGATTTATTACGACAGATACGTACCGAATCGCAGCAATTGAACAGCTAAAAACGTATGCGGGTCTTTTACAGGCACCCGTTGAAATTGCTTACAACGCAACAGATTTCGAACAAGCTATCCAAAGATTATCGCATTTAGACTTAGTGTTTATCGATACAGCTGGTCGAAATTATAAAGAGGTCAAGTATGTAGATGATCTCCAACGTCTCATAAAATTTGATGATCAAGCAGAATCCTACTTAGTACTCGCGATGACTACAAAAGAAAAGGATATGGCGAACATTATCGACCAATTTAATCAGCTACCAATTGAAAAATTTATCTTCACGAAAATTGATGAAACAAATTCTATTGGCACAATGCTCAATTTAATGATTAAATATAATAAAGGACTTGCTTACTATACGAATGGTCAAGAAGTACCAGAAGATATTGAAGAAGCTGATTTAGAAGCAGTGCTTAATTTGTTTTTTCAAGGTGAAGAGAAATGAGAGACCAAGCTGAAACATTACGCTTGAAAATGATGAGGCAGCAAGGCGATTTAGGTCGAGCAATTGCAGTGGTTAGTGGCAAAGGCGGGGTTGGAAAAAGTAACTTCACGATGAATTTCGCCTTGTCTTTGGCCCAAAAGGGAAAAAAAGTTGTCATTGTAGATATGGATATTGGGATGGGAAATATCCATATTTTAATTGGGAAAAATGCTTCCAATAGTTTGAAAGATTACTTAGAAGGAAATAAACTACTAGATGAGGTAATATTTGAGGGACCCCATGGTTTAAGGTATATATCAGGTGGGTCGGGTATGACAAATATTTTTAATTGGTCAGAGACGATGTTTGAACAGCTTATACATGCATTTGAACAGCTTCAGAAAAACTATGATTATATTTTATTTGATATGGGGGCGGGTGCGACAAATTGGTCGCTAGATTTACTCACATCAATAGACGAAATTATCGTTATTTCAACTGCAGAGCCGACCGCAATTACGGATGCCTATTCGATGATGAAATATATTCATATGCGGGATGCTGATAAGCAATTTTATGTCCTTTGTAACCGTGCATTTAGTAAAGAAGAAGGCATCGAAACAAACGAGCGTTTAAAGTTAGCCATGAAACGTTTTTTAGACAAAGAAGTCACGATACTCGGTTCATTACCCGAAGATTCGATTGTGCGGAAGGCTGTGCGTGAGCAAGTCCCATTTTCACTTGCTTATCCAGACGCACTGATTTCTAAAACATTACAACTCATAGTGATTCGTTTTATGGAGCATCGTGTGGAGGAAGTACATGCACATGATCAGACAGCAAAGAAATTTTTAACGAAACTAAGAAGTATTTTTTCGAAAGGGCGTGATTAATTGGACTTTTTACATAAAAGCAAGCTATTAGTTGTGGATGATTCTGCTTTTATGAGAAAGCTAATTAGTGACTTTTTTGTTGGCAACTCGAAGGTGGAAGTAGTTGGAACTGCACGAAATGGAAAAGATGCAATCAAAAAGATACAATCATTGAAGCCATCAGTTGTGACAATGGATATTGAGATGCCTGAAATGAATGGGCTAGATGCATTAAAAGAAATAATGATACAATGTCCAGTTCCTGTAATCATGCTCTCTAGTACCACTCAGCGTGGAACAGAAAATGCTATAGCAGCTATTGAAAGTGGCGCTGTAGATTTTGTCGCAAAGCCAAGCGGAACAATATCTCTTGATTTACATAAAATCCAAACTGAGCTTGTCCATAAAGTAGAGCAAGCTGCAATGGTGCCAATATCCAAATTGAAAAAACCTTCTGGTAGTAAACGACAACAAGATTCAGTGACAAAAGTGAGTACCGTAATAAAGGATTTACAACAACATGGTCAAATGCCTATTCCCGTGAATGCTACTGCTACTAAAGTAGCTGTAACAAAGGCGCAAAATGAATGGAATAAAGTAGGTAAAAAGATTGTGCTAATAGGTACATCTACAGGAGGACCTCGTGCGCTTCAGGAGGTCATTACAAAAATTCCTAAGTCTATTCAAGCTCCTATCCTCATTGTTCAGCATATGCCTGCTGGATTTACGAAATCACTCGCTACACGTCTCGATCAGCTCAGTGAAATTGTTGTGAAGGAGGCTGAACAAGGTGATATTTTACAAAATGGGGTTGCCTATATTGCCCCAGGTGGCTATCACTTAAAGCTTAGGAAAGTAGGGACAACTTTTGGTATTGTTCTTGATAATCAAGAAGCACCAAGGTCAGGCCATAGACCATCTGTAGATGTAATGTTTGAAGATGTTAGTCAATATAAGGATTTTGATAAAGTAGCTGTGATTATGACAGGTATGGGGCATGATGGTTCAAATGGACTAAAAGCACTAAAAAAGACCGGTAATGTCATGGCCATAGCTGAGTCAGCAGAAACTTGCATTGTATATGGTATGCCAAAAGCAGCGGTAGAAACGCAACTAATTGATGAAGTTGCCGATGTAGATGATATAGCACTAACAATAATGAAATATTTGCCTTAAAAGGGGTGTCCTCTTATGGAAGTCAATCAATATTTAGAGATGTTTATCGAAGAAAGTAAAGAGCATTTACAAGCATGTAGTGAACATTTATTAGAATTAGAAAAAAATCCAGATGATTTGGCAATTGTTGGGGAAATATTCCGATCTGCCCATACTTTAAAAGGTATGTCTGCCACAATGGGTTTTGAAGATTTAGCCGATTTAACTCATAAAATGGAAAATGTGTTAGATGCGATTCGTAATGAAAAAATCCACGTAACACCAGAAATTTTAGATGTGGTCTTTGAATCTGTTGACCATCTGGAAGAAATGGTCATGGATATTGCGAATGGTGGAGATGGCAAGCGTGATGTGTCAGCAACAGTTGCTCAACTTAAGCGCATAGAATTAGGTGAGGAAGCAGTACCTGAGGTGGCAGCAACCGTTGCAGGACCAGCAGCCGTGGAAAGTGTTTTAGAATATGATAGCTTTGAACAAACAGTTATTGCACAATCATCTGAACAAGGTTTCCATGCCTATGAAATTTCAGTGAAATTACGAGAAGATTGTCTTTTAAAGGCTGCACGTGTATTTATGGTCTTCGAAATTTTAGAAAAAGACGGCGAAGTTATTAAATCGAGCCCATCTGTTGAAAAGCTAGAAGACGAACAATTTGATCAACAGTTTTATGTAGCCTATGTGACAAAAGAATCAGCAGAAGATATGCAGAAAAAGATCATGAAAGTTTCTGAGGTTGAAGAAGTTGTTGTCACAACAATAGACCAAAAGAAATTTAGTGAAAGAGAGTATGAATCACAGCAAGAAGTAGCTGCTACTGCATCGGCTGTAGCGGAAGTAGAGTCTACACCTGCTACTGTACCTTCTAAACCTGAACCAGCCACACAGCCTGCAAAAACAGCCGCACCTGCAAAGGCTGAAAAAAATCACGCGCCTGTTGGAAATAAAACGATTCGTGTCAATATTGAACGTCTTGATATTTTAATGAACTTGTTTGAAGAACTTGTTATTGACCGTGGTCGTTTACAATCTATTGCTACAGAAGTAAACCATGGTGAGCTAAACGAAACTGTGGAGCGAATGAGCCGTGTAATGGGTGACCTGCAAACCATTATTTTAACAATGCGCATGGTGCCAGTTGAAACAGTGTTCAACCGCTTCCCAAAAATGATTCGTCAGCTATCCCGAGATTTAAATAAGAAAATTAATCTTGAAATCATTGGTGCTGAAACAGAACTAGATCGTACAGTTATCGATGAAATTGGTGATCCACTTGTCCACTTAATCCGAAATTCTGTGGACCATGGCATTGAAAATCCAACATCTCGTCGTGCAAAAGGCAAACCGGAGGAAGGAACGGTTGTCCTACGTGCTTATCATAGTGGAAACTATGTCTTTATTGAAATTGAAGACGATGGTGCAGGAATTAATCGTGACAAAGTACTAGCGAAAGCTATTGCAAAAGGCATTGTGACACAAGAACAGTCTTATTCAATGTCTGATAATCAAATCAATGAGCTTATTTTAGCTTCAGGCTTCTCGACTGCAGATGTCATTTCGGATGTATCTGGCCGTGGAGTAGGGTTAGATGTTGTTAAAACAACAATTGAATCACTTGGTGGTAATATTTCAATTGAATCCACACAAGATGTTGGTTCCATCTTTTCTATCCAATTACCGCTGACATTATCGATTATTTCTGTCATGCTCGTGGAAATTGAAAAGGAAATTTATGCAATTCCATTATCATCTATTATTGAAACATCTATTATCCGTTCATCGGAGATTATGAATGCGCATAATCAAAAAGTAATCGACTTCCGTGGCAAGGTTGTACCATTGGTATTCTTAGAGGAAATCTTTGAAGTACCTCGTACAGAGTCGCAAGATGAAGAATTCCATTCAGTAGTCATTGTTCGTAAAGGTGAAAAACTTGCTGGTTTAGTGGTGGATTCCTTCATCGGACAACAAGAAATTGTCTTGAAGTCTTTAGGAAATTACTTAACAAATATTTTTGCTATTTCAGGTGCAACTATTTTAGGAAATGGTAAAGTAGCCTTAATTGTAGATTGTAACGCATTAATAAAATAAGGTGAATGAATAAGAGAGGTGTAAAAGATGACAAACGCAGTGGAACAAGAAAGTATTAAAGTAATTGTATTTCAACTAGCGAATAAGGAATATGCTATTCCGGTGTCCCATGTTCAAGGTATAGAAAAGCTAATGCATATTACGCGCGTACCAAAAACGGCGAAATATGTAAAAGGTGTTATTAATCTTCGTGGTGTCGTAACGCCGATTGTGGATTTACGTGAACGCTTTGAATTACCTATTTCAGAACATGAGGAAACAACTCGCATTATCATTATCTCACTAGAAGATATGGAAGTAGGCTTTGTTGTTGATTCAGCAAACGATGTAATTGATATTCCTGCAAGTTCGATTGAACCACAACCAGAAGTTGTTGGCTCCCTTGAGGAAGAATTTATTTCAGGTGTTGCTAAAGTAGAAAAACGATTATTAATCTTATTACATTTAGAAAAAGTATTAAATCCACTAAAGTAGGGATCGATCATGACATTTAATCAAAAGATTACCTCGCTACATTTAGATGTATTAAAGGAAATTGGCAATATTGGTGCTGCGCATGCCGCGACAGCACTTTCCAATTTACTTGGGAAAAAAATTGATATGCGTGTCCCAAAGGTAGAAATGGTGTCCTTTAACGATATGATGGAATTGGCTGGCGGATCAGAAAATGTCGTTGTTGGTATTTACCTTCGCATTGAAGGTGATGCAGAAGGAAGTATGTTCTTTATACTACCTATTGAACAGGCAAACCGTTTTATCCGTCGTCTCATTTATGATGAAACATTTGATTTTAAAAAACGACCTGTTTCTGAACTAGGATTATCTGCTATGCAAGAAATGGGAAATATCTTATCAGGTTCCTATTTATCTGCCTTATCGGACTTCACTAATTTGAAAATTTATCCAACTGTCCCAGGGCTAAGCGTCGATATGTTTGGTGCAATTATAAGTATTGGTTTAATAGAATTATCACATGTAAGTGATAATGTCATTGTTATAAATACATCCATTTTTGAAGAAGGTGTAGAAGACCATGAAACTGTGAGAGGTCATTTCTTCCTATTACCAGATCCCGACTCATTTGATGCTATTTTTAAAGCATTAGGGGTTTCCTAATGATGCTAAGTAGTAGCAGTGGGCAAGTGGTTAAAGTAGGAATTGCACAAATGGATGTAGTAAAGCTACCTAACACGATTCGAACTTCTGGTCTGGGTTCTTGTGTTGGCGTTATTTTATATGATGAGTCAAAAAAAATTGCTGGTTTAATCCATGTGATGTTACCAGATTCAAGCTTGGGAAGATCTGAGTCAATCAATGTAGCCAAATTTGCGGATTCTGGAATAGCAGCAATGATTGATCTATTAAAATTAGAGGGCGTTCAAAAGTTTAAACTAAAGGCAAAAATTGCTGGGGGCGCACAGATGTTTCAATTTACTTCGGACAAAGATTCGATGCGCATCGGTCCTCGTAATGTAGAAGCTGTCAAAAATGAATTGAAAAGGCATGGAATTCCTTTAGTAGCCGAGGATACTGGTGGAAACAGTGGTAGAACGATAGAATTTAATCCTGCCACATCATCATTACATATTCGAACAGTTAACCAAGGAGTGAGCGAAATCTAATGTTTGGTTCCATATTTTATAATCTATGGGGAGCATTAATGGCTTTTACTATTTATTTTTTTAGTACATTTCTAAAGCCCTACACGCCCCTTCGAATCATTATCGGATCTTTTGTTACAGCAATCATTGTATTCCTTGTAATGTATATTGTACGTTTTTTAATAGCATACATTTTGTATACGCCAGAGGTAGATGAGGAAGCAGTTGAAGGTGAACTAGCAGAAAATGAACAAACTACTCCTGAAGGCACGAATCAAGAAGCAGCTTCGGCTCAATCAACCGTTGAATTTCAAGATGAGAACTCAGAGGAGATTGCACAAGTGGTTCGAACGATGATGAATCGAGAAGAAGAACAACAAGTGAATGCTTAAAACAAAGAGTCGCTAAGAGCGGCTCTTTTTTATTTTGCCATTCAAGAAACTTTAATATAGGGAAAACTTAAGTGAAATTTACTTTTTTTATATTATTCATATAGTAGTCTTCATGTTAGCATATTTGTATAAAGGAAAAGTAATGAAGGAACTCTTTTATGTGAAATTGCAAGGGGAAACCTAGATACATTATTAATGTCTCATAGAATTAGTTAAAAAGACTGAATATTCTGTTTGTGATATAGTGTTGCCACAACGCTAAGTCTAGAAGGCTCGTAATGATTGCTGAAATAACTAGTCAATAAGAGCAAAGTTAGTATAGTCACAACTCCGAATACGTTGGGTAAAATGGATTTGGCTACTGGACATCATTCAGTTTATATTACAGCTATTAACGTGATATATCTGCTTTTACTAGGAGGAATAGAATATGAATCAACATGAATTTATGAGAAAAGCGCTTGATTTAGCAAATGAAAATGCACGATCAGGACATGGTGCGCCATTCGGAGCGCTTGTAGTAAAAAATGGGCAAATTATTGGTTCGGGTGTTAATGAGATAGCCAAAACAAATGATTTGACGAATCACGCAGAAATTCAAGCAATTCGCCAAGCTTGCCATACTTTGCAAACAACTCATCTCGAAGGCTGTGAAATGTATGCAAGTACAGAACCTTGTCCGATGTGTTTAAGTGCCATCTATTATGCCAAATTAACAACAGTCTATTACTTTCATGCTAGCAATACTAGCCAAGACTATGTTTATCATCAACTGTCCCTACCACATATAGAGAGGGATATTCAGATGGTTCAGCTTGAAGAAAAATAAAGGAGGTTCATATAATGACACCATTAGCATATTGGCTCATTAACGTACGACTAGAAACAGGTTTTCATTACAATCATACTACTGTAATTGGAACACAAACCGAGCTTTTTAATGTACAAATTGAAAAGGGGATAATACAGCAAATTAAACGTGGACATCAACCACTAGAGACGGATTTACCTCAATTGGATGCACAAGGCTACCTCATGCTACCATCTTTTAGGGATATGCATATTCATCTTGATAAAACATATTTTGGTGGGCCATGGAAGGCACCTACCATTCCAACAGAGGGTCTTATAACTAGATTAAAAGAGGAAGAATTACTCCTTCCTAGTTTATTACCGGTGACAGAGGAAAGAGCAAAAAAACTAATAGACCTACTATTAAATGCAGGCTCCACACATATTCGTACACATTGTAATATTGACCCGTTTATCGGTTTGAAAAATTTAGAGGCAGTCTTAAGAGCAAAAGAGGCTTACAAAGATAAAGTTGCTATGGAGATTGTAGCATTCCCGCAGCATGGGCTATTACGTAGTGATTCGGTTTCTTTAGTAAGAGAAGCATTGCGTAACGGGGCATCTCTCGTAGGAGGTGTTGATCCAGCAACAATTGATGAAAATATTGAGAAATCATTAGAAACCGTGATGGAATTAGCGGTAGAAGCAAATGCAGATGTAGATCTTCATATTCATGATCCTGGCCATCTCGGCATTTTTACGTATAAACGACTAGCAGCGTTAACAGAGGCAGCTGGTTGGCAAGGAAGAGTGACAATTAGTCATGCCATGGCTCTTGCAGATATTCCTACTAGTGAAGCGAGTGAAGTAGCAGAACTACTTGCACATCTTGGCATAGCTATTACTTCTACTGTGCCTATTGAGCACACTATCCCTATTCCTCTCTTAGATCATAAAGGGGTAAACATATCACTTGGCGATGATAGTATTACCGACCATTGGTCACCATTCGGCCAAGGGGATAGTCTAGAAAAAGCAGGAACGCTTGCAGAACGATTTGGTTTAAGTGATGAGCGTTCACTTGCTCAAAGCCTAAAATACATTACAGGTGGTATTACACCTCTAAATAAGGATGGTCATCAAATATGGCCGAATGTAGGAGATGAAGCAAATATTGTTTTTGTTGAAGCAACTTGTTCGGCAGAAGCAGTGGCTAGAAGGGCGAAAAGAGTGGCAGTGCTCTTTAAAGGAAAAATAGTTTCTGGTGAACTTTAAAATTGAAAATAGAAAGGATACATTTAAAATGCATGCTACTTTTTGGTTAACCAATGTACGACTTGAAACAGGCTATCATGTTGAAAATGGTATGGTTGCACAGACAAGAACGGCCTGCTCACATCTCCTCATTAAGGATGGGAAAATTGTAGATATTGTTTCAGCAGAAATGCAATTGAATGATCATTTTCCTAAAAAAGATATGAAGCAACTATTAGCGCTACCATCTTTCATCGAAAAACATTGTCATTTGGATAAAACACTTTTAGGCGATCAGTGGCGTGCTGTCACACCTGTGAACAATATTTTTGAACGTCTTGAAATAGAAAAAAAGGTACTTCCTACTTTACATACCACTACACAACAACGTGCAGAAGAGTTGCTTTCAGGTTATGTACAATCTGGGGTTACCCATGTTCGTACCCATGTGGATTTGTATCCCGAGGTGGGCTTAAAAAATTTAGAGGAAGTTCAAAAGGCTTTACAAACTTTTGAAGGAAAGTTGTCATATGAAATCGTAGCCTTTCCGCAGCACGGACTATTGCGAACGAAGGCGACAAATATTATCAGAGAAGCCCTTCGTATGGGCGTAGGCTTAGTAGGTGGTGTTGATCCAGCTACTGTGGATGGCGATATTGAGGCATCCTTACAACAAATGGTGGAGCTCGCTGTGGAGGGAAATGCTGGGATTGATTTGCATTTACATGACCCGGATCAATTAGGTACCTTTACAATGAAAAGATTGGCTCAATTAACAAAGGAGGCTGGTCTGCAAGGTAAAGTGGCGATAAGCCATGCATTCGGACTTGGAGATGTTTCACGAGCTGAAGCAGAAGAAATGGCTGACATATTAAGAGATTCAGGGATTACGATAGTGACTAGTGTACCTATTCGCAGAAAGTTTCCTCCAGTTGGATTATTACATAGCAAAGGGGTACCGGTTGCAATTGGTTGTGATAATATTTTTGATGTTTGGTCACCATTTGGGAACGGAGATCTTTTAGAAAGAGCAGGTCGTTTAGCTAATAGTTCAGGGTGGAGAGATGAATATTCATTAGCGCAAACCTTGCAGTTTATTACAGGTGGGAAAACACCGCTGAATCAAGCAGGTGAACAAATCTGGCCAAAGGTTGGAGATAGTGCCAATCTAGTTTTAGTGGATGCTTCTTGCGCTGCAGAAGCAATCGCCCGCAAAGGTCAACGTAAGGCAACCATCTTTAATGGTAAAATGGTTTTTAGTTCCTTTTAAAACAATATTTTCAAGAGGGTGGTATTGTTTGACTTCGGTCAAATAGCCATCCTTTTTTATGCTAAAAAAGGTGGAGAAAATAAGACCAGAGTTGAACTAGTATCATTTAGGTTGAAAGAAGATGTTGTGAATTTCTTTGGACAAATGGTGAGAATGCTACTTTGTTAGGTGTATTTATACCTAGTAACCTTGGTGAAGAAAGAGCAAAAGCACGCTATATAAGATTCATAATTCCTACAAAAAAACCTAGTGAAAATAAAAAGTAAAAGCTTAATAATTTAGACATATTTTAAAACTGTATCCTAGGTTAATGTATAGCTAGGGTACAGTTTTAATTTGTTTGTACAAAATAAAGAGAGACGAACAGAAACAAATGAAATTATAGTCGATTTTTGTTATAATAGTAGGAAAGATGGCAATAGTTTATCCATTTATTTACTCTATTCGGTAATAGTAAGAGTAACCCGGATATAGATTTTTTTTAAAACTATGGAGAAATCCTGATGAAAGAAAAGTTTTATGAGCGCAAGTAGTCAGTAGCAAACGGGCGCGTAAAGGCGTTTTTTAGAGAGGTGGATTTCATGACACAACCAATTCTGAACGATGAGCAAAAACTGTGGAATCGCTGGATACATGAGCGTGATCCAGATGCTGGTGATTTACTCATAAAAAAATATATTTCTTTAGTATCTTACCATGTTCAACGTATTAGTGCGGGATTACCAAAAAGTGTATCGCGAGACGATTTAACGAGCTTAGGTATGATAGGACTTTTTGATGCATTAAATAAATTTGATATTAATAGAGATTTGAAATTCGATACATATGCTTCATTTAGAGTAAGGGGAGCCATTATAGATGGGCTTCGTAAGGAAGATTGGCTACCACGCTCAGCGCGAGAAAAAGCCAAAAAATTAGATGCTCAGATTGAGCAATTAGAGCAAAAATATATGCGTCATGTGACACCTGAGGAACTTGCGAAGCATATGGAAGTACCTGTGGAAGACGTTTATCAGACAGTACAAGAGCATTTTTTTTCCAATGTTCTTTCCATTAATGAACAACAAGACCAAGAAGAGGTAGATGGAAAGTCGTTTGTCATTCGAGATGATACGACAAAAACTCCTGAACAATCGGTGGTTAAATCTGAATTACTAGATGATTTAGCAGAAAATATTCAGAAGCTAAATGAAAAGGAACAGTTGGTTCTAAGTTTATTCTACACGGAGGAACTGACGCTGACTGAAATTGGTGAAATGCTTGAATTATCGACATCACGTATTTCTCAAATCCATTCCAAAGCGCTTTTAAAATTACGTAAATTATTATCTAGCGAAATGATGAATGCGTAAAAATCCTTGAGGGAGAGATTCCGATGAGTTTAAAAGGGGTTGAATTGCAAATTGCGATTCCTAAAACATTTGAAGCTGGGAAAATGGCTGATCAAGTACAGCAACAAGCTTTAGCTCAACAAGCACATGCTAATGAAGCGTTAAAAAAAGAAATAGAGCGCAAGCAAAAAATTGTAAATACATCAGAAGGTATGGATGAAATAAGTGAGGATGAAGATGCAGGTGGCGAATACGTAACGGATCCTTACAAAAAGAAGAAAAAGCAACAGGATCAACAAGAAAAACAGGCACAACATCCGTTTAAAGGCAATTTTGTGGATTTTAGTGGATAGGAGCTTATAATGACAACCATACTAATAGCGGCGCTATTCTTTTTACAGCTACTTACATTTTACTTCCTTATTATTTTAAATACTAAGTTAGCAAAATTTAAGGATTTAGAAAAGAAGCAAGAACGCTTAATGAGCGAAATGGACGATACCATTAGTGTCTATTTAACAGAAATGAAAGATGAAAACGACCGTCTTATTAAGGAGCTACAAAATGTCTCATCATCAGACTTAGCGGCGACTCGCGTTCAACAAACCGTAAGCAATGAGCCTCAACAGGAGCAGGCTCCTTCGCCCGCAGAGCAAGTGCTGAAAAATGACAGTCCATTAAGCTTAGATAAAGATGCTCGTATCTATGTACCTAAAAATATAGTAGCCAATGCCTATTCTCGTCAGCAACAGACAACGGCGACAGCAGTATCCTCACCAACGCCTTTGAAAGTAGAGCAAAAGGAGCAGGTTAAAGAGCTTACAATCGAGCAACAGGCATTAAATTTAGCAAAGCAGGGTAAATCAATTGAAGAAATAGCGAAACAGCTGCAAAAGGGAAAAACAGAAATCGAGCTTTTACTGAAATTTCATCACTAAATTGTTGCTAAGCGGCAAAAGCTATGATATAGTTGCAAATGGTGTTATTACTACACACGCATTTTGATGTAGTAAGTGGTGCTCTAAGATTAGGGTAGCTTGTTGCAAAAGATAAATGCGGAGGATAAAAACCAAACATACTAGGAGGAAATTCACATGTCAGTAATTTCTATGAAACAATTACTTGAAGCTGGTGTACATTTTGGTCACCAAACTCGTCGTTGGAACCCAAAAATGAAGAAATATATCTTCGTAGAACGTAACGGGATCTACATCATCGACTTACAAAAAACAGTTAAAAAATTAGAGGAAGCTTATGACTTCATGCGTCAAGTTGGTCAAGACGGTGGTAAAGTTCTTTTCGTTGGTACGAAAAAACAAGCACAAGAAGCGATCAAAGATGAAGCTGAACGTTCAGGCAACTACTACATCAACCAACGTTGGTTAGGTGGTACTCTTACTAACTTCGGTACAATTCAAAAACGTGTTGCACGTATGAAACAAATCGAAAAAATGGAAGAAGAAGGTACTTTCGAAGTTCTTCCTAAAAAAGAAGTAATCCAACTTAAAAAAGAACACGAACGTCTAATCAAATTCTTAGGCGGTATCCGTGATATGCACGATCTTCCAGACGTAATGTTCGTGGTTGACCCACGTAAAGAACGTATTGCGGTTGCTGAAGCTCGTAAATTAAACATCCCTCTAGTAGGTATTGTTGATACAAACTGTGATCCAGATGAAATCGACTACGTAATCCCTGCTAATGATGATGCTATTCGCGCTGTTAAACTTTTAACTGCTAAAATGGCTGACGCTTTAATCGAGTCAAAACAAGGTGAAGAAGAAGCTCCAGCTGTAGAAGCTGCTGCTGAGTAATTCACGTTTACAAAAAGGTGATAAGTGGCTCAAAACCCTTATCACCTTTTTTAGAACCTATCATTAAAACTATGTTCAAACAATTTGAGGAGGAAACACTAAATGGCAAACATTACTGCACAATTAGTAAAAGAATTACGTGAAAAAACTGGCGCTGGTATGATGGATTGTAAAAAAGCACTAGTACAAACTGATGGTAATCTAGAAGCTGCAATCGATTTCCTACGTGAAAAAGGTCTTTCTTCAGCTGCTAAAAAAGCTGACCGTATCGCTGCAGAAGGTACAACTTACATTTTAGAACAAGGTAACGAAGCAATCATTATTGAAGTTAACGCTGAAACTGACTTCGTTGCAAAAAACGACAAATTCCAAGTATTAGTTTCATCTTTAGCAGAGCAATTACTTACTGCTAAACCTGCATCAGTTGAAGCTGCACTAGAGCTTACAAATGCTGATGGCGTAAAAATTGAAGATCAAATTTCTACAGCTGTAGCAACAATTGGTGAAAAAATCACACTTCGTCGTTTTGAAATCAAAACAAAAACTGATGCAGATTCATTCGGCGCTTACTTACACATGGGCGGCCGCATTGGAGTATTAGTAACTTTAGAAGGTTCTACTGATGCATCAGCAGCTAAAGATGTAGCAATGCACATTGCTGCTATCAACCCAACTTATGTTTCTCGCGATGAAGTTTCTGCTGAAGAAGTTGAACGTGAGCGTAAAGTATTAACTGAGCAAGCTCTTAACGAAGGTAAACCAGAAAACATCGTTGCTAAAATGGTTGAAGGTCGTCTTGGTAAATATTTCGAAGATGTTTGCCTACTTGATCAATCATTCGTTAAAAACTCTGATCAAAAAGTACGTGATTTCGTAGCTTCTACTGGTGGTTCAGTAAACGGCTTTGTACGTTACGCTGTTGGTGAAGGTATCGAAAAACGTGAAGATAACTTTGCAGAAGAAGTAATGAGCCAAGTTAAAGGTAACTAATTTAGCGGGCATTTGATCCTAATCAAATAATATCTAGATTTTCTAGACAAAAAATGGGGAACACAACATAGCGTGTTCCCTATTTTTCCGAAATGAACGAAAATAGCAATAGAATTTTCTATTCTGCCTTATTCACAACTAGCAATTATTGTTAGATATACTATAATGGAAAAGGGAATAGAGATTTTTTAAATAAAGTCTTACGGAGGTTTACAATGAGTGTACCGCAATATAAACGAGTAGTTATTAAACTAAGTGGTGAAGCGTTAGCTGGAGAAGCGGGCTTCGGTTTATCACCAAAAATAATCAAGTCTGTTGCAGAAGAAGTAAAAGAAGTAGTGGATCTTGATGTAGAAGTTGCTGTTGTTGTAGGTGGCGGTAATATATGGCGTGGAAAAATAGGTAGTGAAATGGGGATGGATCGTGCTGCAGCTGACTATATGGGCATGCTTGCAACAGTCATGAACTCCCTAGCGTTACAAGATGCTCTTGAAAAATTAGGCATTGAAACACGTGTTCAATCTTCTATCGTGATGACTCAAGTAGCGGAGCCATACATTCGTCGTAAAGCAGTTAGACATCTTGAGAAAAAGCGTGTCGTTATCTTTGCAGCAGGGACAGGTAATCCGTTCTTCTCAACTGATACGACGGCGGCATTACGTGCAGCAGAAATTGATGCAGATGCGATTTTAATGGCTAAAAATAATGTTGATGGCGTTTATTCAGCAGATCCAAAAGTGGATCAAACAGCCGTTAAATATGATACACTCACATACTTAGACGTTATCCAACAAGGCTTACAAGTAATGGATTCAACAGCTTCTACCCTATGTATGGATAACGATATTCCACTAATTGTTTTCTCAATTACGGAACAAGGCAACATTAAACGTGCTGTACTAGGCGAAAAAATCGGAACAGTTGTTAGGAGGAATGCATAATGGCAAAACAAGTATTAGAACAAGCAAAAGATAAAATGAACAAAACAATTGCAGCTTTCACACGTGAACTATCTTCAATTCGTGCAGGCCGTGCAAACGCATCATTATTAGATCGTATTATGGTTGATTATTATGGAGCTCCAACACCAATCAATCAACTTGCGGGTGTTTCTGTACCAGAAGCTCGTTTATTAGTGATTACACCTTACGATAAAACAATTTTAGGTGAAATTGAAAAAGCAATTATGAAATCTGATATCGGTATTACACCAACAAATGATGGCTCTATCATTCGCTTAATGATCCCTGCCCTTACTGAAGAGCGTCGTAAAGATTTAGTGAAGCAAGTGAAAAAAGAAGCAGAAGACGCAAAAATTGCTGTACGTAATGTGCGTCGTGATGCGAATGATGATTTGAAAAAACTTGAAAAAGCTGGCGAAATCACAGAAGACGATCTACGTGGATATGGTGATGATATTCAAAAATTAACAGATGAATTCATTGTCAAAGTGGATCAAGTAACGAAAGATAAAGAAAAAGAAATTTTAGAGGTGTAAAACAAACGTTTTACATGTCTATGATGGAACTTTTTGATGAGATGAAGGCGTCCTATACTTTACAGGACGTCTTTTCTCTTTACCGTTCGAATATGAGCTGAATCATAGAGAAAAGCATAGATGAAATATACAATATTATACATCACATAAATATTGATACATTTTTTAACAAACTTATTCTTTAAGAATGTGTATAGTTCTAAAATACGCTAGTACATACATAGTCAATTTAGAGGGGAAAAAAAAGACAAAAAGCGCTTTTGTTTGTTATGATAGGTTAGTATACGTCCGATTAGTTGTAGTGGGGGAGTTAGCATGTTTAAAAAGCTATTAGGTAAACAAATAAATATGGATACACTATCATTGGAGGAGCGTGTGGCCCTAACTAAAAGCGAGCCGATTCCTGCCCATGTAGCGATTATTATGGACGGAAATGGACGTTGGGCAAAAAAACGAGCTATGCCACGTGTTGCTGGTCATCATGAGGGAATGAAGACAGTACGTAAGGTCACGAGATTTGCGTCTGATTTAGGCATAAAGGTATTAACCGTATATGCATTTTCCACTGAAAACTGGAAACGCCCAAAACCTGAAGTAGATTTTCTCATGCGGCTACCAGTCGAGTTTTTAGGTTCTTTTTTACCCGAGATGATGGAACGCAATGTACGTGTCGAAATGATTGGAGATCCATCTTTATTACCTGCCCATACACAAAAAGCGTTGTATGAGGCAATGGAAGAAACGAAGCATAATACAGGCCTTATTTTAAATTTTGCGCTGAATTATGGAAGTCGTTCTGAGATGGTTAATGCCATGAAAATGATGCTTCAAAAAGTGCAGGACGGTCAATTAACAATGCAAGACCTAACAGAAGAATGCTTAACGTCTCATTTAATGACGGCCCATTTGCCTGAACCGGATTTATTAATTCGTACAAGTGGTGAAGTACGCTTAAGTAACTTTATGCTTTGGCAGCTTGCCTATACAGAATTTTGGTTTACAGATACATTGTGGCCAGATTTTAGTGAGGAAACCTTACTGGAAGCGGTGGAAAACTATCAAAAGCGTAATCGCCGTTATGGTGGGTTGAAGGGAGAAGAAACAACTTGAAACAACGAATTATTACCGCAATAATTGCAGCAGCACTTTTCATTCCATTCGTTATTTATGGAAAAGTACCATTTGCCATACTTGTGCTAGCAATGGCTATTGTCGGTTTTTATGAAATACTAAAGATGAAAGGTATTTCGATTTTTTCTGTGCCTGGCTTCTTGGGGTTGGTCACTTTAATTTTACTTGTCATACCGAAGGACTGGAGTGAAAAGGTTGTAGATTTAATAGGCTATTCGTCTAATCTAATGGTAGTCTATGGTCTAATGATGTTACTCCTGATTTACGTCGTTTTAGTAAAAAATAAAATAACTTTTGATGAAGTTGGTTTTATTTTATTAGGCGCATTTTATGTAGGCTTAGGATTCCATTACTTAATTGAAACAAGGAATGTAGGCTTAGAGTACGTTGTCTATTGTTTATTAGTCGTTTGGACAACGGATTCAGGTGCCTATTTTGTCGGAAGAAAATTTGGTAAGAATAAGTTATGGCCTGAAATCTCACCAAAGAAAACGATTGAAGGCTTCATCGGTGGAATTGTCATTGCCGTTATTTTCGCTGTTGGTATGCAACTCATTTACCCATTCGCAAATGGTTATATATCACTTGTAGTCGTAACAATTTTCGCTTCCATTATTGGTCAGATGGGCGACTTGGTAGAATCTGCTATTAAGCGTCATTTTGATGTAAAGGACTCAGGTAATATTTTACCGGGGCATGGCGGGATATTAGATCGCTTCGATAGTCTATTGTTCGTCGTGCCTTTGCTTCATTTTTTACATTTATTTGGTAATTAATCCGAACTTTTAAGGACATCTATTCATACATTTGCATAGATAGAAAAAGGGGACAATGTGTTGTGAAAAAGATTAGTTTATTAGGTGCAACTGGTTCAATCGGTTGGCAAACCTACGATATTTTAAAAGAACAACGTGAAGCTTTTCAATTAGTAGCTTTCTCTTCAGGGAAAAATATAGAGAAAACGCGAAAAATGATTGATCACTTAAAGCCTGAATTAGTTTCTGTGCAGCTAGAAGAAGATGCGCTGCTACTTGCTAAGGAGTATCCGACAATCCACTTTACATTTGGCGCAAAAGGCTTAGTGGAGGTTGCTACACATCCAGATTCGACGGTTCTTGTCAATGCTGTACTCGGAAGTGTTGGGCTGGAATCCACTTTAGCAGCCATTCGAATGGGCAAAACAATTGCTATTGCTAATAAAGAAACACTTGTGACAGCTGGACATTTAGTAATGGCTGAAGCGAAAAAATACAACGCAACTATTTTACCTGTTGATAGTGAGCATTCCGCCATCTTCCAATCGATGAATGGTGAAAACCCAAAAAATATTGAACGTTTAATTATTACTGCTTCAGGTGGTAGCTTCCGTGATAAAACAAGGGACCAATTAAAACATGTCACTGTCGCTGACGCACTGAATCATCCGAATTGGTCGATGGGTGCAAAAATTACAATAGATTCTGCCACAATGATGAATAAAGGGTTAGAAGTTATTGAAGCGCATGTTTTATTTGATATGCCATATGAAAAAATAGATGTACTTTTGCATAGAGAAAGTATTATTCACTCTCTAGTTGAGTATCATGATACTAGTGTGATTGCTCAATTAGGTACACCAGATATGCGCGTTCCGATCCAATATGCCTTAAGTTACCCTGATCGAATCCCGTTACATAATGGTCAGCGATTGAATTTAGCGCAAATTGGTCAGTTACATTTTCAAGAAATGGACTTTGAACGTTACCCAGCATTGCGATTAGCCTATGAGGCTGGCCGTACTGGTGGTACCATTTTAACTGCCATGAATGCAGCGAACGAAGCAGCAGTTGCAGCTTTTTTACAGGGGAAAATAACATTCCTTCAAATTGATGAGACAATTGAACGTGTGATGCAAGCACACCAAAACATTGCAATACCAGATTTACAAACGATTTTACAGGTGGACAGTGAAACAAGAAAAATAGTGTTAGACATGGTAAAATAACGAGAGCTATATATCGTTAACTAATCGCTTTTAAAGGTGGGGTATTATGCAAACAGCCATTGCATTTATTTTAATATTTGGTTTGCTCGTCTTCTTCCATGAACTTGGACACTTCTTATTCGCCAAACGAGCAGGTATTCTAGTACGTGAGTTTGCCATTGGAATGGGACCCAAAATTTATGGGAGAACACATGGAGAAACAATGTATACTGTTCGTTTATTGCCTATCGGGGGATATGTACGAATGGCTGGCGAAGATATGGATGGCACTGAATTACAGCCAGGATATCGAATAGGGCTTGTTGTCAATGAAGATAATGTTGTTAAGAAAATCATTTTCAATCAAAATAATAAGCAATTACCAGATTTATTATTTTTAGAAGTTGAACGTGCTGATTTAGAAAAAGATTTGTTTGTAGAGGGCTATGATGAAGAAGAAAGACTAGTTCGTTATCAAGTAGCGAGGGATTGTGTCCTTGTGGAAAATGGACGAGAGCTTGTCATTGCACCTCATGATCGTCAATTTAATTCTAAAACGGTTGGCCAACGAGCGATGACTATTTTTGCAGGACCATTTTTTAACTTTATTCTAGCTTTCGTGATTTATTTAGTTATTGGATTAATTCACGGAGTTCCAACATATGAACCAGTAATCTCTGAAGTAGTAGAAAATAATCCGGCTGCGGAGGCAGGGATGCTTGCAGGGGATAGAGTTACAGCCATTGATGGACAAGCTGTTGAAAAGTGGCAGGATTTAGCTGCAATTATTCAGGATCATCCAAACGAAGAGATTATGGTGACCGTAGATCGAGATGGACAATCTATCAACTTAAATATGACTGTGAAGGAAGTCCAACAGGATGGAGAAAAGTATGGTCAAATTGGTGTGCTTTATGATAGCCCGAGAGAATTTAATCCACTAAAGGCTGTTGTCTATGGGGCACAAGAAACCTATAATATGACTGTCAAAATATTTGAGCTTCTAGGTATGCTGATTACTGGTAAGTTTACAATAGACGCTTTATCGGGTCCTGTAGGTATTTATAAAGCAACCGAGCAAGTAGCTCAATACGGTATTATGAACCTAATGAATTGGGCTGCAATGTTAAGTATAAATCTAGGAATTATGAACTTACTTCCATTACCTGCTTTAGATGGTGGTCGCTTATTATTCTTTGGTTTTGAAGCTTTACGTGGGAAACCAATTGACCGTCAAAAAGAAGGAATTGTTCATTTTGTAGGTATTGTTCTACTTATGATTTTAATGGTAGTTGTCACATGGAATGATATACAGAGATTTTTCTTTTAATCAATGACTAGCAAATTCTAGCTTTACAATTAAAAGGAATTTTATTTATAGCTTTGGGCGCAATTTCTACGAAACATTGCGCTCAAAGCTAAATTTGTTTATGCTATTGAGAGTATAAACTTATCTATTAAAAAAGGTGGAACACTGAATGAAGCAAAGTAAAACATTTATCCCAACATTACGTGAAGTACCTGCTGATGCTGAGGTAAAGTCACATAAGCAATTACTACGTGCAGGGTTTATTCGTCAAAATACAAGTGGGGTATACTCGTATTTACCGCTTGCAAAACGTGTGTTATCAAAAATTGAAACAATTATTCGAGAAGAGATGGAGGCCATCAATTCGATTGAGCTATTAATGCCATCTCTACAATCTGCTGAGCTTTGGCAAGAGTCAGGTCGCTGGGAAAAATACGGTCCAGAATTAATGCGCTTAAAAGACCGTCATGACCGTGATTTTGCATTGGGGCCAACACATGAAGAAGTAATTACAACTTTAGTACGTGATGAAATTAAATCTTATAAAAAATTACCGTTAACACTTTATCAAATTCAAACGAAATTCCGTGATGAAAAACGTCCACGCTTTGGTTTACTACGAGGAAGAGAATTTATCATGAAAGATGCGTATTCCTTCCATGCATCTCGTGAAAGCTTAGATGAAACATATGATGATATGTATCGTGCTTATTCTAATATTTTCTCACGTCTTGGCTTAAACTATCGTGCTGTTATCGCTGATGCAGGTTCTATCGGCGGAAAAGGTACACATGAGTTCATGGTTCTTTCTGAAATTGGAGAAGATACAATTGCCTATTCAGATACATCTGACTATGCAGCAAATATTGAAATGGCTGAAGTCATTGCAGATTACCAGACATCTGATGAAGCTTTAAAAGAAGTTGAAAAAGTAGCAACACCAGATCAAAAAACAATTGAGGAAGTTTCAGCATTCTTACAAGTAATGCCTGCTAATGTTATAAAGTCTCTTGTCTTTGATGTAGATGGAGAACTTGTTGTTGTTCTTGCACGTGGAGATCATGAAATCAATGATATTAAATTGAAAAATGCTCTTGAAGCGGGTTCTGTAGAGCTTGCAAGTGAAGCTGCGATTCGTGAGCTATTAGGTTGTGGTGTTGGCTCCATTGGGCCAGTGAAGTTACCAGTAGACGTAAAAGTAGTAGCTGATCATGCGATTAAATCTATTCGTAATGGTATTGCAGGTGCGAATGAAGATGGATTCCATCTAGTAAATGTTAATCCTGAGCGTGATTTTGCTGTGAATGACTACTTAGATATTCGTTTTATTCAAGAGGGTGATCCTTCTCCAGATGGACAAGGTACGATTAAATTCGCGGAAGGCATTGAGGTTGGTCATATTTTCAAACTAGGTACTACTTATTCTGCTAAAATGAATGGTACTTTCCTAGATGAGCAAGGAAAATCTCAACCATTTATCATGGGTTGCTATGGTATTGGTGTTTCTCGTATTCTAGCTGCGGTAGCTGAGCATTTCCAAGATGAAAATGGCTTTACATGGCCAACACAATTAGCTCCGTACGATATCCATGTTGTTCCTGTAAATACGAAAGATGAAGCGCAAGTAGCTTTAGCAGATGAGCTTTACGGCTTATTAAAATCATATCGCTATGATGTACTACTAGATGACCGTGCTGAGCGTGCTGGCGTTAAATTTGCGGACGCTGATTTAATTGGTTTACCTGTCCGCGTAACGGTAGGTAAAAAAGCAACAGAAGGTATTGTGGAAGTGAAGTTCCGACAAACTGGGGAAACATTTGAATGGAAAAAAGAAGAAGTGATTGACCGCTTAAATGAATTTTTCCGTAAAAATTAATAACCTCTTATGGTTGGTTTTAAATGGTAGTGAATGCTTCTAATAGAGGCTTTCATGTAATTTTGATAAAATAGGAATAAATAAATTCGCGACAATTCTGCGGGACAGTGAGCCAAGCAAAGAAAAACAGATAGTCTAGACTCTCTGTTAAGCTTGAAGAGCACCCGCAGTGAGGGAGCGAATTTTTTTCTGGCATTCTTGTCCTATGTTGAAGATGAATTAGAAAATGAGGCTGATAATGGAATGCCTCCTTCTGAAAGTAGGTGTCAATAGATTGGAACAGCAACAAGAGGCAAGAACGAGATTTCGAATGCTTTTACAGCAACTAGAGTTAACAGATGATGTGTACATGTCATTTTTTGAAGAAGGTGAGTTATCACGGCTAACGGTCCATAAAAAGGATAGACTATGGCATTTTACTATTCAATTACGTGATATACTGCCATTTCCGCTTTACCAGCTTTTCCGTACCCATTTAACAGATAAATTTTCAGCAATCGCACAGGTTTATACAACCATTGAGACACAAGAGAAAACTGTGACAGAGGAACTTGTCCAAGCTTATTGGCTAAATGTTGTTGAGCAAATTGATGAGATGGCACCAACATTGAAAAATTGCCTTATCTCTCAAGTGCCGATGTGGAATGGTCAGAAAATCACATTAGCCTGTATGCAGGAAATGGAATTTATGATGTTAAAAACGAAGTATGCCGACAAGCTAGCAGAAAGCTATTGTCAATTCGGTTTTCCAAAAATGGCGATAGATTTTGTGCTTCAAGAACAAACGGAAGAAATGATTGCTGCTCAGGAAGCGTTTATGGAACAAAAGCGCATGGAAGAAGCAGCTCTATCTCAGCAAGCGATGCAGGATTTCCAAAAACGAGAGCAAGAGAAGAAGGACAATCCAGCTATTGCGAACCTTGGTGATCGTCCATTCCAGCTTGGTATGCTTATTAAAGACGATGAAATTATGGAAATTAAACGGATTGTTGAAGAGGAGCGCCGTGTGATTGTTGAGGGCTTTGTCTTTGATGCAGAAATTAAAGTACTGAAAAGTGGACGTTCTTTATTACAAATTAAAATTACTGACTATACGGACTCTATCATCGTCAAAATGTTCTCACGTGATAATGACGATGCTGAATTGATGCAGCACCTAAAAAAGGGAATGTGGGTTAAAGTTCGAGGCTCCGTCCAAACAGATACATTTATTCGTGATTTAATCGTCATGGCTAATGATATTAATGAAATAAAAAAAGAAACACGTCAGGATCTAGCACCAGAGGGTGAAAAGCGAGTAGAGCTACATTTGCATACACCAATGAGCCAAATGGACGCTGTGACGCCCGTTGATCGACTAGTTGCACAGGCAGCAAAATGGGGTCATCCAGCAATAGCTATTACAGATCATGCTGTTGTACAATCCTTCCCTGAAGCCTATGCAGCAGGGAAAAAGCATGGTATTAAAGTAATTTATGGCCTGGAGGCTAATTTAGTTGATGATGGTGTCCCTATAGCTTATGCACCAGAGCACCGCTTATTAGAAGAAGCCACTTATGTTGTCTTTGACGTGGAAACGACCGGGTTATCAACTGCTTACGATACAATTATTGAGCTGGCGGCAGTAAAAATTAAAGATGGTCAAGTCATTGATAAATATGAAAGCTTTGCAAACCCACATCATCCGCTTTCAGCAACGACTATTGAATTAACAGGTATTACGGATGATATGGTTCGTCATGCACCGGAAGTAGAGCAAGTTATAAAAGAGTTTCATGCATTTATTGGAGATGGGATTGTTGTCGCTCATAATGCGTCATTTGATATTGGTTTTTTGTATACAGGCTATAAAAAATTTGGTCTTGAAGGAACAACACATCCAGTCATCGATACATTAGAGCTAGCTAGATTGCTGTACCCAACAATGAAAAATCACCGTTTAAATACACTTTGTAAAAAATTCAATATTGAATTAACACAACATCACCGAGCGATATACGATACAGAGGCGACAGGCTATTTACTATTACAATTATTAAAAGATGCCGATGAATTAGTCATTAAATACCATGATGATTTTAATAAGCATATTGGTGGTGGGGACGCCTATAAAAAAGGTCGACCCATGCATTGTACTATTTTAGCTGTTGATAATGCGGGCTTAAAGAATTTATTTAAAATTGTTTCACACGCCCATACAAAAACATTCTATCGAGTTCCTCGTGTGACAAGAGCTGTTCTAGAGCAATATCGTGAAGGTTTACTAGTCGGTTCTGGTTGTAGTAATGGTGAATTATTTGAAACGATGATGAATAAATCACCTGAGGAAGCCGAACAGGTGGCAAAATTCTATGATTATATTGAGGTACAACCGAAAGCGGTATATGCCCCATTAATTGAGCGTAATGTCGTACGTGATGAATGGACACTAGAGGATATCATTCGAAAGCTCGTTAAGTTAGGGAAGAAGCTCGATAAACCAGTTGTCGCAACGGGAAATGTTCATTATTTAGACCCCACTGATGCTATGTTTAGACAAATACTTGTTGGCTCTCAAGGTGGTGCAAACATCTTAAATCGATCTAAGCTACCTGAGGTGCATTTTAGAACAACGGATGAAATGCTAAAAGAATTTGATTTCTTAGGACCAGATCTGGCTAAAGAAGTTGTTGTAACGAATGCACAAAAAGTAGCTGATAGCATTGGAGATGTTAAACCGATTAAGGATGATTTATATACACCCAAAATTGAAGGCTCTGATGATGAAGTAACCAATTTAACATATGAAATGGCTCATCATATTTACGGTGAGGAGCTACCCGAAATTGTAAAAGCTCGCATTGAAAAAGAACTAAAATCTATTTTAGGACATGGTTTTGGTGTAATTTATTTAATTTCTGCGAAGCTGGTGAAGAAATCTTTAGCTGACGGTTATTTAGTAGGTTCTCGTGGTTCCGTAGGCTCTTCATTAGTGGCAACCTTTATGGAAATTACGGAGGTTAACCCATTGCCTCCGCATTATGTTTGTCCAAATTGCAAGCATTCGGAGTTTTTTGATGATGGTTCGGTTAGCTCGGGCTTTGACTTACCGAATAAAGACTGCTCAGAATGTGGAACACCTTATAAAAAAGATGGACAAGATATCCCATTCGAAACCTTCCTTGGCTTTAAAGGGGATAAGGTACCCGATATCGATTTAAACTTTTCTGGTGAATACCAGCCGAAAGCCCATAATTATACCAAGGTATTGTTTGGTGAGGATTATGTGTACCGTGCAGGAACAATCGGTACGGTGGCGGAGAAAACAGCATATGGTTATGTCAAAGGCTATGCGAATGATCACAACTTACATTTCCGTGGAGCTGAGGTGGATCGTTTAGTGCAAGGATGTACAGGGGTCAAGCGAACTAGTGGGCAACACCCAGGGGGAATTATCGTAGTACCTGATTATATGGATATTTATGATTTCTCGCCAGTACAGTTCCCAGCAGATGCTCAGGATGCAGAATGGCGCACAACCCATTTCGACTTCCACTCGATTCATGATAATATTTTAAAACTAGATATACTTGGACACGATGATCCGACGGTTATTAGAATGCTACAGGATTTATCAGGAATAGATCCGAAAACGATTCCTACTGATGATCCTGTCGTCATGCAAATTTTTAGTTCACCTGAAACGTTAGGTGTCACTGAAAAACAAATTGGCTGTAAGACCGGAACATTAGGTATTCCTGAATTCGGTACTCGCTTCGTACGGCAAATGTTAGAGGATACAAAGCCTTCTACATTCTCAGAGCTTGTGCAAATTTCCGGATTATCTCATGGAACAGACGTCTGGCTAGGTAACGCACAAGAATTAATTCATAACGGGACATGTGTCCTGAAAGAAGTAATTGGTTGTCGTGACGATATTATGGTGTATTTAATTTACCAAGGTTTAGAGCCATCGTTAGCATTTAAAATCATGGAGTCTGTACGTAAAGGAAAAGGCTTATCAGAGGAATTTGAAGCAGAGATGCTCGCCAATAAAGTACCAGGCTGGTATATCGAGTCATGTAAAAAGATAAAATACATGTTCCCGAAAGCCCATGCTGCCGCATACGTATTAATGGCGGTTCGTATTGCTTGGTTTAAGGTCCATTTCCCAATCCTGTACTATGCAGCATATTTCACGGTACGTGCGGATGACTTTGATTTAATTTCTATGGTTCAAGGTTCACAAATGATTCGTGCACGTATTGACGAAATCAATTTAAAGGGTCTAGATGCTTCTACAAAAGAGAAGAACTTATTAACAGTAATGGAGCTAGCACTGGAAATGTGTGAACGAGGCATGAGCTTCCAGAAAGTTGATTTGTACCGTTCGCAGGCAAGTGAATTTGTCATTGAAGGCAATACACTAATTCCACCTTTTGATGCGATCCCAGGACTTGGTACGAACGTGGCCAAAACGATAGTGGCTGCTCGAGAAGATGGGGAGTTTTTATCGAAGGAGGATTTACAGCAACGTGGCCGTGTTTCGAAGACACTAATCGAATACATGGATCAGCTGGGCTGTTTAGAAGGTATGCCTGATGCCAATCAGTTATCACTCTTTTAAGATGTTGATTCATTTAAAGTATAATCTTTGAAAACATTGTTATTTCAAAATCCTGTCACAATATGGTTATCTTGAATGAAGGAAATTTGCATTATACCAAGAACTATGCTATTCTAATGGTAATAATTTGTTGATATTTTTCCAGCAAAAGAGTGGGGCTTACCCGCTCTTTTCTGTTGTTATACCGTAGCAAAACAAATTTTGACTAACAGCAGGTAAGACCGTAAAATTTCACCAAAGCAACTGGTGGAATTTCTGTTTTATTATGGTTCATTACACCACCAATACTGTAATGAATGATTGACACGCTAGAATAGATACAGGAGGAAATAATGAGCAAAGTACCATCTTTAATTGAAGAGCTCGCTAAACCAATAGTAGATGAGTTAAATCTGGAGTTAGTGGATATTGAGTTCGTAAAAGAAGGGCGTAACTGGTTTTTACGCGTCTATGTTGATACACCAGAGGGTGGCATCGACATTGATCAATGTGCTCAAGTCAGCGAACGACTAAGTTTGTTATTGGATGAAAAAGATCCAATTACACAAAACTATTATTTAGAAGTTTCATCACCTGGAGCGGAGCGTCCATTAAAAAAGGATGCTGATTTTGAAAAGGCAATTGGTAAGTTTATTTATGTAAAAACCTATAAGCCCATTAAGGACATGAAGGAATTCCAAGGCTACTTAACATCCTACGATGAACATACATTAGTGATGGAAGTGCGCGTTAAAACGCGTAAAATTACAGTAACAATAGAACAAGAAAAGATCGCATTGGCACGACTAGCCATCGATTTTTAAGCATAATGCATATTTAGGAGTGAAAACAAAATGAGTAGTGATTTGTTAGATGCGCTGAATGCGCTAGAAGAACAAAAAGGAATTTCAAGAGATGTGTTAATTGAAGCAATTGAGGCGGCATTAGTCACAGCTTACAAACGCAACTTCAACCAAGCACAAAATGTTCGAGTGGACTTAAATTTAGATAAGGGCTCTATTCGCGTGTTTTCACGTAAAGATGTTGTGGAAGAAGTAGAAGACGATCGTCTACAAATTTCTTTAGAGGACGCAAAGGTTATTAACCCAGCTTATCAATTAGAAGATATCGTGGAACAAGAAGTAACGCCACGTAACTTCGGCCGTATTGCTGCTCAAACAGCTAAACAGGTAGTAACACAACGCGTACGTGAAGCGGAACGTGGTTTAATCTACGAGCAATATGTCGATCGTGAAGATGATATCGTAACAGGTGTTGTGGAACGTTTAGATGCGCGAAATATTTATGTAGGTTTAGGGAAAGTAGAAGCGGCATTGCCAGTTAATGAGCAAATCCAAGGCGAAACTTATCATCCACATGATCGCATCAAAGTGTATATTACAAAGGTTGAACGTACAACACGCGGTCCACAAGTGATTGTATCTCGAACACATCCTGGCTTATTACGCCGATTATTTGAGATGGAAGTACCTGAAATTTACGAAGGAATTGTAGAGATTAAATCGATTGCTCGTGAAGCAGGAGATCGCTCAAAAATTTCTGTCTATGCACATAACGAAGAAGTAGATCCAGTAGGTTCTTGTGTTGGAGCTAAGGGTGCTCGTGTACAAACAATTGTTAACGAATTAAACGGCGAAAAAATCGATATCGTAGAATGGTCGGAAGATCCTGTGGTATTTGTTGCCAATGCACTTAGCCCATCGAAAGTTTTAGATGTTCAAGTAAACGAAGAAGAAAAGTCTACAACAGTTGTTGTACCAGACTATCAATTATCGCTAGCTATTGGTAAACGTGGACAAAATGCACGTTTAGCTGCAAAACTTACTGGCTGGAAAATTGATATTAAGAGTGAGACAGATGCTCGTGAATTAGGTATCTATCCATCTGCTACAAGCACTTTCGTACCTGCTGAGGATGAAGAAAGTGATTTTGACGAAGTGGCAGTAGATTTATATCAAGACGACGAAGAATAAGTAAGGAAGCCCGTGTGACGAGTTACCTGACAGTATTCAGTGGGCCCCCTACGCCGACTGAATACTGTCAGAGCGTCAAGTAGAGCACGACTTGTCCACCTCTTACGACAAGCTTCAGAGAGGAATGGTGATTCTTATGGCTGTTAACAAAAAAATACCTCTTCGTAAATGCGTAGCGACTGGAGAAATGCTACCAAAGAAAGAAATGATACGTGTTGTTCGTTCAAAAGAGGGCGAAGTAAGTGTAGATATCTCCGGGAAAAAACCTGGGCGTGGTGCCTATGTCTCTAAATCAGAGAAGGCAATTGATATCGCTCGTAAGAAAAATGTATTGGGGCACCAACTTGATGTGAAAATTCCTGAAGAAATTTACGAGGAGCTTATTTTGCTAATTCGTAGGGAGTCAATTTTATGATTAATCAAGCAATATTTAATTTGCTTGGAATTGCGGCGAGAGCCCGTAAAGTGATTTCAGGAGAAGAGTTAGTAGTAAAGGAAGTCCGCAATGGCAATGCTAAGTTAGTACTGCTTGCAAACGATGCTTCTAAAAACTCAAGTAAGAAAATTCAAGATAAGTGCACGTACTACAACGTTGAGTATCATGTAATTGGAGATCGTTACGATCTAGGACATGCTACAGGTAAGGAGGCCCGAGTGGCTTTAGCGATTACCGATAAAGGTTTTGCAAGTAAATTGTCTAGTCTACTCAACGAAAAATAATCGGGGGTGAGCAGATGACCAAAATCAGAGTTCATGAATATGCGAAACAAGTGAATAAAACGAGTAAAGAGGTTATTGAAGCACTTAGTAAATTAAATGTGAGTGTAACTAATCATATGTCTATGTTAGAGAAAGACATCGTGTCAAAGTTAAACCATACATTTAAAGCAACACCTGAGAAAAATGTAGGAAAACAAGCAACTCAAAACATATCACAAAAACCTCAATCGAACGGTCAACAAAACCATTCGGTGAAAAAGCAAGAAGGTCAAAGGCAGCAATCTGCTACTTCTAAGCCTAAAGCAAATAATCAGCAACACACTCAGCAACACTCAAATTCGTCTAACGAAAAATCTAAGAATACAAAAGGTAATCAAAACAGAAATATGACACAAAATAATAATAACAATAATAATAATCGTAGAGGTGGCGGTGGTTACAACCAACGTCCAAAACCAGGGATTCATGGAGGCAAACGTCGCCATCCAAAAACGCATCAACCATCAATACCAGTTAAACAAAAGGAACTACCAGAAAAAATTACTTTTGTTGAATCATTATCAGTGGCAGAATTAGCAAAAAAATTACACCGTGAGCCATCTGAAATTATTAAAAAATTATTCATGCTTGGGGTAATGGCAACAATTAACCAAGAATTAGATAAGGATGCAATTGAATTAATTTGCGCAGACTATGGTGTAGAAGTGGAAGAAGAGATCCGTGTAGATATTACGGACTTAGAAACACACTTCGAACAAACAGAAGAAGTAAATGAAGCTACATTATCAGAACGTCCGCCAGTTGTGACAATCATGGGTCACGTTGACCACGGTAAAACAACATTATTAGATTCAATTCGTAATACTAAAGTAACTGCTGGGGAAGCTGGGGGCATTACGCAACATATCGGTGCCTACCAAGTAACAGAAGGTGACAAAAAAATCACTTTCCTTGATACACCAGGACACGCTGCTTTCACAACAATGCGTGCACGTGGTGCAAAAGTAACGGATTTAACTATTTTAGTTGTAGCTGCTGATGATGGTGTAATGCCACAAACAGTAGAAGCAATCAATCACGCTAAAGCTGCAGAAGTACCAATTATTGTAGCTGTGAATAAAATGGATAAACCGTCTGCAAATCCAGATCGTGTGATGCAAGAATTAACTGAACACGGCTTAGTTCCTGAAGCATGGGGTGGCGAAACAATTTTCGTACCAATTTCTGCATTAAAAGGTGAAGGCATTGACACATTACTAGAAATGATTTTACTTGTAGCAGAAGTAGGAGAACTAAAAGCAAATCCTGACCGTTTAGCTCTTGGAACAGTAATTGAAGCGCAGCTAGACAAAGGACGCGGTTCAGTAGCTACGCTGTTAGTGCAAGATGGTACATTAAAAGTGGGTGACCCAATCGTTGTCGGTCATACTTTTGGTCGAGTTCGTGCAATGGTGAATGATAAAGGCCGTCGTGTGAAAGAAGCTGGACCATCAACACCAGTAGAAATTACAGGTTTAAATGATGTACCTCAAGCAGGGGACCGTTTTGTTGTCTTTGAAGACGAAAAAACAGCTCGTCAAGTTGGTGAAACTCGTGCGATGTCAGCTATCCAAGCACAACGTTCTGAAAAACAACGTGTAACGCTTGATAACTTATTTGAGCAAATGAGCCAAGGCGAAATGAAAGAGCTGAACTTAATCGTTAAGGCAGACGTACAAGGTACTGTAGAAGCAATGGCTGCATCATTAATGAAAATTGATGTAGAAGGCGTAAATGTGAAAATTATTCACACTGGTGCAGGTGCCATTACGGAATCTGATATTTCTCTTGCTGCCGCTTCCAATGCTATTGTTATTGGTTTTAATGTACGTCCAGATGTCAATGCAAAACGTGCTGCAGAAGAAGAAGGCGTAGATATTCGTTTACACCGTATCATTTACAAAGTAATTGAAGAGATTGAGCAAGCAATGAAAGGTATGCTTGATCCTGAATTTGAAGAAAAAATTATTGGTCAAGCAGAAGTTCGCCAAACAATTAAAGTATCAAAAGTTGGTACAATTGCTGGTTCGTATATAACTGAAGGAAAAGTAACACGCGATTCAGGCGTTCGTGTAATTCGCGATAACGTAGTTATTTTTGAAGGTGAATTAGATACGCTTAAGCGTTTCAAAGACGAAGTAAAAGAAGTAGCAAGAGGATACGAATGTGGTATTACGATTACAAACTTCAACGATATTAAAGAAGGCGACATTATTGAAGCCTACATTATGGAAGAAGTTAAACGAGTATAATGATTGTATACGCAGAAGTTGAATTTATCATTCAAACTGCCCATTCGTTAAAAGAAAAACGTGCTGTCTTACAGCGTATGATTACCCGCACTAAGCAGAAGTTTAATGTTTCTATTGCGGAAATTGACCATCAAAACGTATGGCAGCGCACCAAATTAGCACTTGTAGCTGTTTCTTCATCGAAAGAGGCAGCTGAACGGGAAATTAATCACGCGCTCCACTATTTAGAGTCAAATCCGTCATGGGAACAGCTTAATGTGTGGCGAGACTATTTATAAGGAATAGTAGGTAGTTGAGATAGCTAAGTAGCATGAAAAGATCAACTATCTGTACATCGAAATAGAGGTGACAAATTATGTCTCTACGTTCAAACCGTGTTGCTGAGCAAATGAAAAAAGAGCTTGGTGATATTCTTGGCCGTAAAATTAAAGATCCGCGTGTTGGTTTTGTTACTGTTACAGGTGTTGAGGTAACGGGTGATTTACAGCAAGCGACTATTTATATTACATCTTTAGGCAATGAACGTGAACGTGAGGAAACGATTAAAGCTTTAGTAAAAGCTTCTGGTTTCATTCGATCAGAAATTGGTTCACGTATTCGTTTACGACGCACACCAGAATTAATCTTTGAATTCGATTCATCGATTGAGTACGGAAACCGTATTGATACATTGCTGAGAGATTTACACAAAGAATAAGCTAGAAAAGTCTGCCACTTGCATGTTTATGCAGGCAGGCTTTTTATCTTCATAAAGAAGATTTTCGATCTAGTAATAATGCTAGGTAAATTTTATTTTAAAGGCAATTTGGGAGGATGTATATGAACGGTATTTTACCGCTTTGGAAAGAAAGAGGCATGACAAGCCATGATTGTGTCTTTAAGCTACGTAAAATTTTACGTACAAAAAAGGTTGGACATACAGGGACTTTGGATCCAGGTGTGGAAGGAGTACTACCAATTTGTATTGGCCAAGCCACTCGAATTGCAGAATATTTAACAGATGCAGGGAAAACCTATGAAGCTATTATTTCCATTGGTCGTACAACGACAACGGAGGATGCAGAGGGCGAAACGGTTGCAGAGGATCCTTCAGTTAAGAAGGTTTCTCGTGAGCGGTTGCAAGAGGTTTTAGCTTCATTAACAGGTGTTATTGAGCAAACTCCACCAATGTTTTCAGCGGTCAAGGTAAATGGTAAACGTCTCTATGAATATGCTCGAAAAGGTGAAACAGTTGAAAGACCTACTCGTCAAGTTACCATTTATGCTTTAGAGCTTCTCGATGACAATGAATCCTACGAGGGGCAGGAGATAACATTCCCAGTTCGTATCGATTGTAGTAAAGGCACTTATATCCGTACATTAGCTGTCCAAATTGGAGAGGCTCTTGGTTATCCAGCGCATATGAAAGAGCTCGTACGTACTGCTTCAGGTACCTTTACGCGCGATAACTGTTTTACGCTAGCACAGGTGGCGGAGCTTATGGATGCAGAGCAGGTAACTACTTGTATTTTACCTGTCGAGTATGCATTAACAGACTATCCATATATTGAGATTACTTCTGCCAATGAAAAAGAAATTTTCAATGGACAAGTGCTTCCAGCAGATACATTGTTAAAGATACATGATAAAATTGTCTTTGGAATCAATGGAAAGGCAGTTGCGGTTTATCAAGCTCACCCTACAAAGGCAGGTTTGATGAAACCACACAAGATGTTTCCGACGATAGAGTAGGAGGATTTTTCAATGGAGGTCATTCATTTAAAATACCCACATCAATTACAGCAAAGAGAAAGCATGCAGCCCTATTCATTAGCGCTTGGCTTTTTCGATGGTGTACATAGAGGGCATCAGGCTGTTATCAAGGCGGCAAAGGAAGAGGGAGAAAAGCGTCAAATTCCAAGTGCAGTAATGACATTTGACCCGCATCCATCATTAGTCCTTGGAGGGCGTAACGAAAAGGTTTTTTATATTACACTCTTACAGCAGAAATTACAGCTTTTTGAAGAACAAGGCGTGGATACAGTATTCGTTGTCCATTTCACATCTGATTTTGCTAAGCTATCTCCAGCCGCATTTATTGATACATTTATTCGTGGATTAAATATTCAACATGTGACGGCTGGCTTCGATTATTCATTTGGGGCATTCGGTAAAGGGACAATGGAAGATATGCGTGCATTAAGCAATGGTGATTATGGTGTGACAATTGTTGAGAAGAGAACGGATGATGTGGAGAAAATCAGCTCAACCCGTATTCGCCAACTTTTACAAGAGGGTGATATGGAAGCGGCGAGAACATTATTAGGACGGCCATTTGAAATTAACGGAATGGTTGTACATGGTGATAAACGTGGTCGAACAATTGGCTTCCCAACTGCAAATGTCCAAGCTTTAGAAGGCACCTTTATTCCGGCAAGTGGGGTCTATGCTGTTCGTCTACTAGTCCAAAATGCTTGGTATGATGGTGTCTGCAATGTAGGGTACAAACCAACGTTTAAAGATCCTAACGATAAGCAATTGTCCATTGAGGTTCATATTTTAAATTTTGATAAGAATATTTATGGCGAAGAAGTACATGTAGCTTGGTATAAACGTATTCGAAGCGAAAGAAAATTTGACGGTATTGAAGCTTTAAAAACGCAAATCGAAAAAGATAAACAAGAAGCTATACAATATTTTAACGATCTACAATAGAGTCAACGAAGTAACGGTTTTTACTTGCTTGCCCCAATCATTTATGGTAACATTCATAAGTGCATAATGCTCAACCTTAGCTCGGTATATCGAAGACTCCAACGTTTACTGTGCTAATGGGGATAAATAATTTTTCTTAGGAGGTCCATACAAATGGCTATTACAAAAGAACGTAAAAACGAAATTATCGCTGAGTACCGTACTCACGAAAGTGACACTGGTTCACCAGAAGTACAAGTTGCAGTATTAACAGCAGAAATCAATGCTCTAAATACTCACTTACGTACACACAAAAAAGATTTCCACTCTGAGCGTGGTCTTCTTAAAATGGTAGGTCGTCGTCGTCACTTATTAAAATATCTTCGTGAAACTGACGTACAACGTTACCGTGAACTAATCAACCGTTTAGGCTTACGTCGCTAATTACAGCGGGCTGTAGACAAACTTATGTTTTGTCTACAGTCTTTTTTTATTGCAAAAAAATAATGACCTTCTAGGATAGTTCACTTCTCGTCTCCGTTTTTATTTTGTTCGATAATAAGCCATAACTTTTTTACGCTCCGGTGAACGAGCTAGAAAAAACATGTTCTAGCCAATAAAAGGGTGATATATTCTAATCACATTTCGCAACCAAATTCAACCAGTCCTATGTGAATTTAGCTTTATTGTCCAATCGAGTTGGATCAAGAACTAATTGAATAGTAGTTGTTCTTATTTAGCCATGAATGGCCTATAACAACTTACTTCAGCTTGTGAAATGTGAAAACAAAATTTTATGGTGAGAAGGTGCAGTTGGATGTTTAACAAAATATTAAGAGAGAATAATATTGTTGCAGGGATTTTGACAATTATTCGTATCTATCTAGGTTGGCATTGGCTAACAGCCGGTTGGGGAAAATTGATGAATGGATTTGATGCATCCGGTTTTTTAGCAAATGCAACAGCAAATCCAGTAACTAGCGGCGAGGATTTAGCATATCCACTATATGTAAAGTTTATTGAAACATTTGCTTTACCCAATGCTGAAATTATTAATTTCCTTATTCCTTGGGGAGAGTTTTTAGTTGGCCTAGGATTAATACTTGGATGTTTAACAACCTATGCTGCATTTTTTGGGATGGTTATGAACTTTGCATTTTTAATGGCAGGAACTATATCAAGTAACCCATGGGATATTTTACTCGCTATCTTTATAGCAGCAGCTGGTTTCAATGCCGGTAAGTTTGGATTGGATCGTTTCGTCATTCCAGCTATCAGCAATAAGATCCAAACAGCAAAAAACAAAGATAAAATAGCTAGACCGCTGTCTAAAACTACATAATTTACATAAAAGAGACATGAAATGCCCCGTGAATGCTAGTTTGACGGGGCATTTATTTTAATTTTTCCACCTTGACACACTTAAACTTTACTACATACTTAACTTTCTTTATACTAGTAGGATGTTGTATGACAAGTACCGTGGTATAATAAATCTATTGTGTATAGCCTGCACTTGAAATAATAATGTGAAGAAGCATTTATATCTATTTACATACATTACTTTTCGTCAGGAAGGATCAATTTAAGTCAATTCCATATAACAAAAGTATAAAAATGTTTTTTCAATAAAATATAGAAATAAATCTTAAATAAATTGGCAATAACTGAATTTAAATGTATGATTATTTCAAGAAATATTTTTTAGCATAGAACAAGCATTTTTGGTACACTTACAATTAGTACATACAGACGAAGTAAGTGTTTTTTATAATAGAGAGGGGTTCATTGAATGAACGAAAAGAAAGTCTATTCCTACGAATGGGCTGGCCGTCCACTTGTAATTGAAGTAGGACAGTTAGCAAAACAAGCAAACGGAGCTGTATTAGTACGCTATGGCGATACTTCCGTATTATCTACAGCCACAATGTCAAAATCACCAAAACCACTTGATTTCTTCCCATTAACAGTAAACTATGAAGAACGTCTATATGCTGCGGGTAAAATTCCTGGCGGCTTTATTAAGCGTGAAGGGCGTCCATCAGAAAAAGCTATATTGGCGAGCCGTTTAATCGACCGTCCAATCCGTCCGATGTTCCCCGATGGTTTCCGTAACGAAGTTCAAGTAATCTCTATGGTAATGTCAAATGATTCTGACTGTACGTCTGAAATGGCAGCAATGCTTGGTTCTTCATTAGCCTTAGCTATTTCTGACATTCCATTTGATGGGCCAATAGCGGGTGTACAAGTTGGTTATATTGACGGTGAGTTCATTGTTAATCCAACAGTGGAACAATCGAACCAATCGACAATTCATTTATCTGTAGCAGGGAACAAGGACGCTATCAACATGGTTGAAGCTGGCGCACTTGAAGTTCCAGAAGAAGTGATGTTAGAAGCGATTATGTTTGGGCATGAGGAAATTAAAAAAATTATCGCATTCCAAGAGCAAATTGTGGCTGAGGTAGGAAAAGAAAAGAAACCAGTTACATTATTTGAAATTGATGAAGCAATCCAAGCGGATATAAAGGCTGCTTGTGAGACGGATATGCATGATGCAATTCAAACTGCTGAGAAACATGCTCGTGACGAAGCGATTCAAGCTGTAAAAGATCGTATTATTGCTTCCTATGAAGAGCAAGAAGCAGATGATGATACGATGAAGCAGGTTTATACAATACTTGATAAGATGGTAAAAGATGAAGTACGTCGACAAATCACTGAAGATAAAATTCGTCCAGATGGTCGTAAACTAGACGAGATTCGACAACTTTCTTCTGAAACCGGAATATTACAACGTACACACGGTTCAGGTCTATTTACACGTGGACAAACTCAAGCACTTTCTATTTGTACTTTAGGCGCGCTTGGGGATGTACAAATTATTGACGGTTTAGGTGTCGAAGAATCAAAACGCTTCATGCACCACTATAATTTCCCCCAATTCTCGGTTGGTGAGACAGGACCAATTCGTGGACCAGGTCGTCGTGAAATTGGTCATGGAGCTTTAGGAGAACGTGCACTGGAAGCAGTTATTCCTGATGAGTCTGTTTTCCCATATACAATTCGTTGTGTATCGGAAGTACTTGAATCAAATGGTTCAACATCTCAAGCGTCTATTTGTGCATCTACATTAGCTATGATGGATGCTGGTGTTCCTTTAAAAGCACCAGTTGCAGGTATTGCAATGGGCCTTATTAAAAAAGGTGAACATTATTCTATTTTAACGGATATTCAAGGCATGGAAGATCATCTAGGGGATATGGACTTTAAAGTGGCTGGTACAGCTAAAGGTGTAACAGCTCTACAAATGGACATTAAAATCGATGGCCTATCACGAAATATTTTAGAAGAAGCATTGACACAAGCTAAAGTAGGTCGTATGCATATTTTAGAATCAATGCTTGCGACACTTGCAGAGCCACGTACACAATTATCTGAATTTGCACCAAAAATCGTGATTGTTAAAATCAACCCAGATAAAATTCGCGATGTTATTGGACCTGGCGGAAAACAAATTAACAAAATTATTGAAGAAACGGGCGTTAAGATTGATACAGAACAAGATGGTACAATCTATATTTCTTCTGCTAATGAAGAAATGAATGCACGCGCAAAACAAATTATTGAAGATATCGTACGTGAAGCTAAAGTAGGGGAATACTACTTATCGACAGTGAAGCGTATTGAAAAATTCGGTGCGTTTTGTGAAATCTTCCCAGGTAAAGATGGCTTGCTTCACATTTCTGAAATTCAAGAGGAACGTACAAAGCAAGTGGAAGACGTCTTAAAACTTGGCGATCAATTACTAGTAAAAGTAATTGAAATTGACAAACAAGGTCGTGTGAATTTATCTCGTAAAGTAGTACTACAAGAGGAAAAAGAACGCGCTGAACAACAAAAATAATAAAGATAAAAGGCTGCGTCTAATGCGCAGCCTTTTTAAATAGTTTATCATCATAAAGAAATATATAGTTGGGGGAGATTTTTTGGTTCAAGTACATACATGTCAGAACGGTGTTCGTATTGTGTCAGAACAAATTAACCATGTAAGATCTGTTGCTTTAGGTATTTTTGTTAACGCGGGTTCACGCTATGAACTACCTGAAGAGAACGGTATTACACATTTTATAGAGCATATGTTGTTTAAAGGAACAGCAACTCGTTCAGCTCGTCAAATTGCGGAAGAATTTGATCGGATAGGTGGAGAATTAAATGCTTTCACATCTAAGGAAAATACGTGTTATTATGCAAAAGTTTTAGATCATCATGCAGAGCTAGCAGTCTCCATTTTGGCTGATATGTTTTTTAATTCTACATTTGCAGAAGAAGAATTAGAAAAAGAACGACAAGTCGTATTAGAGGAAATTTTAATGAGCGAAGATGCCCCGGACGATGATGTGCATGAAAAGCTATGGAGTGTCATGTATCCCAATGATGCACTGGGCCGTCCGATATTGGGCAGTGCAGCTACATTAAAGACATTTACTGCTGAGGCGATTCGCCATTATATGGCCAAACATTATGGTCCAGAGTCAGTGGTGATTTCCATTGCGGGCAATATTACGCCTCAACTCATAGCTACGATTGAACGGTTATTTGGACAATATCAGCCTTCCGCAGTTGCGATTGCGCCTGTGCTGACAAATCCTTCATTTCATCCTGGGGAAATTTCCAAAATCCGAGATACAGAGCAAGCGCATTTAGCTATATCCTATCCAGCTATTGGTGTTAAGGACCCTGATATGTATAGCTTTATTGCGTTAAATAATATTATTGGTGGCAATATGAGCTCACGATTGTTTCAAGAGGTGCGTGAAGAAAGAGGTCTAGCTTATTCTATTTTCTCCTACCAATCCTGTTATGCAGATGTTGGGGCGTTCACCATTTATGGCAGTACTAGCCGTCAGCAATTATCACAGCTACAACATACTATTGATGCTACTTTACTCGATATTGTCGCAGGTGGTGTCACAGAAGAAGAGCTTGATAATGCAAAAGAGCAGCTGAAAGGTAGCTTTGTTCTAGGATTAGAGGGAACTGGCGCACGTATGAATCGGAATGGTACGAGTGAGCTTGTTCATCGTAAACATCGTACAGTAGACGAGGTATTAGCGTCTATAGATGCTGTATCCATGGACTCAGTGGATCGATTGATTGCTAAAATTTTGAAAGCAGAGCCGGCTATTTCAATTATTGGACCAAGCGAATAAAATACCTACCTCATTGTATAGTCTTAAAAGTAGGTGTCTCAAATGATTATTGAGACACCTACTTTTTATTTGTATTATCAATTAGGCATTGTAATTATCAATTAACTCTGATAGTATGATTGATATTGAAAATCATTTTCATTTACACAGAGGAAATAGTAGATATGAAAAAATGGCTATATGTTAGTACACTCGCATTATCATTAGCACTTGTTGGATGTGCAGAACAAGAAGAGAAAGGCGCAGATAAAGAAATTCAAAAGGAAGAAGTAGCAAAGCAAGATGAAGCTGCTGATACTTCGGCTGTCAAAAAAGATGAATTTCAAGATGGTGTTGATGAAGAAGCCTTTCAGAAGGCATTAGCAAACTTTCCTACAACAGTGCCGGAAAAAATTGTGACGACATCAGTTCCTTTAACAGAAATGCTACATCTTTTGGAGATCACACCAGTGGGGGTACCAACATCGACAAACCCGATACCATCAGACTTTGATTCGATTACAAAAATTGGTTCACCAATGTCACCAGATTTAGAAGTTATTTCGAGTTTACAAACCGATTTGATTCTTGGCGCTTCTTCTCTACAAAGCTCATTAGATCAAGCACTACAGGGAATGAATCTCCCAACAGCTTATTTACCAACAGATTCGTATGATGACTTAAAATTGAGTTTTAAGGTGCTAGGTACATACTTTGGTAAAGAAGAAAAAGTAAATGAAATCTTACAAAATCTTGTAGCAAAAGAAAAAGAGCTGGAAGAGCAAGCACAAGGAAAAGAATTACCATCTGTTATGCTCGTTATCGGAACATCTGATTCCTTTATGGTAATGAACGACAAATCCTACTTAGGAAGCTTAGTAGAAAGATTGGGTGCAGATAATATTGCGAAATCAGTATTAAAAGCAGAGTCAACTTATTCACCAATGAATTTAGAAGATATTGTTGTAGCAGATCCAGATATTGTCTTTGTCTTAGCGTCTGGCGATCACGGAGCGAATGAAGATAAATTTAAACAAGAAATTGAAAAAAATAGTGCTTGGCAACAATTATCAGCATACAAAAATGACAAAATCTATATGCTTGATTACAGTATTTTTGGTGTCACATCTATTACAAATGCTGAGACAGCACTAACAACGATTGCAGATTATTTCTATAAATAAGTTCGTGAGGTAGAGGTATGATTCATACAGCAAGAAGTCGCATGATTATTATCACGACCTTTGTGATAACCATTTTAGCAGCAGTAATAGCAATTGGATTAGGTAGTGTCCATATTTCAACTCCTGATATATTATCAACCCTTATCAATGGTCGTGGTCAAGAGGGTGTGTATACAACGATTATATGGGATATCCGTCTTCCCCGCGTGTTACTAGCTTTAATTATTGGCGCAAGTATAGCTATATCTGGGGCGTTACTGCAGGCAGTCATGGGAAATCCGTTAGCAGATCCAGGTTTAACAGGGGTAACAAGTGGTGCTGCAGCTTTTGTATTGCTTATCCTTTTAGCGAATCCAGAATTAACCCATTTGATCCCTATCGCAGCCTTTGTTGGTGGTTTAATTGCCGCAGCAATTGTCTATGCACTCGCCTGGAGACGGACAGGCATTACCCCAATCACCATTATTTTATCAGGGGTTGCAGTAAATGCTTTATGTGGGGGCGTCATTGGATTTTTGTCGATACTATATAGTGATCGTCTACCATCGGCAGTACAATGGATGAATGGTAGTCTCGCTGCAAAAGGAAATGCATCGCTGCATATGATTTATTTGTACGCCATTATAGGCTGGATACTATCCATTTTTGCAATTCGCAAAGCAAACATTATCCGTTTGGGCGATCAGGTCGCTACTAATTTAGGGGAAAGTGTAACACGGATTCGTATTATGCTATCAATTTTAGCTGTCTTTTTAGCAGCGATATCTGTTGCTGCAGTGGGAATGATCAGCTTTGTTGGATTAATTGTACCTCATATGGCGAGATTATTAGTTGGTTCTGATTATAAATACATGTTGCCTATGAGTATGGCCTTGGGGGCGATTGTTTTATTGGTTGCGGATACGGGCGGACGGACAATATTTGCACCACTTGATATACCGGCAGGCATTTTAATGGCGGTAATCGGTGGACCTTACTTCTTATACTTAATGAGAAAGAGGGCGTTTTAATGTTAAAAATTGAACAGCTATCCATCAGCTATGAACAAAAGGAAGTTGTCCATAATTTTTCATTTGAAGTGGAACAAGGCGAGATTCTATCGATTATTGGACCGAATGGCTCTGGTAAATCAACGATATTAAAGGCGATTGCACGGATGCAGCCGTACAGTGGTGGGAATATCCTGTTTGAAGGAGAAAATATGCGTCGACTATCCTCAAAGGAAATCGCACGCAAAATGTGTATGCTGAGTCAGCAAAACCAAGCTCCGAGCGATATTTCTGTCAAAAGTTTAGTGGCCTATGGTCGATATCCGCATAAAAAGTGGTTTGAACGCCTGAATGCAGAGGATGAGGCAATTATTGATTGGGCATTAGAAAAAACCTATCTTTCCCATTATAAAGAAAAACCAATAGCCGCTTTGTCTGGTGGCGAGGCACAGCGCGCATGGATTGCGATGGCTTTGGCACAACGGCCACAAGTCTTATTATTGGATGAGCCCACGACATTTTTAGATATTGCTCATCAGCATGAAGTGCTAGAATTAGTACGGGAGCTTAACCGTGATATGGGTATGACAGTTGTAATGGTGCTTCATGATTTGAACCAAGCCTCTAGTTACAGCGATAAAATCGTCGTTGTAAAGGATGGTAACCGAGCACATATAGGGACACCGGATGAAGTGATGACTGAACAAATGATCCAACAAATATATCGTATGGAAGCTGAAATTCAATATGTATCTTGGGATAATTCTCCGAGAATTCAATTGAAAAATACGGTTAGAGTATAGGGGGAAATAATATGCCAAAAGCAATTGATATTGAACAAGTAAAACAAAATTATGAAAGCTTTATACAAAGTAAAAAAAACTGTGTGTTAAGCTTCGTGAATGGGGAAGGTAAGCCTTTTAGTAGTACTACGCCTTTTGTGCGACTCAACGGAAAGTTTTATGTTTATCTTAGCCAAATAGCCGAGCATTACCAACTCATGGAGCAATCGGAAGTGGTTGATTTAATTTGTGTAGCAGATGAGGCCGTAACAGCCAATCCATTTGCTCCAGAGCGAGCACGTTGGCAATGTGTACCAAAAAAATTAGGGAATGAAGGTCATGAGGATATATTTGCGACATTCGATCAACTGTTTAATGCAAAAATGATGGAGTTGTTGCGCTCACTTGATTTTTCTTTATTCGAACTAACGCCAATAGAGGGGCGTTATGTTGTTGGATTTGGGAAAGCCTTTACGATTGATATTGCTAATGATACATTAATTCATGTAGTTGTAGATAAAAAATAGGTTGCCTTAAGGGCAGCCTATTTTTTTTGAATGTTAAAATATTTCTCGTGTCATCAATAAATGAAGACATTTTTGAAAAACTAACCAGCTACTAAAGATACTTATAAGCGTTGGGATTAACAAAATGAAGAGATTTCCTGCTACTAGCGATAAATAAAAATGAACAACCGAATTAAGAGTTATAATTAGTACTGTAGCTGTAAGCATCTGTAAAGATCGCATTTTCTCCGTTTCCTCGAGCTGTTGAATATAAAATTGACTAGAAAGAAGAAAAAAAGAGCTACTGATAAAACCAACATACATGGCAAAATGGCTAATAAAATTTGTAGACGCTTCAGACTGTGAAAAGTACAAAGGTGCAATTAATATATAGAGACTTGCAACAAAGGCATAGCAAAAAAGGAAATCCGACTGTAATTGGACTTTCTTTGAGAGAGGCAAGCTATTAACATAAACTTCCCATTTTACTTGACGATCCCCTTTATATAAATTTTCAACGAGGCTAGCGGAAACAATTACTACAAATAGACAAATGAATGGGCTATCTAAATAAGGCAAGCGTATGAAATAAAGAACGAAACAGATAGTGATTGCAAAAAGGATAGTCCATCTTTGTACGATAAATCTTTGTACTAATAAGGCACGCATGGAATCCCCCCTAGAATTCTTTTCGTTTATAGATTTCTGTAGAAATGAGTGAGGAAAGCCACAGTAACAGAAGTCCAGCGAAAGGTGTAAAATAGATGAATTGCTTTAAATCTAAAAATGTCATAATTATTGTGGGTATAGCCCCTTTAAACATCCCCACTAAAAAGCCAGGGATAAAACAAAGTGCAATTAGAACCATTCTTCCTTTGAGAGAGCCATATTTAATATAAATAGGTAAAAAAACGGCTAACAGACAAAGGGCCGATGTTACAATCATCATAAACGTGAGGAAAAATTGAGCAGTCATCTCATTATTGCTCAATTGATGAATAAGAAAAATGATTGGTAGAGCAATGACAAGACCGAGTAGCATTAATAACACACTTAGTAAGTATTTACTAAGCACAATATCAGCTTTTGTAATTGGAAAGGTATTAGCGTATTTATCCCAGTTGCATTGTTCATCATACGCAAGGGCAGTGATGGCTTGAATGGTAACAATAAAAACAATAACAGCTAAAATCATAGAAGTTTCTCGCATAAGAATAGCCATAATAAGGAGAAAAAGTATGACAAATAATTGTGACTTCATTTGACGCTGAATGGTCATAAAATCTTTTACTAGTAAACCAATCATAATTAAACACACCCTTTCACGAAAAATAGCATAATATCTTCGATAGAGGGTCTTTCAAGTTTGAACATCTCATTTACTTCCTTTTTAAGTACTAATGCCTCGATTCCAAATACGCCATTGCGCTTTCTTATAATCGCATGCTCAGGTAATTCGTTTACCTCCTCAAGACTTCCTTTGAAAATGCCATACTCATATAAAAGGGCATCTTTACTTTCACTCAATAAAATTTCTCCATTATGAATAAGGGTGATATGGTCGGCTATTTTTTCTAAATCACTTGTAATATGGGAGGAAAAAAGAATACTGTGTGTTTCATCCTGCATAAATGCTAAAAATAAATCTAAAATTTCATCGCGAATAATGGGGTCCAGACCACTTGTTGGTTCATCTAAAATTAAGAGTTTCGGATGATGAGACAATGCTAAAGCAATTGATAGCTTCATTCTCATGCCTCGCGAAAGTTCCTTGATTTTTTTCTTCTTTGGCACGTTAAATTGAGCTAATCGTTCAAAGTAGTAATCTGTATCCCATGTTTTAAATACCTTTTTCATAATTTTGTCAAGCTGAGTCGCAGTCAGCGTTTCGGGTACGTGTAATTCGTCAAAAACCACGCCAATGTCATTTTTAATCGATTGTTCATGTTCGACATGATCTTTGTTAAAAAGTAATATATCGCCGTATTCTTTTTTTACTAAATTAAGCATGCACTTAATCGTTGTGGATTTTCCAGCACCATTTTCTCCAACAAAGCCCATTACTGTTCCTTGAGGTACTGAAAAACTTACATCTTTTAGTGAAAAACCTTCAAATCCTTTATGTAAGTCATGAATTTCAATGGCATTCATCTTAATGATCCCCCTCTAACATTAAAGTGACTAAATCTTGTAATTCTTCATTTGATAGACCAGCTGTTTTCGCTAATTTTACGGCTTTCAGCACATGTTCCTCTACTTGTCGCAAGAGCTCCTCACGCAGGAAATCCTGGTTACGTTCCGTTACAAAGCTTCCCTTCCCAGCGACTGTTTCAATAAAGCCATCCCGTTCTAAATCGGCATAGGCACGTTTAGTAGTCATTACGCTTATTTTTAAATCTTTAGCTAAAGCACGAATGGATGGTAGGGCATCACCTGCTTGCAATTTATTAGCTAGAATGGCTTCTTTGAGCTGGATGGTGATTTGCTCATATATGGGCTTATCACTGGCATTGCTTAAATGGATATGCAAAATCCTCACCTCTTATAACTGTATATACACACTATACACAGATTGGAGCAGAAATGCAATATATTCCTACTTTTGGTAGGGGGCACGATTTACAAAAACTCGGCATATATTGAGGTAACGGCTCAAGGAGGGAGATGAGGAATGCTACTATCTGAGATGGTGGATAAAGAGTTAATTCAAATTGAGGGTGGTGTACATTTTGGCATCCTGGCTCATACAGAATGCCTATTAGATGTGCAAACAGGAAAAATACATGGTTTTGAGATTGTCAAAGATAAATTACCTTTCCAAAAAAAGAAAATGAAGGTTAGTGAAATGATACCTTGGCACGAAATTATATTAATTGGTGAAGATCGAATTTTATTTAACAAGACATCTACAGTACAGTCAGAATATTTACAGTGAGGTGAGCTTTTGGAAAACGAAAAATGGCTCGTTATCGGTGAGGACTCCAGATTAAAAGAACTAGCTACAATGTTAAGAAGTCCATCGAGAACAGTGTTTTATAAAAGAACGACAGTTTGGAACGAGGAGTTAAATAAACTTGTTTTAGAATTTCAACCAAATAAAATTATTCTACCTATCCTGCCTTTAAAAATAGAAGTAGAACAGCTATATGGTATATCACAGGTTAAATTCTATACAGGTCGTTTAACTATGCACTGGAAGCATCTGCTAGAAAAAAATGAATCCCTTTGCTATTTACAACAAGAATCGTTTATTTGGCAAAATGCTAGATTAACAGCAGAGGGGTTTATCGCCACGTTTTACGGACTCGAGCAAAAATGTATTTACGGACAAAACTTTACAATCGCAGGTTTCGGACGTATCGCAAAAATGCTCGCTTCTTTACTAGTTAAAATGGGGGCAAATGTTCATATTGTTGCACGTTCAGTTGTACAAGTGAGTGAGGCTAAGGCATATGGCTATAAAGCTACGGACTTAGATGATCGTTTATGGTCAATTAATGAAGGTACATTTATTAATACCATTCCAGCTAAATGGATTACAGAATCGTTTAAAGATCATGTTCCAGCAGTTTTATATGATTTAGCCTCAGAGCCAGGCTGTTTGGATATAGATGCTGAGCAACTTCAAACATATGTACTGTTGCCATCATTGCCTGGGAAATACTTTGCACATAATGCTGCTGAAATTCTGTGCAAGGCCATAGAGGAGGAAGAAAATTGTTAACGGGGAAACGAATTGGCCTAGGTATTACAGCCTCTCATTGTACGTATGAAGATGTCATACCTAAAATTCAAAATTTTATGGATGTTGGTGCAACGGTTATACCAATCATTACCCATTCCGTTTTACATGCAGCTACACGCTTTGGTACAGGGGAGGAATGGATTGCAAAAATAGAAGCTTTAACTGGAGAAAAAGTTATTTCTTCTATAAAAGAAGCGGAGCCATTTGGTCCATCCAATCCACTGGATGCAATGGTAATCGCTCCAATGACAGGTAATAGTATTAGTAAGTTTGCCAATGCGGCTACAGATAGCCCTGTTCTTATGGCAGCAAAGGCAACTTTACGTAATGGATCACCTGTAGTGTTAGGAATTTCAACAAATGATGCACTCGGCTTAAATGGAATAAATATAATGAAGTTGTTAAATGCCAAAAATATTTACTTTATCCCATTTGGTCAGGACTCTCCTCACTCCAAACCAAATTCTCTAATTGCTGATTTTGACCAAATGGTAGATACTGTTCATGCAGCAATTACGCAGAAAAAGCAATTACAACCGCTGTTGATACAATATTTCAAATAAATCATAGATTACACACAATTTTCAGTATTTTTGTGATACAATAGCACACATTATGGAACTTGTATTCAAGGAGAGATGACAGATGACAAAGCAGTTAACAGTTGCGGTTGTTGGAGCAACAGGAGCAGTAGGATCAAAAATGATGGAGCAATTAATCAAACGAAAATTTCCAATAGGGAACATTAAATTTCTAGCATCTGCACGTTCAGCAGGAAAATCAATCGAGTTTAATGGTCAAACATATACAATTGAAGAAGCGACACCTGAAGCTTTTGAAGGCGTCAATGTCGCTTTATTCTCAGCTGGTGGTTCAGTATCAGCTGTGCTTGCACCCGAAGCAGCAAAGCGTGGTGCGGTAGTTATTGATAATACGAGCCATTTCCGAATGGATCCAGAGGTACCACTTGTTGTACCTGAAGTGAATCGAGGCGATCTGGCGAAGCATAAAGGGATTATTGCAAATCCAAACTGCTCGACAATTCAAATGGTAGCTGCACTTGAGCCAATTCGTAAAGCATTTGGATTAACAAAAGTGCTTGTTTCAACGTATCAGGCGGTTTCAGGTGCAGGTATTTCTGCTATTGAAGAATTAAAAACACAAAGCGCAAACTGGGAAGCAGGTAGGGATGTAGAAGCAAATATTTTACCATCTGGTAGTGATAAGCGCCATTACCCAATCGCTCGTAATGTCATTCCACAAATTGATAAATTCACAGATAACGGATTTACATACGAAGAAATGAAAATGATTAATGAGACGAAAAAAATTATGCATGCACCAGAGCTAAAAGTTGCTGCTACTTGCGTTCGTGTGCCGGTCGTTTCAGGTCACTCAGAGTCTGTTTATATTGAGGTAGAGAAAGAAACATCAATCCAAGAGATTTTTGACGTATTACGCAATGCACCAGGTATAGTATTACAAGATGATATTGCAACACAAACTTACCCAATGCCTATTTATGCAGAAGGGGAAGACGCTACTTTTGTAGGACGTATCCGTCAAGATTTAGACAACAAAAAAGGATTCCATCTATGGATCGTTTCTGACAATCTATTAAAAGGCGCTGCATTAAACTCTATCCAAATTGCAGAAGCAATGCTTGAGGATAACTTACTATAAGAGGGGTGTAAGGATGAATTTAGGTCGAATTGGAACGGCTATGATTACGCCGTTTAAAGATGATGGCACGATAAATTATCCAGAATTAGAACGTATTATTAATCATTTGATCGACAATGGTACAGATTGTATTGTTGCTTGTGGTACGACTTCTGAAAATCCTACAATGTCTACGGAAGAAAAAATAGAGGTTGTTCGTTTTACAGTAGAAAAGGTAGCTGGTCGTGTGCCAGTTATTGCTGGCACAGGGGACAATGAAACAGCATATTCTATAGCCATGACCCATAAAGCAGAAGAAAATGGAGCAGATGGCATAATGCTTGTAGCTCCTTACTACAATAAACCAAATCAACGTGGGATCTTTGCTCACTTTGAAACGATTGCTAAACAAACGAGTCTACCAGTTATGCTCTATAATGTCCCTGGGCGTACTGGTGTGAATGTGGCCTATGAAACTTCTGTTGCATTAAGTAAGATTCCTAACATCGCTTGGATTAAAGAAGCAAGCGGCAATTTGGATCAGATGGGTGATGTTATTGAAAATGTTGATCCAGATGATGATTTCTTAGTGTATAGCGGAGATGATGGCCTAACATTGCCACTAATGGCGATTGGCGGGGCAGGCATTATTTCCGTAGCGGCTCATGTAGTAGGCAATGATATGCAATTAATGATTAAAGCGTTTGAAGAAGGAAATCATAAGCTAGCAGCTAAAATTCACCGAGCATTATTACCTCTTGTACGCGCGCTGTTCGCTCAACCGAACCCTTCACCTATTAAATATGCAATGACAAAGCTAGGCTTTGATACACTCAATGTTCGTTTGCCAATGATGGAAATGACGGATGAAGAGAAGGCTAACTTTGATAACATTTGGGATACGTATCAAGAAAAAGCGAGAAGTTTTAGATAAATAAAAACGAGGCTGATCATTCAAATCAGTCTCGCGGACTGTAGACGAACTCTCAATGAATTTTGAGTTGGCTACAGTCTTTTTTTTCTTTACTGGGTCTACCCGCTTCCCTCGCTTTGTTGCTGCCGCTTTGCTTTCGCACAGAAAACATCCCCTCAGTCCAGAATCTCGACTTTCCCGCAATTTGTTACACCAACTTCAACATAAAGAACTCCTTATTCATTTAAAGTTATAATGAGCGTGAACAATTTGATATGTTAACGATTGATCCATGAATTCCCAAAGATTATTTCGTGTGAAAACTGGAAGCTACTATAGATTTTTTATTTAGATATCCACTAAACAATTGTCCATGCAGGCGATGCTTACTTTGGCTGCCATGATTTAAAGAAAATGGCTACTTGGACATGGTAATTAGCTTAGAGAGCAAATTTGCTCGGAGAGTATGTGGAGATCCGCAGTAAGTGATTTACCAAAATTGAAAATGCAAGAGGAAGAAAAGCATAGAGAGTGAACTTCTCGATGGATTTTGTCAACAGTCTGTGAGGCTGATTATTCAAAGCAGCTTCCTTTTTATTTAAGAAATCCATAACTTCTCATCCTCAAAAATACTTTAATGACTCTATTTCCATAAAGATTCCAATATCTGTCTTTCCATCTACTAGCAATAAGGAAAAGATAAGAAAATATATTTCTGCTGTGAAACATGTATTTTTAATTTGTGCAAAAGCTTAGCAAACCGTATAATAAATGTTAAGTGGTTGCTGTTCGGGATATTTTTTAGGAGGAAATAAATTGACAAAAAAGAAAAATGAACTGATTCGAATCATCCCTCTTGGGGGTGTGGGCGAAATTGGAAAAGCAATGTACGTAGTAGAAATTGATGAAGAGCTATTTGTAGTAGATAGCGGCTTAATGTTCCCAGAGGACGAGATGCTAGGCATCGATATCGTGATCCCTGACATTACGTACTTAGAAGAAAATAAAGAGCGTGTGAAAGGTATATTCTTAACACACGGACATGAAGATGCAATTGGCTCGATTGCCTATGTATTGCAAAAAATAAAGGCACCAGTTTACGGCTCAAAATTAACAATTGCTCTAGCTAAGGAACATTTGAAAGAATTACCTGCACCACATCAGGTAAAGTTTTTTGAAGTAACAAACCGTAGTCGTATGAATTTCAACTCAACGTATGTAACATTCTTCCACACAACACATAGTATTCCCGATTCGTTAGGGGTAGTGTTCCATACATCTGAAGGCGCGATTGTTCATACAGGAGAGTTCAAATTCGATCAATCAGCGACAGGTAAATTTAAACCTGATTTAGCGAAAATGGCCCAGTTAGGGGAAGATGGCGTCTTTATTCTATTATCTGAGTCTTGCGAAGCTGAACGACCAGGTTATACAACATCGGAAATTGTCATTGAAGAACAATTATCAAAAACATTCCATTCAGCACCAGGTCGTATTTTAGTAGCTGTTTATGCATCGAATTTTATCCGAATTCAACAAGTATTTGCTCAAGCTCAAAAATCATTCCGTAAAGTAGTGATTGTCGGGAAGCCATTAGAGAAGGCTGTAGATTTAGGTGTACAGCTTGGCTATTTAACAGTCGAAGAAGATACAATTATTCCAATTTCAGAAATGCAAAAATATCAAGACGATGAAATTATCATTATTACAACAGGCAATAAAGGGGAGCCTTTAGATGCTCTCGAAAAAATCGTACGTAAGCATCACCGTGACATTAAAATTAAGCAGGGTGATACAGTTTTAATTACATTTACACCTTCTCCTGGTATGGAAGTGCAAATGGCTAATACGATGAACTCCATTTCTAAAGCTGGGGCTGAAATTCTAACTTCTAGCAAAAATGTGCACGTATCAGGTCATGGTAGTCAAGAAGATTTAAAGCTTATGTTAAATTTAATGCAACCAAAGTATTTTATTCCTGTTCAAGGGGAATATCGTATGCTAATTGCTCACTCTAAATTAGCTCAACAGCTAGGCATGCAAAAATCCCAAATATTTATCGCTGATAAAGGGGATATTGTTGAATATAAAAATAATAAGATGCGCATGAGTGGACGTGTACAAGCTGGTAACGTCTTAATTGATGGGATCGGTGTTGGCGATGTGGGGAATATTGTTCTTCGTGATCGTAAATTATTATCACAGGATGGTATTTTCATTGTGGTCGTGACATTAAATCGTGCACAAAAGAAAATTGCGTCTGGTCCAGAAATTTTATCACGCGGCTTTGTATATGTTCGTGAATCAGAAGAGTTAATGGTTGAGGCATCGGACATCGCAAGGACTGTTATTGAAAAATATGTAGGGAAAGAAACATTTGAATGGACGAATATTAAGCAAGAAATTCGTGATACTTTAAATACGTACCTATTCCAGAAAACAAAGCGTCGTCCAATGATTATCCCAATTATTATGGAATATTAATACAAATGACTCATCGTCAAGGCTTTGAGGAAAAGTAAATGGAAAAGGATTTTCTCCCAATTGCGGTGGAAAATCCTTTTTTTGAAATGTTCGAGTTCTACATGGTATGATTCGCTACATATATAAAATGGATTGCAGAAGAAGGTGATAGAAATGGCGGTTAGTAAAAGAAAAAAGTCTACTAAAAGCAAAGCAACAACAGAAAAAAAAGAAATGTCTCCACTTATGTATGAAATTCTAGGGCTGCTCTTAATTGCGCTTGCGGTCATCATGATTTTTGAATACGGTATGATCGGGCGTACGCTACAAACATTCGCAATGTTTCTATTAGGAAATTTACATTTTGCCGTTCCATTTATGCTAATATTTGTTGCGTTATTAATGATGATTGGTCGAAAAAAAGTCGGTATGAAAGACCGCTTAATTCTAGGTATGCTCCTCATTATTATGAGCTTAACCATCTTTAGTCATGGCATATTATTTGAACAATTATCAAAATCAGGTGGCTTATTATCTGATTCGGTTCTCCGTGAATCATGGCGAATTCTCATCAATACCGAGGGGATTATTCATCGCAGTAATGCACTAGGCGGTGGAATGATCGGTGCTCTTTTATTTAGTGGTCTTCATGTTCTATTTGAAGCATCAGGGGCACGAGTCGTTGCTTGGGTTATTTTCTTTATAGGCTTGATTTTGGTTACTGGAAAAGCATTAGTGCCATATTTGGCAGAGAAAATGCCAGATTTATTTGGTAAATGGAAAAAGAAACATCGAGATAAGAAAAAAAATGCACCTAAAAAGCCAAGTAATCGTCGTTCTAGGGCAGAAAGTGTGGACGAGATTGCAGCGGTGAATCAAACCACGGATATGCCTGAGCAAGAAGAAGAAGAAATACATCATGAGCCCATTATTTCTGCATTTACCCAAAATGTATCTCAGGAAAGAACTATATTTGATCAGGCAGAAATAGTGGAAAATGAACACGATGAAGCTATGGATGAGGTCCATATTCAAGGGACAGATACTGTAGAAAATGCAGACTACCAGCTTCCTTCTTACAATCTATTACAATTACCACCACAACATGACCAAAGTGGAGAATATTCCGTCATCCAGGCGAATGCCAAAAAGCTTGAACAAACATTGCAAAGCTTCGGCGTAAAGGCAAAAGTCACACAAGTTCATTTAGGACCAGCCGTTACGAAATATGAAATCTTACCTGATATTGGTGTCAAGGTAAGTAAAATTGTCAATCTGCAAGATGATCTAGCATTAGCGCTGGCTGCCAAGGATATTCGTATGGAGGCACCAATCCCTGGAAAATCTGCCATTGGTATTGAAGTGCCAAATAGTGAGGTAGCCATTGTTACTTTACGAGAGGTATTAGAATCGAAGGATGGAGCTAAGCCAGAAGCATTGTTGCAGGTAGCATTTGGACGAGATATTACGGGACAAGCAGTGCTAGCAGAGCTCAATAAAATGCCGCATTTACTCGTAGCGGGTTCAACAGGTAGTGGGAAAAGTGTCTGTATAAATGGCATAGTAGTATCCATACTAATGCGTACAAAACCACATGAAGTAAAGCTTATGATGATTGACCCGAAAATGGTGGAGTTAAATGTTTATAACGGTATTCCCCATTTATTGGCGCCTGTTGTGACCGATGCACGAAAAGCTTCTCAAGCCTTGAAAAAAGTTGTTTCTGAAATGGAACGTCGATATGACCTGTTTTCACATACTGGAACACGAAATATTGAAGGCTATAATAATCATGTACAAAAGGTCAATGAACAGACAGATGAAAAGCATCCTAAGCTACCTTATATTGTAGTCATTGTAGATGAGTTAGCAGATTTGATGATGGTCGCATCTAGTGATGTGGAGGATTCAATTACACGTTTAGCCCAAATGGCACGTGCAGCGGGAATCCATTTGATTATTGCAACGCAAAGACCAAGTGTAGATGTTTTAACAGGTGTCATTAAAGCTAATATTCCATCGCGAATTGCTTTTGCAGTTTCTTCAGCTATTGATTCGAGAACGATTTTAGATATGGGCGGAGCAGAACGATTACTTGGACGCGGAGATATGTTATTTTTACCAGCCGGTGCATCGAAACCAAAACGGGTACAAGGAGCCTTTTTATCGGATCAAGAGGTTGAGGCTGTTGTGAATTTTGTTATAGAACAGCAAAAGGCTCAGTATCAAGAGGAGATGATTCCTACTGAAGAAGAAACGATTTTAGAGGAAACCGATGAATTATATGACGAAGCAGTGCAATTAGTGGTCAGTATGCAAACAGCATCTGTCTCCATGCTTCAGCGTCGCTTCCGAATAGGCTATTCAAGGGCAGCACGTATTGTTGATCAGATGGAACAACGCGGTATTGTCGGGCCTCCTGAGGGCAGTAAACCTCGTCAGGTGCTTATTCATCAATACGATAATTAAACATTAAATGGATGGTCCTTTCCGTATATTTGTCCATTTATTTGCAACGAATTTGAAGAAAGAATGAATTCTATAACAGATTTTATTTAAAACTGTTTATTTCATTCTGCAAAAATGTTATATTTATGAACGATTAGTAGGAATGTTGTACATCAGATGTCTGATCTCTGATTTTGGTGGTGATATATGTGACTATTAAAGCAGATCATCGTCATCTCTATCTTCAAGTAATCGATCGTTTAAAATCTGACATTGAGGCTGGCATTTTTAAAGAAAATGAAAAGCTGCCTTCAGAATTTGAATTATCGAAATCACTCGGAGTCAGTCGAGCAACACTTAGAGAAGCACTTCGACTGTTGGAAGAGGAAAATGTGATTGTGCGCCGACACGGGGTTGGGACTTTTGTCAACCCTAAGCCGTTGTTTACATCAGGCATCGAGCATTTATCGAGCATTTCTTCTATGATCGAGGCAGCGGGTATGGAGCCTGGTTCGCGTTTTTTAAAAGCGGCCGAGCACATCCCTTCTGAGGAAGATTTAAAACGCTTCCAATGTGATGGCGACGATAAAATACTCACAATTGAACGTGTCAGAACAGCGGACGGTGAGCCCGTAGTTTACTGTATAGACAAGCTACCCGCAAGCTTCCTGCCTACTGACTTTGTCGAAAAAAAAGAAGTTTCACTGTTCTCTGCTCTTGAGCAATCTGGAAAAATTCATGTGGCCTATGCGGTTACGTACATTGATCCAGTTGGGTATCATGAACAAGCTTCACCGATTTTAAACTGTGGACGTGAAACAGCTCTTTTAGTGTTAAAGCAGTTGCATTACGATGACCATGATCAAGTAGTGCTCTATTCAAAAAATTATTTCCGAGCTGATAAATTCAGCTTCCATGTAGTTCGTAAACGGGTGTAGAACATTTCTAAATTTTTTTCCTGCTAATTACAATACCTTTGGGGGGTTAATTAAATGAAAAAACGTAAATTTGGTTTAGTATTAACATCAGTATTAGCGGCAAGTGCAATTTTAGGTGCTTGTGGTACAAAAGACGAAAAGCCTGCAAAAGAAAATGATAACGCTTCAGGTGGAGAAACATCAGAAGAATCATTTTCAGTAGCAATGGTTACTGACGTAGGTGGCGTTGATGACAAATCATTCAACCAATCTGCATGGGAAGGTGTTCAAGCTTACGGAAAAGAACACGGTCTTAAAAAAGGTGATGGTGGTTTCGACTACCTACAATCAGCTTCAGATGCTGACTATGAAACAAACTTAAACAACTTAGTGCGTCGTGACTTTAACTTAGTTTATGGTATCGGTTTCATGATGGCTGATGCAATCGATGCAGTAGCAGCTGAAAATCCAGACAATCACTTTGCGTTGATTGATGCTGAAGTGAAAGCAGACAACGTAGTAAACGTACTGTTCAAAGAGCAAGAAGGTGCTTTCTTAGCTGGTGTTGCTGCAGCTAAAATGTCTAAATCAGGTAAAATCGGCTTCGTAGGTGGCGTAGATATTCCAGTTATTAACCGCTTCCACGCTGGTTTTGTTGAAGGCGCTAAAGCAGTAAATCCAGATATCGACATCCAAGTAAAATACACTGGTGCATTTGATAAAGCAGATCTAGGAAAAATCACTGCTAACAGCATGTACTCTTCAGGTGTAGATGTTATCTTCCACGCTGCTGGTGCAACTGGTAATGGTGTATTCTCTGAAGCAAAAGAACGTAAAGCAAAAGATCCAAATGCAGATGTATGGGTAATCGGTGTAGATGCTGACCAATACGAAGAAGGTAAAGTAGACGATAAAACAAACGTAACTTTAACTTCTATGTTAAAAGGTGTTAACACAGCAGTAGTAGATATTTCAAACAGAGCGAAAAACGGTGACTTCCCTGGTGGAGAAACACTTGTTTATGGTTTAGCTGAAGATGGGGTTAAACTTGCGGATTCTCGCGGTGCAATCCCAGAAGATGTACAAAAAGTAATCGATGAATATAAAGAAAAAATTGCTAAGGGTGAAATCGAAGTTCCAGAAAAAGTGGAAAAATAATTCATCTTTTGATCATCATAAGGGACTTTTAAGAAGGACCTTATGATGATTTTTCAATCTATCGTTATATTTAGATTATTCGCAATTCTCTATTTAACTAGATTTATATGAACCTTTTAGAGGTAGTAATAAGATTTTCATAATGATGGTAACAAGTTAATAGAAGAAAGGTTTCTAACGATGACCTTTCCTGTATTAATTTAGCAAAACACCTACCTCTATAGGTGGGATTATATCAGTAAATAAAAGATAGCCTTTGGTAACGAAAGCGGTCTAAAGAATTAGAGAACTGTAGCAAAAAAGCTCTAACGGTCATCTAGTTTATGTACATTTCGAATACAGGATGTATTGCTAATCTGTGCCATCAGTCATAGTAGAGGCAGATACTAAACGCTAAGGCGGAATTACTTTATAAAAGTGCCTATTAAGGGAGTGACAATATTGGAATATGTGATTGAAATGCTAGGAATCCGTAAAGAATTCGGTAATTTCGTGGCGAATAATAATATCACCCTCCAACTGAAACAAGGCGAAATCCATGCATTGCTTGGAGAGAATGGTGCAGGTAAATCGACTTTGATGAACGTCCTTTTTGGTTTGTATCAACCAGAGGGTGGCGAAATTCGCGTTCGTGGGAATGCTGTAAAAATTACAAACCCAAATGTTGCCAATGATTTAGGGATTGGTATGGTGCATCAGCACTTTATGTTGGTAGAAAATTTTACAGTAACAGAAAATATTATTTTAGGCTCCGAGCCAACTAAAATGGGTATTGTCAATATAAAAGATGCATCTAAAAAAGTACAAGCCCTTTCTGAGAAATATGGCTTGGATGTTGATCCTAATGCCAAAATTGAAGACATCACTGTTGGTATGCAACAACGTGTTGAAATATTAAAAACATTATACCGTGGTGCTGATATTTTAATTTTTGATGAACCAACAGCCTCTTTAACACCACAAGAGATTACGGAATTAATTCAAATTATGCGTCGTCTTATTGCTGAGGGGAAATCTATTATTTTGATTACCCACAAGCTAAAAGAAATTATGGAAGTGTCCGATCGCGTAACGATTATCCGTAAAGGTGAAGGAATTGGCACTGTTGTAACCGCTGACACAAATCCTGATCAGCTAGCTGAAATGATGGTTGGCCGACAAGTTGAATTTAAAACAGAAAAAACGGATGCGAATCCAACTGAAGAAGTACTTGCTATCCATGACTTAGTCGTAACGGATTACCGTGATATTGATAAGGTAAAAGGTCTGAACTTAAAGGTTCGCAAGGGTGAAATCGTCGGTATAGCAGGTATTGATGGAAACGGTCAATCAGAATTGATCGAGGCGATTACAGGTCTTCGTAAAATTAAAAGTGGTACTGTTGAACTAAATGGTAAAAATATTACAAATTTGAAGCCTCGTAGTATAACAGAAGAAGGCGTTGGGCATATTCCGCAAGACCGTCATAAGCATGGTTTAGTACTAGATTTCCCGATTGGTCATAATATTGCGCTACAAACGTATTATCAATCTCCTATAGCTAAAGGCTTTGTCATGGACTATAAAAAAGTGTCGGAGAAAGCCAATCAAATTATTAAAGAATACGACGTACGTACAGGTAATGGTGAAATGACACCTGCTCGTGCATTATCCGGTGGTAACCAACAAAAGGCTATTATTGGTCGTGAAATTGATCGTAATCCAGATTTATTAATTGCCGCTCTACCAACACGAGGTCTTGACGTAGGGGCGATTGAATTTATTCACTCGCGTCTTATTGAGCAACGTGATAAAGGGAAGGCTGTTCTGTTAATTTCCTTTGAATTAGATGAAGTTATGAATGTTTCGGATCGCATTGCCGTTATTTATGATGGTCAAATTGTGGACGAATTAAATCCGAAAGAAACAACAGAACAAGAGCTTGGATTATTAATGGCAGGTCAAAGTAAAAAAAATAACAAGCATGATGCGAAGGAGGGGAACGACTAATGTCAAATCGTGTCATTAATATACTCGTTCCTATCATCTCTATTATTATCGGTTTAATTGTAGGGGCTATCGTCATGGTAGTCAGTGGCTATGACCCAGTACAAGGTTATATCGCTCTTTGGACAGGTATTTTTGGAGATTCATATTCAATAGGGAACACAATTCGTCAAATTACACCATATATATTAGCAGGTCTTGCAGTAGCATTCGCCTTCCGTACAGGGCTGTTTAATATTGGTGTTGAAGGTCAGCTTATTTTAGGTTGGTTAGCAGCAGCTTGGGTAGGTTATGCATTTGAGCTACCTAAAGTTATACACTTACCATTGGCATTACTTGCAGCAGCAGCAGCAGGTGCATTTTGGGCCTTTATTGCAGGTTTCTTAAAAGCGAAATTTAAAGTGCATGAAGTAATTGCGACAATTATGCTTAACTATACTGCGTTATATATTGCAAACGCGGTCATTAAAAAATTGTCAGATGGTAGCTTTAAAACAGAACGTATCCATGAATCAGCTTCATTACGTTCTCCGTTTTTAAGAGAGCTTACAGACAACTCAAGTCTTCACTATGGGATCATTGTTGCACTATTAATGGTTGTTGTTATGTGGTTCATTTTAGAAAAAACAACTCGTGGATATGAGCTGAAAGCTGTAGGGTTCAACAAAAATGCTGCAGATTATGCTGGTATGAGCGTTAACAAAAACATTATTTTAGCGATGACTATTTCAGGTATGTTTGCAGGTCTTGGAGGAGCGATGGAAGCTCTAGGTACGTTCCAAAACGCATCCATTAAACCTGGCTTCACTGGAATTGGTTTCGATGGTATCGCCGTAGCCTTACTTGGTGCAAATACACCACTTGGCGTAGTATTCGGGGCATCACTCTTTGGTTCATTAAAATATGGGGCTTTAAATATGCCAAATGCTGCTGGTATCCCGGAAGAAATTGTATCGATTATCATTGCGTTAATTATCTTCTTCGTAGCATCAGGCTATATTATTCGAGTAGGCTTACAGAAGCTGAGCAAGAAAAAGGAGGGACAATAACATGAGCTTTTTAGAAATGTTATATTTCATCATCCCTTCAGCGATTCTATATGCAACACCTTTGATTTTTACAGCCATCGGTGGGGTATTCTCTGAACGCTCTGGTGTTGTCAACATCGGGCTAGAGGGCTTAATGATTGTTGGTGCTTTTGTAGGTATATTTATCAATTTAGAATTTGCTTCATCATTAGGTGCAGCAACTGTTTGGGTAGCAATGCTAGCGGCTGTTGTAATTGGTGCGATTTTCTCACTTTTCCATGCCGTTGCTTCTATTTCATTCCGTGCCGATCAAACAGTATCAGGGGTAGCTATTAACTTATTAGGCTTAGCTGCTACTGTATTCTTAGTAAAAATGATTTATGATAAAGGTCAAACAGATATGATTGACCAACCGATTCGCCGTTTTGGTATTCCTTATTTAGAGGACATTCCATTCTTTGGCCGTTTATTGTTCCATGATGTTTACAGTACATCTATTCTGGCGTTTGTGGTAGCATTTGGTGCTTGGTTTATTATTTATAAAACACCATTTGGCTTACGCCTTCGCGCTGTAGGTGAACACCCAATGGCGGCAGATACAATGGGGATTAACGTCAATAAAATGCGTTATATTGCTGTTATGATTTCTGGAGCTCTAGGTGGACTTGGTGGTGCTGTCTATGCACAAACAATTACGCACGACTTCTCACATGCGACAATTGCTGGTCAAGGATTCATGGCGATTGCTGCTATGATTTTCGGGAAATGGCATCCAATTGGTGCACTAGGTGCAGCCTTATTCTTCGGTTTAGCACAAACATTAAGTATTGCAGGGAACCAAATTCCACTCATCGAAAATGTTCCAGCCGTTTATCTGCAAATCTTACCGTATGTATTAACAATCCTTGCTTTAGCAGGCTTTATTGGTAAAGCGAATGCTCCTAAGGCAAGTGGTCAACCATATATTAAAGGTAAGCGTTAAAATAAGTCATGATTAAAGACTGAGTGAAATATGCTCAGTCTTTTTTTCCATGTTGTTTTCATATAATTTATAATTTTTCCCATACATACTTTGGATTCTTTTTGCAATTATAGACAGTAGACATGTATAGTATGTGTAGTACATCGTTATATTAAGAAGGATAGGAGGGTTTCATATGTTTAAAACTATACCTTTTGCCAAAGGTGTCAATTTGCATATCCGACAAACGACCCAATTTAAAACCGTAAATTTTTCAATTAAATGGAGAAGAGCATTAACAGCTAAGAGTGCATCGGAACGTACTGTGTTAACCAATGTACTGCAGCATAGTAATGCTAAATATAAAACAACTGCTGCTTTCAGAAGCTTCTTAGATGATCTATATGGCACTGTTTTATATTTTGATACGTCTAAACGAGGTAATGAACATACAGTGCTCATGAATGTGGAGACGGTAAATGATCATTATCTAGCAAATACAAGTGTGTTAAATGACATGCTTGGTTTATTGCACACGGCTATTTTTGAGCCAAATTTAGAAAATGGAGTTTTCAAGGAATCCATTGTGGAACGTGAAAAGAAGACAGTTATACAACGTATTGAATCTATTTTTGATGATAAATCTCGCTTTGCACAATTCCGCTTACAACAAATCCTAAGACCAAACGAACCAGCATCTATTTCGGCAAATGGTAGTGTTGAGGAAATTCAAAAAATAACCCCTTCCTCCTTATTTGAGGCATATCAATCAATGCTAGCTAACGATAAAATAGATATTTATGTTGCTGGGGATATTAATGAAGAAGAAATTGTAGCGAAATTAAAAAAAGCGCTACCATTTAATGATCGTTCACCTGAAGAAGTACCAGCTGTTCTTCCGCAACAACATCCTCAAAACGATTATGTTCGAGAACAGCATGAGATGAAGCAAGGGAAGCTTCACATTGGCTTTAGTACGCCAGTAAGATTTGGTAGTCCGGACTTTGCTAAAATGCAGATTTTTAATGGTATTTTCGGCGGCTATCCACACGCTAAATTATTTATGAATGTTCGTGAAAAAGAGAGTTTGGCTTATTATGCTTCTAGCTCCTATGCTTCTCATTATGGTCTCGTATTTGTAGTTTCTGGTATCGAGGCTAAAAATGAGGAAAAGGCGTTATCACTAATTAAAGAACAGCTTGCGACAATGCAGTCTGGTAACATTACTGATTTAGAGCTAGAACAAACAAAAGCAATGCTCACGAATCAATTAAAAGAGTCCTTGGATTCTGCCCGTGGACAAATTGAAATTTTTGATCAATATAAAGATTTACCAGAGGAATTCTCTGTGGAATCTTGGGCTAATAAGTGGAAAGCTGTGACGAAGGAAGATGTTATGGATATGGCGAAGCAAGTGCAGCTTGAAGCGGTCTATTTCTTATGTGGAAAGGAGCAAGCCGCACAATGAAAACAATTGAATTTAAGCAATTAGATGAAACTCTTTATTATGAAAAGCTTGAAAATGGATTAGATGTATATATCTTGCCGAAAAAAGGTTTTTCTAAAACATTTGTTACATTTACAACGAAGTACGGTTCTATTGATCGCACTTTTGTACCCATAGGTCAAACAGAAAGCATTACGGTGCCGGATGGAATCGCTCACTTCTTAGAGCATAAAATGTTCGAAAAAGAAGATGGCGATGTCTTCCAAAAGTTTAGTGAATATGGAGCTTCTGCTAACGCCTTTACATCATTTACGCGTACGGCATACCTATTCTCTTCAACTGATAATATTTACAAAAGTACCGAAACATTATTGAATTTTGTGCAAGAGCCTTACTTTACGGAAGCGACTGTCAACAAAGAAAAAGGAATTATTGGGCAAGAAATTACCATGTATGATGATCAACCAGATTGGCGCCTATATTTTGGTACGATTGAAAATATGTATCATCATCACCCAGTAAAAATTGATATTGCTGGTACAATTGAATCGATTGATGGCATTACGGCCGATCATTTATATACATGCTACAATACGTTTTATCACCCATCTAATATGCTATTATTTGTGATTGGTGCAGTGGATCCTGAGGAAATGATGACTTTTATTCGTGATAATCAAGGGAAGAAAGAGTTTTCAGAACCGGTATCCATTCAACGTTTCTTTGATGAAGAACCAACAGAGGTAGCAATAAACGAACGGACATTAAACATGGATGTACAAAAGCCTAAAGTTTATGTTGGATTGAAGGCAAAAGAAACCAATTTGTCAGGGCGAGAAATGTTAAAGCATGAGCTATCTGTTCAAATCGCACTAGAACTTATTTTTGGACGTACATCTAATTTTTATGAACATGTTTACGAGGATGGTTTAATTGATGAAACGTATGCATTTGATTTTACATTAGAAAATGGTTTTGGATTTGCTATGATCGGTTCGGATTCTTCAGAGCCTGATAAATTAACATCTGCAATAAAAGAAGAGTTGGCTAAATTTGAAGGGAATTCACACTTTGAAAGTGCTGATTTAGAACGTATTAAACGTAAAAAAATTGGTTTCTTCTTACGCGCTTTGAATTCTATTGAGTTTATCGCCAATCAATTTACTCGTTACTCCTTTAATGACATGAATTTATTTGATGTTGTACCGGTTCTTGAGGAATTAACAGTTGATGATTTATACAAAGCATTTGCCTCAATACAAGGTGAATCTCAACAAACCGTGTTTAAAATTTTACCAAGTAAGCAGGATGCCTAGTGAAAAAGTTTGCTCTTGTACTAGGTGCTTCAGGTGAGATTGGTCACGCTATTTGTCATAGCCTAGCTGAAGAAGGCTGGTCCATCTATTTACATTATTCAACTAATAAAAATGCTGCAGAAACTTTATGTGATACGCTTTCTAAAACTTTCCCTGCGCAAGAGTTTATGCTTGTACAGGGGGATTTTTCAATTGAAACAGGAGCAGAAATGGTAGCCGCACAGATTTTTAATGTGCAGGCTATTATTTTCGCAAATGGACAAGCGCATTATTCACTGCTAGAGGATACAACAGTAAAAGATATGGACGCACTATGGCGAGTTCATGTTCAAAATCCGATGAGGTTGACGGCTTTACTATCTGAAAAGCTTCGTCAGCATGATGTCAGCTATGTTTTATTTATAGGCTCTATATGGGGCGAAGCTGGGTCAGCTGGTGAGGCGCTCTACGCAACTGTAAAAGGAGCACAACATGCATTTGTTAAATCCTATGCAAAGGAAGCGGCATTATCTCGTATTCGAGTAAATGCCGTTGCTCCAGGCTTCATTAATACATCCATGAACAGTCATTTAAGTAAAGAGGAGCTTAATTATATTTTGGAGGATATTCCTTTAGGGTCAATTGGGCAAACAATAGACGTAGCTGAGATGGTTCGCTTTTATTTATCTGGGAAAGCGGATTATGTAACTGGACAAATCATTCGATTAAATGGAGGCTGGTACATATAATATTCTTTTTTACACATACTACATGTGTAAAGGAGGAGAAACATATGACCATTTTAGAAAACTGGCAAAAATGGACATCGTTTTTAGGACAAAACGTTATGCAAGCTGAATCAAGTGGTATGCCTAAGAAAATGATTCAAGCAGCTGCTGTCCAAATTGGTGAATATTTAGCTTCAAATGTAGATCCTAAAAACGAGCAAGAGCGAGTGCTATCAGATTTATGGGGCGTTGCCTCTGAAGATGAAAAGCATGCTTTGGCGAATTGTGTCGTTAAGCTTGTCCAAAATAAGCATGTGCAATAAAAAAAGAGGAGAGCTAATCTCCTCTTTTTTCTATATAAAAAATTTATTTTTTAGTGAAAACGGGAACGTATGTAAGCCTTATTTCTATGCATTCAAAAAAATTAGTAAGTTTTTAAAAATAACGCCGTAATTCCATGTATTCTAACTTTCCATTACATAAAAAATCAGCTATGATGGAACTTATAAAGGATTTTTTACGTTAACTAATAGGAAGGGAACGAGTGTGTTGAGCGATTGGTACTTTGAATATGAGATTCAGGTGAATCGCCCTGGATTATTAGGAGATATTGCTTCACTTTTAGGGATGCTACGTGTCAATATTATTTCAATTAATGGTGTCGATGAGGATCGACGTGGTATGTTAGTGCATACAGACAATGATGAGGCAATTGAACGTTTTCGTACAATTGTTTCGACAATGGAACATATTAACGTGACCAAATTTCGACAACCGAAACTTCGAGACCGCTTAGCTATTAGACACGGTCGTTATATTCCTCGAGATGCAGATGAAAAAAACACTTTCCACTTTGTAAGAGATGAACTTGGTATTTTAGTCGATTTTATGGCCGAACTCTTTAAAAAAGAGGGACATAAGCTGATTGGTATTCGTGGCATGCCACGCGTTGGTAAAACGGAGTCTATAGTAGCAGCAAGTGTTTGTGCTAATAAAAAGTGGATTTTTTTATCGTCCACAATGATAAAACAAACCGTTCGTAATAAACTAGTGGGGGATGAATTTAGTCGTAATAATATTTTTATTTTAGATGGTATTGTGACTCGTCGCTCTTCTGATGAGCGACATCTACAATTAGTGCGTGAAATGATGAATATGCCATGCATTAAGGTTGTAGAGCATCCTGATATGTTTGTTCAGCATTCCGAATATAAAATAGAGGATTTTGATTATATTATTGAATTACGTCATCACACAGATGAAGAAATTACTTATGAAATAATGGAAAAAAATCATATGTCCGAATCCGATTCATTTGGTGGATTTAATTTTTAATTTGATGTTAAAGTAGGTGTTATTAGTGGCAGAATTAGGGACTCGACTGAAAGAGGCGAGACTGTCTAAAGGCTACAGCTTAGACGATTTACAAGAAATAACGAAAATTCAAAAGCGTTATTTAGTAGGAATTGAAGAGGGCAATTATTCCATTATGCCTGGCTCGTTTTATGTACGAGCTTTTATTAAACAATATGCAGATGCTGTTGGTTTAAATGCGGAAGAAATTTTAGAGACTTATAAAAAAGAACTACCGAGTACTCCAAATGATCAAGTAAGTCAATCCATCACGAATAGTCCAAGCAGAAGAAAGGTCACAAAAGGCCCTTCCAATAAAATGATGGAGGCAATGCCAAAAATCATTGTTGGGTTATTTATTGTTGTGATCATCGTGGTAATATGGGTGCTATGGCAATCCAAAAACAGTCCAGGGACAAGCGAAGGCAACACAACATCCCCTGAAATTGAATATGATACAAATGCCAAGCCTATCGATAGTGCCAAAGATAAGAAAGAAAAAGAAGAAAAAGATGCTCTGAAAAATGACCAAAAAGATACAGACTCTAAAGAAGAAACACCAACTGATGAAGATCAAACTGATCAAACTGAAGAGATCAAGCAAACCATTTCCGCAGGTACTGTTGAAGCAGATGGAGCAACAACTTCTTACACGTTAACAGGTACAGATACATTGAAACTTAAAATCGAAGTTTCAGGTCCTACATTTGTTGGTATTCGTAATCAGCAGCAACAAGAATTATTAACGGATACTCGTGTTTATAATGCTGGTGAAGTGGTAGAATTCGACGCGACGACTGAAAATTATGTTCGTATCCGTCTTGGTAATTCTACGCAAGCTAAAATCTATATTAATGACGAGCTTCTCACGTATGCACAGCAAGTTGTAACTCAAAATATCGTCATCAATTTCAATAAAGAACAGTAGTCATCATGTGATGACTACTTTCTTTCATCATGAAAGGTGTTAGAAAAATGAACATACCAAATAAAATTACCATCTCACGAATCTTACTTATTCCATTTTTTGTCATTGTTATGATGTTTGATTTTGGCTGGGGAACATTGACTCTATTTGGGGCAGAGATGCCAATCCATCATTTTATAGGCGCACTTATTTTTATTTTAGCTTCGACAACTGATTGGGTAGATGGTTATTATGCACGTAAGTATAATCTTGTGACTACATTTGGGAAATTTTTAGATCCCTTAGCTGATAAATTACTTGTGTCAGCAGCTTTCATTTTAATGGTAGAGCTTGATATGGCACCAGCCTGGGTGATCATCATTATTATTAGCCGTGAATTCGCTGTTACGGGTTTACGCCTTATTTTGGCAGGTGGCGGAGAGGTCGTTGCCGCCAATCAGCTTGGCAAAATTAAAACTTGGGCACAAATTGTAGCAATCGCTGCTGCTCTTTTACACAACACAATTTTTACACTTATTGGTATTCCTTTTGATATGATTATGCTATATGTAGCATTGTTCTTTACGCTATGGTCTGGGTGGGATTACTTCTACCTTAATCGACGTGTTTTACTTGAGTCTAAATAAGAAAGGTCTTGTGAATCATGAATGCTGAAATTCTTGCGGTTGGCTCAGAGCTATTATTAGGTCAAATTACGAATACGAATGCGAGATTTATCTCGAACCAGTTATCCGAGCTAGGCATTAATGTTTTTTACCATACAGTAGTTGGTGATAACGCAAAACGTTTAGAACAAGCTATTGAAGTGGCAGAATCTCGTGCAGATTTAATTATATTTTCGGGAGGACTAGGACCTACGAAAGATGATTTAACAAAAGAAACGATTGCTCGCCATCTCGGTGTTTCTCTAGAATTTGATGAAGTTGCATTAACATATATTGAGCAGTTTTTTGCCAACCGAGGACGTCCTATGACGGAGAATAACCGGAAACAGGCTTTAATTCTAGCTGGAAGCGAAATATTAGCCAATCATCACGGAATGGCGCCGGGTATGATTTTTAAAAACAATAATCGTACGTATATTTTACTCCCAGGGCCACCAAAAGAGCTTGAGCCTATGTTTCAATTTGAGGCGAAACCTAAGCTTGCCGCGATGCTTAATGATGGAGGGATCATTGCCTCTCATGTGATGCGTTTTTATGGGATTGGTGAGGCCGAACTTGAAGTCCAGGTACAGGATATTTTAGATGCCCAAACAAATCCAACTGTCGCTCCACTTGCGTCGGATGGTGAGGTAACATTACGCGTAACAGCTAAAGCAGAAACCGAACAGCAAGCCCAACAACTTATTGCCGCCAAAGTAGCAGAGATACAAACCCTTGTTGGTGACTATCAATATGGTGTGGATGATGACTCACTTGTTTCAAAGACAGTTGAAATGCTAGTTGACAATAATCTAACTATTTCTGCTGCGGAAAGTTTAACGGCAGGGTTGTTTCAATCAGAGCTTGCGGAAATTCCAGGGGTAGGTAACGCACTCATTGGAGGCGTAGTGACCTATGCGGCAGAAGCAAAAGTAAAGCATCTTGGTATTTCACAAGAATTAATAGATACACACGGTGTTGTAAGCGGTGAATGTGCTGCTGCAATGGCAAGTGCAATTCGAAAACAATTTGGGACAAATATCGGCATTGGGTTAACAGGAGAAGCAGGGCCTACAGCACATGACCATCAGCCAGTAGGAACGGTTTGGATTGGTATTGCCATCAACGATGAGGAGCCACTTACATACTTACTTCATTTATCTGGTATGCGTAATACAAATCGACTCCGTGCAGTGAAATTTACATGCCATTATTTAATGCAGCGTTTGGAAGAACGCGGCTATACAAAACGATATTAATATAGAGTGAAAAATAGGAATTTGGGTAGAGGAAAACTATCCAAATTTTTATTTTGTAGAAAAAACGAATAAATGTTCGCTTTTTTCTTGCGTGTTTTCTCAAAAACAAGTATAGTAGAGATAGACAAAAACAGTGAACAGTTTTCGAAGGAGGAAAATGAATGAGTGATCGTAAAGCAGCCTTAGAACAGGCTTTAAAACAAATTGAAAAGAATTTTGGTAAAGGTTCAATCATGAAACTCGGTGAAAAAACCGACTTAGAAATTGCGACATCCTCAAGTGGATCATTAGCACTTGACGCGGCATTAGGCGTAGGTGGTTATCCGCGTGGACGTATTATTGAAGTATATGGTCCTGAATCATCAGGTAAAACAACAGTTGCTTTACATGCTATTGCTGAAGTACAAGCAAAAGGTGGACAAGCAGCATTTATCGATGCAGAACATGCATTGGACCCAATCTATGCTCAAAAATTGGGTGTCAACATTGATGAGTTATTATTATCACAGCCAGATACAGGGGAACAAGCACTTGAAATCGCAGAAGCACTAGTTCGTAGTGGTGCAATTGATATCATTGTTATTGACTCCGTTGCTGCTTTAGTGCCAAAAGCTGAAATTGAAGGGGATATGGGTGATTCTCATGTCGGTTTACAAGCCCGTTTAATGTCACAGGCATTACGTAAACTTTCAGGTTCTATTAATAAATCAAAAACGATTGCTATTTTCATTAACCAAATTCGTGAAAAAATTGGGGTAATGTTCGGAAATCCGGAAACAACACCAGGTGGTCGTGCCCTAAAATTCTACAGCTCTGTACGTTTAGAAGTTCGCCGTGCAGAAGCTATTAAGCAAGGTAATGATATTGTTGGTAACCGTACGAAAATTAAAATTGTGAAAAATAAAGTAGCGCCGCCTTTCCGTACAGCTGAAGTTGATATTATGTATGGAGAAGGTATTTCTAAAGAAGGCGAAACAGTTGATTTAGGTGTAGAATTAGACATCGTGCAAAAAAGTGGATCTTGGTATGCATATGGCGATGAGCGTCTAGGTCAAGGACGAGAAAATGCAAAACAATATTTAAAAGAAAACACTGCTGTTTTGGAAGAAATCTCAAACAAAATTCGATCTTCTTATGGTATTGCTGCTAATTCTTATACAATTGCTGCTCATGAAGAAGACGAGATGGATGAAGAATTAATGTCACTTCTTGATGAAGAATAATCAAACGATTGCATTGTTCCCAATTTATTACGGGAACAATGCTTTTTTTGTCTATAATCTAAAATTTTTACACATAATAAGATAGAAGCTATATGCCTCAGAAATTATTTCTTATGTACTGGGTTAATGTAAAAGGTGTAAAAGGAGAATTTTTTCCTAGTGTAAAAGTAACAGGAAAAAAATTCGCTGAATGGATAGGACTTACTTTTTTTCTTCTCGAAGGGCGAACAGGTGCCCGACTATCCTTGACAGAGCTGATGGCTAGCTATACAATTAAATATGTATAATTTCTGAATTATGACTTTAAATAGGCAGTACATTTTATCTTCATTTAGCAAAAGTTTTATAGTTACATGTCCTTTTCGAAGGATGTCAAAACGCCTACTGAATGCAGATAATACCTTTGGCCAATTAAACAAGTTTTGTGTGAAGCTAACAAAATATTGCGCAATTTGCCAAGGCGACATAGATGTATGCGCCGACTGAAACTGTAATACCCAAATAGCAAGAGGAGGTGTTCATATGGATGGAATTACTATCATCTCCGCTTTGCTTGGACTCATCGTTGGTGCCGCTGTTAGCTATATCTACATGAAAAAAGTGAATGACTCAAAAATCACTGGTGCTAAACATGTCGCTGAAACAATCGTTGAAGAAGGAAAACGAGAAGCGGAGGCATTAAAGAAAGAAGCACTACTTGAAGCCAAAGATGAAACTCACAAATTTCGTACTGAAGCCGAAAATGACATTCGTGAACGTCGTTTAGAACTTCAAAAACAAGAGAACCGTTTATTGCAAAGAGAAGAGAATCTTGATCGCAAGGATGATGCTCTAAATAAGAGAGAAGCAAGCTTAGAGCGTAAAGAACAAGCTCTAGCTGAAAGACAACAGCATATTGAACAGATGGAGAGCAAAGTGGACGAGCTCGTTGCATCACAAAAAACAGAGCTAGAACGTATTTCTGCTTTAACTAGAGAAGAAGCAAAATCAATTATCTTAAATGAAGTAGAAAAAGAGCTAGCAACTGATATTGCTGTGATGACGAAGGAAGCTGAAACACGTGCAAAAGAAGACTCAGATAAAAAGGCGCGTGAAATCTTATCATTGGCACTACAACGATTTGCAGCAGATCATGTAGCTGAAACAACCGTATCTGTTGTAAACTTGCCAAATGATGAAATGAAAGGTCGAATCATTGGTCGTGAGGGCCGTAATATTCGTACATTGGAAACGTTAACAGGCATTGATTTAATTATTGATGATACTCCAGAAGCGGTTATTTTATCAGGCTTTGATCCAATCCGTCGTGAAACGGCTCGACTTGCACTTGAAAAACTTGTACAGGATGGCCGCATTCACCCAGCACGTATTGAAGAAATGGTGGAAAAATCTCGCCGTGAAGTGGACGAACAAATCCGCGAAACTGGTGAGCAAACTACATTTGAAATTGGCATTCATAACTTACATCCAGATTTAATGAAAATTTTAGGCCGCATGAAATATCGTACAAGCTATGGACAAAACGTCCTAAAACATTCAATTGAAGTCGCGCATTTGGCAGGTTTACTGGCAGCTGAATTAGGTGAAGATGTGGCGTTAGCTCGTCGCGCAGGCTTATTACATGATATTGGTAAAGCCATTGACCATGAAGTAGAAGGTAGCCATGTTGAGATTGGCGTGGAATTAGCAACAAAATACAAAGAACATCCAGTCGTTATTAATAGTATTGCTTCGCATCATGGTGATACAGAAGCAACGTCTGTGATCGCGGTATTAGTCGCGGCAGCTGATGCTTTGTCAGCAGCTCGTCCAGGTGCACGAAGTGAAACACTTGAAAACTATATCCGCAGACTTGAAAAATTAGAGGAAATTTCAGAAAGCTATGATGGCGTAGAGAAATCTTATGCAATTCAAGCTGGACGTGAAATCCGAATAATCGTACAACCTGAAAAAATTGATGATTTAGCTTCTCACCGTCTTGCTCGTGATATCCGCAAACGTATTGAGGAAGAATTAGATTATCCAGGTCATATAAAGGTAACAGTCATTCGCGAAACTCGTGCCGTTGAGTACGCGAAATAATATTGAAAGTTAGAGGTTTCTCTAGATTCATATCTAGAGAGCCTCTTTTTTAATTTAGCCAGAGTCATGTTTGAGGAGCATTCATCATAAAAAAGAAAAAGGCTAGATTTTCTGCAGATGGATTAAAGAGGAAAGTTGTGATGAAAATGATAGATCTTCATGCCCATATATTATTTGATGTGGATGATGGGCCTAAAGACAAAACAGAATCCTTAAACATGTTGGAGCAAGCTGCACGGGAGGGGATAACAGAAATTGTCTGTACCTCACATGCTATGCATCCACAATATCATGTCCAATATAGCATGGTTCAAGCGCTAATACATGATTTACAACAGCTACTGCTACAACACCAAATTCCAATCACCCTCCACACAGGACACGAAGTTCGTTTACATGATGAGCTTTTGGCACATCTTCAGCAGAAGCAACTCCATACATTAGCCCACACTAACTATATTCTATTAGAACTTCCTTCCAATACGATTCCTGCCTATACGAAAGAGATGATTAGACATTTAAAATGTGCTGGATATACACCTATTTTGGCACACCCTGAACGAAATTTTGCCATTAGAGAAAATCCAAAAAGACTCGATGTCCTTATCCAAGAAGGTGCGTTTACACAAATAACGACAGGTAGTTTAACAGGTTTGTTTGGTAAGGAGGTACAGCGTTTATCATTAGCTTTAGTAAGAGCAAATTACATTCATACGATAGGCTCTGACGCCCATAATGTAAGTACAAGAAAATTCTGCTACCAAGAGGCACTCCAATATCTAGAGAAAAAGAATGAAATAGAGATGGTAGAGCGGCTCCTCATGAATAATGCAAATGTTTTAGCTAACAAGCCTATCATGCGATTTGAACTAGAGGATCTTGTCGTGAAGAAGCGATGGCTTATATTTTAATCTCCTATGTAGAATTGAGTGTGAGTATAATATGAAACTATTCATCACATTAGTGTTTAGCGCACTTATTTTTATGAGCCTTATGCAGCCCGTTGATGGCATTTACCATAAAATATCTTTAATTATTAGCCTTTTCATTATTATAATCTCTATACTTCAGCATAAAAAAATTAGTATTCAAAATGTACAAGCTAGTGTTTTTTTTAGTATGTATACGTTTTTTTGTGTCATTGCAGCTGGGGTAAATCAAGATATGATTTTATTGAAAAATAGTCTTCAATTATTTTGCATGTTTTTAGCCGTTTCTATTTTCTTTAATGATCTTGTGAAAGAGCATGTTATGGAGATTGTTGTGAATAGTGTTTTACTAGCCTACGTCCCATTTACTTATTTATGTTTCCTACAAGCACGCTATATGTTTGGGGGGTTTGCAGGTGTATTTGAAAATCCCAATACAATGGGGTTTTCTATGATTGGATTAATGGTTGCCGTACTTTTAAGGCTATATCAGCTAACCACGAAATTTTTACATGAACGACAACAGCCAAAATTAATTTTATTATTTGTTTTTTATACGACCATTTATTTAATGTGCTTGTATATTATACTACTTTCAAATGCTCGTACTTCATTGTTAACCGCAGCACTAGTGACAATTGTAGTGATTGTTTCTAGTATTAGAAACTTAAATAAAACCTTTCTGCCATTCCTAAAGTTTAGTGCTCTTTTTGCGGCCACCGTTTTAATTGTATTAATAGCCTTTATGAAAATGGATAAGATGCAAGATGCCGTACAAAGTATCGTATTGAAAATGGAAAAAAAATCTACGAACATAACAGATGGTCGACTTGAAATTTGGCAATATGTTTTTGAGCATATTCAATTTTGGGGACATGGTGTGGAGTCATTATGGTCTATAGGTGTATCTCATGCTCATAATACATTTATTAATATTTTACAGGAGGCAGGTCTACTGGCATTGATTAGCTATTGCTGCTTTTTGCTAGCCATTGCCAAAGGCTATCGTCACATGAATGACCAGTTTGCCATTTTGATGGCGTTAATTATAGTTGCGATGCTAGGGGTTTCCACATTTGAAATTCTTTATTTTAATGTGCTCCATATTCTTGTGTTTGTTGTCAGTGGTAGCTTGAGAGATACGGGCAAAAAGACAATATTAACCGAATAAGCGCTAGGCTTGTGTAATATACTTTATTAGCATTGCCGTTATCTGCCTATATTAGGAGGGATCCATTTTGTGAATGAAGAAATGACAATCCAAAGTCTAGTAAAAGTATTACAAAAGCGCTGGTTCTTCATCCTAATACTGATGATGCTGTCGATCGGCATTGCCGTGTTCATTAGCTATTTTCTTCAAACGCCTATTTATGAGGCAGAAACTCAATTATTGGTCAATCAAAAAAGCTACGAGAATCAGCAACTAATTGGAGCACAGAATGTGGATACGGACCTTCGTTTAATAAATACGTACAATGTCATTATTAAAAGTCCTGTTATTTTAACAAAAGTCATCGATGTTCTGGCACTAGATACAACTCCAGAAACTTTAATGAAGCAAATTGAGGTTTCAAGTGCTAATAATTCCCAAGTAGTTAATATTCGTGTACAAGATGAGAATGAAGCAAGGGCGGTGAAGATTGCCAATACGATTGCAGAGATTTTTAAAGAGGAAATTCCTGTTTTAATGCATGTGGATAATATTAATATTCTCTTTATTGCCCAATCCAGCGAACATCCAGTACCAGTGAAACCAAATAAATTGCTGAACCTCCTAATAGCGGCTATTAGTGGTTTCAGTTTAGCAGTTGTACTCGCCTATTTTTTAGAAACGCTTGATAGGACTATTAAAACAGAGCAGGATATCGAGGAAATATTATCATTACCAGTGATTGGGGTAGTCAGTAATATAGAATTACTCCATAGTAAAAAATCCAGAGCTAGGGGGTCATCCTAATGCTGTTCAAAAGAAAAACAAAACGAATCCCAATGGCTCGCAAGCTGATTACCGTTTCCGATATGATGTCCATTCCCTCAGAGCAATATCGTACCATTCGCGCGAATATTAAATTTTCACAACCCAATCAAGATGTCAAAACTATTCTAGTAACGTCCTCTATCGCTGGTGAAGGAAAATCGACAAATGCCGCGAATATCGGAGTTGTATTTTCACAGGAGGGGAAACGTGTCCTCATTATTGATGCTGATATGCGTAAGCCTACACTTCATCATACATTTTATCTTGATAATATATTTGGCTTATCATCTGTGTTATCACGTCAAGCAACCTTACAAGAGGTGATTCAAGAAACCTTTGTAGAAGGTGTGGATATTATTTCGAGTGGTGCTATTCCTCCTAATCCAACCGAATTATTAGCCTCAGAAACAATGACCTTCTTGCTACATGAAGTGAAAGAACAATACGATATTGTGATGATTGATGCCCCACCATTGCTTTTTTTATCGGATGCACAAATTTTATCGAATAAATGTGATGGTACTCTTTTAGTTGTTAATACGGGGACTGTTGGAAAAGCAGCTGTCGTGAAATCAAAATCCATCTTAACCATTTCCAAGGCCAATATATTAGGTGTCATCTTAAATAATTATAAAATGAAGGGTAGTACGTATGAGCAGTATTATGGAAAGGAATAAAATGGAGAATGACAGTGAAAAAGATTTTGCATATTATCCCCACTACTGATTTTGGTGGTATAACGACCATGATCGTAGATACTTGGTTGAATGTTAATAAATCGTTGTATCATTTTGATTTTGTGTCATTTAATAAAGGTCCTTACCATGATATTCTCTTACAGCAAGGTTCGAAAATATTTTATGAAACGTATATTACTGAGCAAGGCCCACTTTCATATATGCGGAACATTTATCGGATCATCAAGCAATATCAATATGATGCCGTTCATGATCATACAGGTTACCGAGCAGTTTTTACCATGCTAGCAGCTCGTTTGGCTGGCGTAACATGCCGTGTATTACATAGCCATACGAATGTTGCTGAAGAATGGAACAATAAAGCTCTGTTAGCCTTGTTGAAAAGACTGAGTGTTGGAAATGCAACGAGACTGGTAGCGTGTAGTCAAAAAGCGGGTGAGTTTTGCTTTGATAAAAAATCCTATGAGGTTGTCGCTAATCCAATCGATATGCAGAAGATAGAGCGTTTATCGTCAGCGGAGAAAAAGAATTTAGCAGAAGGTCTAGGGATTCAAGATGGAGATTTAGTCATAGGGCATATTGGTCGTTTTGTACCTGTGAAAAATCATCCGTTTTTAATTGAGCTTGCTGCTACATTAAAGCAAAAAGGAATACCATTCAAATTACTTTTGATAGGGGATGGCCCTTTAGAGCAGGAAGTTCGTTATCTCGTCAAGCAACGAAACCTAGAGGATTGTGTTCGATTTTTAGGCCAACGTGCGGATATTATTAAGCTCCTTCAGCTTATGGATAAGTTTATTTTACCTTCTCATTTTGAGGGCTTTGGCATTGTATTATTAGAAGCTCAAATTTGTGGTACACCAGCCATCGTTTCTTCCACACTGCCAAAAGAGGTCGATCTGAATGTTGGATTGCTACAATATATAGATCTACAGGGAGAGGTCGATCATTGGCTGCAAGCTATTTCGGAAAATAATGAAAAGATAGATCCGCAAATTATTAGAAAGAGTCTTAAAAATAAAGGATTTGATGCACAAGTAATAGCAACTAGATTATGTGCTCTTTACACTTAGCTAGCAAACTAATTCAAAGGATGAGACTATCCAAAAGAAAATTAAAATTACTCATATCATCACTACGATAGGTCTTGGTGGAGCAGAAGCAATGCTGCATCGTCTCTTACAAAACGTCGATAGGGACTTGTATGAGATAGAGGTTATTTGTCTAACAGAGATGGGAACTTATGGTGAGTTTATCGAACAACAATTAAACATCAACGTAACTATATGTGATATGCGAAGGAGTATGGGGAGCGCCTTTATTCAATGTTATAAACGATGTCGAGAGAGTGATATTATTCAAACTTGGATGTATCATGCTAATTTTCTTGGATACATTCTTTCAAAATTACTAAAAAAGAAATTAATTTGGGGCATCCATCATAGTAATTTAAATAAACATGACAATAAACGAAGGACAATTTTCATTGCAAAGCTTTGTGCTAAATTGTCTAAACATGTGGATGCTATTATTTCTTGTGGTCCAAAGGTGAAAGAAATCCATGAAGCGATTGGGTACAAAAATAAGCAGCACCGAATTATTGTGAATGGCGTAAATACTGATTTTTATAAGCCTAGTAAAAAGCGCGAATATTATATGGAACGATTCAACATTCTGAACCAACCTATTTTATTGCATGTTGGTAGATGGGACCCTTTAAAGGATTATGAAAATTTGCTAGCAAGTTTGAAGCGATTAAGGCAGGAACGACAAGATTTTTATATGTTTTTAGTAGGCTATGAAATAGATGGCTCCAATGAGGTATTGCGCCAAATGATTGAGAACGCGCAATTAGAGTCATTCACTTTCCTATTAGGTAGTAGAGACGATATTCCACAATTAATGGCAGCAGCAGATCTATACATTTTATCCTCCTCAGGGGAGGGGCTACCGAATGTGTTGGTAGAAGCACTTGCCAGTGGCACTTGCTGTGTGACTACAAATGTTGGGGATTGTGAATATTTAGTTGGGGATTATGGGGAGGTTGTACCAGCCAAAGATGCAATAGCTTTATCGCAGGCCATTAATAGGGCATTAAATTACGATTCAAAGCAATATGAACAAAAAGCTAGTCTTGGTCGTGCACATGTTTTAGCAAACTTTGAAATTAAGCATGTTGTGGCGCAATATCAATCTCTATATCCAGCTATTATTGATAGGAAAGACAATCCTTACTAACAGAAAGGTGTGCTCATGAAAGAAATTAAGATTGGAGCCATTCTTTCGTATCTGACAATCGGCTGCACGATGATTTCTTCCCTTCTTTTTACCCCCTTTATGATTTCGCTTCTTGGACAGAAAGAATTTGGATTATATTCCTTAATGATTGTCCTTGTTGGCTATCTTTCTATTTTAGATTTGGGGTTGGGCAATGCGATTGTACGCTATATTGCTAGAAATAGAGCAATAGCTGATAAGGCATTAGAAGCATCATTAAACGGATTTTTTTTGAAATTATTTATGGGTATTGGCTGTCTTACATTATTGATAGGCTTTTTCCTATTTTCACAAGTACATATTATTTTTGGACAAAGCTTATCTGGAGACCAATTAGCCAAAGCCAAAGTAATGGGCTATATCATGACGATTAGTGTAGCGGTGCAATTTCCACTCGGTGTATTTACTTCCATCTTACAAGCATATGAAAAATTTATTTTTATCAAATTAACAACATTACTACAGGTGATTGTACAGCCTTTGACAATGTTGTTTTTTCTGTTACAGGGAACCGATGCGGTAACATTAATCTATATTATTGCTATTTATAATATTCTCTTTTTAGTGTTGGATGCCATTTATTGTATGAAAGTCTTATCCATCCAATTTACCTTTACTTTAAAAAACATAAAGCTTATAAAGGAAATTTTTATCTATTCTTTTTTCATTTTCATTACAGTCATTGTCGATAAAATCTATTGGCAAACGGATCAAGTGCTATTAGGCATATTCAAAGGGACTGAGGATGTGGCAATTTATGCGGTAGCTATGCAAATAGTGCTCATATTTATGTCACTTGCGTTAGCCATAAGTGGTTTATTTCTACCTCGTATTTCTATGCTTGTCACAAAAGAAGATGGCTTAGTAGAAATTAACCAATTATTCATTAAAGTGGGCGTCATTCAATTTTTAGTAGTTGGCTATATACTAGGTGGATTTTTTCTGTTTGGAAAAGAATTTTTATTACTGTGGTTAGGCAAGGATTTTATGGCCATCTATGCAATTGTTCTTATTATTATGGTGCCATTCAGTATTGATCTAATACAAAATTTAGGTATTAATGTGTTGAAGGCGAAGAATCTTTTTAAATTTAGAACCATTTTGTTAATAATAGTGGCAGTCGCCAATATCATTGTATCCATACCGGCTATCTATTTTTATGGAAAAATAGGCACAGCAATTATTACGGCATGTTCTTTATTTATTGGAAATGTAGTGATCATGAATATTTATTACTATAAAAAAATTGGTTTAGATATTTTAGGTTTTTGGCGGACAATTAGTAGGCTCGTTCTAGCATTTATATTGGCTATTTGCTGTAGTCAGCTTTTATGGGATTTAACGAAACCTCCCATTACTTGGGTCTCTATCATTCTTTACATTTTTTATTATACAGCTCTGGCAGGTGGGAGCCTTTTCTTTATTGGCATGACAAAAGAGCACAGAAGAAAGTGGTTAGAGTTATTACGTAAAGGAGGGGCAAAATTTTGGTCTTAGTAAGTGTGATTGTCCCTGTTTATAATGCCGAGAATTATTTGAACAAATGTCTTACGAGTATTTGTCATCAAAGTTTAAAGGACATTGAAATTATTACGATTAATGATGGTAGCGAAGATCAATCATTAATGGTATTACAAAATTTCGCACAGATGGATGCTCGTATAACTGTTTTAGATATTGACAATGGTGGTGTTAGCAAGGCAAGAAATTTAGGGATGGAACAAGCCAAGGGACAATATATTACTTTTGTTGATGCGGATGATTGGCTAGAGCTTACTATGCTGGAAGAACTGTTTCACGCCTGTAGGCTGACAGGTAGCAATATTGCTAAATGCGATTTATTTTGGCAGGAAGAAATAGGAAGTAGGCAGCTATATTATCCTTCAAAGACATACTTTACTTATAGCGCAACCGTTTGTTTAAATAAATTATTTACAGAAAAAGGTGAAAAGCATTTTGGCTTTGTCAGCTGTAAACTATATAAAAAATCCTTTATAGATTTGCATAAACTAAAATTTGATGAAACGATGAATTTTGCAGAAGACACAGTGTTTCTAACGAGAGCTGTTATAAAGAATCAATCCATCTGCTATGTTCCAAAACAGCTTTATTACTATAATGTAGGCAATCAAAATTCTCTCACATATAGAGCGATGAGCAATGTAAGAAATAATTATGATTTGTTGTATAAAAAGCTTTTTGAGGAATTACAGAGTGGAGAGGTTTATGAAAAAGTAAAAAATAGTTTTTTAAATTACCAATTTGAAGGGCTCCTTGTTATTCTTCATCAATGTCCAGCTAAACCACAGGCCATTAAAAATGCCCTTCAATCCTTTTTACGAGCGTATCCAGAAGTATTGAAGGTGAAATTAATGAACCGTAAACTACAACAATTCATTTTTTTAAAGCTCATAAAAATGAATTGGCTTACTTTATCCTCTACATTAATTTACATGAAGGTGAAAAGAGCAAAGTGATATAATGACCAGATATTTATTTTATTTTGCTTAATCCTCCACCTAGCGTTACAATTAATGATGTTATTCAAGGTACGTAAAGTCTGTTTTTTTAGAGACGTAATGGAAAGAAAGAGTGGTTGAAAAAATGAAAGTTTTATTTATTGGCGATATTGTTGGTTCAATTGGTCGGGATGCGGTAGAGAAATATTTACCTCGCTTAAAAAAGAAATATAATGTTGATGTTGTCATTGCCAATGGTGAAAATGCTGCTGCAGGACGCGGAATTACACATAATATTTATAATGACCTGCTACAAATGGGTGTAGATGTTATTACGATGGGTAATCATACATGGGATAATAAAGATATATTTGATTTTATTGATGATGCTGATTATTTAATACGTCCAGCCAATTTTTCTGAAGAAGCGCCAGGTAAAGGCATGGTGCAAATTTCTAAAAATGGTGTGACATTATCTGTCATTAATTTACATGGTCGTGTGTTTTTACCACCTCATGAGGACCCATTTGCCATGGCAGAAAAATTGATTGAAGAAGCTCGTCAAACGTCACCGCTTGTATTTGTAGATTTCCATGCGGAGGCAACTAGTGAAAAGATCGCTCTGGGCTGGCACTTAGATGGAAAGGCTTCTGCAGTTGTTGGGACGCATACACATGTACAAACAGCTGATGCACGCATTTATCCTAATGGAACAGCCTATATTACAGATGTAGGTATGACAGGTCCATATGATGAGATTTTAGGGATGACGAAGGAAAGTGTTATTTATAAATTCCAAACAAATATGCCGTCTCGTTTTGAAGTACCGAAAAAAGGCCGAGAAGTATTAAGTGGTTTCTTTGTAGAAATTGATAATCAAACAGGGAAGGCTAAATCCTGTGAACGTATTTATATAAATGAGGATTATCCATTCCAAGGTTAAAAAAGTCGAAGAATGTTGATTTACAGCGCTTTTACCGAGGAAACAGGATTCTTTGTGAAACTAGTCTATTTCCGTCTTGCGGAGCATAAAATGTGCTACGGACAATAACTTGAGGTCCAAAAAGGGGGACATGAGTTGTTGAGCGTAAACACTATTCGCGAAACGGGGAGGAATAATTGTGGATTCATTAAAAGTATCATCACGCTCTAATCCAAATTCAGTTGCAGGTGCATTAGTCGCGGTAATCAGAGAAAAAGGGCAAGCAGAAATGCAAGCAGTTGGGGCAGGTGCACTTAACCAAGCCGTGAAAGCAGTGGCCATCGCACGCGGATTTGTAGCGCCAAGTGGCACAGATTTAATTTGCGCGCCGGCGTTTGCCGATATTTTAATTGCTGGTGAAGAACGTACAGCCTTGAAGCTGCTAGTGGAAAAACGTATTCGATAAAAAGTAATAAGTAAAATGCCTTGTCACATAATAAAGTGACGGGCATTTTTTCGTTTTCCTGTTTACATATGATAGATGTCACTTGAAATAGGTGCGTTATTTTGCTTGGATTTGAAAATTACAACTTTATGAACACGATTTTCAGTCAAAGGTCTGATTTTCGCCTAAATCGTTGAGAAACAATAGTGCAGAAGGTTTCTTCGTGTTAAACTTATGAAGGAAAAATAATAGTACACATTGGATTTAAGGAGTTGTTGACATGTTACATCAGCTTTCATGGAAAGTCGGTGGGCAACAGGGTGAAGGGATTGAGAGTACAGGTGAAATCTTCTCAATGGCAATGAATCGTTTAGGGTATTTCCTATACGGTTACCGTCATTTCTCTTCTCGAATTAAAGGTGGCCATACGAATAATAAGATTACAGTTCGTCCAACAGAAGTACGTGCAATTGCGGATGATTTAGATATTCTAGTAGCATTCGATCAAGAAACAATCGATGTCAATTATAAAGAGCTTACAGAAAACGGTATTATTTTAGCGGATGCCAAATTTGATCCTGTTAAACCAGAAGATTCAAAGGCACCATTATTTGTAGTTCCGTTTACAGAAGTGGCAGCAGAGCTAGGCACTTCATTAATGAAAAACATGGTGGCAATTGGAGCAACAGCATCGTTACTAAATTTAGAGGACGCAGTGTTCCAAAATGTTGTCGATGATATCTTCGGTAAAAAAGGTGAAGAAGTCGTTCAAAAAAATATGGAAGCTATTACTCGCGGACGTCAAATCATGAATGAGCTTTTAGGTGATCGTATTGGCGAATGGGCGCTTGCGCCAGCAGATGGCAAACGCCGTATGTTTATGATTGGTAACGATGCTGTGGCGCTTGGTGCATTAGCTGCTGGGACACGCTTTATGGCAGCCTACCCAATTACACCAGCTTCTGAAATTATGGAGTATCTCATTAAGAAACTTCCAAAATTCGGTGGCACAGTTATCCAAACAGAGGATGAGATTGCCGCAGCAACAATGGCGATTGGTGCTAACTTTGGTGGTGTTCGATCCTTTACAGCATCAGCTGGTCCTGGTCTTTCATTGATGATGGAAGCAATCGGTCTTTCAGGTATGACGGAGCAACCATTAGTGGTCGTTGATACACAACGTGGAGGCCCATCAACTGGATTACCAACAAAACAGGAACAATCAGACTTAATGGCTATGCTTTATGGTACACATGGGGAAATCCCTAAAGTAGTCATTGCTCCTTCAACAATGGAGGAAGCATTTTTCGATACAATCCAAGCATTTAATATTGCAGAGGAATTGCAATTACCAGTTATCTTAATGACAGATTTACAATTATCGCTAGGGAAACAGTCTGTTGAACCATTTGATTACAATAAAATAGAAATTCGTCGCGGTAAAATTGTCATGGACGATTTAGAAGAAGCGGCAGATAAAGCTTATTTCAAACGCTATGAAGATACTGAAGATGGTATTTCACCGCGTGTATTGCCAGGGAAATTACATGGTATTCACCACGTTACTGGAGTGGAACATGATGAAACAGGTAAGCCATCTGAAGCTACGGGTAATCGTCAAACTCAAATGGATAAACGTTTCCGTAAGTTAGAGAATTTGAAATTTGATAATCCTGTGTTTGTGAATGCTCCACATGAAGAGGCGGATATTTTATTAGTAGGCTTTAACTCAACTAGGGGTGCAATTGAAGAAGTTCAAGAACGACTAAACGCGCAAGGAATGAAAGTGAATCATGCACATGTTCGCTTAATTCATCCATTCCCAACTGCGGAAATGGCACCACTTGTAGCGAAAGCGAAAAAAGTAGTCGTTGTGGAAAATAACTATACGGGTCAATTGGCAAATATTATGAAGATGAACGTAGGTGGTCACGATAAAATCGCGACAATCACTAAATATAACGGTACACCATTCTTGCCAGGTGAATTAGAAAATCGTGTGAAGGAGTTGACTCGCTAATGGCAACATTTAAGGATTTTCGTAATGCAGTAAAGCCAAACTGGTGCCCAGGTTGTGGAGACTTCTCTGTACAGGCAGCCATTCAACGTGCTGCTGCCAATGTTGGAATTGAACCAAATGAACTTGCAGTAATTTCTGGAATCGGTTGCTCAGGTCGTATTTCAGGCTATATCAATTCTTATGGATTCCATGGTATTCATGGTCGTGCACTTCCCATTGCACAAGGATTAAAAATGGCCAATCGTGATTTACATGTTATTGCTTCTGGTGGTGACGGTGATGGATTTGCGATCGGTATGGGGCATACGATTCATGCCATCCGTCGAAATATTGATATTACGTATATTGTCATGGATAACCAAATTTACGGCTTAACAAAGGGCCAAACATCTCCACGTTCTGCTGCTGGATTCATCACTAAATCCACACCAGGTGGAGCAATTGAGCCATCGTTAAAACCTTTAGAAGTAGCATTAACAAGTGGTGCTACATTTGTGGCACAAGGCTTCTCAACAGATATTAAAGAATTAACGGCTTTAATTGAAGCAGGGATCAACCATAAAGGCTTCTCATTCATCAATGTCTTTTCACCTTGTGTCACATATAATAAAGTGAACACATACGATTGGTTTAAAGAGAACTTAACAAAGTTAGCGGATGTTGAAGGTTATGATCACTCAGATCGTGGTATGGCGATGCGTACAGTGATGGAAAATGAGGGCTTAGTAACAGGAATTATATATCATGATACAGAAACAACATCTTATCAAGAGAAAGTACCTGGCTACTCCGAGTTACCATTAACAGATATCGATATTAAAATGAGTGAAAATGATTTCAATGAGCTAGTAAAAGAATTTATGTAATATGATAGAGTCAAAGCATTTGGACTGGTAATAGTCCAAATGCTTTTTTTGTTGTGAATGTATTGCATGTAGAGTTAGAAAACAGCGGTAATGATAGAAAAGTATGTGAATTCATTTTCAAGTTGTGAAACTAAAACAAATACAAGGGGGCTAGTAGAGGTAAAAATCACCCCGAAAATGCTACAATAAAAGAAAAAAAGAGGCGATGCACGTGAATAACGTCATTGATTTTATTGCAAAGAAAAAAGAACGTGAAGAAAGGCAGCGTGCGCAGGATTTAGAGCGTTATGTGGCGACACACTGCAATTTTAAACAACCAGAAAATATTGATGCACTCGTTGAGGGCAAACTGATAGAAGTCAAAGACCACTCGTTATTTCTGGGCTTTCTGTCCATTTTAAAGGATGAGCAAATAGAGCCGATGACTATATTTCAGGATGTCTTTACGTTAGAACCCCCTCGTTTTGAAATGTCTTACAATATGAGATGGTGGTCTGTTGTTCAACTAGCGTTTACATTTTTAACAATTTTAAAGGAAAATGAGCCGCATACATATGCTGATTTTTTAGGTCTCTCCAAATAATCTAAGTATGTGTACGTCTGGTCAATCACACGTACACATACAACACCCCCTATGTTCTTCAATTAATTTTTAACTCTCTATCCATCATTCTATTCATTCATAGGTATTTATAATTTCTCAATAATTTTTACTAAATATTTTAACGACCTCCATACTTGCTTAATGTTTGTTTTATACCATTACAGGTGTAAGCAAATAAAAATAAACAAAAACAAATGGAGGGTCCAACACATGGCAATTCAAAAGTTGTGGAAAAAAGGCTTAATTGGTGCATTAGCTATTTCCATGTTGGCAGCTTGTTCAGACAGTTCATCAGGTGCAAATGAGGTAAATGAAGATGTAACGCTTGAAGAAATTACTACAAAAGCAAAGGAAGAGGGAACTGTCAATTCTGTTGGAATGCCTGATACATGGGCGAACTGGGTGGAAACTTGGGAGGAGCTAGGAACTGAATATAGCATTAAACACAAAGATACAGATATGTCGAGTGCTGAAGAGCTAGCGAAGTTTGAAGCGGAGAAAGATGATGCTACAGCAGATATCGGTGATGTAGGGATTGCTTTTGGTCCAATTGCCAAGGACAAGGGTCTAACATTACCATACAAAACTTCTTACTGGGATGAGATACCTGATTGGGCAAAAGACGATGAAGGCCATTGGATCGTAGGCTATACTGGAACTATTTCATTTTTAACAGATAAAAATAATGTAAAAGATGCCCCTAAATCGTGGGAGGATTTAAAAAATGGCGATTATACAGTCAGCATTGGGGATGCGTTAACAGCTAACCAAGCACAGTTTGCTATTTTAGCAGCTGCTATGGCATTTGGTGGGGATGAATCCAATATTCAACCCGGGATTGATTTTTTTGCTGAGTTAGCGAAGCAAGGTAGATTACAGGGTGATCCATCGGTCGCAAACTTAGAAAAAGGAGAAATTGATGTCGCGATCTTGTGGGATTTCAATGCCTTAGGCTATCGTCACCAAATAGATGAGGACCGTTTTGATGTAGTGATACCAAATGAGGGATCTGTTACTTCAGGCTATGCGACGATCATTAACAAGTATGCGAAAAACCCACATGCGGCCATGCTAGCACGTGAATATATTTTATCTGATGCAGGTCAAGAAAATTTAGCAAAAGGCTATGCAAGACCAATTCGAGACAAAGTAGACCTACCACAGGATGTTAAAGATTTATTATTACCAGCTGATATGTATAACAATGCTCAGCCAGTAAACGATCAAAAGAAATGGGAAGAAACAACGAAGCAAATTCCACAATTATATCAGGAGCAGGTGTTAATCCATGCAAAATAAGAAACTAGTTCTTATTGTCGTTGACGCACTACGCTTTGATACTGCTTGTAGCCATATGGGATTTTTACACCATTTAGTAGAGCGAAAGGTAGCAGCGCGCTATAAAATTTGTTCGGAGGTTCCAGCGTTATCCAGACCATTGTATGAAACCATTTTAACAGGGACACCCCCCATCGTTCATGGTGTCACAAGCAATATGACCGTCCGTTTATCGACTCAACAAAGCGTCTTTCATGTTGCGAAGAAACACGGGTTGACTACTGCAGCCTCAGCCTATTATTGGGTAAGTGAACTTTATAACAGAGCACCATTTAACCATATGGCTGACAGAATTCAATTGGATACATCCTTACCAATTGACAATGGATTGTTCTATTTTGAGGATCATTATCCGGATAGTCATGTATTTGCAGATGCAGCGTGGTTAATGGATGAAAAGCAGCCTGATTTCCTTTATATTCATCCGATGAATGTTGATGATGATGGTCATAAATTTACTGCGGATTCCGCACAATATCGCAATCGTGTTTTAGCGATGGATGCCTTATTATCATTATTCATCCCAAAATGTATGGCGCAAGGGTATGAGGTCATTGTTACAGCGGATCATGGCATGACGAGTGATGGCAATCATGGAGGAACAACGGATGAGGATCGATATGTTCCACTATTTGTAATAGCCGATTCTGTCAAGGCAGGGATAAATGAGGGTGTTGTTTCACAATTACAAATTGCACCACTATGCTGTCATTTATTAAATATGGAGCCTACTGATGAGATGGTGCCACTTTTGCTTGAAGGTGTGTATGCAGCAAAAGAGGTTTAACTAATAATAGTCGCTCCTTTTAGACTGGAGCGACTATTATCCCATTGAGCAGCAGTAATTATAGAAAGAAGTGATTGTGTTGATATCGAAGCGGCAATCCATTGCCTGGCTTTCTCCTTTTCTAGTATTACTATTATTATTTTTCCTTGTCCCTTTATTGTATATGCTCATAACTAGCTTTCAAAATAGTGATGGCTTTACGCTGGCACAATACAAGGCGGTCTTTACAAACGGTTATATTCTACAGGGCTTTAAAAATAGTATTACCTTATCCGTCATTTCAGCTATTATCGCGTTAATGGTTACATTGTTCGCGGTCTATGCCATGATGAAGTTCTCTGAGCCAGTAAGGGAGAAAATTTTAATACTAACAAATTTAACATCTAATTTTTCGGGTATTCCATTAGCATTTGCTTTTATCGTGTTACTTGGCAACAGTGGTTTATTTACACTGTTATTTGAAAAATGGGATATTGATGCACTGTCATCATTTTCACTTTATAGTTGGGGTGGCCTTTTATTAATTTATATTTACTTTCAGCTTCCGCTATCGCTTATGCTGTTATATCCGATTTATGATGGAATCCAGCAGCAGTGGAAGGAGGCAGCTGCACTTTTAGGGGCATCCAGTTGGCAGTTTTGGATGAAAATTGGTTTACCAGTTATGCTACCAGGGATTGTCGGAACTTTTAGTGTGTTATTTGCTAATGCTATGGGGGCGTATGCCTCTGCCTATGCGCTGACGAGCAGTAATTATAACTTAGTGGCGATTCGTATTGGCTCATTAATAAAGGGTGATATCTTTGCCCAACCAGAGCTAGCAAGTGCGATAGCGGTCATTTTAGCCGTATCAATGGTAACGGCTATGTTAATTAGTGAGTGGAGCATCTCAAAAACAAGGAGGAAACTTAAATGAAGAAGAGGGGCTTGGCCGATTTATTTTTCCTCCTATTAGTTGGGTATCTTATATTGCCCGTTCTAGCAACAATGCTCTATGCTTTTGCATCAAAATGGAATAAAACGATATTACCTGAAGGATTTACACTAAAATGGTTTGCCGCATTGTTTCAGGATAGTGATTTTATTCAAGCATTTGGACGTTCAGTATTATTAGCAGGAGGTGCTGTTAGTATTGCACTCCTTGTTATTGTGCCAGCCATCTTCGTTATTGTCTTGTATTTTCCTACGTATGAAAAGTGGATACAGATGGCCGTTGTCATGGTTTATTCTTTTCCAGGAATCATTTTAGCGGTAGGACTTATCCGCGTTTATAGTCAAATAGGGATACCGATGATTTTCGTTGTTTTAGGGGCCTATGTTGTTGGCATTCTACCTTATATCTATCAGGGCACACGAAATAGTTTGCGAAATATAGATGCAAGGCAACTTCTTGATGCAGCTCAATTGCTTGGCGCCTCTAAAAGGCAAGCATTCATAAAAATTTTACTGCCTACAGTTTATCCCGGCTTATTTGCAGGTGCGCTGTTATCTTTCTCTGTTTTATTTGGCGAATTTGTCTTAATTAATCTTGTTGTGGGCTCTCGCTTTGAAACCGTTCAAATTTATTTAATGAAAAAACTTAGTGCAAGTGGACATATTGCTAGTGCAGTAGTTTTCATTTATATCGTGCTGATGGGTTTATTAACATTTGTCATTGCAATAGTAACGAAACGATCGAAAGGTGCTACAAATCTATGAGTTATCTTGTTATTGAAGGGCTTCATAAAAACTATGGGTCATCAACTGTTTTATCGAATATTAATATGAAAATTGACAAAGGTGAATTTATTACTTTATTAGGACCAAGTGGCTGTGGAAAGAGTACGATTCTTCGTATTGTTGCAGGCTTAACGGATGCAACGGCAGGCAAAATTTCCATTGAAGGCAAAGATATGAATGGTGTACAACCGAAGGATCGTCAAGTAGGGATGGTTTTTCAATCCTATGCACTTTTCCCGAATATGACCGTGCAAGAAAATGTCGCCTTTGGTTTGCGCATGCAAAAAGAGAATTCAGTTGAGCTAGAACAGCGCGTTCAAGACATGTTGGAGCTTGTTCATTTAAGCGAAAAAAAGCACGCTTATCCGAAAGAACTATCAGGAGGTCAACAGCAACGTGTTGCACTAGCGCGAGCGTTAATTGTCCGACCTAAAGTATTGTTATTAGACGAGCCACTTAGTGCGCTAGATGCTCAAATACGTAAGAAGCTTCAGGCAGATTTACGGACCATTCAACGGAAGCTCAATATGACGATGATTTTAGTAACGCATGATCAGGAAGAGGCCATGGCTGTTTCAGATAGAATATTTGTAATGAATAATGGCAGTATTGCACAAAGTGGGACACCAACTGAGATTTATACAAGACCTAATAATGAATTTATTGCTAATTTTATTGGGCATTATAATGTTTTTTCCCGACAGGTTTTACAGCAAATGCTCGGAGAATCTTTACCAGAGCCATACCGTAAATTTGCGATTCGTCCTGAAGCTTTGCATTTCGATAAAAGAAATGGTGATCTGTGTTTAACAGGGATAGCGAAACAATCATTAATGAGTGGCAATATCATTCGAACAATGTTTGAGGGGGAGGTCTTTTTTACAATGGAGCAGCTGCATCAACAGGGCTATTCAATTGAAATGGGAGCAACCTATAAGTGTTATGTCGCAAAAGAAGATGTGATTGCATTATCATGACTTACGCAAAACTAGAAAGATTCGAATTCATATTAAAACAATTAGAGTGGGAAGGGAAAATAATTGTAGCGAATATTGCTGACGCACTTCAAGTAGCTCCTGAAACAATACGAAGAGACTTTGATGAATTAGAGCAACAGCGTTTATTAACAAGAGTGCATGGAGGAGCTATTAAATATACGAACGTACGCAATGAGCCTGCCTTTTTGCGTAAGCTACAAATGCAGAAAGAGGCTAAGCGTCAAATTGCTCGTATGGCCGCAAAACGGATTAGCGATGGAGATACGATAGCAATTGATACGGGGACGACAACGGTTCATATTGCAGATTTTCTACTAGCTGTTGATGATATAACAGTTGTTACAAACTCAATTGCAGCAGCTGTCCAGTTTAATTTAGCGATAGAGGAAAGACGCATGACTGGGAAGGTTATTTTACTAGGCGGTACTGCGAATCCTCGACAATCCTCTGTCGCAGGAGCAATGACTTTGGAAATGTTAGATAATATGAATTTTGATAAAGCATTTATTTCATGTGGTGGCATTAGTGATGGTGTTGTTTACGATTATGATTTAGATGAATCTCTCATTTCAAAAAAAATGCAAAAGCATAGTAAGGTCAATTATTTATTAGCGGATGCATCGAAAATTAATGGAAAATCATTTTTTCAAATCTGTCATCTTGAAGAATGCACGGAAATTTTTTGTGAAAATACCTGTCCATTAGAATGGCAAGCTTATGAAGAAAAATGGACGGTGTGTAATGGAGGGAAAAGTTAATGACAATTGATTATCATGTACATTTAGAAGAGGGGCCTTATTCATCGCGCTGGCTAGAGCGTACATCACAGGCGCTTGAGTTCTTTCAACATGTGGATGCTACTGCACAAGGTTCAAAGGAGCAGATGATCTTTCAATTACAGAGGTTAACAAAGAGAGTTCAAAATGGCTGCTATAGTGAGGAATGGTTGGATTTATATCTTCAGAAAGCAAAGCAGCTTGGTTTACGAGAGGTTGGCATTGTTGATCACTTATATCGTTTTAAGGAGACGCGTGCTTACTTCGAGCGCTTTATGAAATTGGACGATAGTGAGATTGGTCAATTACAGCGATATTGGCTAGATCGTGTCATGACAGAAAATATCGATACTTTTGTCTCTACCATTCAGCAGGCGAAGGAAAAATGGCACCGAGAAGGCATTGCCTTGAAGCTAGGTATAGAGGCAGATTATTTTATAGGTGGGAAAATGGAGCTAACTTCATTATTAGACGAACATCCATGGGATTATGTAATCGGTTCAGTTCATTTTGTAGATGGCTGGGGCTTTGATAATCCCCAAACAGAATATCTATTTAAGCAAATGAGTCCGCAAGCATTACAAGAAAACTATGAGCGCTTTTTTTTGACTGTTGAAAACATGATACAGTCCGAACTATTTGATTTTGTGGCCCATCTGGACAACTTTAAAGTATTTAATTATCAGGTAGAGGATCAGGCATTTCTAAAAGTGTGGTATGTACGTATCGCACAAGCTTTAACGTCAACTGAAACCGCCACGGAGATCAATGCAGGGTTGTATTATCGTTATCCTGTAAAAGAAATGTGCCCTGGCCCTCGCTTTTTACAAACCTTACTTGATTATGGGGTTATTTTTACAGTTTCCTCAGATGCCCATTTTCCTGATGATTTAGGAAAGTATACATTTGCCAATACAGACTTGCTAAAGAGCCATGGGGTTCAATCCATCGTCTCTTTTGAACAACGCATTAAAAAATTTATAGAAATATAGATACGGGAGAAGGCACTAAAGATTTATATTAGTGTCTTTTATTTGTGCTACATATGTCCAATCTAGTTCGCATACAAATGAATAAATTCATTTTTACTAGAGAGGCGATCGAATTGTCATACCTACATGTACAACCATTTTTGCCTATTGTTATACAATCAGGACAGCATGCCTACGGGGTAGCGCGTTCATTTTATGAGGCCTATACTATTAAGAGCCTTGTCATCGAGCCAGCTAGAAAGCGGGGGAATTTCCCATCATTTTTCTCCAGTGGTACGCGGGGAATCGCCACGCAAAATAGTGGTATCCTTGACTTTCAATATGTAGAGAATTTAGATGACCCTAATCATTTTGTTCAAGCGCTGTTGACGCTGGCAAAGCAGTTTCAGCATCAACGATTAATTTTATTAGTTTGCGACTGCTTCTACGCAGAGCTGATCATTCAAAATAAAGAGCAGCTAGAAAAATATTTTATTTTACCCTATATCGATCAAGCTTTGCTCAAGAAGGTTCAAACGAAGGAAAAATTTTATCAACTTTGTGACTTGTATAAGTTAAAATACCCTCAAACAGTGACTGTAACAAAGGAACAACAGACAAACTGCTTCATACCATTCCAATACCCAATCATTATTAAACCTTCCAATTCTGTGGCGTACTCTAGCTGCTTCTTTCCTGAGAAGAAAAAAATTTATCTAGTCCATAATGACAGCGAGATGCAACAAATTGTTCGCAGTATTTATCGCTCAAGCTATCAAGATACTTTAATTTTACAAGAGTTTATCCCCGGTGATGATTCGTTCATTCGCGTATTAGACGTGTATGTAGGGAGAGATAAAAAAGTGAAATTGATGTGTTTAAGCAATAAGCTTTTTGAGGACCCCTCCCCGCTAAACAAAGGTATCTCTTTAGCTGTCATGATCGATTATGATGAGCAATTGATGGATACAATCCGGCATCTGTTAGAGGACATCGGTTATACGGGCTTTGCCAATTTTGATATGAAATATGATCCGCGTGATGGGGAGTATAAGTTATTTGAGCTCAATTTACGAGCCGGTTCTTCCAGCTATTATGTAACAGCGAGCGGCCATAACTTCATGCAATATGTAGTGAATGATCATCTATTCCACATCCCGCTTGAACGAACATATGTCCAAACTAAGCATTTGTGGTCACTACTGCCTCCAAAAACTTTATATAAATGTATGGGGAATGAAAAATTAAAAATTGAAGCAAAACGATTAGTGAAACAAGGCCAATATACAAATGCTTTATTTTATAAAGAGGATATGAGTATGAAGCGTTGGGTCAAGCTGAAATTATACAATGGATACTTATATATAAAGCATAGGAAGTATTTTATTGATCGTAACGTTTAGCTCTCTTATTAGATAAGATAAAACTTGAAATTGGACGGATGTATCCTTTCAGCTACTTGTAATTAAGTCGAAACCACGACATTTGAAGCGCAAGCCTTGTAGGAAGTATCAACTATTCAGTATAATAGTAAGATGGAAATTCAAGTGCATGGATTTCGTTTGAAAGGAGTTACCCGATTGCGATGAATGAGGAACAACGCTTAGCTAATCAACAGGTCAATCAACCAAAAAAAGAAGACAAGCCTGAAAAGGATTACAGTAAATATTTTGAGAAGGTCTTTACGGCACCTTCCTTAAAAGATGCTAAAAAACGTGGTAAAGAAGATGTAAAATACCATAAGGATTTTACCATTGACGAACAATTTGCAGGAATGGGTAAAGATCGTACTTTCTACATTCGTACTTATGGCTGCCAAATGAATGAGCATGACACAGAAGTAATGGCTGGTATTTTTATGCAGTTGGGTTACACACCAACTGAAATAATTGAAGAAGCTGACGTCGTCTTGCTGAATACATGTGCCATTCGAGAAAATGCAGAAAACAAAGTATTTGGAGAACTTGGTTTCCTGTTGAAATATAAACGAAAAAACCCAGAGATGCTAATCGGGGTTTGTGGCTGTATGTCGCAAGAGGAGTCGGTTGTAAATAAAATTTTAAGAAGCTATCCACATGTCGATATGGTTTTTGGAACGCATAATATTCACCGCCTTCCAAACATTCTTAAAGAAGCTTATATGTCGAAAGAAATGGTCGTAGAGGTTTGGTCTAAAGAAGGCGATGTGATTGAAAATCTGCCGAAGAAACGTCTTGGTTCCATTAAAGCATGGGTTAATATTATGTATGGTTGCGATAAATTCTGTACGTATTGTATCGTACCCTATACACGTGGAAAAGAGCGGAGTCGTCGTCCAGAGGAGATCATTTCTGAGGTCCGAGAGCTAGCGGCTGCAGGCTATCAGGAGATTATGTTGCTTGGTCAAAATGTCAACGCTTACGGGAAAGACTTTGAGGATATCGAATATCGTCTTGGGGATTTAATGGATGCTTTAAGAAAAATTGATATTCCACGTATTCGTTTTACAACGAGTCACCCTCGAGATTTCGATGATCAACTAATCGAAGTACTTGCAAAACGTGGTAATTTAGTAGAACATATTCATTTGCCAGTACAATCTGGCTCTAATGACATTTTGAAAATTATGGCTCGTAAATATACACGTGAGCATTTCCTGACATTAGTAGAAAAAATTAAAGCTGCAATTCCTGAAGTAACATTAACGACAGATATTATCGTTGGCTACCCAAACGAAACGGAGGAACAATTTGAGGAAACGCTTTCCTTATACCGTGAAGTTGGCTTTGAGGCAGCATTTACGTATATCTATTCTCCTCGTGAAGGGACACCGGCTGCAAAAATGGTCGATAATGTACCTGAAGAAGTGAAAAAGGAACGACTTCAACGTTTAAATGAAGTAGTAGGTGAGTATTCTCGCAAAGCCTTAGAGCGTTTAAATGGTGAGATTGTCGAAGTATTAGTTGAAGGAACAAGTAAACGACGAGATGATGTGCTAGCAGGCTATACGCGAAAAAATCGTCTGGTTAACTTTAAAGCACCAGCAGAAGTAATTGGTCAATTAGTAAAAGTTAAAATTATAGAGACTACATCTTATTCACTTACTGGTGAGTTTTTGGAAGTCGTAAAAAATGAAAAGGTGGAAGCGTAAATGACACAAATCTTATTCACAAAAGAAGATTTAATTAAAAAATCACATGAAATTGCACATATGATTGCAAATACACCAGAGGTTGAATTTTTCAAAAAGGCAGAAGCTCAAATCAATGAAAATCAACAAGTACGTGAACGAATTGCTAGTCTAAAAAGTTTACAAAAACAAGCGGTTAATTTCCAACACTTAGGAAAAGAAAAAGCGCTAAAAATGATTGAAGATAAAATTGCTAAAATCGAAGAAGAAATTAATGACATCCCAGTTGTGCAACAATTTAAAGAATCACAAGGTGATGTAAATGATTTATTGCAATTAGTATCAAATACGATCGCTAATAATGTAACGAATGAAATTATCCGCTCAACAGGTGGCGATGTGCTACGTGGTGAAACGGGTTCATATGTAGACAATTCTCAACCAGGTAGCTGTTCTTAACAGATGATAGAAGTAAAGCTCGAATGACAGCATTCGAGCTTTTTTTATGTTTATTTCTATGGAGGAATGCTCACGCTATAGCAGTCATCTTTCGAAAAGAGTTGTGGAGGAATCATTTAATTCTCTAAAATATATGTTCACCCAATGGGCGCTACCTGCATATGATGGAGTGAAAAGAGTCGAAGGAGGAATTGCGCTGAAACGTTTACGACAAATCGTGACGAAAGCAGTAGTTGCCAAAGGGAAGAAGAGAACGGAAGAGCGTGTAACATTATCACCAACAAATAAACCGACAAGTATTTTAGGATGCTGGGTAATTAACCATACTTGCTCTGCTAAAAGAGTCGGGAAATTTGTAGAAGTAACAGGGAAATTTGATGTCAATGTATGGTATGCCTATAGTAATCATTCAAAGACAGCTGTGTTTTCGGAAACAATTCACTATAAAGACAAAGTGAAGCTTCACTATCGAGAAGGGGAAATTAGCGTTGGTGATGATGTTCGTGTACGGGTAATACAAGAACCGAATTGTATTGAAGCAGTAATTTCTTCATGTGGGACGAAATTTGAAATTGTAGTAGAACGTGAAGTGGTTGTGGAAGTAATGGGTGAAACAACAATTTGTATTAGTGTACATCCGCTAGATTATGAAGAAGACTGGAGCCTTAATGATGAGAGTTCATCATCATCGTCCTCATCTAGCTCAAGCTCATCGTCAAGCTCTGATGGAGAAGGTAGGTATGTATTAGAGTCGTCATCGTTTCCTGATGAACGACCAAGATAATTTTAGAAACCATCATTTTTCGATACATGCGAAACGCTAGCATCTTAAAAAAGGTGAATGAAGCGTTTCGCATGTATCTTTTGTTATAATAAAACTATCTATAGGTAAGAGCGAGGTAAATATTTATATGACAACATATACACCAATGATGCAACAGTATCTACAGGTTAAAGAAGATTACAAGGATGCCTTTTTATTTTTTAGATTAGGTGACTTTTATGAAATGTTTTTTGAGGATGCCATTAATGCCTCACAAATTCTAGAAATTACGTTAACGAGCCGGGATGCTGGCGCAAAAGAACGAATTCCAATGTGTGGTGTGCCGCATCATTCGGCTAAAAATTATATTGAAACACTTGTGCAAAAAGGCTATAAAGTGGCTATTTGTGAACAAACAGAAGATCCAAAGCAAGCAAAAGGCGTGGTCAAACGTGAAGTGGTTCAACTCATCACACCCGGTACAATTATGGAAGGTAAGACACTTGAAGGGAAATCCAATCATTTTATTGGAGCAGCCGAACAACTGAATGACACAACATTCGGCTATGCATATTTAGATTTATCAACAGGTGAAGCCGTGGCTTCGTCCATTGAAGGTGATGGCAAAGCATTATTAATGCAAATGCAGGCTTATGGTATTCGGGAACTTATTGTAACGGATGGTTTACAGTTATTGTTAGCAGAACATGCTGCAAATGCCGCCATTGTACTATCAGTGGAAGCCGATGAAATGACGGTGGATAAAGCAGCTAGCTATGTAGAAGCTGTTCCACCAGCCCTACAAATTTCATGCCTTCGATTATTGGCCTATATAGATAAAACACAAATGCGTTCGTTATCACATATTCAAGCATTTACGTTTAATGAAATGAAACATTATTTACGCATTGATTCTAGCTCAAAGCGAAATTTAGAGCTCATTCAATCCATTCGCGGTGGAGATCAAAAAGGGACACTGTTATGGTTGCTCGATGATACTGTCACAGCAATGGGTGGCCGTAAATTAAAACAATGGCTACATCAGCCGCTTGCCACACGCTCGGCTATTGAGTCTAGACTAGCGATTGTGACTGATTTATTAGAAGAATATTTTGTTCGAACAGAGTTACAAACTGCTTTAAAACAGGTATATGATTTAGAGCGGCTAGCTGGTCGCGTTGCTTTCGGCAATGTAGGTGGCCGTGATTTAGCGCAATTACGTGATTCGTTGCGCCAAGTGCCAGCTATTCAGCAGCAGTTAATAGGTGCGGGTAAGGAGACACTCCAACAATTAGGGGAAGCTCTCGATACATGTACAGCTGTTGAGGAGCTTTTAGCAAATGCCATAACGGATAATCCACCAATTACCATTAAAGAAGGGGATGTGATTCGAGACGGCTATCATGAACGATTAGACGAGCTTCGATATGCCGCTCGCAATGGTAAGGATTGGATTGCTCAGCTCGAGCAAGAAGAGCGTTTGAAAACAGGCATTAAAAACTTAAAAATTGGCTATAATCGCATCTTTGGTTATTATATTGAAATTACAAAATCTAATATCCATTTAGCGGATTTAACTCGTTATGAGCGCAAACAGACGCTAGCTAATGCAGAGCGCTATATTACACAGGAATTAAAAGAAAAAGAAGCATTGATTTTAAATGCTGAAGAAGAAAGCCTAACACTAGAGTACAACCTATTTGTAGAAATTCGGGATGCATTAAAGGAATTTATTCCACGTGTACAAGCACTGGCAGCGAGCATAAGTGAGTTAGATGTTTTACTAAGCTTTGCGAGTATCTCAGAAAAATATCGTTTTACAAAACCTCAATTCCATAATGGACGAGCGCTTGAAATCATTGAAGGTCGCCATCCTGTTGTAGAAAAAATATTGAATAAGCAAATGTATGTACCAAACGATTGTGTGCTAGAAGAACAGAATAATATGATGCTTATTACTGGGCCGAATATGTCTGGTAAAAGTACCTATATGCGTCAGGTAGCATTAATTGTTGTCATGGCACAAATGGGCTGCTATGTACCTGCTGAAAAGGCGAAGCTACCTATTACTGACCAAATTTTCACGCGCATCGGAGCAGCTGATGATTTAGCAGCAGGGCAATCTACATTTATGGTAGAAATGCTTGAATCTCAACACGCCATTATGCATGCTACAAAAAACAGTTTAATGTTATTTGATGAAATAGGTCGTGGTACCTCTACTTATGATGGGATGAGTTTAGCTCAATCCATGATGGAATATATTCATGACAAAATTGGTGCCAATACGTTGTTTTCTACGCATTATCATGAATTAACAGCTCTTGAAAAGGATTTACCACGCTTACAAAATGTACATGTTGCAGCGACCGAAAAAAATGGCATGGTTGTGTTCCTGCATAAGGTGAAAAAAGGTGCTGCTGATAAATCATATGGTATTCATGTGGCACAATTAGCGCAATTACCAGAAGAAATTTTGGCAAGAGCACGTGTGCTATTGGAAAACTTTGAGGCTGGGAACGAAGTAGTGGCTGAAACACAGAAAATAGCAGAACCGCCACTGCAAATGTCCTTATTTACTGAAGAAGAGCCAATTGCACCAGCTGGGGCAGAGGTGTTAAAAAAATTAGAGAAAGTTAATATTTTAGGAACTTCACCGATGCAGGCAATGAATATTTTATATGAGTTGCAGCAAGAGTTATTAAACATGAAAAAATAAAGGAGTGATTCGTTAGTGGGAAACATACAAATTATGGACGAATGGCTCTCCAATAAAATTGCAGCAGGAGAAGTAGTTGAAAGACCAGCTTCAGTTGTCAAAGAGCTAGTAGAAAATGCAATTGATGCGGGAAGTACGTCCATTGATGTTTTTTTACTAGAAGCGGGTCTCACTTCCATTCAAGTAATTGATAATGGTAGCGGTATGGATGAAGAGGATGCCATCATGTCATTCTCTCGCCATGCAACAAGTAAAATCCATCAGGAGCATGATTTATTTCGTATTCGGACATTGGGCTTCCGTGGTGAGGCATTAGCATCTATAGCTTCTGTTTCAAAAATGACTTTAATTACATCGAACGGTGAATCCGGTACACATTTAGAGCTTGAGGGTGGTCATATGTTGACGCATAAGCCCGGCCCTTTACGTAAAGGGACAGATCTGACGGTATCACAATTATTCTTTAACACTCCTGCTCGCTTAAAATATATGAAAACTATTCAAACTGAACTTGGGCACACTATAGACTTAATGAATCGTCTTGCGCTTAGTAACCCTCAAATTGCTTTTCGATTATTGCATAATGGTCAACTATTACTCCAAACAAATGGACGAGGAGATGTGCAACAAGTGCTTGCTGCCATTTATGGAGTACATAATGCTAAGAAAATGGTGTCATTCCAAGGGGAGTCACACGATTATCGCATTTCTGGCTATGTGACCCTACCAGAGGTGACGCGTGCTTCAAAAAATTATATGTCTCTATTCGTCAATGGTCGCTGGGTTAAGCATTATTTAGTACAGAAAGCTATTGTTGATGCCTACCATACGTATTTACCGATTGAACGTTTTCCTATTGTGGTTCTTTATATAGAGGGAGATCCATTTTTGACAGATGTTAATGTGCATCCTGCGAAACATCAAATTCGTTTAAGTAAGGAGCCAGAGCTTTTAAAATTAATCGAAGAAACTATCCGTGAAAGAATACGTAGCGTTATTCGCGTACCACAAATGGAGAAAAAAGAAAAAATTGTAAAACCAGCTACAGAGCAATTAAATATTTGGAAGCCTGCACCTAAGATAGATGTGGAGAAAATGAACGCAATTGTAGAGAAGTTATATGATGTGCAAACTGTTCAAGAAAACAATCGAGAAACTACAGTAGAGCCAGAGCCTGTTTCTACTATTATGGAGGATTACGCGCATCCTACTCCGCCATTACAGGCTGAAGAAATAGAAGAAGTAACTGTTGTGGAGCAACATGTGGAATTAGTAGATGAGACGGTTAAGGAACCGTTCCCTGAGCTAGAAGTAGTCGGGCAAATCCATGGCACATACATTGTCGCCCAAATGGAAGATGGTTTTTATTTAATTGATCAACATGCTGCACAAGAGCGCATTAAATATGAATTTTTCCGGGAAAAGGTCGGTCAAGTTAATCCACATGAGCGGCAGGCATTACTACTTCCACTAACATTCCACTATGCGGCCGATGAGGCACTTTTATTACGAGAACACAAACATGAATTAGAAGCAGTAGGCGTATTTTTAGAAGAATTTGGACAATCTTCTTTTGTTGTACGCGAGCACCCTAGCTGGTTCCCTAAAGGTGAGGAACAGGAAATCATTGAAGATTTAATTGAACAGGTGCTGACGACTAAAAAGGCAGATGTAAAAAAATTACGTGAAGCCGCTGCGATTATGATGAGCTGTAAAAAATCTATTAAGGCCAACTATTATTTAACGAAAGAACAAATGGAAATATTGCTGAGAGATTTACGCAAAGCTGATAATCCATTTACATGTCCACATGGACGTCCAGTGCTCATTCATTTTACATCGTATGAAGTAGAAAAAATGTTCAAACGGGTCATGTAGTGAAAAGGGGGAAAATAATGGGCGAATTTATTTTAGCAATTGATCAAGGCACAACAAGCTCAAGAGCTATCCTATTCAATAAAAAAGGTGAAATTGTTCATGTAGCACAAAAAGAGTTTCAGCAAATTTTTCCGAAGGCTGGCTGGGTAGAACATAATGCCAATGAAATTTGGGGTTCGGTCCTTTCAGTAATTGCAACCGTCTTAACAGAAAGCGGGCATGATGCTAGTGATGTCCATGCTATTGGAATAACGAATCAGCGAGAAACAACCGTAGTGTGGGATAAACATAGCGGAAAGCCTATTTACAACGCCATTGTCTGGCAGTCGCGTCAAACGCAGGAAATTGTGAATGACCTGAAAGAACAAGGGTTTGAGGAGCTTTTTCAGGAAAAAACGGGATTACGACTAGATGCTTATTTTTCAGCCACAAAAATTAAATGGATGTTAGATCATGTAGAGGGCGCCCGTGAAATGGCTGACAATGGAGATTTATTATTTGGCACGATTGATTCTTGGATTGTTTGGCGATTATCAAAGGGAAAGGCCCATGTTACCGATTATTCAAATGCGGCTCGAACGTTACTATACAATATTCATGAATTACGATGGGATGCGGAACTTTGTCAGCTATTAGATATTCCGATGTCGATGCTTCCTGAAGTGAAAAATTCATCAGAAATTTACACTGAAACGGCGGCAAGTATTTTCTTTGGCGAAAAAATTCCGATTGCAGGTATTGCCGGTGATCAGCAGGCGGCACTTTTTGGCCAAACTTGTTTTACAAAAGGAATGGCTAAAAACACTTTTGGTACTGGCTGCTTTATGTTATTGAATACAGGGCAAGAGGCAGTAAAGTCAGAAAATGGGTTATTAACGACAATTGCTTGGGGAATAGATGGTAAGGTGACCTATGCATTAGAGGGAAGTGTTTTCGTAGCAGGCTCAGCGATCCAATGGCTTCGAGACGGACTACGTATGATTCGGACTGCTGAGGATTCAGAAAACTATGCTAAAAAAGTAGCCAATACGGATGGTGTCTATGTTGTACCTGCCTTCGTTGGACTAGGTACACCTTATTGGGATACAGATGCTCGTGGTGCCATTTTTGGTTTAACGCGTGGCACGTCTAAAGAACATTTCATCCGTGCGACACTTGAATCATTAGCCTATCAAACGAAGGATGTACTCGATGCGATGGAGGAAGCAGCCGGTGCACCTATTGAAGTACTACGTGTAGATGGTGGTGCTGTAAAAAATGAGTTATTAATGCAATTCCAAAGTGATGTTTTACAGTTGCATGTAGAACTGGCAAAGCTCAATGAATCAACAGCACTAGGTGCGGCTTATTTAGCAGGACTTGCTACAAATTTTTGGCCAAATCAAGAGGTTTTATCAGCACTGTGGGTAAATGGTCAAACCTACCAGCCGAAAATGGAAAAAGACCAAGCGACAGCTCTTTATGCCGGCTGGCAAAGAGCTGTAGAGGCAACACGAATTTTTAAATCTTAGCTATTGGGGGAAAAGGTATGTTTTCATATGAGCATCGTCCAAAAATTTTATATTATTTAGAGCACTATAGTTTTGATGTTTTAGTCATCGGTGGAGGCATTACGGGAGCAGGTATTGCCCTGGATGCTGCCTCAAGGGGATTGTCCGTCGCATGTATCGACATGCAGGATTTCTCTGCTGGAACATCGAGTCGATCGACTAAACTTATCCATGGTGGACTACGATATTTAAAGCAATTTGATGTAGGAGTTGTAGCAGAGGTGGGACGTGAACGTGAAATCGTCTATGACAATGCTGTGCATGTGACAACACCAGAAAAAATGCTTTTGCCTTTATATAAAAAGGGTTCCCTTAGCCCAATGACAACATCTCTAGCCTTAAAAGTTTATGACCGTTTAGCAGGTGTCAAAAAACAGGAACGTAGAACGATGCTAAATGTGCAAGAAACCTTAGCATTAGAACCTTTACTCAATCAAGAAGGACTTGTGGGTGGAGGCTATTATGTTGAATATCGTACAGATGATGCACGTCTTACAATTGAAGTATTAAAAAAAGCTGTTGAATATGGGGCACTTTGTCTTAATTATGCGGAGATGAAGGAGTTTATCTACGATAAGAAAAAGCTTGTTGGCATTAAAGTAGAAGATCATGTAACAGGACGCATGTTGAATGTACATGCTGCACAAATTGTCAATGCTACAGGTCCTTGGGTGGATGATGTACGACAAAGGGATAAAGTAGCTGATAATAAGCAATTAAGATTGACGAAGGGTGTTCATATTGTTCTGAATCAAAAAGATTTTCCATTAAAGCAAGCAGTTTATTTCGATATTGCTGATGGACGTATGGCATTTGCAATCCCGCGGGATGGTAAAACCTATGTAGGTACAACGGATACTGTTTTTGAGGGCAATCCAGTACATCCTGTTGCAACACAGCAAGATGTGGACTATTTAGTTGAGGCGGCAAAGAAAGTTTTTCCTACCGCCAATATTACAAGAGCTACAATTGAATCATCGTGGGCAGGCGTTCGTCCATTAATTTATGAAAAAGGAAAGAATCCTTCAGAAATTTCAAGGAAAGATGAAATTTGGACGGCTCCAAGTGGTTTAATGACGATAGCAGGTGGCAAGCTAACAGGCTACCGCCAAATGGCAGAAACGATTGTAGATAAAATCGTAAAAACCCGTCGTTATAAGCATGCGAGTGCATCCATCACTCGAGAATTATCACTGTCAGGAGCAAAGGGTATTAACGCCATCAATTTTCCTGATTATATTGCCTATAAAGCTCGAGAGGGTGTTCAGTACGGTTTAAATTATGATGAAGCCAAGCAACTTGTCCAAAAATATGGCACGAATGTGGATGCTTTATTCGATCGTGTAAAATACTTACATGAGCATGGTAGTACAATGCCACTTACTTTACATGCGATGCTATTATATGGCTTAGAAGCTGAAATGGTCTATACTCCAAGTGACTTCTTTATTCGTCGTACTGGCATGCTATATTTTGACATTGAAGCAGTCAAGCTCTATAAGCAACAAGTGCTTCAAGTGATGCAACAACACTTGAATTACACGGAGGAACAACGAAATGCTTATATGGCTGAATTAGATCAAGCCATCATGGATGCCACTATTTTCGTGAAAGAAGGGGAATAAGCGATGGAGCGTTATATTCAAATGTCGGATGGACATTTTGTATTCACACGAACACTAGAATCTAAAAGCCCTTGTATTGGACATATTCATATTTTACACGGCATGGCAGAGCATAGTGGTCGTTATTTAAAATTTGCTCACACTCTTCAAAATGCCGGCTATGTAGTGACGATGCACGATCATCGTGGACATGGTGAAACAGCTGCTTATAATGGAACTTTAGGCTTTTTCGCTGAAAATAACGGCTTTGAACGTGTTGTAGAAGATGCACATGAAGTCATTACTCAATTACATGCACCAGTTGTCGACAAACCGCTCATTATTTTTGGTCATAGTATGGGCTCATTCATTACGAGACGCTATATCCAACGGTATGGGGGACAGGTAGACAATGTTGTGCTCTGTGGAACTGGCAATGTTACAGCCTTACATGCAATTGGTAATATTGTATCCAGGGCTTTAGCAAAAGGTCTTGGTAAAGAGACAGAAAGCAGGCTCCTCAATCAATTAAGTTTTGGTAGTTTTAATAAGCAGTTTCCAAATCCGAAGACTGCCTATGATTGGCTATGCTCCGTACAAGGAGAAGTTCAAAAGTATATAGATGATCCATATTGTGGCTTTATTCCAACCAATCAATTTTTTGTAGATTTGACTACAGGCTTTTCAATATTGAATCGCAAAAAAGAGATTGCCAAAGTAAGAAAGGATCTTCCAATACTTTTGATAAGTGGCAGTCAAGACCCTGTCGGTGAACAGGGACTAGGCGTGTACGCAGTGGCAGAACAATTAGCAACTGCTGGTGTGGCGGATGTCACTGTTTATTTATTTGAAGATAAGAGACATGAAATTTTAAATGAAGACAATCAAGAAGCGGTCTTTCAAGTATTATTACGGTGGTTAAAAAAATATGATAGAAAATAAATTACAGCAGGCAGAGGTTGTAGCAATAGTGGGACCAACTGCTTCTGGAAAAACAGCATTAAGTATTGAACTTGCCAAAAAGTATAATGGAGAGATCATTAACGGTGATTCCATGCAAGTTTATAAAGGGTTAGATATAGGTACGGCGAAAATTACGGAAGAAGAGATGGAGGGAGTCCCTCATCATTTACTAAGTTTTCTGGAGCCGACAGAATCATTCTCAGTGGCCGATTATCAAAAGCTAGTAAGAGCGAAAATTGCTGACATACAAGCTCGTCATAAATTACCGATTATAGTAGGTGGCTCGGGCTTATATGTACAAGCTGTTCTGTTTGATTTTCAATTTACTGATGAAAAAGTGGATGAGGCAGCACGTCAAGCCTATTATGATGAATTAGCGAAGCTTGGTCCTGAGGCCATGCACGATAAATTAAAACAACTAGACCCTCAAACTGCAGAGGCCATTCATCCAAATAATACACGTCGTGTCATTCGCGCATTAGAGATGCTAGAATTAAACGGTGTGTCGAAGGCAGCTGAAGCTCAAAATCGAGGTGAAGTGCCTCTCTATAATCACTTGATCTTAGGGCTAGGTCAAAATATGTCACGAGACGTGCTTTATGACCGTATTAACCACCGTGTCGATTTGATGATGGAGAATGGTCTTTTAGAAGAGGTCAGAGGGCTATGGCAACAAAATATCCGAGGTGTGCAGTCTATACAAGCCATTGGTTATAAGGAATTATATGATTATTTAGATGGTAAATGTTCGCTAGAAGGCGCTCTTGACAGCTTAAAACAAAACTCTCGCCGCTATGCAAAAAGGCAACTTACTTATTTCCGCAATAAAATGGATGTCCATTTTGTGATGACAGATGAGCAATTATAAAATTAAAGAAAAATTTCTAAAAATTACTAATTGATAAATTGGTAGAACGTGCTACTATAGGAATGAAGAGGTAGAAAGTTAGTAGGGAGGCTATTTGATGAAATCAATCAACTTGCAAGATACGTTCTTGAACCAACTACGTAAAAACAGTGTTTTTGTAACTGTATTTCTATTAAACGGATTTCAGTTAAAAGGGACTGTGAAATCATATGATAATTTTACAGTTTTATTATTGGATGCTGAAAATAAGCAGCACCTGATTTACAAGCACGCCATTTCTACATTCGTTCCAGCTAAACAAATAGAATTTTTAGAGACAGAAGCATAAAAAGATTGTTAAACAGTTAGTGTTCTCCACACTGGCTGTTTTTTTTGCTACAGGCTATAATGATAGAGGAAATAGATATTTGGAGGACGAGTTTGATGAAATCAATGGAAACAACACAATTATTAGAACTATTAGATGCAAATGAAGACCTATATATTATTGATGTACGTGAAGAGGATGAAGTTGCACATGGCATGATTCCTGGTGCTCAGCATATTGCTCTTGGGACAATCCCAGAACGTCTTGAGGAATTAGATGAAACTAAGCCATATATTATCGTTTGTAAGGCTGGTGGCCGTTCAGCTAATGCTTGTTTTTATTTAGAGGCACAAGGATTTGATGTGACAAACCTTGAAGGCGGCATGTTAGCTTACGATGGTGAATTAGAATTTAAATAATGACATAATGAAAAAAGAAAGAGTGTATACTCTTTCTTTTTTCATATGCTTATTTTTGGAGTGAGTCCATGACGAGGCTAAAGTTTTTTTCAAAGTTCATGTACGGGTTCACATTTTTTTGGCCGCGAACCTTTGAAGCATAGCTGGCAAAATTTAAACCAGCACCGTATATTTGTAAAGCGCCATTCGCAAGATCTCCCTTTTGTAAAAGCTCAATGCCATCCTTTAAGAAATTTTCACTCTCATCGAAATGACATTCCGCCATGTATTTATCTCCACTATAAAATAATTTCAAATTTTCCATAATGACATACGCTGTTTCTTCACTGATGGAAGCATCAACATTCATTAATAACTGATTAATCGGTTTCACTAACTGAGCGTAATGACTATCATAATTTTCACAAGTCTCCGCAATCGCGTTTCTTAATTCTCTTGCATTCATTCTAACTCCTCCTAAAAAGAAAATTTTATCCTTACCTATGAAGTAATTAGCGTTTCCTTTTCCCTTTATCTATAAATCGTACTCTGTAATTTTCAGAAATATGTTACAATTATATCGATGAAGGAGGGATTTTGTATGTTTCGTTCAATAGCACCCCCAACAATGTCTTTACAGTAGAATCTACTGTTAAGGCATACAATAACAGTTTGCTCATTTTCAATAGATTCTACTGTGTAGGTTAATACTTATACGTAGAAAGTAGGAATTGTAATGAGCGGAAAATTAGCGTTTGTATTATCCATGATTATTTTTGGTGCAGTTGGTGTTTTTGCCAAGTATATCCCTTTGTCTTCAAGTGAAATCGCTTTTTGGATGAGTTTAATTGGTGCTTGTTTTTTGATAGTGATTTTTATTTTTAAAAAGAAAAGTTTAACGAAAAGAAGTATTCTCAAAAATAAGTGGAAATTAATTCTTTCTAGTGTTGCCTTATGTGGGAATTGGATTTTCTTATTTCAGGCTTATAAAGAAACAACAATTGCTAATGCTGCACTCAGTTATTATTTTGCACCAATACTAGTTATCTGTTTATCTCCAATAATCTTAAAAGAGAAGCTAGTTGGCAGAAAAATACTGTATGTCTGTGTGGCTATTATCGGACTATTTTTGATTGTCCAAAGTCAAGGCACTGGAGACAGTAAACATTTTATTGGTATTGTCTACGGTCTTATCGCTGCATGCTTTTATACAGCTCTAACATTTACAAATAAATGTATATGTGGCTTAAAAGAACCGGAAAATACAATTATTCAACTATCTTTAGCAGCTTTTTTCCTTTGTTTTTATATACTTGGAACAACAGGGTTTCAGGTTATGACACTCAATTTTAAGTCAGTCCTATTATTAATGACATTAGGTATTGTCCATGCAGGGGTTGGATTTTTATTGTTCTTTTGGGGCATGTCAAAGCTGAAAGGGCAAAGTATAGCCATTCTTAGCTATATAGATCCACTGACATCATTAGTCATTTCAACGATGATTATTGGAGAAAAAATGACGCTTCTACAAATAATAGGAGCGGTACTATTATTAGGGTCAACATTGCTAAGCGAGCTAGAAAAAGAATAGGCATACAAAGTATCACATTCAAATATTGACAGAAGAAATATGCTGTCGTAGATTAAAAGTAGTTTAATACAAGCATTAGGTGCCCATTAAGGGAGAATAGGGAATAAAGTGAAAAGCTTTAGCGGACCCGCCACTGTAAAAGGGAGTTTAATAGTGAAGACCACTAGCTCATTGCTGGGAAGGTACTATGAAATGTTGAACTTAAGCCAGGAGACCTGCCTATTTGCTTGAAGAGGATATAGATGATGGAAAAGTCTGTAGTTTATTTGTCATGACAATAAACTACAGGCTTTTTATTTTGTCTTCATGAAGAACGAGAGGAGAAATGACAATGCAATTATTACATGACACAATTCAAAACATTCAAGGCGCTAATAAAAATAGTAGGGAGCAAGCAAGGAAGCGAATAGATATTCTTTGTAAGCCGCCAGGTAGCCTAGGTAAATTAGAGTCCATTGCTGTGCAGCTTTCTGGGATTACAGGACAATTATATCCTGTGATTGATCAAAAGGTGATGATTGTCTGTGCAGCAGATCATGGAGTTTGTAAGGAAGGTGTGACGACGAACCCACAAGATGTTACTTTATTTCAAACATTAAATTTCCCAAAAGGAGGTACAGGTGTTTGCGCGATTGCAAGTGTGACGAATACGAAGGTTGTAACGGTCGATGTTGGAGTAAAGGATGATCTTCCACTCAATTCGGGCGTAATCGTTCAAAAAGTAAAATATGGTACAGATAACATGGCACAAGGCCCTGCTATGTCTAGAGAGGAGGCCATTCAATCTATTGAAGCGGGGATTCGTGTGGCAACAGATGAAATCATAAAAGGAGCCAATCTACTTGGTACAGGTGAGATGGGCATCGGTAATACAACGCCGAGTACTGCGATTTTAGCTGTTTTGACTGGCTATGACCCAATTGAAATAACAGGATTTGGAGCAGGTGTTGGTCAAGGAGGAATTGCTCATAAAGCAGCGGTCATTCAAAAAGCAATTACGCTCAACAAACCCAATCCTAATGATATCATTGATGTTCTAGCTAAAGTTGGAGGGCTAGAGATTGGGGCTATGGCTGGTATCATCCTTGCAGCCGCAAGTCATCGAAAACCTGTTGTGATTGATGGATTTATTTCAACTATTGCTGCGCTTATTGCTTATCAAATTGAACCAAAAGTAAAGGATTTTATTATACCTTCTCATGCATCGGAGGAGCCAGGGGCTAAAATTGCCGCTGAATTACTAGGAGTGGAGCCCATGCTGCACATGAATATGCGGCTAGGAGAAGGTTCCGGTGCAGCCCTAGCCTTTCCCCTATTAGATGCTGCTTGCTCGATGATGAAAAATATGGTGACGCTGGAAGAAGCAATGAATCTTTTGACTAAATAGTTACTGAAAAAAAAAATAAGCGCAAATAGTTAAGGAACCATTTGTGCTTATTTAATCAATGATAGACTCTATGCCCGATTCAACCTTCGCAAAGGTAAACGCCATTTCATCATATAGGAAAGAATACGTAAGGCTGTTATTACCGCAAATAAAATATAAAGGAAGATATCTCCTGTAAAAACTTCAAACCCAATAACAAGTCCTGCGAGAGCAGCCCAAACACCATAGACTTCGTCACGAAGAACAAGTGGTTTTCGTCGAGCTAATAAGTCACGCACGATACCACCACCTGAACCAGTTAAGACCGCAGCTACAATGACAGCGCTGATCGGCATATCCAGCTTTACGGCGTAGAGTGCGCCTTGAATAGCAAATGCTGATAAGCCAATTGCATCTGTGAAATTGCCCCAACGATGCCAGTGTTGAATCAAATGATGAGGAAAAATAAAAAATATGGTAATGGCAGCAAGTGCAATTTGAAACATCATATCCTGTCCCCATAATGTCGTGACAGGTAGCCCGATAAGTAAATTTCGAATAGCCCCTCCACCAAAAGCAGTGACGATACCGAGTATATAAACACCGAATAAATCGTATTCCTCTTCCATTGCAATAATTGCCCCAGAAATAGCAAAGGCAATTGTACCAATAATACTAAAAACATCCCAAGCCATCCCTTTCACCCCTTCTATAAATAAATGAATCTCATTCCTAAAGCATAAAGATCCTGTAAGTAACAAAATCTATGAATTTAATAGCCAAAATTCATCATTAAATACTCTTCTTGAAATAAGTCCGCACATTAGCTTAGCGTAAATTTCGCTGAGAAACAATAGGCAAGTTTTACAGGGACCTATACAAATTGATAAGATGGTAATGAAATAAAGAAAAACATCTGTCATAAGCGTTCATTACAAGTAGACGATTAGGGAATTCTAGGATAATTGAGGTCCATTTAAATATGGAATCAAGTTTACGGAATATATGCATGACAATTGTGAAATGGAGAAGAAAAAGAATGACGTTTACATCTAATTTATCAGCATCGACGCTATCTTTAGCGGCAACAATAGAAGAGAGAGTGAGACCTTTTCATGCTAAGGTGGAAGAGATGGCGTTTTATAACCAGCAAAAAGTGCTAGCGGCATTTCGAAAACATCAAGTTAGTGATTATCATTTACATCCATCCAATGGCTATGGCTATGACGATGAGGGACGCGATAATTTAGAGCGTGTCTATGCTGAGGTGTTTGGTGCAGAGGCTGCCATTGTTCGACCGCAAATTATTTCAGGGACACATGCAATTACGCTTAGTCTATTCGGTGTGCTACGTCCTGGTGATGAGCTGCTTTATATTTCTGGTCAGCCATATGATACGTTACAATCCATTGTCGATGGTGGTGACAAAGATACAGGGTCCCTAAAAGATTATCAAATCGGTTATTCACATGTTGATTTACTGGATAATCAAACCATCGATTGGTCAGGTGTGAAAGGGGCCATAACAGCGAAGACAAAAATGATTGCCATTCAACGATCAAAAGGCTATGCAACACGTCCATCCTTTTCTATCGCAGAAATTGCTGATATGTGTGCAAACATTCGTGAGTTAGCACCGGAGGCCATTATTTTTGTTGATAATTGCTATGGTGAATTTGTAGAAAAGCAAGAGCCTATAGAGATTGGTGCTGATTTAATGGCAGGCTCCCTCATTAAAAATCCTGGTGGAGGATTAGCGAAAATTGGAGGCTATATTGCAGGCAGAGCAGATTTAGTGGAGAAATGTGCGTACCGGATGACATCACCAGGAATTGGGGCAGAAGCAGGAGCGACATTAAATACATTAGGTGATTTTTATCAAGGATTTTTCCTAGCTCCACATGTTGTATCACAAGCATTAAAGGGTGCCATTTTTACGGCAGCTATGCTGGAGGAAATCGGGATGAATACATCTCCAAGTTATCAGGCACATCGGACAGATTTAATACAATCGGTTTCTTTCCAAACCGCACAGCAAATGATCGCCTTTTGTCGGGAAATACAAGCCAACTCGCCAATTAATGCTCATTACGCACCAGAACCAGCCTATATGCCTGGTTATGAAGATGATGTCATTATGGCAGCGGGAACATTTATTCAAGGCTCCAGCATAGAGCTTACAGCAGATGGTCCGATACGTCCGCCTTTTACAGCCTTTATACAGGGTGGACTAACATATGAGCATGTAAAATTTGCAATTTGTAGTGCGGTACAAGCTATTCAAAAATAGAGAGAAGGAAATGGACAAACCGTAAATTTGAATAGTTTTTTACAATTTTCTCTCGGATTGAAAAAAATAATGCCAACCATGTTAGGAAACCTCACATGGTTGGTTGACAGTGAAAAAATTTCGTTATATGATAAGCGGGTATTGGAGGAGGACTTAAATGAGTCGTGAAATTAGACGAACTATGCCGTTATTATCAATGAGTATTGTAATGCAATTAACTGAGCTCTCGGCACGACAAATTCGTTATTATGAAGAACACCATTTAATTGAGCCGCACCGAACAGAAGGCAACCGTCGAATGTTTTCATTAAATGACGTCGACATATTGCTTGAAATTAAAGACTACTTAGAACAGGGTATGAATATGGCGAAGATTAAAAAAATATTTGCTAAAAGGAAAGATCCTGTTGCTACAATTGAAGAACAAGATTTAAGTGATTCTGAATTACGTCAAATTATGCGCGAAGAAATGCGTCAAGCACAGCGCATGCAAAAATCATCCATCCGACGAGGGGATTTATCTCGATTCTATTAAAAATAGGGTAGGGTAAACATAAAAGCTAGACAAATTATAGGAGTGTGGAAAACTGTGGGTAAATACACAAAAGAGGACATTAAACGTCTCATCGAAGAAAAGAACGTAAGCTTTATTCGTTTACAATTTACAGATATTCTTGGCACAATCAAAAACGTTGAGATTCCTGTAAGCCAATTAGACAAAGCACTGGAAAATAAAATGATGTTTGATGGCTCATCTATTGAAGGCTTCGTTCGAATCGAAGAATCAGATATGTATTTATATCCTGATCTTGATACTTTCGTAGTATTCCCTTGGACTTCTGAAAAAGGGAAAGTAGCACGTCTTATCTGTGATGTATACACTGCGAAAGGCGAACCGTTTGCTGGTGACCCACGTAACAACCTAAAACGTATTCTTAAAAAAATGGAAGATATGGGCTTCTCAAGCTTTAATTTAGGGCCAGAGCCAGAATTCTTCTTATTCAAATTAGATGCAAAAGGCGAACCAACATTAGAAGTAAATGACCATGGTGGTTACTTCGACTTAGCTCCAACAGATCTAGGTGAAAACTGCCGTCGTGATATCGTATTAGAGCTAGAAGAAATGGGCTTTGAAATCGAAGCTTCTCACCATGAGGTTGCTCCTGGACAACATGAAATTGACTTTAAATATGCGGACGCTGTTACAGCTTGTGATAACATCCAAACATTTAAATTAGTAGTGAAAACAATTGCTCGTAAACACGGTTTACACGCTACATTTATGCCAAAGCCATTATTTGGTGAAGCAGGTTCTGGTATGCACTTTAACGTGTCACTATTTAAAGGTAAAGAAAATGCATTTTATGATGAATCTACAGAATTAGGACTATCCAATACAGCTATGCAATTTATGGCTGGTGTCCTTGCACACGTACAAGGTTTCACAGCTGTTACAAATCCAACAGTTAACTCTTATAAACGTCTAGTTCCAGGTTATGAAGCACCATGTTATGTAGCATGGTCAGCGCAAAACCGTTCACCACTAATTCGTATTCCATCAGCACGTGGCCTTTCAACTCGTGTAGAAGTACGTTCAGTGGACCCTTCTGCAAACCCATATTTAGCAATGGCTGTTATTTTAGAGGCAGGTCTAGAAGGTATTCGTCAAAACTTGACGCCACCAGCAGCTATTAACCGCAACATCTACGTGATGTCAGAAGAAGAGCGCCAAGCAAATGGCATTGAAAATCTACCAGCGGCACTTGATGATGCTTTAACATTATTGGCTAAAGATCAAGTAGCACAAGCTGCTTTAGGTGAGCATATTTACGCCAACTTTAAAGAAGCAAAAGAAATCGAGTTCGATATGTATCGTACAACTGTACATCAATGGGAACGCGATCAATATTTAAAAATGTATTAATAATGCATGAAACCGAGTACCTCTGAGAGAGGCTACTCGGCTTTTTTTGTTTGAAATATGGAGGGGCATTACTCGCCCCCTCCATAACTATTAATAGCCCATATGTTTATGGGGATGATGCGGCATATGACAAGGGTTAGGTGGCATACCGCACATTGTATGTGTTTCACAGCATTCATTAACAACTGATTCTGTGCATGGGAAATAGTATTGATGATCAATCATATGTTTATTCACTGTTGTGACATGTGCTGGTTGTACATGTGGAACAACTGTATGGATATAATTTGTACGGACATATTGCTCTGGTGGTAAAAATTGTGGTGGATCAAATTGCATTGGCATCGTTTGTGGCGGACAGCAATGTGGACCTTTTGCCGGATGGCGTCTTCGTTGAAACATGTTATAACCTCCTGTTTTGATAAGTTGTCGTTCATTATTAAGATATGAGATAGACGTCAATAGGGACTATTTATTTGCCTATTATTGAATAGGTAAATCTAACAAGTCGCTGAAATGGTAGAAAATCTAATGTTGATTTGCCTACAAATTAGGTGAAAGAATGAACTACCAAAAGCTTTTTCACATTTTACCGCTGTCATCATAATGTTGAATCGACCTAATGTTTAAATAATATTCCCCTACATCTTGGAATAATTGTGTCGAAATTTTTACAAGTAAACAACAAACCTAATGCTTCTAAACTATAGATAATCGAGCTGTAAGCTAAATGAGCATAAAAAATTAATAAAAAAGTATATTTTTTGAAAAAATAGATATTGTCAATAAAACAGTCATACAGTATACTCTTTAATTGATAATGATTATCGTTATTGATTAAAACTTAGGAGGAAATGTATGTCGAAATTATCACTACGCAATAAAAATATTTTTATTCTTTTTGCTTTATTATCAATAGTATCTCTCATAATGGTTGGATGTGGAGATAAAGCAACAAACACTAGTAGTAGTTCACAAGAAACGGATAAAGCTGAAGAAGGTAATACCGAGTCTTCAAGCCGTGAAATTACCCACGCTATGGGCACTACGACAATTGAAGGAACACCTACAAAAATTGTTACTCTATACCAAGGGGCTACTGATGTAGCAGTAGCAATGGGCATTAAGCCAGTAGGGGCAGTAGAATCTTGGGCTGAAGCACCTTTTTATAATTATTTGAAGAAAGATTTAGATGGTGTTGCGGTTGTTGGACAAGAAACACAACCAAATCTTGAAGAAATTGCAAAGCTTAAACCAGATCTAATCATTGCATCGAAAGTTCGTCATGAGGAAATTTATGATCAGCTATCACAAATAGCACCAACTGTTGCTCATGAAACGGTATTTGATTTCAAAGGTACAGCTGAAATGATGGGTCAAGCAATGAATCAAGAAGAAAAGGTAAAAGAGTTATTTGGAGAATGGGATACGCGAGTTGCAGATTTCCAAACAAAAATTAAAGAGAAGCTTGGCGATAAATGGCCATTCCATGTTTCGGTTGTCAATTTCAGAGCAGACCATGCACGTATTTATGTAACTGGATATGCAGGTTCTATATTGTCGGAGCTTGGCTTCCAAGGTCCTAAAAATTTAACTGATGACTCATTGGAGATCGTCAAGCTAACGGATAAAGAAAGTATTACGCAAATGAATGCCGATGTTATTTATATGTTCATGGAAAATGATGAGGCAGTGAAAAAGAATTATGAAGAATGGACAAATCATCCGCTATGGAAAGAGCTTGATGCTGTGAAAGCAAATCAAGTTTATCAAGTAGATGAAATCAATTGGAATCTAGCTGGTGGATATATTAGTGCTAATTTAATGCTAGATGATATTTATGACAAATTTGAATTAGATAAATAGAGAAAGTGATTAGGGCTGTTTAAATGACAGCCCTCTCCTTGTAGTGTTTAACCTATAAAAACCTGCAACTTTTCTCATAAGTTAAAATGTGGATCAAGAAAGTTGGCGCAAAATGAGAATTTTTCTTTCTACTACCTCGATGAAACAAATAGGGTTGTTCATCAGTTGTTTGATCCTTTTGCTGACGTTTATGTTCAGCATAACTATTGGTCAAACATCCATTCCCTTCTCGTCAATCTATGATGCCATTTTTCATTATGATGCTGCTAATAAGGAGCATGTCATTATTCGAACATCTAGATTTACAAGAGCTGTGATCGCAACAGTAGTTGGCGCAAGCCTAGCTATCTCGGGAGCATTAATGCGGGCATTAACTAGAAACCCTTTAGCAGCTCCTGATATTTTAGGTATTAATGCAGGGGCAATATTTTTTATTGTCAGTGCCATTACTCTTTTTTCTGTTAATTCCTTAATGAGTTATATGTGGATTGCCTTTTTAGGTGCTGGTGCAGCGGGAGCTATGGTGTTTTTCCTTGGATCATTAGGGAGAGATGGTTTAACACCGATTAAAATAGTGTTAGCTGGTGCAGCGATTACAGCTCTATTTGTCTCGTTTACGCAGGGGCTTTTAGTGATTGATGAGCAAAGTTTACAAAGTGTACTCTTTTGGTTAGCGGGGTCAGTATCCGGTCGAAGCATTGACATGCTCATACCTGTCCTACCATTTATTTTAGGGGGCACAGTCGTGGCAATAGGTATGGGCCGTTCAATAAATATTTTACAATCAGGTGATGATATTGCAAAAGGCTTAGGCCAACGAACGATGCTGACGAAACTCACACTCGGTATCATCATTATTATTCTTGCAGGTAGCTCAGTTGCTGTAGCAGGTTCAATTGGCTTTATTGGTTTAATTGTCCCTCATATTGCGATTCATCTTGTTGGTATGGATTATCGTTGGATTATACCGTACAGTGCGGTATTAGGAGCTATCTTGCTGCTGCTTGCAGATATAGCAGCAAGATACGTAATTATGCCATTAGAAATGCCAATTGGTGTAATGACTGCATTAATTGGTGCTCCTTTCTTTATTTATATTGCACGAAAGGGGTTAGCAAAAAATGTCTAATTATACGACGATTCGAACGAAATCCGATCGCATATCTTTTCAAATCGCCAAAAGAACTTGTTGGATTATACTACTTTTAAGCTTATTATTAGTCAGCATTACGATTATTGGCTTATCTGCAGGTAGCGATTTTATTCATCCTTTCATAGTAGTGAAGGAGTTATTAGGCTACGGGAACGGAGAGTATGACTTTGTCTTACATACATTAAGGCTCCCACGTATATTGATGGCTTTATTAGTTGGTGCTGCGCTAGGTGTTGCTGGTTTAATTTTACAAGGAATCATACGCAATCCGCTAGCTGCTCCAGATATTATTGGTGTAACGAGTGGAGCGTCCATGGGTGCGATTATTTTTATCGTGTACTTTATGGGATCAGTCGGCATTCAATTTTTACCGTTAGCGGCTATTTCAGGTGCGGCCATTATCTCCTTTATCATTTACTTGCTGTCATGGAGAAAAGGTGTCACACCTATTCGCATGGTGCTTATAGGAATTGGGATTTCCGCATTAGCAAAGGCAGTTGTAACCATGTTGCTAGTCCTCAGCGAGGTAGCTGCAACTACGAAGGCCTATCTATGGCTAACTGGAAGCTTGTATGGGGCGAATATGACAGATGTCTATTTGCTTTTACCATGGGTGGCTCTTTTATTACCTTTAACATTTGTTTTAGCGAGAACAGTCAATGTGAAGGAATTAGGAGATGACATTGCGACAGGGCTGGGCGTAAAAGTTCAAGTGTACCGTTTGCTTTTTTTACTCATTAGTGTCATGCTAGCTGGTTCTGCGGTTGCTTTTGCAGGTGGAATTGCCTTTGTTGGATTAGTAGCCCCTCATATGAGTAGACTGCTTGTAGGGCGTTCTTTTGCAGGATTAATACCCGTTACTGCTATAATTGGTGGCATTATTGTCATTGTAGCTGACATTGTTGCACGAACAGCCTTTTTACCAAAGGATTTACCAACAGGTGTCTTTACGGCTGCTATTGGAGCACCATTTTTTATTTATTTACTATTTAGAACGCGCAATCAATAGTGCCTAATGATAAATGAGTTAAAAGCGTGAGAGAAGAAGGTGAAGGGATTATGAAAAGCGTCTTAGAAGTACAAAATCTAGATGTTAGCTATGGTGAAAATCTTATTTTGGAAGATTTGAATCTTCAAATACCAAAAGGGAAAATTACGGTACTAGTAGGTGCCAATGGTTGTGGAAAATCTACGCTCCTAAGAACGTTTGCCCGACTGCAAAAACCAAAGTCGGGTGAAATTTTTTTAGAAGAGCATCCACTAGATGGGATTTCAACTAAAGAGGTGGCAAAACGTTTAGCCATTCTCCCACAGGGACCTGTTGCGCCAGAAGGATTAACTGTTCAACAATTGATTAAACAAGGTCGTTATCCTCATCAAAGCTGGTTAAAGCAATGGTCTACAGAGGATGAAAATATTGTGAACAATGCTCTTGAGGTGACACAGATGACCGAATTTGCAGATCGCCCAGTAGATGCATTATCCGGAGGTCAGCGTCAGCGTGTGTGGATTGCTATGACATTAGCTCAAAAAACAGATCTTATTTTACTTGATGAACCTACAACTTATTTAGATATGGCTCATCAAGTAGAAATTTTAGATTTACTATTTGATTTAAATGAAAATGAAGGCCGTACAGTTGTTATGGTATTGCACGATTTAAACTTAGCCTGTCGTTACGCTCATCATATTGTAGCTGTGCGAAATAAACAGGTGTACGCACAAGGTAAGCCAGAGGAAGTGGTGACACCTGAGATGGTACAAGCTGTCTTTCGGATGGACTGTACCATAATGAGAGACCCACTATTTGGAACGCCATTATGTGTTCCGCATGGTAAGGGACGAACGGTTCAGATGGAAGCATTTGAGGAGGTAGCGGCCACTTGAGCAACAAACTGTCAGCTGAAGAAAAACCAATATTATTAAGCGATTATCGATTGACGTTTGAGCCAGCAATAGATGCTACTTACTCCATAAGTGCCGAAAATTTATTGGACGCTGAACAGGCTCTAGTCTATTTACAAACAATCGCTCCTTTTTTTCAATCGCCATCTTTATTAGTGACGGCATCGTTATTTGGAAAGCGCTATAGTGTTTTGACGATGGCTTCAGCATTTTATGCCATGTCGAGATATGATAAAGGACTACAAGTTGCTATCGAAAATATTTGGGTAGAAGCAGAAGGTCATGCGAAACCATGGCTGCCTAACGTTCGGTTTATTGATCATACGGTGTCAGTACCAACAACAGATCGTAACGCATGGCGTGACGAGGTGCTTAAAGGGATTTTTGCGGATAATCTAGCAAAAGTGTGGCAGTCATTAACGAAGATAAGTAAAATCCCAAAAACAATTTTATGGGAAAATACCGCTATTTATGTCAATTGGCTATACGAAACGAAAATAAGAGAAGGGGCCAATGAGCAAGAAATCATTCGCCTACAAGAGGACTATGACTACATTGTAAATCAGGCACCAGGTGCTCTCTTTGGCGAGAAGAAGAATCCGTTGACGAATTATTGTGGACCGAAAGTGACGATAAAGGAATCCGAGCACCCGATACGCTTAAGAAAAACATGTTGTTTTTATTATCATACATCTGACGAAATAAATGACTATTGTATCTCCTGTCCTAAAATCAAAAGACTCGTTTAACCTCATAAAGTATATCATTCCCCAAAGTGAATAAATGTCATGTTTATTCACTTTTTTTCCTGAAAAATTTCTGTTTGTTATGTTGAAATATTGTTATACTAGATTAAAGTGTCAGTAGTTTGTCTGTATAAAAATTCAATCATATGTAATTTTTAACCAATTTAATTGTAGCTTTTAACTCGTTTTATAACAAAGTAATGTTATAAAAACATGAATGATGTAAATGTTTTTCTGTTTAAAGCTCAAAATTCAATTGTTTTTGTAATAGTCTTATAACAAGATGTGAGGGGAGATTTTGAATGGACACAACATGTCGAGCTCATAGAATAGTAGATTGGGAAATAGATCAAATTGCAATTTCATGCTTAATAGAAATGAGGTTTTAATCAAAAAATGAAAAAGTATGCTGTTTCTACATATGTTTATTTTATTATCCCTTCTTTAATTGGTATTTTTCTATTTATGACACCTGTCTTAACAGAAGAAGGCTGGAAGGTACCGATTGCGATTTTAGCAAATGTTTTAGCAACTATTGTTGCTCCTATTATTAGTTATTTTACAATTCTTATGTTTGCTATTTCAGCAATTGGCGCACTTATGGCTAAATTTATACCACGTAAAAACGTGAAAAACCCAAGTATTTTAGATACATTGTTTTATGTTAATTGGTTTTGGACGATTACCCGCTGTATCGGCTTAGTTTTTGCTTCAATGGTTGTCTTTAACTTTGGTCCTTTTGCCATCAATAACGAAAATACTGGTGGACTACTGATGGACCCTAATGGTGGTCTTGTGACATTTTTATTTACCATCTTCTTGTTTGCTGGTTTCCTTCTGCCGTTTTTAACTAACTTTGGACTTCTTGAATTTTTCGGTACAATGATGGTGAGAATTATGCGCCCCCTATTTAAAAGTCCAGGACGTTCTTCCATTGATGCCCTTACTTCATGGGTCGGTGATGGAACGATAGGTGTGTTAATGACAAGTAAACAATATGAGATGGGGAACTACACCAAAAAAGAAGCAGCCATTATTGCAACAAGCTTCTCTGTAGTATCTATTACATTTTGTATCGTAGTATTGGATACGGTTCATTTGGCACGCTATTTTATTCCTTACTATTTAACAGTGGTCTTTTGTGGAATTGTATTAGCGATTATTATGCCTCGTATCTATCCACTTGCTCAAAAGGAAGATACCTATATAGATGGTACGCCTGTAGACTATTCACGTGAGCAATTACCAGAGGGCTATAATTCAGTCTCACATGGCTTAGAAAATGCACTAGCTGTTGCCCATGCCAATCGTGATCCACGCAAATTTATAAAAGATGGATCTAGAAATGTCATTGATTTATGGATAGGTGTTGCACCTATTGTAATGGCTTTTGGTACGGTTGCTTTGATGCTGGCTGAATTTACAAGTATCTTTGTGATTTTAGGCAAACCCTTCGAGCCTATTTTAACAGTACTTGGCTTACCAGAAGCAGCTGAAGCTGCACAAACAATGGTGGTTGGCTTTGCAGATATGTTCCTGCCTTCTATTTTAGGTGCGGGTATTGAATCGGATACTACTAGATTCGTTATAGCAGTGGTTTCTGTCACGCAGTTAATTTATATGTCTGAGGTGGGTGGACTTATTTTAGGTACGAAAATTCCATTGAAATTTTTCGATTTAGTGGTGATATTTTTATTACGTACACTTATCTCACTTCCAATTGCTGCATTAGTGGGCCACCTTTTATTCTAATCAAAATGCCAAGTCCTAGATGGACTTGGCATTTTTCATGAAATGAATAGCATAGGATTTCTTTACTCGCTTCCATAAAACTAGCATATAGAAAAATAGCACTAAAATAATAAGATAACCACTAAGCGTAGGGCTCTCTACATTTCCCATAAAGTTAAAGAAATTATTGAATCCATGGAAAAGAATAGTAATAATAATCGATTGCCCATCTAAAATAAGTAAAGAAAGAACAAGGCCCACTAAAAGGGCATAGATGATTTGAATAATAGTATCTTCAAGCGATTGCCCACCAAGTAATTGTAAAGCATGTGTAATGCCAAACAATAAACTAGAAATGAATACCGCTGTAAAAGCACCCTTGGCAAGAAGCATTCGCAGCATAAGGCCCCTAAATATGGTCTCTTCTATAAATGCCACAATAAGCACTTGCATTAAAAACATAAAAATAAGATCGCTAATCGATGTGAGATTTAATCCTTTAGTACTTACAAGGATGATTCCTAAAACAAAAAGTAGCGGTAAAATCATTAATAAATGATTCTTTTGAATGGGATGAAAGAAATACATTTGCCAGTTTTTTCTCAGGGCAATATAAATGAAGAGTCCCAATGCTAGTGGAACTAACATAACAAACTGTAACAAAGGGCTTGATGGTTCTTTAATAGAAACAAAAGCTCCATTACCAACATAGAAAAGTATGATAAGAAACTCTAAGCCAATTATTTTGGCAATCACTTTTTGTTTCATTCTGTTCATTTCCTCCTAATCATGCTAGCAGTAATTAATAGGAAGACACTTAAAAAGAGAGTGCTTCCGAAAAAAATAGGGAAATACATTCTAAAATGATGTTAAAATCCACAACACGTAATAAATGTACTCGTCGTAATTAATGAACTATTATCCATTGTATCAAATTTTTTCCTCAATTTTGAATTGGCTTTTTTTGGTGTGATTTGCCGATCAAATAAGCACTAAAGGGAAGAAAGGAAATAATTTTTATGAGCAGCATACAGACCATTAAACTAGCTAGAAAAAGTGAAATAACTTGTAGAAAAGTAGTAGGGAGTAATGCACTATAGGGTGCTAGATATTCTTGAATAAGCCAGTGAATTAAAAAGATACCAAAGGAATAACGACTGATGATATGGATGAAGGGCAGCTTAGGCAAAATTTGAGCAAACGCTAAAATAAAAATCGTCATCGCTAACACAAATAGCATCATATCGATTCTTCGTGATGTAAGTTGCTGGTCGCCTAAATAATAATTTATATAGATCATGACTGTTGCAAGTATGACCGATAAAACGGTAAAGAACTTATATTTAACGATATAATACATGAATCTTTCATAATGACGACCAATAAAATAGGCAAATACAAAATATGGAAGCCAACCTATGAAGAGCAGTCGCATAAAATGATCATTTTCTACGAAGGTATCTAGATTTAATTTTGCTAGTGTCATATAAAAAATCCCCAGTAAGAACATAATAGGAGCAAACCATATACTGGATAGCTGATATTTATTCACAATAAAAAAGAGAATATAGAGCTGAAAAATGGTCATGACAAACCAGCCAGAAAAATCCCCTAAAATAATGTGACGGTACAAGGCATCCCCAAAATTTTCGTGATAATGAAAGGCTGCATTAGCCGCATATAAAATACCAGCAGCTACAAACGGCATGACGATAAACTGAAATCGATGCCATAAAAAATGGGAAGGTAGCTGATGCTGATAGCGATTAGATAATATTAAAATAGATAATAAAATGAAAATGGGTGTAGCGGCACATAATAATAGTCTAAAAAATTGATAGAATGGTTGATCAATAAAGCCATTAATAATTTCAATATTTGTCGTTGCGTGCAATAGCACAATACTTAAACAAGCAATAGCTCTCAATGCGTTCCACTCGTATACGATCTCAATCACCCTCAATTTCAGTAATTTGGCGGGCATCTCCTGCCAGGATGCAACCTAACTAACTATATGAATTTGGCATTATGGTTAAAACCGGCCTGTCTTGTCACTCGAAAATAGTTTAGTTCGCAAATTATTATTAAAAACACCTAGTAAACTTGTCAAAAGCTCCATTTTTGCATATGTGTCACATAACCTCCCTGCATATACTGGGTCAAGAGGGGGGGAGGTGAGCTTTTATGAGAATTAACTGGAAGGTTCGTCTTCAACATATACCATTTTTACTAGGGCTATTTTCATTGTTACTCTTACTCGCACAACAAGTAGGGGCGATTTTCGGCTTTGATTTGACAGCTGCAATGAGTGAGCAAATTGCATCTATTTTAAATACAGTGCTATCTATTCTTGTATTAATGGGTGTCATAGTGGACCCAACGACAAAAGGTACAAGTGATAGTGAAAAGGCATTAATGTATAGGAGACCACGATAAAGTATTCGAAAAGTGTAATTTTACAATAAGGATAAATATGTTATAATGTTAGAAAATTGATAAAGTGGGGAGGATGATTGAATGTCCCTTGAAATGGAACGAAGAGTGGCTAAACTTGAGGAGGAAATGGCAGATTTACGTCAGGAGTTAAGTGAATTAAGGCGAATTCAAAGCAATGAAAAAATAAATACTCTTGATGCAAGACAGTCCATGATCGAGCAATCGGTTCCAATACAACCAACACCAACTCCAACACCAAAACCGACAGTGGAGCCGAAGTCTACCCCAGTCAAAACAGCACAAAAAGAGGTGCAACCACAGCCATCGATGGAGGAACGTGTTATGTGGGCACTTCCAAAAGTATTCATGGTTATTTTAGTTATGGGGGTACTTTGGGGTCTCAAACTTGTTAGTGACTATGGTTATTTATCGAATGGCGTGAAAATCATCCTTGCCTATTCATTATCGGTAGGTTTGGCGATTATCGCTTATATTCTGGAACGTAGAAAAGTAGGCTCACCTGCTATTACGGTCTCATTATATGGTGGAGCATTCATTGTTGGGATATTAACGACTGCAGCTAGTGCCATTTTGTATGAAATCATCCATCTTACACCAGCGCTTGGTATTACAGTTCTTTATATTGGCTATGGTATTGCCATAAGTTACTTAAAGAAAAATGAGGCATTAACTATTTTTGTTGCTTTTACCTCGTTATTACTACCTTATTTATTAGAATATATGGACTTTAGTGCCATCATTATTTTACTATTTGTTATCGTTTTATTTGCCATGCTGCAATTGGTTGTCCAACAGCACAAGCAAAAGCTTGCTCTTTATATTTCAACCTTTTTCTCAGTGCTGGCAATAGGTGTTGTAGCATTTATGAATCATGACAAGCAAGTTGTCTTTGCTTTTGGTTTACTTGCTATACTGGCAATCTTTTATGTAAGCTGGTGTCGATTATATAATGCACAATCTAAATGGAAACCTCTTCATATTGGTCTCCAATTTTCGTTAGGGTCATTTAGTTTATTGCTGATGAACCTGATCATACGTTCACTCGAATATGGAGAAGCGGTGCTACTTATTTTCATTGCTTTATTAATAGCATTAGCGTTTTATAGTCATCGTCAAAAATGGCAGGAAGTATTTGATAGTGCTATAACACTCGCATTTATTGCCGTATGTAATACGATACTTATTATGAATATACCTGATAAAGTGGATGATTTACTATATCCATTGATCGCATTTGCAGGTGTAATGATGAGCTTACGATTACGTGCCAGTATGATGAAGGTAGTCACATCATTTTTCCTTGTGATTACATTGTTGCTAAACTTCATTTTCCATGAACCGACACCATTTATTAGCTTTGAGCATTTAAGTCTGTTCATGCCAATTATTTATCTAGTAGTCATTTACTTGTATGCTAGACGTCCAAAAGAAACGTTATCACCTTTTGAGAAAGTCATGAAGGATTTATATGCCATAGATATTTTAGCAGTAATCGCCACAGGTTACTTCTTAGCTTATATAAGTAAACTAGATTCAGCCTATTTCGCGGCAACAAATGGTATTCAGTATTTGATGTGTATTGCACTAGCTGCTTTGTTTGCAGGATCTCTGCTCGTGTCAGAGAAATTCAAAGGGCGCGCATTAACACCTGTCCTTGGAGCATTCTTTATAGTATTATCTTTGATGATCAGCACAAAGCCTTCTATGATGGATAGCTTAAATATGATGACCAGATTAGTTTATATAGCGGTAATTATGGCGATTATTGTAGACGTTCTAGTAAAGGGCCGTATATATCGGCTTTATGAAGAGCGAATGGGGAAATATGTAGACACTATTGTTAGCTCAGGTGTCGTACTCACAATGATCTCAATCTGGGGGCTAGTTCATCAATTTACGTATAGTCATCTACTTGATTGGAAGCTAAGTATAGCTCTTACAACGATTACATTATTCCTCACAGCGAGCATTTCGCTATGGATTAGTTCCACGCAACACTTAAAAACGCTTCGTACTACAGGTTTTGTTATTTTAGTCATTGCGTTTATCAAGCTTATTTTCTTTGACTTATCAGCCCTTGATTTATTAATTAGAGCTGTTCTATTTATAGCAATTGGTGGCATTGGCATGCTGTTGTCAGGTAGGTTGCTGAGGAAATAAATTGAAGAGATTCCAATGATTTTTGGAATCTCTTTTATATTGTGCTAAACTGATACTACTCTTACTCTACTCCTTCTTTTTTGTACCGTATGACTTCAAACCTTTTATGAAATATTCTTCAAATACATCTCTCATTATCAATGTCCATTGTTGAATAACATTCGATACGTGGATTGCTGAGCAAGACTACAATAATTATATGAATAGGCGCATCATACTTATTGTGTATGGGCGCCTATTGGTTTAGGAGGACATAAATTTGGAAATGGCTTATACAATTATCATTTTTCTAGTTGGTCTAGTCTTTGGCTCTTTTTATAATGTAGTTGGCTTACGTGTGCCGCGGAAGGAGTCTCTTGTATATCCCTCCTCCCATTGTACGAGCTGTCAGAGACAATTGACGGCTCTTGATTTAGTGCCAGTATTGTCTTATCTGTTTTTAAGAGGAACATGTCGAGGCTGTGGTTTTAAAATTTCTTGGTTATATCCAGCGATAGAATTGTTAACTGGGGGATTATTTGCCTTTGCTTATTTGGAGCTAAACTGGAGCTTAGAATTTATAGTAGCTTTATCGTTTATCTCATTGTTAGTCATTATAGTTGTTTCAGATTTTACCTATCTGTTAATTCCAGATAAGATTCTATTATTCTTTTTGCCTTTTTTGGTCATAGGACGTGTACTGTCACCTTTAACACCTTGGTGGGACAGCCTAGTGGGTGCACTCGTTGGTTTTGGCATATTATACAGTATTGCGGTTTTATCGAAAGGTGGAATGGGAGGGGGAGATATTAAATTCTTCTTTTTAATTGGTCTCGTTCTCGGCACTATTCATACGCTGTTGACTTTATTTTTTGCCGCTTTCATTGGTATGATAATCGGAATAGTTGTCTTATTAAAGCGTAAACAAGGAAGACAAACACCTATTCCCTTTGGTCCATCTATTGCATTAGCCGCTACGATTGTTTATTTCTACGGAGATTCGTTCATCAATTGGTATTTAGGTTATTGGTAAGTGTTTAATCTTCAATTCTGTGGAGGGGAATCAAGTGAAGCCGATTATTGGAATTACAGCTTTTGTAGAAGATGATTTATCAGCTCATTTAAATGCTGCTTACAGCAAAAGTGTTATTGAGGCGGGCGGTATCCCCCTTATTATTCCGTTAGGTGTGGAGGAAGATGCTGCTCAAATTTTAGCCCTTACAGATGGCTTATTGCTCTCTGGAGGCTATGATGTACATCCTTTCCTATTTGGAGCGGAGCCTTCACCAAAGCTAGGTAAAATTCATCCAGCTAGAGATGCCGTGGAATTAGCATTAATTGAGGCTGCATTTGTACGGAAAATGCCTATTTTCGGCATTTGTCGGGGTATCCAAATATTAAATGTTGCATTAGGTGGGACGTTATATCAGGACATTGATAGTGACCATTATAGTACGAAGCTAATCAAACATATGCAACAAGCTGGTAGGTCAGTAGCAACGCATTATGTACAAATTATTGCGGAGAATTTATTAGCGACTATTCTGGAACAAGAGAAAATTGCCGTCAATTCTTTTCATCATCAGTCAGTGAATGTACTAGCGGAGAATTTAAAAGTAGCGGCGAAATCAAGTGATGGCATTATTGAAGCAGTGGTGCACGAGGAATTACCATTCTGTTTGGCTGTGCAGTGGCACCCAGAGGAATTGGCTATAGCGGGAGATCAGCATGCACAAAAGTTATTTGCAGCGTTTGTTGAAGCAAGTTTGAAATTTAAAAAAGAGGCATAGAGAGGTCATTGTAAAAAGAATCCAATAGTTTGTGGATTCTTTTTTTGCGTAAAAAAGAGGATATATGCTCAGTGAAGGAACACAATCCTCAAACCCTCATTTAATTAATGTACACGGCGATAAAGACCAACAACTTGTCCCAAAATTGATACTTGATCGACGATAATCGGTTCCATTGAAGAATTTTCAGGCTGTAAGCGGAAATGGTTTTTTTCCTTAAAGAAGCGTTTTACAGTAGCTTCATCCTCAGCTGTCATGGCTACAACAATGTCTCCGTTAATGGCTGTTGACTTTTGCTTTACGATCACTAAGTCACCATCTAAAATTCCCGCTTCAATCATCGATTCACCCATAATTTCTAGCATGAATAACTGATCCTCACTCGTGCCATATGTATCTGGCAGTGGGAAATACTCTTCAATATTTTCGATAGCTGTAATAGGAGAACCTGCTGTCACCTTCCCTACAAGTGGTACATGGATGACATGTTGCTTTTGGATAGATTCCTCAGGCTCAAGAATTTCAATAGCACGTGGCTTTGTTGGATCTCGACGAATAAAACCCTTTTGTTCTAATCGAGCCAAATGACCATGAACAGTTGAACTTGAAGCAAGTCCAACAGCTTCCCCGATTTCACGGACTGATGGCGGATACCCTTTAGCTCGTACCTCGTCTTTAATGAACGCTAATATGTCCTCTTGTCTTTTCGATACTTTTTTCATGATTGCTCACCTCTTTTTTCTAATATCAATCTTCTTATTTGATAGTATAACAGAATGCGAACACGTATGCAAACATAGGTTCGAAAAGTGTTTGACAAAAACGTTTGTTCGCTTTATTATGAGAACATACATTCCGAACAAACATTCTAGAAATGAGGTTATAATGATGACATGGTTAAAGAAAAATACACATATCACTATATTATTAGGTGCTTGCTTACTCTTCGCAAGTTACCTTTACATCACTGATCCGGGGGATGTTAATTACGCTGAAATTCAAATCGAACATGGGGATAGCTTGTGGTCGTTAGCAGAACAATACCGTGGTAAAATGAGTAAAGAAGATTGGATTAAGCTTGTCAAATCAGAAAATGAGTTAGCAGACATTAAAATCGTGGCAGGTAAATCTCTAGTCATTCCAGTTTTGAGTGATCAAGCCAGTCCCATCAAAACTATTGAAATTGCGAGAAACGAACAATGAAAAATAATCAAATGACGGCTGTTGTCTATTGCCGAGTAAGTACTGAAAAAGAAACGCAAAGCTCCTCATTAGAGCGCCAACAAGAAGAATTAGTGCGCTATGCTAAAGAGCAAGGCTATGAAGTAAAGGGTGTTTTTAAAGATAAGCATAGCGGTTATGATGTTGAACGCGAAGGCTTACTGGAAATGCTTGATTTTATAAAAGAGAAGGAAATAAAAGCTCTTTTTGTACAAGATGAAACTCGTTTAGGTCGTGGAAATGCAAGAATGGCAGTATTGCATCTATTACAAAAATCAGCAACAGATGTTTATTCGATGCGTGATGCAGGACCAGTCCAGTTAAACGAAATGGATACGATGCTACTAGAGATTTTAGCAATTGTAGAAGAATATCAACGTAGAATCCATAATGCAAAAATTCGCAGAGGTATGCGTCGTGCTGTGGAAAATGGCTATCGCCCTGAAAATAATCTATCCAATCGTGGCAATCCACATGGTCAGGAGCGGAAAGAACTGCCTGTTGATGAAATTGTGAAGCTACGTAATCGTGGTTTTACCTTTGAGGAAATTTCCATTACGCTTAGAGGACTAGGCTTTGAGGTAAGTAAGGCAACCGTACATCGCCGATTCCAAGAGCATCAAGAAAGATTAGCAGGCAAATAATATAGCCCGCTAATTTTTTTAATACAAGCTTTCGATAATAACATTTTTGGGTAGTTCAAAAGGGTTATCTTTATTAATTCGATCATAAAACATAATGCCGTTTAAATGATCGATTTCATGCTGTACAACGATAGATTCATAGCCTTTTAAAGACATCATAAATTCCTGTCCATCAATATTATAGGCTTTTACTTTAATTCGTTCATATCTTGGTACAAAACCGTGAACAGGTCGATTAACAGACAGACACCCTTCCCCCTCAGGCAAATAGATCATATTAATAGAATGGCTCATTACTTTTGGGTTAATGAACATCATTTCATGTTTTTGGTCGTGATCCTCAAAAAATACAGCAAACATTCTTTTATCAACGCCAATTTGATTGGCAGAGAGGCCACTACCAGGACGGAGTTTATACTTTTTTATTAAAATCGGGTCTTGGCTGTTTTTTAAATATTGAAGCATAGATAATAATATATGTCGGTCCTCTAAGGGAACTGGTATGGCAACGTCTTGCGTTTGTTTTCGTAATAGGACTGAGTGTTCTTTTACAAAATCTTTCATAGTAATCATGTAATCAGGATGAAATTTTGCCATCGAAACATACCTCCTCAATAGGACTTCTTCAGAAGTTCATCAAGCTAAATTGTATGGTTGGATCATACATCATTAACCAGAGCCCAACAATGTTTATAGGCGCGCATTTTCACAAGTGTTTAACGTTCTTCTAACCTTCTAATAAATTGTTCCAATCTTCACGTAAAACTGCGTAATAGTATTCGTCCCACCATTCCTTCCCATATGGTATACACTTTTTAAAATAACCTTCACGCCGCATTCCGATCTTTTCCATAACTTTATAGGAAGCGATATTTTCGGGCTGACAGGTTGCAATAATTCTATGAAGTTTCTTTTCATTAAATCCATAGTCTAATACAGCACGGGCAGCTTCAGAAGCAAAGCCTTGATTTTGAAAAGCTGGATTTAGTACCCAACCGATTTCATAAGTATGATCGCCGAAACAAGGATGGAAAACGATATGACCAATCACTTGCTTGCAATTATTTGAAACAATAGCAAAATGTTTTGCTTTGTCGTTACTATTTTCTGCAATAAATTTCTTTGCCTGTTCTTCATTGAAAACACCCTCAGGCATATAGTGCATCACTTTTTCATCTGAAGTATAGCTATAAACAGCTTCCCAGTCCTGCTCTTGAAATGTTCGAATGAGTAATCGCTTAGTTGTCACGTTCACATGTATATCCTCCAATATATAGTTAAATTTTTCCTTCCATATAATATTTATACACTTCAAACATCTGGAAGTCATGTATTTTTTATTTCAACAGCTTGAATAAGGGCTGGTATAACTGCATTTAATGGGAAACCGTGCTATACTTTGCATACTGAGTTCAATAAGGTAGGTACTGAAAGGTGTGTAACGATGTTATCAAAAGAAAAAATTAACCGTATAAATGAACTTTCTGCTAAAGCGAAAAGTGGTCAACTAACGGATGAAGAGGCAAAGGAGCGAACAGCGCTTCGTAAGGAATACTTAGATACATTTAGAGCAACAATGCGTGATACGATTGAAAACGTAAAAGTGGTTGATGCAGAAGGAAATGATGTCACGCCTGAGAAGGTAAGACAAGCGAAAAAAAATAAATTTCTAAATTAATGTGACACAATTCAACAAAGTATGTATGAAAATACAAATAGTATTACAAAAGCATTGTTTTCTAAAGCAATGTTGACTAAACTGTAGAAGAACAATTATAGGACGAGAAAGGATGTCACAATATAATGACTCAACATGCGGATTTATTAGCAATTAATGCTATCCGAACTTTGTCAATCGATGCTATTGAAAAAGCAAATTCTGGTCACCCAGGTTTACCAATGGGGGCAGCGCCAATGGCTTATACGCTTTGGACAAAACAATTACGCCATAATCCAGCGAACCCAAAATGGTATAATCGCGATCGTTTTGTATTATCAGCTGGTCATGGTTCCATGCTTCTTTACAGCCTACTTCACCTAGGCGGCTATGGTTTACCAATGGAAGAAATTCAAAACTTCCGCCAATGGGATTCATTAACACCAGGACATCCTGAATATGGTCATACAGTAGGTGTGGAAGCGACAACTGGTCCTCTAGGACAAGGTATTGCCATGACTGTAGGTATGGCAATGGCTGAGCGTCATTTAGCAGCTACTTACAATAAACCAGGTCATGACATCGTTGACCACTATACATTTGCATTATGTGGTGATGGTGACTTAATGGAAGGCGTTGCAGCAGAGGCTATTTCATTAGCTGGTCACTTAAAACTTGAAAAATTAATCGTGCTTTACGATTCTAATGATATTTCTTTAGATGGTGACTTAGAAAAGTCATTCTCAGAAAATGTACAAAAACGTTTTGAATCTTATGGTTGGAATTATTTAAAAGTTGCAGATGGCACAGATGTTGATGCGATTAACGCAACTATTGAAGAAGCTAAAAAATCAACTGGCAAACCAACATTGATTGAAGTGAAAACAGTGATTGGTTTTGGTTCTCCAAATAAATCAGGTAAAGCTGATTCACATGGTGCACCACTTGGTACAGATGAAGTGGTATTAACAAAAGCTGCTTATGAGTGGGCACACGAGCCTTTCCAAATTCCTGCTGAAGTATATGATACGTTTAATGCTGCAGCTGAAGTGCAAGGAGTTCAGTCTGAAGAAGCTTGGAATACGAAATTTACTGCTTATAAACAAGAATTCCCAGAGTTAGCTGCTCAATTTGAACATGCTATGAATGGTGAATTACCAGCAGACTTCGCTTCTGAATTACCAGTGTATGAAGCTGGTAAATCTGTTGCAACACGTTCTTCTTCTGGTGATGCGATTAACGCTATCGCTAAGAAAACACCATCATTCTTTGGTGGCTCTGCTGACCTTGCTGGCTCAAATAAAACAACGATGAAGGGAGCAGGCGATTTCTCTGCAGACGATTATGCTGGTCGCAACATCTGGTTTGGTGTTCGTGAATTTGCAATGGGCGCTGCTTTAAACGGTATGGCTCTTCACGGTGGTTTAAATGTATTTGGTGGAACATTCTTCGTGTTCTCAGATTATGTTCGTCCGGCAGTTCGTCTTTCAGCATTAATGGGTCTTCCTGTAACGTATGTATTTACACATGACTCGATTGCGGTAGGAGAAGATGGTCCAACCCATGAACCAATTGAACACCTTGCATCATTACGTGCAATGCCTAATTTATCTGTTGTTCGCCCTGCGGATGCAAATGAATCAGCTGTTGCGTGGGAACTTGCCGTTGCATCAGAAAATACGCCAACAGTATTAGTATTGTCTCGTCAAAACTTACCTGTTCTTAACGCTTCTATTGAAACAGTACGTGAAGGTGTAACGAAGGGTGCTTACACAGTATCTCCTGCTACTAAAGAAATAGCGGATGCGATTTTAATTGCAACAGGCTCAGAGGTTTCACTTGCTGTTGAGGCACAAAAAGCATTAAAAGCTGAAGGCATGGATGTAGCTGTCGTTTCAATGCCATCTATGGACCGCTTTGAAAAACAAGATGCTGCTTACAAAGAATCTGTTTTACCAAAAGCTGTCACTAAACGTCTTGCGATTGAAATGGGTGCATCATTCGGCTGGCATAAATATACTGGCTTTGAAGGTGATGTGCTTGCAATCGATAAATTTGGCGCATCAGCTCCAGGTGAAATTGTAATGGAAAAATACGGATTCACTGTAGAGAATGTAGTTGCAAAAGTAAAAGCACTATAAGATTTTTAATAAAATACCGCAACACTCAGCGTACGTATGAATTCGCAGGGTGTTGCGGTATTTTTTTTGCTATTGGATGCCGTATCACTAAAGGAATGAACAAATACATCCCGTAGCAAGAGTCTTCTAAAATATGTTTAATTAAAAAAACTGCATATGGTTATGCAGTTTTTTATGTAGAAATTATTTAGCAAGCCCGTTCTGAAAGGCATAGACAACGGCTTGTGTGCGATCTTGAACCTCAAGCTTTGCTAGAATATTGCTTACATGTGTTTTCACAGTTTTTAAAGCAATATATAGCTCGTCAGCAATTTCCTGATTGGCTTTACCCTGTGCCATCAGCAATAAAACTTCCATTTCACGGTCAGTAAGGTGGTCGTAAAGGGGTGTATTATTGCCGTGGCGCATACGGTGCATCATTTTAGATGTAACTTCTGGCTCTAATACCGTTTCGCCACCCATTGTTTTACGAATGGCTTCTGCAATTTGTTTAGCATTAGATGTTTTTAATATATAACTCACTGCCCCTGCCTCTAAAGCAGGGTAGACTTTGTCATCATCTAAAAAGCTAGTCACCATCATGATTTTTGCCTCGGGCCATGCGGCTAAAATTTCTGCTGTTGCCTCAGCACCAGTCATAATGGGCATAACATTATCCATTAAAATAATATCAGGCTTTAGGGCAAGGGCACGCTCAACTGCTTCTTGCCCGTTTTCAGCCTCTCCCACAACTGTAATATCTGGCTGTGCGGATAAGTACGCCGAAACGCCGATACGCACCATTTCATGATCATCCACTATGAGCACTTGTATCATTGTCATTGACCTCCTCTTTATGTAGTGGAATTTTAACTTCGACAATCGTTCCTTCTTCAGGGACTGACACAATTTTATATGTGCAGCCAATTTCAACAGCTCGTTCAGCAATATTTTGCAAGCCGTAAGAAGTGGATTTATCTGCCTCTACATCAAAGCCTAAACCATTATCTTGAATGCGTAAAATGGCTAAGTCATCTCGTGCAACAAGCAACAATTCAACCTCACTTGCTTTGGCATGTCGAAGTGTATTAGAGAGGGCTTCCTGGGCAATGCGGAATAGGTGATCTTCTTCTGCTTTCGTTAATGCCATTTCTTCTAGCTCATATTCAATATGGAAGTAAACCTTTTGCTGAAGCTCGATAATTAATTCCTCTAAGCCTTGGGCAAGTGTTTTATTGCGAAGTGCAACAGGTCGCAAGTGTAATAATAATGCACGCATTTCGAGCTGTGCTTGCTGAACTATTTTTTCCACTTGCTTTAAGCTAGTCGCATTTTCGTCATTTTCCGTTAAAGCAGAAAGCAACATGGAGGCTGCAAATAATTGCTGCGACACAGAATCATGTAATTCTCTAGCCAGACGCTGACGTTCAGCAATGATACGTTCCTGTATAATTTTGTCATGAGCTTCTGCACGTTCATTGGATAAGCGCTGTAGACTTTTACGCTGTGTATCTATTAATTCACTTGTTTGCACAAGTGCTTTTTTTAATGGTTTCGGAAGGGCTTGCTTTTTAGAAAGCACAAAATCAGGTTCGATTAACTGCTTTATAATTTTCGTTGCTTGAGCTTCTCGGGCACGAGCAGTCATACTAATCCAACTGGTAAAAAGGAAGCTAAGAGCAAATAGGCTGACTACAATAATTCCGCCGAGAGGAAAATTATCATAATTTTGTCGCCATAAAGGTTCCCAAGTTTTCTCATCAGGATTTCCCCATACTGCAACAAGCAATCCGAATGTAGCACTCATTAAAATGAATAATAAGGTAAATAATCTTGAGATAAAGGCAATCATTTACGCAGCACCTCCAAATCTCCAAGCCATGTTGCAACATGAATAATTAAAATGCGTTTTGCATCCTCAGGATTTCCATCAGAAAAGCTAACACTTTCATTTAAAATACGTTGTGGACCCACATGTAAGCAAGTAAGCTCACCAAATAGGGTCGTATAGTGTATACGAAAAGGTATTTCATACGGGATATAGATTTGAACTTTACCAATCCCTTGACGAATCGTAATTAGACTTGTGCCAGCAGGCAAAATCGTTTGAGTTGTATCAACTGTGATATCTCCTGCTAAACGTTGAATTTGCACATCTTGCCATTTGTATGCTTCTGTTGGTGCTGGTATGGTGCCAATTAAGTCATTTTTCGAGGTAGATAGTTTTTCAAAAAGCTCAGCACCAACTATTTTTGGTTCATTTTCTCGTTGTAAGTATTGATAAAGCATATATAAGAGCATAATGACAATGAATAGACGGAGGCTCCACATTGTGAATAATGCAATCGCAATGAAGAATATGCCGGTCCATTTAAAAAAGCGGACTTTTTTAGCAAAGCTTAAATAAAGCAGTACGGCCCCAATCAATAAACAAAAGGCGCCACCATTATTAAAAATAGTAAGCTCCATAAAAACGAGTAAAAAGAAGCATAGTACCCAAAATGTGAGCTTATTTGTAGTGAAATTTTGCAAGAGGGTCACCCTTCTTTCTACTAATAGTATAAAAGAGGGAATGGGACCCTCTGTTTTAAACGTGAAAGAATGCGCCGGTTAGAGTTGGCGCATTGCTTCCATTATAACATGTTATTTATTTTCAATTAGCAGTGGAGAGCTTTGCTCTGAAGCTTTTTTTTCTAATTGTGCCAATCTTGCTTCAAATGTTGTAACTTCATGATCTTTGTCAATTTGATAAGCCAATTTATCAATATAAGCTTCCAAATCTTCAAAATTTGTTTTATTGTTTTTGGCTATCATACCATCCATTTGATGATGGGCACGAGTGACATTTTCTTTGCCCATTAACTGTAATTGACGAACTTTCATGTCTTTAATTTTATGTTTCATTGTTTCAAATTTACGCTCTAGCTCGAAATATTCACGTGTACTTGCTTCGATACTTGCCTGTAATGTATGATTACGGGCAGTGTAAGCTGTCACTTCATCTGTTGCAAAATCAATTAAATCTTGCTCGCCACTAGTTTGTGCTAATGTCAGTTGAGATTCACGTTTAGCAAGTAAATCTGCATTTTGTTGATATTCTTGCTCAAGCTTTTCTTTTAATTGTCCTTGACGTTCTAATAATTTACCTGTTTCTTCTGTTTGTTTTTCAGCTTCACGGATGTACTGGTTTAACATAGCAATTGGATTTTTTTGTTCCTTCTTATCAAATAACTGATGTAAGTCTGCCTCTACTGTATATCTAAAACGTTGAAATAAATTCATATTCATTCTCTCCTTTTATTTTGTTAAATTTGACCATTCTTTTTCGAAGTTTGTAAATGGGTCTTCTTCTTTTTTACTTTCAATTGTTGGGATTTTTACATCTTCGCCATTCCATTTTTTATAAATGACATAGACAATTGCGATTGCTGCAAGACCAATCATTGCAGGAATGTTCGATACTGCTGATAGGATACCGATTAGACCAACCGCGAACCAAAAGATTTTACCGAAATTAGACTTGCTCGCCATGTAAAAATGCATCCCTAGTGCTACAAATAATCCGGAGAATAGTAAGCCTGCCAATGGTCCGATTAAGGCTAGTGCAACACATGCTGCGATAACGCCTCCAGTTAATAAAAGAAATTTTCTCATTTGTTTTAGCTCCTTTCGTTTGTACCTTTATGTTACCGATTTACAAGATTGTCTAAAACGGACTCGAAATTGATTTTCTACTAGGTCTTGAGGCTGAGAACTATCTAGGCTGCAATAAAAGTGGGTTTTTGATGTACACAATGAGTGTATCTTGCTTGTTTTCATTGAAAAATAGCAGTTCATTTTAAGAGCTAATTATCATCTGCCATAAAGTAATTTTTAGATCCTAAACTAGAAGCTTTTCGACAAAAATAGAAGATGAAACCTTCCTCCGTTTGACAAATTAACAAGATGGGATGAGCTATACTTATGGAAAATAAACTGAGCGAAGGAGGATTTCTGGTGAGAACCTATTCCATATATAAGATAAAAGAAGAGCATTTAACGTTTATTTTTGGCAGAGAGCGAAAGTTGTTAGAGATGATGCAAGGCTGTGAAGACGCCAATGAGAAATCCTTAAAAGAGCTTGCGTATATATGTGAATCCGTTCGTTTTGATGAAATAGCAGCAATGTTGGAGCATCAACTTGATTCCAAATATGCACATTTAGAAAGAGCTCGTAATGCTTTGTTTTTAGAACATCCGATAAAAGGCAAAATGGCTATTTATTTAGTGGATCGTAAGATTTGTGTTTATTGTGAGGGTTCACGAATGCTAGATTTAGATTTATTTCAAATGCTTGCCAAAATGAGTGAACGATTCATTGCTTTCAATAAACAAGATAATGAATGTGGGTGGTTGAAACCTATGAAGTATACAATGCACTAGGAAAATTCACTACAATATATAGTAACATGCTATCATTTGGTGTATAATGGAGCGTGGAGAGTTTTTTCTCGGTATATTGTAGTGGAGGAGGTTGGTTGTATGCCTACATGGGGCTGGATTATTATCGTAATTATCGCATTAGCAGCGGGAGCGGCACTTGGTTTCTATTTCGCTCGTCAAGCTATGATGAAATATTTAAAAGAAAACCCACCTATTAATGAGCAAATGATTCGTATGATGATGGCACAAATGGGTCGTACGCCGTCTGAAAAGCAAGTACGTCAAATGATGGCACAAATGAATAAATTCCAAAAATAATTGGAATTTTTAAGGAGCAGCTGGTTAAGGTAACTGGTTGCTTTTTACATGGACTCATAAAAGGGGATGTCTCAAAATGGTTGAGACATCCCCTTGTTTTTAATGAAGAGAAGCATTCAGCCAGTTAATTGCACTATGTACAACAACAGCTACACCTAACGGTAGAACACCCTTATCTAAAATAATATTGGGATTATGAAGTGAATAGTTTTGATTTCCTAAACCGTTCGATCCAGCCCACATAAACATCGTTGGTACACGCTGGCTAATATAAGAGAAATCTTCTGTACCAGCTAAAGGTTCTTCGTCTATCTGTAAGTTTTCCTCACCGACAATTTCTTTGACAAAAGGGGCGACTAATGTACAAAGATCTATATTATTATAAAGTGAAGGTGTTGAAATGGTGTGAAGGTCATATGTGCCTCGCATCAATAATTTCTGGAATGCGTTTAAATAGCTACGATCCACCAGCCATAAAAGATCCCTTTATTTTTTTGCTTGTTCATAGTTTGTTTCCCTCCGATTTCTACTTTAATTACTGAGAATGAAGCTCTCACTTAGGCAGAAAGAATTCGTTTTCATTAATGACTATGTCATCGACCCAATTCATAACGTTCCATCCATCAAACGAGATGCTCGTCCTCAATGGATTCTGAAATTTTCCAATTCAAATAATGAATATGGCTCCATTTTCCTTCTCATATAACGCTTACGAGGTTAACTGTCGGATTGGGACCTTTGAGTAGCCCTACCTAAAAAGGATTCACCCCTTGGATTTTCTAATGATCTGTAAATATTTGATTTCCTTGTCTCAACTGGCTTCAGCGATTTAGAAATTTGAAACTGACTATGAAATTCTTTAACAAAAGGCTGTAAAAATTTTTTTTACAAAGCAATTTCTTATGTTAGTAAGATGTGTAGCAGTCTTTTAGAAACAAGAATGAAAAAATTTTTAACTCTATTCGTTTGAAATATTCTATGAAAACATAAAAAAACTAGCAATTTAAAATATTCCCACTAATTTTAGAAAAACTAGCTATAATAAATAGTATTCATAGAAAAGGAGCTGTTAAATATGGAACGCGAAAAGACAAATGTAGAAAGCTTTGATCTAGATCATACAAAAGTAAAAGCCCCGTATGTTCGGTTAGCGGGAGTTAAAGCAGGGAAAAATGGCGATGAAGTGTACAAATATGATATTCGCTTGAAGCAACCTAATAAAGAGCATATGGAAATGCCAGCTTTGCATTCCTTAGAGCATTTATCTGCGGATATCATTCGTAATTATTCTGACCATATCGTTGATTTCAGTCCAATGGGTTGCCAGACAGGCTTCTATGTATCCCTTATTAATCATGAAGATTATGAGGACCTATTAACTATTTTAGAAAAAACATTTACTGACGTGACAAAGGCGACAGCAGTGCCTGCATGTAATGAGGTACAATGTGGCTGGGCTGCGAGTCATAGCTTAGAAGGAGCACAAGCATTAGCGAAGGAATTTTTAGCGAAACGAGAGGAATGGCATATCGTTTTTGAAGAATAAATATGGAAAAAAAACCTTGCGGGAATAATAAAAGCAAGGTTTTTATTTGCGTTAAAAATGGAATGGAATGACATTGGAGGAGGAAGAATCCCGATTTATTTTTTGGTAAATAAAACTTTCTAAAAAATCATGAATTAAATCTTCGTATTCATCCATATTTTCATTAAAGGATTGGGCATGTGCCCCAGTATCAAATAGCTTTAATTTTTTAGGACCTACTTTTTTATTGTAAAGATCTAGTGACATGGACGCTGGAATAAATGAATCAGGGATACTATGGATAAAAAGTACAGGTTTTTCAATATGGGTCACTGCTTCGGCGGGGGTCACACTTTTGAAGGAGTAGCCGTCCCGGAGGCGGACAAAGAAATCGGCAAAACGAATGGGAATAATAGAGCCATATTTAAATTCAGTTTTGGCAATTTGCTTGAGCAACATGGAAAAATCGGAGAATGCACAATCAGAAATATAAAAATCAGCATCATCTTCAACCGTACCTGCATAAAGTAACATTGTTGCTGCACCCATAGATTCTCCATGAATACCTAGTATTGCATCTTCACCAATCATGGCTTTCACTGTATTGACTACTGCATCAAGATCATTTTTTTCATAGTGGCCATAACTAGTTGTTTTGCCACCAGATTCGCCATGACGGCGATGGTCAAAGATGACTGAATTATAGCCAAGCCTTTCAAATAGCCGAGCGTATTTAACGGAATTTATTTTATTTTCGGTAACACCGTGACATATGATGATCGTGTTATTGGTTTGCAACGGCTGAAGCATAATTCCTCGAATCGTATAACCATTAGGAGAATCAATATTTAATTCGCATTTCAAGTTTTTATTGTACCAAGCCTCATCAAAGCGTTTGGCTGTCGTTTCTCGTTCACGAACAAATTCAGGATCTTTTTGTTGAATATACATTAATTTATTGGAAAGCGCGAAGCCGAACAGACCAGTAGCTGCTGCGGCAAGCGTTGTTGTAATACCAGAGAATAAAAGCATCTTCTTTTTCATCATAAAACACCTCCACATGCTGTTTCTTATTTGTAATGTTCCCAACTGAGATTGTTTAAAACACGTCAACATTTTACAATAACTTTGGCAAAACTGCGATTATTTCTATTATCGAAAATCGTCAAAATATTTGTTAAAATATACATATCTGCTAGTAGCATATGCAGCAGTGTTGATTTTTGAACGGGGAAAAGGGGAGAATGGACATGATAAATGAGGTAGTAATCGTGAGTGCTGTACGAACAGCTATAGGCTCATTTCAGGGGACATTAAAAGACGTACCAGCTGTAACTTTAGGTAGCATTGTTATTAAGGACGCTTTAGCGCGTGCAGGAGTAGCTGGGGAACAAGTCGATGAAGTCATTATGGGGAATGTGTTATCGGCTGGTCTTGGACAAAATCCAGCTCGTCAGGCAGCGATACAGGCTGGCTTACCACATGAAGTATCAGCATTAACAATTAATAAAGTATGTGGATCAGGTTTAAAGGCTGTGCATTTAGCAACGCAAGCTATTTTAGCAGGTGATGCTGATATTGTCGTGGCTGGTGGCTTTGAAAATATGAGCCAGGCACCTTATGTTTTAAAAAATGCGCGTGAAGGCTTCCGAATGGGCGATCAAAAGGTAGTGGATACTATGATTCATGATGGTCTATGGTGTGCTTTTAATGATTATCATATGGGAATTACAGCTGAAAATTTATGTGATAAGTATGAAATTTCAAGAGAAGAACAGGATGCTTTTGCAGCTCGTTCTCAGCAACGCGCAGAGGCAGCAATTGCAGCAGGCAAATTTGAAAATGAAATCGTCGCTGTTGAGATTCCACAGCGTAAGGGAGAGCCTATTGTATTCGCCAAGGATGAATTTCCACGTGCAGGTGTAACAGAGGAATCTCTAGGTAAGCTACGTCCCGCATTTAAAAAAGATGGCTCCGTAACAGCGGCGAATGCTTCAGGCATTAACGATGGGGCAGCGGCAGTTGTTGTGATGTCGAAGAAAAAGGCACAAGAGCTTGGTATTCAACCAATGGCGATTATTTCAGCCAATGCAAGCGCAGGAGTAGATCCTGCAATTATGGGAACTGGTCCAGTTATAGCAGTACAAAAAGCACTGGCAAAGGCAGCAGCAACATTAGATGAAATAGATGTAATTGAAGCAAATGAAGCATTTGCAGCACAATCGATTGCTGTTGATCGTGAATTACGCTTTAATCATGATAAACTAAATGTCAACGGGGGCGCGATTGCTCTTGGTCATCCGATCGGTGCAAGTGGTGCTCGTATTTTGGTCACACTCTTACATGAGATGGAAAAGCGTGATGCGAAAATGGGCTTAGCCACGTTATGTATCGGTGGTGGTCAAGGGGTAGCTACAGTAGTGAAGCGTCCTTGATGTCAATAAGAAGGTGAATGAAATGGGAAAGAAACGAAAACAACAACAACAGACAAGCAATAGCATGACAGCGAGCTTGCCAAAGCAGGAGGCAGTCACATTAGCAGACCAGCTAGGTGGCGATGTGTTAGCTAAATTAAAAGCGGCAAAGCAAGATTTAACCGTGAAAGAACAGGCGGCAGAAGAAGAGCGCCAAGCAAAACTAGCTTTTGAACGTAAGCAACGAGAAAAAAATAAATCGTTTGAAGAATTATTAAACGAGTATGGCGATAAAGGCACGAAATATTAATAAGGAAACAGTGAATTCGCGCATGTGGGTTCACTGTTTTTGGATAACCAAAAAAGTCGATATTCTATAAGTAACAAATCATGATGTGGGAGACGCTGCCAATAACATATACCTTATTATAGTTTAGTAAATAGATTAAATTATGATAGGAGAACAATGATGTTTGAATTATATTCTAAAAGATTAAGATTAATTCCTTTAAATGCTAAGTATTTACAATTGCTAATAGAGCATGAGAATGATTTAGCAGTTGAATTCTCTTTACATAAGCTAGAGGGGATTATTGATGATGAGCTAAAACAGGCATTGAACTATAGACGCTCCAAAGATTTGGAAGATGAAGAAAATTATATTTGGCATACGAATTGGATGATTGTATGTAAAGAACAGAATTGTGCTATTGGGGGCATTATGCTAAAAGGGATGCCAAATGAGAGGCAGGAAGTGGTGATTGGTTATTATACCTTTCCTAGTTTTCAAGGACGTGGTTATATGACAGAAACCATTATAACAATGATAAACTGGCTACATCATCAACCAAATGTTCAGTATATTATTGCAGATACAGAAAAAGATAATTTCGCTTCGCATCGAGTTTTAGAAAAAGCAGGGGCTACCTTATATAAAGAAACGGAGTCTCTTTATTATTGGAGATTTCTATAAGGATTATATATGTAAGACAAAAGGCTAGTATAGTGCCTTTTGTCTTTTATTTTTCAACAATTTCCTGAAGACCACAACGACACCAACAAAAACAATGGCTCCAGCTGTATCAACAAGCACATCTTGACCGCTCATTGTGCGACCTGGTGTAAAGCTTTGACGAAATTCATCAAGCATAGCAATTAAAGCCGTTCCAGCAATAGCAATAGTTGCTGCAAAACGGCGTTTTCCCCATGCAAAGTACAAACCGAGCGCAATGCATCCAAAACCGATAAAATGTGTAAGTTTACGAATTAAAAATTCAACAAATGGAAAATAACCACGTTCTTCAACTGATACGACTGTGTCCCAATAAGGGATTTTTAAAACGGATAGTTGTTTTTCAAAAGGTTTATTAGCTAATAAATCTTTAAGCTTTGGTAAAATACTTTGTTGTTCGTAAGTCATGCTCGAGGAAATGATAAGCACAACAAGACAGATGATGAAGATTAACCACTTTTTCATCGATGTTCTACATATTGTTCATTTTTCGTTAACGTATTTGCTGCTTCAAAATTGGTTATAGCAGCCGTATTTTCATAGGCAGAGAGGGTCTGTGCTAGTTGCTCCTGTGAGCTTGCTCCAATCACTGTAGAAGCGATTGCTGACTCTTTTAAATTAAAGGCTAGTGCCAATGCATGTAAGTCATTATACTGTGAAGCTAAGTTTGTTAACGTTGTTGTTAACTCTTCTGAAGAATAGGTGTTAAAACCGTTTACTCGTTGAAGACGTTGCTGCCAGCTATTTGTTAATAAGCCCTTTGCCACTGTGCCGCGAGTTACAACAGAAGCACCTTCGTTCGCAATAAAGTCAAACCACTCTTCGGGGCGACGATCTAATGCACTATATTGCATCATGACACTTTTAGCAGAGCTTGTAGGTAAAAAACGTTGTAACACATTTGGACGAATCGAGGAAATGCCATATTCACGGATAAGTCCTTCTCTTTTCAGGCTCTCAAAAGTGTCGATAATACCATCCCAGTCATCTTCGATTGTACCACCGTGTAACTGATAAACATCGATGTAGTCCGTTCCTAACCGTTTCAAACTAGCATGAAGAGCTTGTTTTATATAAGATGGCGAAGCATCCCATTGCCAGCCTTGCACACCTTCAGTCCAACGATTACCTACCTTCGTGGCAAGGATAATCTCTTGACGACGCTTTCCTAATGCCGCGCCAATAATCTCCTCATTAGCCCCTAAATCATATAAATCGGCAGTATCTATATAATTTATGCCCGCATCTAATGCCATATCGACAATAGGAGCTCCTTGCTCTTTATCTGTCGAAAGTGACATGCCTCCTAAACTAATTTCAGAAATGAATAATTCACTAGTGCCAAGCTTCCTCTTTTTCATGAAACGACCTCCTTCGATTTCTTTACTTGTAATGGTACAATGAACATATCTGAAGGACAAGCGAGGTTATCGTCTATGAAAAAGTTTGAGGAAAAAACGACAAAAACGACACCAATCTATGACGGAAGAATTGTAAAACTACAAGTTTATGATGTCATGTTGCCAAATGGTCAGGTTGCAAAGCGCGAAATTATTAAGCATCCCGGAGCGGTTGCGGTAATTGCTGTGACAGATGAGGGTAAATTAGTGTTAGTGGAACAATATCGTAAGGCACTTGAACGTTCTATTGTTGAAATTCCAGCAGGGAAACTTGAACCTGGTGAAGAACCAGCAATGACAGCTCGCCGTGAATTAGAGGAAGAGACAGGCTACGGCGCGCACAGCCTTACATATTTACAAACATTTGCAACGTCGCCGGGATTTGCAGACGAGGTCATTCATCTATATGTAGCGAAGGATTTGTATATCATCGACAATAAAGCAGCATTAGATGAGGATGAGTTTGTCGAACTTTTAGAAGTTTCGTTGGAAGTAGCACAATCAATGGTCGCAGATCAACGTATATTTGATGCTAAAACTGCATTTGCTGTACTTTGGCTTGCTGCCCATTTAGAAAATAATCTTTAGCATAATAGAGACGGACGAGCATAAGCTGTACAAACCTTGATAGAAAAGGAGCATGTTTATGTCTCGTACGGTGTCTATATTTTATCACGCTTCCATCATTGCCGTTAGCTTTGTTTGTGGCGTTATTTTCTTTCATATTTTTGGTGGACCGAAAGCGGAACCGTTTATTTTATTTATAGAACCTCGTTTAGCCGATGGGGACAGGCATTCGATTTTTCGTTTAGTGCTTCCTGTCGCCATTTCCATAGGTCTTGTATTATTACTAGCAACTCACAGTGTTTTAAAAGTTTTAGTACGTGTAACTGTAGCGATGCGTGCCACTTTTTTTGGCTTTAGTTCTGTTTTTTTATTACAAAAACTTGAAGCTTTTTGGCTTTATACGATTTGGTGGTTTCCATTTCAGCTTATCTATTGTATATTGTTGCTAGTCCTATGCAATTTACTTGTACCTGCTTGGTCAAAGCGAAAAATCGGGAAACAAGTATCTGGTCGGACAATTTTGTTGAATTTTATCGCATTTTTCATCATAATAGTTGCTGAGTTTATTGTTGTTTCTTATGTGTTAAAATGATGGGTTTAATAGACAGACATTGTGATCAGATAAAAAAGTAGAACATGTTAGAAATCTATTCACTATCTTGTAATAGGATTTACTCCTTTGGTATAATGGAAAGAGTTTAGGGGGGCGTCACATGGAGAGCCGAATTGATCGTATAAAAAAACAGTTGCATAGTGCTAGTTACAAGCTGACGCCGCAGCGAGAAGCAACAGTTGCTGTCTTGCTTGAGCACGAAGAAGACCACCTAAGTGCTGAGGATGTATATCTTTTAGTAAAAGAAAAAGCACCAGAGATCGGTCTAGCTACTGTTTATAGAACGTTAGAATTATTAACTGAGCTCAAAATTGTCGACAAAATCAACTTTGGCGATGGCGTGTCGCGCTATGACCTACGCCAAGAGGGAGCTGCCCATTTCCACCATCATCTAGTTTGTATTGAATGTGGAGCTGTTGATGAGATTCAAGAAGATTTACTTGAAGATGTGGAAGCCGTTGTTGAAAAGCGTTGGAACTTTATCATAAAGGATCACCGACTAACTTTCCACGGTATATGCTGGCGCTGTCATGATAAAAACGACGAATCGAATGAAGAAAATTAACGAAAAGCTGTCTGTTTTAATCTCTGTTATAGATTAAATCGGGCAGTTTTTTGTTTTTTTATGAAATAATAAATCCTTATTTCCGTTGGTTTATGTCGAAAGGAGGAGGCTTTAGCACATTTCTAATAGCCATGCTAAAATAGAAAATAATTGACAGTAAGGGGGCGTTGTGATGAATGAATTTCAATATGCAGTAGAGGATTATATCCATTTTATCCAAGTGGAACGGCAGTTATCTGTTAATACATTAGCATCCTATCGCCGAGATTTAGAAAGCTATGTGAATTTTTTGCAAAATGCAGAAGGCATGGCTGATTTTAATCGTGTAGAAAGAACGACTATACTACGACATTTAGAGCAACTACGTGCACAAGGGAAGACAAGCCGTACGATTGCTCGCCATATTTCATCTATTCGTAGTTTCCACCAATTTTTACTCCGAGAAAAGCGTGCTGAATCAGATCCAACAGTACACTTAGAAATGCCGACAATTGAGCAAAAATTACCGAATATTTTATCTATAGAAGAAATTGAAGCCTTATTGACAGCGCCCAATCGAAGTAAGCCACAAGGTATCCGTGATTTAGCGATGCTTGAATTATTATATGGCTCAGGTATGCGAATCAGTGAGCTTATTGCTTTAGATTTAGCTGATATTCATTTAACAATGGGCTTTGTTCGGGTGTTTGGGAAGGGTGGAAAAGAAAGAATCATTCCTCTTGGCAAAAGCGCGTTATCAGCCATAAGCACCTATTTAAACAATGCTCGTGGTCAATTACAGGGAAAATATCCAAAAACTGATGCGTTTTTTATTAATCAAAGAGGGAAACGTTTAACAAGACAAGGTTGTTGGAAATTAATGAAGGAGCATGCTTTAAAAGCTGGCATCCAACATGAGTTAACACCCCATACATTGCGTCACTCTTTTGCTACTCATTTAGTCGAAAATGGGGCTGACTTACGCGCCGTACAAGAGATGCTAGGTCATGCAGATATTTCAACAACGCAAATATACACACATATTAGCAAAACAAGATTATCGGAAGTATATAAGCAATTTCATCCCCGCGCTTAAAAATTTCAGAAAATTTTTTTCGGGTCGGATGTCTGACCTTTATTTTTCGCATTTTTTTGGTAAAATAGAGTCATGAGATTGGAGGCAATAAGAATGAATAAACCGTTTAACAAAATCCATGTAGTTGTGATGGACTCTGTAGGAATTGGTGAAGCGCCAGATGCTGCAAATTTTGGCGATGTAGGATCACATACATTAGGACACATCGCTGAAAAAATGAATGGGCTTACAATGCCAGTAATGGAGTCAATGGGTTTAGCAAATATTGAGCCGCTGCAAGGTATGCAAGCGACAAATGAGCCGAAAGCATACTATGGAAAAATGCAAGAAGCTTCTGTCGGAAAAGATACGATGACAGGTCATTGGGAAATTATGGGATTGAATATTGATAAGCCTTTTAAAGTGTATCCGGATGGATTTCCTGCAGAGTTGATTGCTGAGCTAGAAAAACGTACGGGGCGTAAAGTACTTTGCAATCAACCGGCAAGTGGTACGCAGGTTATAGAAGACTTCGGTAAAGAGCATATGGAAACAGGAGCAATTATTGTCTATACATCAGCTGATCCAGTTTTACAGATTGCTGCACACGAGGAAATCATACCCTTAGATGAATTATATAAAATCTGTGAAATTGCACGTGAATTAACATTACAGCCTGAATATTTAGTGGGTCGCGTAATCGCACGTCCATTTATAGGTACTCCAGGGGACTTCTCTCGTACTTCAAATCGACATGACTATGCGTTAAAGCCATTCGGTCGTACAACGATGAATGTTTTGAAAGATGCAGGCTTAGATGTAATTGCAATTGGTAAAATCTCTGATATTTTCAACGGTGAAGGTGTCACAGATGCTGTACGTACTAAAAATAATACGGATGGAATGGACAAATTTGCTGAAGTTGTCCGCCGTGATTTCCATGGAATGAGCTTCTTAAACTTAGTAGACTTTGATGCTAATTTTGGACACCGCCGTGATCCACTAGGCTACGGACAAGCCCTAGAAGAATTCGATGCACGACTACCAGAAATTACGAGTGCAATGTCAGAGGATGATTTATTAATTATTACAGCAGACCACGGGAATGACCCGACCTTCCATGGCACAGATCATACACGTGAATATGTACCGTTAATTGTCTATTCTCCACGTTTTAATGGTGGAGCTGAATTAGAGCTTCGTGACACTTTTGCAGATATTGCAGCTACAGTGGCTGAGAACTTCCAAGTAGAGGCCCCAGCATTCGGCAAGAGTTTCTTACGAGAATTGAAATAAGGGGGATTTTCGAATGAATATGGTGCAATTGTTTGAAAAGAAAAAACAAGGATTAGAGCTCTCACAGGCTGACATTCAGTATTTTGTAGATGGCTATACGACAGGTTCGATTCCTGATTATCAAGCAAGCTCACTGTTGATGGCGATTCGACTTTTAGGAATGTCTGATGATGAAACGTTTTATTTAACAAAAGCAATGATTGAATCAGGTGATGTCATTGATTTAACGTCTATTGATGGTTTTAAAATTGATAAACACTCAACAGGTGGCGTTGGAGATAAAGTAACACTTGTGGTCACACCTATTATTGCATCTCTAGGAATTCCAGTAGCTAAGTTTAGTGGTAAAGGTCTAGGTATTACAGGTGGTACAATCGATAAATTAGAGTCAATCCAAGGCTTTAAAACAGAGCTTTCCTCACAGGAATTCATTGACAATGTCAATCGACATAAAATTGCAGTGGCTGGGCAAACAGGCAATCTTGTACCAGCCGACAAAAAGTTGTATGCATTAAGAGATGTGACAGGAACGGTCGATTCGATTCCATTAATTGCGGCATCCATTATGAGTAAAAAAATCGCTAGTGGTGCGGATGGTATTGTGCTAGATGTTAAATGTGGGTCAGGTGCGTTTATGAAAACGCAAGAAGAAGCTCAGCGATTAGCTGATACAATGACAGCGATTGGGGAAAAACTTGGGCGCAGAGTTGTTGCTCATATTAGTGATATGGATAATCCACTAGGTAAAATGATTGGCAACAAGCTTGAAGTATTGGAAGCCTATGCATTATTAAGTGGTCGTATGGAAGAAACACATGAGGATTTACTAGATGAATGTGTAGTTATTTCTTCTTTAATGTATCAAGTTGCCGCAGGTGTTGATGAAACGGAAGCGACTGCCGCTGTTAAGCGCGTACTGGCAGATGGTTCTGCCGCTGCTAAATTTGAGGAATTTATTGTTGCTCAAGGTGGGGACGTATCAGATATCGTACAAAATGAAACAGCCCATAAAGTTTCAGTAATGGCAGTGACAGAGGGTACTGTGGAAACAATTAATGCCCTTTTAGTTGGTGAAGCTAGTGTTAGTCTCGGTGCTGGACGTTTAACGAAGGAATCCGCGCTGGATTACGATGCAGGCATTCAGCTGATTGCTAAAAAGGGTGATCGTGTAAAAAATGGGGATATTATTGCTTATTTATATTCCAATAACCAAATCGATCAAGATACGATTCATAAAATACAGCAAGCTTATACAATTGCATAATGTTTTAATTGCGAGAGCTCTCACATACGAGGGTTCTCGCTTTTTTTATCGTTCCACCATTAAACCTATGAAATGTTTACATTTTCGTAGAAATTTCATATTGAGATAACAGCAGCTTGTTTAAAACACGTTCACTTATCCCATACTGCACTTAAACCTAAAAAGCTATAAGTATGTCGATTTGACACTATTTCAGAAGACTTTGCACTAGTTCTGTCAGCCGCAAGGAATCAGCGTATTAAATGTGGAATTGCACGAGGAGGAGGCGATGTTCATGCATTTTCAATTAGAAATGGTCACAAGAGAGACAGTCGTTATACGTTTATTTGGGGAGCTCGATCATCATGCAGTAGAGCAAATTCGAGCGAAAATTTCTGCAGCAATTTTCCAAGGCACTGTGACGACCATCATATGGAACTTAGAAGGGCTATCTTTTATGGATAGTTCGGGAGTAGGCTTAGTGCTTGGTCGTATGCGTGAGTTAGAGGCAGTTGCTGGGCGAACTATTTTATTGAATCCATCGCCAACCATGCGGAAAGTTTTTCAATTTTCAGGTTTAGGGCCTTGGATGATGGATGCAACAGAGGAACAAGCGATTGATCGCGTAAGGGGGATTGTAAATGGATAACGAAATGACATTAACTTTTTTAGCACTTAGTGAAAATGAAGCCTTAGCCCGTGTAGCAGTCACTGGCTTTATTGCTCAATTAGACCCAACAATTGATGAGCTATCTGAATTTAAAACAGTCGTCTCAGAAGCAGTTTCCAATGCCATTATTCATGGCTATGAAGAGGATGGCAGAGGTGTTGTTACTGTTCATGCTAAACGTGAAGATGACATTGTAACGGTGTCTGTGATGGATAAAGGGGTAGGCATTGAAGACGTTAGTCAAGCAATGGAGCCGTTATTTACAACAAAAAGTGTAATGGAGCGCTCAGGTATGGGCTTTACGATTATGGACAGCTTTTCTGATCAGCTAACAGTTATGTCCAAGTGGCGTGAAGGAACAACTGTAACATTTACGAAGAAATTTTACACAGTTCGCACAGCGGTCATGTGAGGGTATCATCGTGAAGCCGTTAGAACAGTCGTCCGAAAAGCTTTTGTCTCAGGAGGAAATGCGTGATTTAATAGCACGCGCACAGCAGGGCGATCATGAGGCTCGTAAACGAATGGTAGAAGGTAATACGAGGCTTGTGTGGTCCATTGTTCAACGTTTTACAACGAGAGGTGTTGAGCTCGAGGATTTATTCCAGATAGGCTGCATAGGACTCATGAAATCAGTAGATAAGTTCGATTTATCGTATGATGTTAAATTTTCAACCTATGCAGTACCTATGATTATTGGTGAGATTCAACGCTTTTTAAGGGATGATGGCATGGTGAAGGTGAGTCGCTCTATCCGTGAGCTGAACTTTAAAATCCGACATGCTACAGACGAATTTATTAAAAAGAATGAACATCCGCCAACGATACAGGAGCTGGCTCAAGTACTTGGAGTGACAACCGAGGAAATTGTGACAGCATCGGATGCATTAAGAGATCCAGCATCTCTACATGAGCAATTGTATGAAAGTGAAGGAGATTCCATCACATTGATGGATCAAATGAAGGATGAAAAATCTGAGCAGCCATTTGATTATATCCCCCTTAAAGAAGTGCTTACAAGGCTTGAACCGAGAGAACAGTCTATCATTTATTTACGCTATTTTTCAGATTGTACGCAAACTGAAATTGCAAATAGGTTAGGCATTTCACAGGTGCAAGTATCCCGTTTGGAGAAAAAAATTCTTGCTCAATTAAAAAGTTGGATGGCTACAAGCGCAACTGTAGAGCAAGAAGCAATAAAAAAAGACATCTAAGAAAATGGTGACAGCATGACAAATAAATTATTTAGCAACTTAGAAGCAGCCGAAGATTTTCTTAAGGAGCAATTTGGTGACGGCGAATCATTTGACGTTGGGATTAAGCATTTATTTGTCAAAGATTTGCCGGTTCTTTGCGCCTATATTAGTGGACTTGTGGATGGAGAAGCCCTAACACAATTACTTTCAAGTATGCTCCCAGATGAGGACTATGAAATTGATGTGGAGGATGAGAAGGAGTATTTCGAGTCTTATTTTAACTTTCACGGACGTTCAGAGGAAACTGAGCGAAAAGCTTATTTATTAGCCATTTTAAGCGGGCAAGTGACCTTTATTACTAAAAGTGGCTATTGCTACGTTGCCGAGCTCAGAAACTATCCAGGACGTTCCCCTGAGGAGCCCGACAATGAAAAGGTTATACGTGGCTCAAGGGATGGTTTTACAGAAGGAATATCTCAAAATACAGCTTTAATTCGTAGGCGGATTCGCAATAGTAATTTACGTTTCGAGCTACATAAAATATCCAAAATCGGCCAAACCGACGTCGCCATAGCGTATATGAAGGATGTTGCCAATGAAGATATGCTCGAAAAATTACGACAGCGCCTTGACCAGATTAACCACGATGGTTTGACAATGGCTGATAAATCATTAGAAGAATGGCTGTTTAAGCAAAAATTCCATCCAGTTCCGTTTGTCCGTTACACGGAAAGGCCAGATATTGCTGCAGCGCATTTACTGGAAGGGCATATCGCCATAATGGTAGATACTTCACCGTCTGTTATTCTTGTGCCAATTACGATTTTCCATTTACTACAGCATGCGGAGGAATATAGACAGGCACCACTAGTTGGTACATTTGTACGCTTTATGCGGTATTTCGGAGCCATTATGGGTTTACTTTTATTACCTTTGTGGTATGTATTTGCAACAAATGAATCATTGCTTCCCGATGCTCTTTCTTTTTTAGGGACTCAGGAGAAATCGCATGTACCCTTATTACTGCAGATACTTATTGCAGATATTGGTATTGAATTTTTGAGGATGGCCGCCATTCATACTCCAACACCACTGTCTACTGCGATGGGCTTGGTTGCGGGGGTAATTATTGGTCAAATTGCGATCGATGTGGGACTGTTCTCAGCAGAGGTTGTCCTCTATACAGCGGTTGCAGCTATTCTCATCTTTATTATCCCGTCCTATGAGCTAAGTATCTCCATAAAAATATTTAGGTTATTCTTATTGCTTATGGTAGGTATTTGGGGCGTTAATGGTTTATTCATTGGTATATTCTTAGTGTTTACGTATTTATGTTCATTACGACCAATGCAGGCACCTTATTTTTGGCCGCTTGTCCCATTCTTCCCCATGGCGATGCTACGTGTTCTGATTCGTTTCCCGATGACGGCAGATGCATTAAGACCTTATGTAGTCGCTTCCAAACAGCGAAAAAGATCATAGGAGCCGTTGCACTCGTTTTTTTCATGTGATAAAGTTCACATATAGTATTTTGTGATTTTTGCAAAAATTATTTTCATTCAGTAAAAGGGAGGTTTTATACATACGCCTCTTGCAGCTGGATGAAATTAATTTTTGATGGGATATCTCTATTTCCAATGGTAGATCCTATCATATTTCTGTAAAAGTGACAGAATGGAACGAAGTGAAAAGGGAGAGATGCACATGCATTTATATGGAACACAAGCGATTTCTGAAAATGGTCATTTAACAATTGGACAGGTAGACACACTAGAGCTTGCCAAAGAGTACGGTACACCACTTTTTGTGTATGATACTGCACTTATTCGTAAGCGTGCTCGCAGCTTTATCGATACGTTTAAAAAACTAGGCGTAAAAGCAGAAGTAGCTTATGCTTCAAAGGCATTTGCATGTGTAGCTGTGTATCAATTAGCAGCAGAAGAAAACTTATCTTTGGATGTTGTATCAGGTGGAGAATTATTTACAGCTATAAAAGCAGGTTTTCCAGCTGAGCGCATTCATTTCCATGGCAATAATAAAAGCATTTCAGAATTAGAGCTAGCTTTTGACTCCAAAATCGGTTGTATTGTTGTAGATAATTTCTATGAGATTCAGCTTTTAAAAGAAATATCTGAACGTCGTCAACAAAAAATGCGTATATTATTACGTGTTACACCAGGGGTTGAGGCACATACGCATGATTTCATTACAACAGGTCAAGCTGATTCTAAATTTGGTTTTGACTTAAACAATGGTCAAGCGGATAAGGCATTCCAACAAACATTTAACCATGAATTCTTAGAGTTATTGGGCTTACATTGTCACATTGGCTCACAAATTTTTGACACTGCTGGCTTTGGGTTAGCAGGAGAAAAATTGATTGACAAAATTTCTGATTGGAACAAGGCTCACGGATTTACATGTACTGTGTTAAACTTAGGTGGGGGCTTTGGTATTCGTTATACTGAAGAAGATGCACCGCTTGAACCACAAGTATATGTAGAGGACATGATTACAGTAGTGAAAAACAAAGCAACTGTACTTGGCCTAAAAATGCCAGAAATTTGGATTGAACCAGGTCGATCACTTGTCGGTGATGCAGGAACTTCTCTTTATACAATCGGATCACAAAAAACAGTACCAGATGTGCGAAAGTATATTGCTGTAGATGGTGGGATGAGTGATAATATCCGCCCAGCATTATACGACGCTAAGTATGAGGCAATCATTGCAAGTAAAGCGAATGAGCCGAAAAATGAAATGTATACGGTTGCTGGCAAATTATGTGAATCTGGCGATAAATTAATTATTGATGCTAAACTACAAGACGCAGCTTCAGGAGATATTTTAGCCATTTTCTGTACAGGGGCATATGGTTATTCTATGGCAAGTAACTATAACCGTGTTCCTAGACCTGCTGTTGTATTTGTAGAGAATGGACAGCATCAATTAGCTATTCGCCGCGAAAGTTATGAAGATATTGTGCAAAACGATCTCCCGCTAACTTTAAAAAAGGGTGAGTAAATTTGAGAAAGAATAAATGGGTATTACTAGCATCCATTTCAACTTTTATTGTGTTGTGGGGCATTGTCTATTGGGTGTTGGCGTCTAAAGGAATTCTCGGACCTGGTTCGTAAGACAGAAATTGGCTTGCGGTAAAAGTACAAATCGTGTAGGATAGTCAAAGATTATGTACAGCTAGAAAAAGAGGGAATAGACAAATATGTTAATTCGATATAAAAAAGCTTTAGAGAAAATAGCAATGGGGCTACTTTCGTTTATGCCGAACGAAAAAGACGTGAAAAAGCTTACCGAGACCATCCACTCCTATGAAAATGATGATAATTGGGTTTTATACTTATGGAAAAAAAATGATGAATATGTTGGCATTGTTGGGCTTGTAACAGATGAGAATAACACTGCTACGATCCAACATGTATCTGTTGTGCCTTCCTATAGAGGCGAGGGTGTTGCGAAGGAAATGCTTCAGGAAATAGGAGAGCTAGGCCAATATGAAAATGTACGTGCGACAGATGAAACACGTCAATTAGTTCAAAAATGTATCAATTGCATCGATAAAAAAGCAGACGAGTAACATCGTCTGCACAAACTGTTGACAAAAACCATCGAGAGTGAACTCTTATCGATGGTTTTTGTCGTTCTATATGTGGTCAATTACTAATTGACCACGTTCATTCACTACTCAGCTATTATTGGTTAGCATCGCCAAAGTTAAGTTGAATGGAACAAAGGCCGGCGACACCTGCGGGAAAAGCGAAGAAATTAAGATTCTGGTCAGAGTGAAGCTAGGGAAGCGGTGATACCAGCTCATTTCCACAGGCCAAAAGCGTCTGCCTATAGTGGAAATTAACGTTTACTTTTTCTTTGTTTGCTTTCTTGTCGCTCTGCAAGTATATGTGAGCGATCCCTTAGCATATGCTTATGAAGAAGATAGTTTGAGTTACTAGGTGGCATAATTTCTATACGCGCTAGTGCTAATTCCAGCAACTCGGGTGAAAGGGGAAGCTGGAATGCATGGAAGGACTTGCCTGCTTGGATTGCGGCGAGACAATTTTTTAATTCTGTCAGGAGTTGATAATAACTAATTTCATGGAAAAATATATGACCTTCATTTTGTTGAAAATTATGAAGTGCTTTTTCTAAAATTCGTATAGCGCCAGTATCATTACCACGCCGCCAATGGTATAAGCCTGTTGCGAGCTGTACATAGCCAACTAATGGGTGCATTTTATCACCAGGCGCGATTTCCTTCCAATATTCCTCAAGCACTTCATGGCATTCAAAAAAATCCTGATTGCCATTAAAATAAGCGCAGTATTCGATAAATAAAGTATGATGCTGTGGATGCATTTTGAACTCCTTTCCACTATACTATAAGAACATAGAATCTCAGGGTGGTAAAATAATGTCTTATGAAGTAAAATTAGATGCCTTTTCAGGGCCTCTTGATCTATTATTGCATTTAATTCACAGGTTGGAAATTGATATCTATGATATCCCAATGGCTGAAATCACACAACAATATATCGACCATATACATGCTATGCAAGTATTGGAATTAAATGAAGCAAGTGAATATTTAGTAATGGCCGCAACACTGCTGGCGATTAAAAGCCGTATGCTATTACCTATTCATGAGGGTGAAATGGATGATGCCGAATTGGAAGTAGATGGCCCAGACCCGCGTGAAGAGCTGGTGCAGCGATTAATCGAGTATAAGAAATACAAGGAAGCTGCTAGCAATCTGCAAGAACTTGAAACAGATCGAGCGCAAGTATTTACAAGGCCGCCAGCTGATTTAACAGGTTTAGCATCAGATGAACAAATGGCTTTGTTTGATTTGAATGTAAATATTTATGATATGCTTGGAGCATTTCAAAAATTGATGCGTCGAAAGAAATTAAAGAAGCCTCTAAAAACGACAGTAACGAGGCAAGAACGGTCAGTGAAGGATCAAATGCGTTCGGTTGTAGATACTTTACGATCAACAGGTGGACGTGCATCATTTTTCGAGCTTTTTCCCTATGAAGATAAGCCGACACTTATTTTGACGTTTGTATCCCTTCTTGAATTGATGAAACGTCAAGTCGTCATCGTAGAGCAAGATGGTAACTTTGAAGAATTAATGGTTACCCTACAGAAGGAGGAATGGGAAGATGACGAAAACATCGATGTTACAGAGTAGAATTGAAGCCTTATTGTTCGTTGTCGGAGATGATGGCTTAACGATTAAACAACTTTCTCAGCTGTTAGGTGAACAAGATGAGATTATTATACAGGCAATGGATGCCTTGCGAAAAGTCTATGATGAAGATTTAGCTAGAGGAATAACTGTGAAAGAAATGGCAGGCGTTTTTCAGCTTATTACAAAATCCGATTTAGCAGATACTATTCAAAGATTAGTAGAAAACCCTACTGCACAATCATTATCCCAAGCCTCTCTTGAGGTATTAGCAATTGTAGCGTATAAACAGCCAATTACTAGGGTAGCTATAGAAGATTTACGAGGTGTTAAATGCGAAAGACCTATTCAGACTTTAGTGTCTAGAGGGTTGATTAAAGAGGTAGGACGTTCAGAGGGAACTGGACGTGCTATCCTATATGGAACAACTAAAGAATTTTTACATTATTTTGGTTTAAACAGTGTAGAGGAAATGCCACCTCTGCCTGAGGAAGAGTTTGCAGAAAATGAACAAGAAACCGATTTATTTATGACTAAATTCCAAGAAGCGTTTAATGGTGCAAAGTAATGTATAGGAATAAAGCATAACGACCAACATAAATATAAATCTATACTTTCCTATCATATTGAATAAGGAGTGGCTCGTTGCTTCGGTTATTTCGATTAATAATGTTGATGATCATTGTGTTAATGGTAATACTTCCGCAAACAAGCTTTGCGAGAGGTGGAAGTGGCTACGCGGTTTTAGATGGAGATACAGGTCGCGTATTAATAGGTTCAAATAGTAATGAACGGCTACCAATTGCTAGCTTAACGAAGATTTGGACGGCCCTAGTGGCCATCGAAAATAGTGACTTGCAAGAGGAAGTTGTCATTTCACCTAAGGCTGCCATGGCTGAAGGGAGTTCCATTTATTTGCAGGCAGGCGAAACGGTGACCGTAGAAACGTTATTATATGGTTTAATGCTGCGTTCAGGCAATGATGCTGCGACTGCTTTGGCAGAGCATGTAGGTGGTTCTGTAGAAGGCTTTGTCAAATTAATGAATGAAAGAGCTGTTATTGCGGGTCTTACCAATACGGTTTTTATGAACCCCTCTGGCCTACATCATGAAGAGCACTTATCTTCTGCAAGGGATACAGCCGAGATGCTAAGAGTTGCCTTGCAAAACAAAACATTTGAAAAAATCGCTTCCACGGTTCTTTATCGAGCGAATACGGTGAACGGCATGCTATGGGAAAATAAGCATCGACTATTAAGAGAAGGCTCAGGAATGGCAGCAGAAATTGATGATGAGACAGAGCAACCTGTGAGTTCGTTAAAATCTGCTACTGGTGTTGCTTACGCAGGTAAAACAGGTTTTACAAAGGTAGCTGGTCGTACGCTTGCAACAGCCTTTCAAAAGGACGGGCAAACCTGCATAGTTGTCACGTTAAATGTATCGGATGATTGGAATGTTCATCGTAGCTTTTCCAATCAAGTGTGGACAGATTATGATCTTGAAACAGTGGTGAAGAAGGGTAAATACAACGTGAATAAAAAGTTGGCTATTCGATTAGAGGAGCCAGTTCGCCTGCAGTTAAATAAAGAGGAAAAAGCGCAAGTGCGGCAAGTTTTACATGTTTCAAGAAAGCGTCAGGAAGCTGTCTTATCCATCTTTCTAGGCGAAGAACGTATTTATGCAATACCAGTAAAAGTTGAATCAGCGGATCGTTGAAAAACGATTGGCTGATTTTTTTGTTCTACAAAAATCTCCTCTATATCGGAGTGCAAACAGGAAATATAAACATTTTTTTAAAACGATTTGCTTTTTGGTAAAAAGAGTATACTACTAGCATGGTGCAAAGAAAATTCTATACCTAATAGTGATCAATATAGTGATCAATGCGCTAATGAAAAAGTATTACGAATACTCCAACAATGAATGTGAAATTTGTTTTTCTTTAATATTACGCTAAAGTATGACATAATTTTCACAGATTAGCGGGAAAATTAACCCTATTCAATTGAACGAGAAATCAATTTTCGACGAAATTGTTAATGTGAAAGAAAACTAGAGGTGAAGAAATGGAAAGATTACAGAAAGTCATTGCCTATGCGGGGATTGCTTCAAGGCGAAAAGCAGAGCAATTGATACTAGAAGGTAAAGTTAAAGTGAACGGTAAAGTTATCCGTGAATTAGGAACAAAGGTGTCTAACTCAGATACAATTGAAGTGGAAGGCGTAAAGCTTGAAAAAGAAGATAAAGTTTATTTCTTACTGTATAAACCACGCGGAACAATTTCGGCCGTGACGGATGATAAAGGACGCAAAACTGTCACAGATTTATTTCATCATATTCCGCAACGTATTTTCCCCGTTGGTCGTCTTGATTACGATACATCTGGATTATTGCTATTAACAAATGATGGAGAATTTTCCTATATGTTGACGCATCCGAAATTTAAAATTGACAAAACGTATATCGCACGTGTCAAAGGTATTCCAACAATTGAAGGTCTAAAAAAGCTTCAACGTGGTATTAAATTAGAGGATGGCAAAACTGCACCTGCCAAAGTAAGTATGACGTCCTTTGACGAAAAAGCGGGCAAGGCAATTTGCGAAATTACAATTCATGAAGGCCGTAATCGCCAAGTTCGACGTATGTTTGAAGCAATTGGTACACCTGTTGTCAAATTAAAACGTGAACGATTTGCCTTTTTAGATTTATTTGGCCTTGCACCAGGTGAGTTCCGTGAATTGTCGAAGCACGAAGTCAAGCAATTACGTGTGTTAGCAGAGACAGGGAAACTGGATTAAATAATTTGCCAGAAGAAAGTGATAGTACCTTAAAAGGTAATAAAAACTATTTTCACTTTCTTTTTGGTGAAATCGTTCATAAATCATTCATAATTAATAGCTAAGTGTTTTTGTATCATTTTGCTATAATAGGTGAGAATAGTACACCTAGTTACATTTTAGCCAGAAGAACTTCGTACATCGTTAACGTACAATTTTCATAGATGTTTGTACATACGTAAAGACGTTTATAAAATGAAAAAGTTCTAGCTAAAGTCTTTATAATGTAAAAGCTTCATGTCTACAATGTTTACGCAAAGTCGTAAATGATAGGGGGTTTATTAACTTGGAGAAAAAGAAAAAGCGTCTCGTACTACGGACTGTCATTTTAGCAGTATTAGCATTGGCAATCGGGTACACGGTATATGGAACAGCAACAAAGGAAAAAGTAGAGTTAGTAGCAGTTGGCTCAGAAGCACCTGACTTCACGTTAGTAGATTTAAACGGTGAAAAACATAAATTGTCGGATTATAAAGGACAAGGGGTATTTTTAAATTTCTGGGGAACTTGGTGTAAGCCGTGTGAAAAGGAAATGCCTGCGATGGACAGACAATATCAAATATTTAAAGATCAAGGTGTACAAACTTTAGCGGTCAATATCGCTCAAACAGATTTTGAAGTTCAGAATTTTGTTGATCGATATAAATTGTCTTTCCCAGTTGTCATTGATAAAACAAAAAGTGTTATGACTGCTTATAACGTAGGTCAATTACCTGCTACAGTGTTAATTGATCCAGAAGGAAAAGTGGCAAAAATTATTACTGGTGAAATGACAGATGCAAATATTGCTTCGTACATGGAATTAGTAAAGCCGAAATAAGGAGTAAATGACGATGGAAAAAATCATTTGTGCTTGTGGTCATAGTAACCCTTACGGCACGAAGCTCTGTGAGAAATGTGGTCGTCCTTTAACGGAAGAAGAGAAGCAAAATAAAGTTGTCGATATGCGCTATGACGGTACTGCCATTCGTTCTAAGACTTATAATAAATCGGTTATCGACAAAATTTGGAATTTCTTCTCGAGTGTTAAAGTTGGTATATCTTTAATTATTATCACATTAATTGCTGCTTCAATCGGAACATTACTACCACAAGAGTTTTACGTAAAAGCCTCTGATATAGAGAAGGGAGCTTATTACGCTGACGTATATGGTACGTTCGGTAAAATTTATTACACGCTAGGACTCTCAGATTTATATAGTTCATGGTGGTTCCAAATTTTGGTTGGCATGTTAGCTGTGTCAATTATTGTAGCCAGTCTGGACCGAGGAATCCCGCTCTATAAATCTCTAAAGAATCAACGTGTTAAAAGACATGAAAGCTTTATGAAGCGTCAACGCATTTTTGGTGAGGGTCAAATAACGGCTGACGCTGAGGAAACGCTTGATAAAGTGGCTCAAAAGATGACTGAAATGAGATATTCTGTCCGTCGAGATGGTAGCGCTCTCTTAGCTGAAAAAGGTCGCTTTTCTCGTTACGGTCCGTACATAAACCATGTTGGGCTCATTATCTTCATAAGTGGGGTTATGTTACGTCTTGTACCAGGCTTCTATGTGGATGAGTCGATATGGGTCCGCGAGGGAGAAACACGTGCTATTACTGGCATGGACGGTTATTTCATTGAAAACAGAGATTTTATTTTAGAAACTCATGATAATGAACCCCAAGGAGAGCAAGTAAAGCAAAATGTTAATGTGGTTGCAAAAAACTTCCAAACTGACATTACGCTTTACAAACAGCCTAAAGATGCAATCCCAGGTGATACGGAAAATCTGGAAAAAGTTAAAGATTATTCGATTCGTGTCAATCACCCATTAAAAGAAGATGGCTATGCTCTTTATCAAATGGATTATCGTCTGAATGAATTAAAGCAAATGAATTTTGAATTAATTAATAAGGCGAGTGAAAAATCACTTGGTAAAGTGGAAATTGATTTAACAAATCCTAAAAAAGAATATGATTTAGGTAATGGTTCTTCCGTGCAAATTCTAGTCTATACACCAGATTTTGATGGCTTTGAAAATGGGGAACCTCAAACAAAAACATCGATTCCAAATAATCCAGCATTTTTATTTAAAATGACTACGCCAGAAACACCAGAAGGCGAAGTAAGTTTTGTGGAAATTATGCAGCCACCACTAGAACCGCTGGGTGAAAATCAATACAGAATGAAATTTGCTGCAGCAGAGATGCGTGATATGTCTGGTATTACGGTTCGTAAAGATAGTACAATTCCTATCTTATTTGTTGGTGGCGTTATCTTTATGATTGGTGTCGTAATTGGATCTTACTGGAATCACCGTCGTTTATGGCTTCAAGTTGAGCCGGATGGCCGTGTTTTAATGGCTGCCCATGTTAATAAAAATATGTTCAGCATGAAAAAGGATTTAGATGCTGTTACAGCATTTGCAGCATTGCCTCCATACAAAGATCAGTTAGAGAAAGAAGAGGCTGGCGAAGAGTCCACGGATGGTGGCATTAAAGAAAAGGAAGGTGACAACACCTTATGAGTTTGATTGACATAAGTGGAAACCTGTTATTTGTAGCTTTTATTGCTTATTTAGTTGCGACGTTATTATTTGGTGGTTCCATTAAACAAGCGAATGCTACAGGTAAAAACACTGGTAAATGGGGTAAGCTTGCCATTGTGGTAACAATTATTGGATTTGTATCACAGCTTGCCTACTTTATTACACGATGGATTTATACTGGACATGCGCCAGTAAGTAATATGTTTGAATTTACAACTGCCTTTGGTATGTTCATTGTTGGTGCGTTTATTTTAATTTACTTTATTTATCGTTTATCTGCACTTGGATTAGTAGCATTACCAGTAGCACTTTTAATTATCGCTTATGCTTCAATGTTCCCGAAAGAAGTAAGTCCATTAGTGCCCTCATTACAAAGCCATTGGTTAACAATTCACGTGATTACAGCGGCATTAGGGCAATCTATTTTAGCGATCAGTGCTGTGGCTGGACTTATTTACTTATTAAAGGTTGTAGATTTAACGAAGCCTTCTAAACAACGATTTTGGTTAGAAGCCGTTATGTACTGTCTTGTAGTAGTTGTAGGGTTTGTTGCTGTGACATCTACATTCAGTGCAATGGATTATGAATCTAGCTACAATTATGTGGACAAAGAAGGAACTACGCGTAAAATTATTTACAATTTACCACCAGTTTTCGGTATGAATGAGTATGAGGCAGTTGAAGAGCATGGCATGTCACCAATTGTAGAAATGCCAGCTTTAATTAATGCGAAGAAACTAACAACTGTCTTTTGGTCATTATTAGTAGGGTCAGTATTGTATTTATTAATTCGCTTAATTGCACGTCGTCGAATAAGCGCTATTTTCCAGCCACTTGTGAAGCGTGTTAATTTACAATTACTTGATGAAATTGGCTATCGTTCAGTGCTAATTGGTTTCCCTGTATTCTCCCTAGGTGCTTTAATCTTTGCGATGATTTGGGCGCAAATTGCTTGGAGTCGCTTCTGGGGATGGGATCCTAAGGAAGTATGGGCTCTTATTACATGGTTATTCTATGCGGCATTCCTACATTTACGTTTATCAAAAGGCTGGGAAGGTCAAAAATCTGCTTGGTTAGCATTAATTGGTTTCGGTATTATATTATTTAACCTAATTGCTGTTAACTTAATTCTTGCAGGTTTACACTCCTACGCATAACCTGTGAAACAACAAGCCTTTTCGCTCTAGCGAAGAGGCTTTCTTTTCTTTTCAATATGTGTCACACCATGTACAATAGAAGTTAGAGAAAGATTGGAAGAGAGGGATCGTGAAAGTGTCAGAAAATATTTCAGTATTAGTAGTAGATGACGAGGATCGAATTCGCCGCTTATTAAAAATGTATCTGGAGCGAGAAGGATACCTTGTTGACGAGGCAGAAAATGGTGAACAAGCGATCGAAAAATCTTTAGAAAAAGAATATCATTGTATTTTACTTGATATTATGATGCCTGAAAAAGATGGGCTAGAAGTGTGTGCAGAAATTCGTGAACGCGCTGCAACTCCTATTATTTTATTAACTGCTAAAGGCGAGGAAGCTAATCGAGTTCAAGGCTTCGAGCTAGGAGCAGATGATTATATTGTAAAACCATTTAGTCCTCGTGAGGTAGTGTTACGTGTGAAGGCCATTTTACGTCGTTCACAGGCATTCTCACCAACGACCAATGCATCCTCTTCAAAAGATTTAGTGGTGTTCCAGCATTTGATGATCGATCATGATGCACACCGTGTAACAGCAGAGGGCATTGAGGTGAATTTAACACCAAAAGAGTATGAATTACTTTACTTCTTAGCGAAATCGCCAGACAAAGTATTTGACCGTGAACAACTACTAAAAGAGGTTTGGCATTACGATTTCTTTGGTGATTTACGTACAGTTGACACACACGTAAAACGTTTACGTGAAAAGCTCAACCGTGTTTCTGAAAACGCTGCTAAAATGATCGTGACGGTTTGGGGCGTTGGTTACAAATTTGAGGTTGTCAATGAATAGAATATGGAATAGTGTTGTCGGGAAGCTATGGGTAACCATATTGCTTCTCGTTTCATTTGTATTATTTGTTTTCACGGTATTAATGCTTGAATTTCTTCAAAACTACCATATGCAGCAAGCAGAAATATCTTTACGTCAAACTGCTGCCACTGTGGCAAGTATAGTGGATGACAATGAAACCGCTGAATCGACTTCGGAATTATTAAAAGATATTTTACCTAAAGGCACCAATGCACTCATCGCAATCAGCCATGTAGAGGTATCCTTTGCCATGCAAGAAGGACTCAATAAAAAGGAAATTCAAGATACTATTTTGGCAAATAAATCTTTCCGTGAGGTTTTTCAATCAGATGAACCAATTACTAAAGAAATGATGATGCCCTCCTCTACTGATCAAGAGAAAATGGAATCTTACGTTGTGCTTGGTTTCCCATTAAATGTAGAAAATGCTGTACATGGAGCAGTTTTCATCTATCAAAGCCCCGATGCCCTACATAAAACGTCCAAGGAAACGACGAAAATTGTCTTTTTGGCAGCTTTCATAGCATTTGTCTTGACTACATTTTTTGCGTTCTTCTTGTCTTCACGTATTACATCTCCACTAAGAAAAATGCGTGAGCTGGCATTTGAAATTGCAAAAGGGAATTTTGAAGCGAAAATGCCTACGACTCAAAATGATGAAATTGGACAGCTGGCAGTTGCCTTCAATCAAATGGGTCGTCAATTAAAGCATAATTTAGAGGTCATCAATCAAGAGAATGAACAGCTATCCAATATTTTGACATCTATGACAGATGCAGTGATCACATTTAATCGCGACCGTACAATATTATTAAGTAATCCACCAGCGGAACGTCTGATGCAAAAATGGTTTGTAAACAAAGGCTCACAAAGTGCGAAGCCAATACCGCCAGAGCTGTATCATATGCTGGATCATGTACTCATGTTTGAGGATAAGCTAGAAGAGGAAATTGAAATGGATGGTAATTACTATACGTTTACAATTAGTCCTCTTTATAGTGGAGAAATCATTCGTGGTGCAGTCGCTGTTATTCGTGATATGACTGAACAACACCGCCTAGAAAAACTTCGATCCGATTTTATTGCGAACGTCTCTCATGAATTGCGGACGCCAATCGCCATGCTACAAGGCTATTCTGAAGCTTTGATGGATGATGATTTTATTCAAGATCAGGAAGAACGTAATGAAATAACAAAAATTATTTATGATGAATCCAAACGAATGGGTCGCCTTGTCACGGATTTATTAGATTTAGCACGCATGGAATCGGGGCATATGACACTCTATAAAGATGAATTACCAATTAATTCTACATTCGAGCGTATTACCCAAAAATTTGCACAGGTTGCAAAAGAAAAACATATTCGTCTACTATTTGATAGTGAATTTAATGACGATGCACTGATTAATATAGATGAGGATCGCATCGAGCAAGTACTCACAAATTTAGTCGACAATGCACTAAGACATACGGATGAGGGATCTGTCACAGTAAAAGTGGAGCAGGAGCCAACATTCGCTAAAATTTCTGTTCAAGATACAGGACATGGTATTCCTCAAGATGATTTACCTTATGTCTTTGAACGCTTTTATAAAGCAGATAAGGCACGTACTCGATCTAAGGGTGGTACGGGACTTGGCTTAGCCATTGCACGAAATATTATAAAAGCACACTCAGGAAATATTATGGTAGATAGTGTGCTTAAGGAAGGTACTACCTTCACATTTTATTTACCGTTCGATTAATAACGTGGTTTGTTATTAATTGACTGTAACTTCTGCGAATGTAAGACGACAAATAATATAGAACGGGGGTGGAGTGCATTGAATGACTCCGTGTTCCATCGACTATACGATGCCTATCATCAAGACGTGTTCCAGTTTCTAATCTATCTAGTAAAAAACCGTACACTTGCTGAAGATTTAGCGCATGAAGTGTATGTAAGAGTATTGCGCTCATACGATCAATTTGCAGGCAATAGTAGTGAGAAAACATGGCTTTTTGCAATAGCCAAAAATGTTGCGATTGATCATTTTAGAAAGCAAGCAGTGCGTCAGAAGCATTCGCTTGATTTCTTTGACTGGGAAACGGAACAACTCCATTCAAACACACCATCACCGGAGGAAATGCTACAGGCCAGTGATGAATTTATGCAAGTAGAGTCAGCATTAGAAAACTGTACTGGCGATCAAAAAATGGTCATTATTATGCGCTATTTCCAGGATTTATCGATTGCAGAAACGGCGCAAATACTTGATTGGACAGAAGCGAAGGTAAAAACAACCCAGCATCGAGCCATTAAATTTTTAAGGCAACAGCTACAGCCGATCAGAGAACAGGAGGCGAAACGGCAATGACACATAAGCCATTTGATGATGAGCAGCTTGAACATGTACTGAACAATGCCCCTAAGCTTTCTGACCACCGTTCGAAAGAAGATATATTAAATCGGTTAATGGCAGATGCTCGCTTGCAAGATAATATACACCTTCAAGAAGCTATGCAAGAACCTATAGAAGATGAACCATCTCAACAGGAAGATGCTACCATTAAAAAGCATACGACGAGATCAAAAGTACGTAATATGCAGATTTATATGAGTGTAGCCGCAGTCTTTGTGCTAACAATACTAGTTGGCACAATATTGAAGAACAATCAAGGTGAGCAAAAAGATCAAGCGAGTATGCCTGAAACGGCTCAGTTTTCGACGATGCAAGAGGATTCAGCAGCAAAGGAAGCGGCCACGCAGGATGAAATGCTGGATTCCAAAAGTATTGTTGCGGAACATGAGCGCATTTTATCTTTACGTACATCTGTCTATGAGGAGGATGTAAAAGATGCTGTCGTATTCCGTATTGGTTTGGCAGGGCGTGATGCGGAAAGTGTTCCTATGACGTATGTGATTCCAAATGAACGTGTGGCTACTGATTTTGGAGAAGAGAAGCCTTCTACCTTACGGATATATGAAAAGTATGCTCCTCAAATTGACGAGGAGGCTAAAGGGTTTACAGAGTATCATCCTTATAAAGGTGAGCTGAAGGAAAAGGATGATAAGCTTATCCATGTCTTGCCAAAGGGGAATGACTATGATGTTGCCTCTGCTGCAGTAAATGAATATAAAGGCACAATGGAAGACACATTCTCAGACTCTGAATACACCGAAGTAGAAATCCAAAATGAAGATGGAACCCCGTATGAGTTTTCTCAAGAAGGTGAGCCAAGTCAAGGAATGTCCTTAACGAATGCAAAGCACTATAATTATTACTTGTACCATGATTCCAATGGTGCAGAATATTTATCACCAGATTTCCGTCAATCTTTTGAGACAGTCACAGAGGCACTTACACTGATGAAAAATAAAAATGATGATGTCTATACATCGGTAGTGCCTGAAAATGTAACATACACAGTCACTGAACAAGCGGAAGGTGTAGTTGTGACTTTTGATATTCCGCTTGATTTAACATCTATGGAACCAATACGAGCTACTCAATTAATTGAGGCCATGATGTTAACAGCTGCTAGCTTTAATCAACAGCTCCTTTTAGATAATGTTGTGCAAGAAAGCTGGGAAGGCTTTGATTTAAAGGGTTATTTACCAAAGCCAGTGGGACCGAATAAACAGTTTTTACCATAGTCGAAGGAAGAAAAAACAAGAGAGGCATTCCTGCATGGCGGGAGTGCCTTTTCTATTTATAAAACATAGCAATTTAATCGGATTTTTTTGAGCAGAACTATTTACTTTTACTTCGTAATTCATTATAGTAAAGCTGTAGAATAAAATAATATGATTCATCTTCGGGGCAGGGTGAAAATCCCGACCGGCGGTAATAGAGTCATAAATCGCTAATGAATATATTCATTAGCTCGCTTGATTTATGTTAAACTCTTCAGCCCGCGACCTGTGCGAATTTTCGCATGGCTGACTTGGTGAAATTCCAAGGCCGACAGTTAAAGTCTGGATGGGAGAAGATGGAGGTACGATCGTCATTCATTGTCATGAAATGAACTATGACCGAGCGCTTTTTTTGTATGGTTTATTAAACAGTGCTCAAAAATTAGTTGATGAGGACGCTTATTCGTTATGCCTTTCTCCCTTATGCTTTATTAAACGCATAAGGGTTTTTTTCATGAAACAATTGAAAGATCGTCACCTTTCTTCTTGCGAGATTGAATCAGCAAAGAGGAGAGAGTTTTCTATGAAGAAAAATGTCAAACTTCAATCGTTTATTACGATTGGCATGCTGAGCAGTATTTCATTTTTATTAATGCTTTTTAATTTCCCGATTCCGCCATTCCCAGCATTTTTGGAAGTGGACTTCAGTGATATGCCTGCCTTACTTGCGGCAATCACAATGGGGCCTGTAGCTGGTATTTTAGTAGAATTGTTTAAAAATGTGTTGGATTGGATTTTCTCAGGCACTCCAACAGGCGTTCCTGTAGGGCATATGGCTAATTTTGTAACAGGTATTTTATTCATCTTGCCAGTAAGCTTTATTTTTAATCGCTTTAAAACAATCGCTGGCCTTGTTGGAGGTTTAGCAATGGGAACAATTGTGATGGCAGTAGGAATGAGTGTTTTAAACTATGCTGTATTTTTACCAATGTACACTTACTTCTTAGGAATGGAGCCTGTTGTAGGTGATTCACTTTATAAAATGATTATCGCTGGTATTTTACCATTTAATATTGTCAAAGGGATTTTATTAACGGGTATTATGGCGTTATTATTTACGACGATGCGTAAATGGATTGACCGCCAGCGTTCTATGTATATAACAAAATAAAATGTACTAAGCCTCGAGGGATGAACTCGAGGTTTTTTTTATGGCGGAATGTAGAAAGAAAAATAGAAAAAGGTAACGGGTTGTCAAAATATAACTAGTTCTTTTTTAGTAATACCTAGTCGAAAGCTATATTTTCATGTAAAATTAGAGAAGAGTTTAGAAAGTTAGAGGAGTTTGAAGAGATGAGTGGAAAAAAAGGACAGTGGTCTAGTAAGTTAGGATTTATTTTAGCATCAGCAGGCGCTGCAATTGGACTAGGAGCGATTTGGAAGCTCCCGTATGTAACCGGACAAAGTGGAGGAGGCGCGTTTTTCTTAATCTTTGTATTGTTTACATTATTAATTGGGCTCCCGATGCTATTATCTGAATATATTTTAGGACGAGGTACACAGTCAGAGGCAATCACTGCCTATAAAAAAATTGCTCCTACGAAAAAGGGATGGGCATGGATTGGCCGCATGGGTGTTCTCGGATGTTTTTTATTACTAACATTTTATAGCGTTGTCGGTGGCTGGATTTTTATTTATAGTGGGCTAGGCGTAGCGGGTGCTGTCATTGATCCGGCTATTGATCCTGGAGAACTATTTGGAAAAATAATTGGGACACCTTGGATTACAATTGTAGGTTTGGCTTTGTTTACATTAGCAAACGTACTTGTTATTTCATTAGGTGTCCAAAATGGTATTGAAAAGGCGAATAAATGGATGATGCCATTGCTCTTTATTATGTTCATTGTCCTAGTGATTCGTGCTGTCACATTAGATGGCGCCATGGAAGGGGTAAAATTCTTTTTATGGCCTGATTTCTCAAATATTACCGGAAAAGCCTTATTAGAAGCTTTAGGGCAATCCTTCTTTGGGTTAGCCGTTGGATTTTCTTGTCTTGTTACATATAGTTCCTACCTCAAAAAAGATGTGAGTCTACCGAATTCAGCAGGCTCCGTCGTTATGCTAACGGTACTTGTTTCATTTTTAGCTGGACTAGCTATTTTCCCGGTCGTTTTTGCTTTTGATTTAGAGCCGGCAGCTGGGCCGGGCTTGTTATTTATGGTGCTACCGACAGCATTTAGCCAAATGCCATTTGGGGAAGTATTTTTAGCGATGTTTTTATTATTATTCTTATTTGCCACATTAACGTCCTCGTTTAGTTTATACGAAATTATTGTTGCGGCATTTATGGAAAATAGTCAGAAATCTCGTCTGGTATGGACTTCATGTCTTGGTGTAGTTGTCTTTCTTGCGGCCATCCCAGCATCTCTTTCCTCTAGCCTGCTAGCGAATGTATCGGTTTTTGGAAAGAATATTTTTGATGCAACTGACTTTTTAGTATCAAACTTAATGCTGCCATTGGGGAACTTGTCCATTGCAATTTTTATTGCATATGTAGTAGATAAAGAATTTGTGAAAAGAGAACTGCTAATGGGAAGCCAGATGGGGCAGGGGTATTATTCGATTTACAGGATGTTAATGGTAATCATAGTACCAGCTGTCATTCTCGTAGTGTTCGTTAATATGCTATTACAATTTTAAAAATATATAAGGTGTATCCATTTAGTCAATGGGTACGCCTTTTTTATGTATCGAAAATCAAGATAAATATATTCTAAAAGAAAGATGTTATAAAACCTTACATACATATTGCTAAAAATAAAAAAATGATGTATTTTAAAAGCAGTTATAAAAAAGTGTGTTAATTAAATTTACATTGGAGTGGTGGAAAATGAAACATTATACAAAAGAAGGTATTATACGCCGAGTAAAGGAAGAAAATGTGAAGTTTATTCGCCTACAATTTACTGATATATTAGGAACGATTAAAAATGTAGAAATACCTGTGAGTCAATTAGAAAAAGCTTTAGACAATAAGGTTATGTTTGATGGCTCTTCGATTGAAGGCTTTGTACGTATAGAGGAATCTGATATGTATTTAAGACCAGATTTCAATACATTTGTCATTTTTCCTTGGACAGCTGAAAAAGGTAAGGTGGCGCGTCTTATATGCGATATTGCAAGGCCAGATGGGTCACCATTTGAAGGAGACCCACGCTCTAATCTAAAGCGCGTTTTAAAGGAAATGGAGGAGTTGGGTTTCACTTCCTTTAACTTGGGCCCAGAGCCAGAATTTTTCCTTTTTAAGCTGGATGAAAAGGGGCATCCGACACTTGAGCTAAATGACAGCGGAGGTTATTTTGACTTAGCTCCGACAGATTTAGGGGAGAATTGTCGTCGGGATATTGTTTTAGAGCTAGAAGGGATGGGCTTTGAAATTGAGGCTTCTCACCATGAAGTAGCACCTGGACAGCATGAAATTGATTTTAAATATGCTAGTGCCATTGAAGCTTGCGACAATATTCAAACATTTAAATTAGTCGTAAAAACAATTGCTGCACAGCATGGGCTACATGCAACATTTATGCCGAAGCCACTATTCGGAGTTAACGGCTCTGGTATGCATTTTAATCTATCGTTATTTGAAGGGGATAAAAATGCATTTTATGATGAACACGCAGAACTTCAATTAAGTGCAACAGCTCGTAGCTTTATGGCAGGAATCATCCAGCATGTACACGGATTTACGGCGATTACAAATCCACTTGTTAATTCTTATAAACGATTAGTCCCAGGCTATGAGGCTCCATGCTATGTTGCGTGGTCTGCTCAAAACCGTTCACCACTTATTCGTATACCAGCAGCTCGAGGATTATCAACTCGTGTTGAATTACGTTCAGTTGATCCAGCGGCGAATCCTTATTTAGCAATGGCTGTGATCTTGGCTTCGGGGCTTGATGGCATACGCAAGGATTTAACGCCTCCAGCAGCGGTAGATCGCAATATTTATAAAATGACAGGTCCAGAGCGTGAATTAAATGGCATTGATAGCTTACCATCTTCATTAGAGCATGCGTTAATTGAATTAGAAATGGATTCAGTTGTACGAGATGCTCTAGGTGATCATATTTATGAAAAGTTTAATGTTGCCAAAGAAATCGAATGGGATAAATACCGCACACGGGTCCATAACTGGGAGCGTGAGGAATATTTAACGATGTACTAAAAAATATTGGAGCTAAAAAGCTCCAATATTTTTATACTGACTTTCATACCCTTTATTAAGGAAAAGGGGTGTGGGTAATGACACAAACGACTCAAGTTGTGACAATTCAAAACAATGATATTGTGCAATTTGAACATGATATTAATCGGGCTTTATTAGATTTAAGTTACTTTTTCATACTTGATATCAAATACAATACCCTCTATATCGGAGAACAAACGGTCATCCATTCTGCCTTAATTATTTATCAACATCCAGACGAGAACAGCCAGTAATTTTATATGTAAAAGGATGGTCATGTCGAGAAGACGTGACTTTTTTTATGGAAATAAAGATAAGAGAAATGATCGATCTTCTGGGAATGTCAATGCTAGTCGTGCAACATCATCTTTAGATTGCCATGCGATATCATAAATTAATTCGTCAGGATCATGAATGGTCATTTGTCCACCAATGACGACGGTTTCAAAGTAATGGACTTCTACAATTGCATTATTTTTTCTATAAATTTCCTTGATGATAGTAACTGTATAGCCTGTTTCTTCGTATACTTCGCGAATACAGCATGACTGGAAATTTTCCAATGCCTCCTTTCCACCTGAAGGTACAGCCCAAGTTTTTTCTTCCTCCTTTGATCCTTGCAAAACCATTAATAAACGATTTTCTGCGTTCATACAAATAGCGGCAGAGCCTTGCCATTTAACCAAATGAATAACCTCCCAACTACCTTGTCAATTCTATTTTTACTTAAAATGGTATTGTTGTAAATCATGTAATAGCTTTTATATGAAATTTATATGCATTCTATATGGTTTTGATATAATATAATTATCAAATTTTTCATGTGGATTGAACAAGGAGGGGTATTCTTGAAAATACGATTAGGTCTTATAGGTCCTTCAGACTCAATTGAATTTGTTGAATCTGTCCTGAAAAATTGGCCAGAATTTATATGTACATCGATAGAATGTCTAACAGAAGAGCATTTAGAGGAGAAAATAACTCCGCTACTTAAGGAAGAAATGGATATGTGGTTATGTACAGGGCTAATTACATATAACATTGTACAAAGCTGGAGTCAGCTAGAAACACCCATTTTTTATGTTGTTTATAAAGGCTCATCCTTATACAAAACGGTATTAAGAGTACTATATGAACGGAAAATTGAGGTCAATGAAATTAGCTTCGATGCTGGTAATAGTGTTACATGGGAGCAAGCTTTAGTAGAGGCGGGTATCGAGGAAAAACCAAAATTTGTTGAGTCAGACACGATTTCATTAAATGAACTTGTCCAATATCATTTTAAACTGTGGGAAAGTGGTCAAACAAAGGCAGCCATTACAGGTCATCCTATACATCATGAATTACAACGTCTTGGTGTACCAACTTATCGTTTATTTCCATCCTCTATGGCAGTAGAAGCGGTTATCACAAATATGCTACGGACATATGAAATGCTTCGGTATAAGGCTACACAAATTGCTGTTCAAATTATTGAGATTGATCCTTTTTTAGAGATGGCTAAGGATAACTTCTCAACGAATGAGCTATTTAGAATCGAGCTAAAGATGATGGAGCATTTACTGACCTATACAAAAAGTATTCATGGCTCCATTAAGTCCACGAGTTTTGGGCGGTATATCATATTTACGACTAGAGGATTAATGGAAGACATTACGAGGAATTTTAGCCAAATGCCTGATATGGAAGATTTCACATTGCTGGATCAAGAGGCGATGACTTGTGGAATTGGCATTGGACAAACGGTTTATGATGCAGAGATAAATGCGGGTAATGCCCTCCTTCGTGCCAAGGAATGTGGAAAGGGTTCATGGATGGTTTGTTTTGATAATAAAAAAATTGCTGGACCATTAGGCAAGCCGGAGCAGCTTACCTATTCCTATACGTCAGAACAATTAGAAACACTTAGTCAAGAAACTACACTTAGTGTCATGACCTTAAATAAACTGAAGTCCTCGTTGAAAAAATTAGCCAGTGATGAACTGAATGCCAATGAACTCGCTACTTATATGCAAATTCCTGCAAGAAGTGCCCGTAGAATATTAACGACACTTGAGGAAAAGGGGTTCGCTGAAGTAGTTGCTGAGGAAAAACCTCATACAAGAGGACGTCCACGCAAAGTTTATAAAATTTTTCCATTGTAAAAGAGAGTCCTTATAACAGGGACTCTCTTTATTTTTAAGAACGAATTTTGTATTGCTTGACATCTGATGGAAGAGGGCTTGTATACACCTCGCCAGCCCGGCGATCAACCAATTCCGCTTGCGCTTGTTCAATCAGCTCAGGCTGCTGAAGAATTTCTAGTGCGGTGGCAGCCAAAATTTTTCCTGCGTGAAGCATGCCTTTATGTGCCAATGAAGTTGTCCCTGTAGCTACAATTTGCCAAGTATGAAGCGGTGTTCCTAGTGGTTCACATGCCGTCATACATTGAGCAGTTGGGACAATCCAGCTGACATCTCCGACATCTGTAGAGCCAGCCATAAATGCATCGGACATAAACGGATCGATGACATCAGCTATTGCTTTCCCAGCAAGCTTTTGATTTCTTTGAACATCCATCTTCTTTTCCTCTTCAGATAATGTTTCGCGAATAGCCTCCGCAAAATGAAGTTCCGCATCTGTATAGGATGGTGTGCCTAATTTTACAAAGTTATCATACATAACTTGTTCCAATGTTGTATTAGGAATTACATTCGAGAGAGCTGAGGCAAGATCAATGTCTACCTCTGTTCCCGTCATAAGGGCTGCACCACGAGCAATATCACAAATACGTTGATAAATATCGTCTGTTTGAGATACTCTTGGAGCTCGAACAAAATACAATACTTCTGCCTCTGCTTGTACGACATTTGGAGAAGAACCACCTGTATTTGTAATGGCGTAATGTACACGTGCCTCTGGAATAATATGTTCGCGTAAATAATTAACTCCAATATTCATTAGCTCTACAGCATCAAGAGCACTTCTACCTAAGTGTGGACTAGCAGCTGCGTGAGCACTTTTCCCTTTAAATTTAAAATACACTTCGTAACAGGCAAGGGTCGCAACAGACATAATATTATTCGTCGTACCTGGATGCCAAGATAGGGCAATATCTACATCATTAAAAATGCCTTCTCTGGCCATAAATGTTTTGCCACCACCAATTTCCTCACCAGGACATCCATAATAGCGCACTGTTCCAGTTATATTATTTTCTTGCATATAATCACGGAGTGCAATGGCTGCCGCTAGAGAGCCAGTACCTAATAAATTATGACCACAGCCATGCCCATTGCCGCCAATTTGTTGTGGATTAGGCTGCGCTATTCCACCATTTTGGCTTAAACCAGTAAGAGCATCAAACTCGCCTAAAAATGCAATGACGGGTTTTCCACTACCAAAAGAACCAATGAAGGCGGTTTCAATATTGGCCACGCCTTGTTCCACTTCAAATCCTTCCTCTGCTAATGTTTGACATAATAGCTTGGCCGACTTGAATTCTTCAAAACCTGTTTCAGCATATTCCCAGATTTGATTACTGACTTCAATTAACTTTTCTCGTTTATCCTCAATAATTTGCGATAATCTACTTTGACTAGTCAAAGAAACTCACTCCTATTTTCCATATTTTAAGCTTGATCAATTAAACTACTATTCTTAGACGGAATTTTATATAATGCAGCACAAATTATAACGATCACCAAGGCTCCAATAAGGAAGAAGAATGCGGCTTGGAATGATCCGCCGAAACCATCAATTAGAGCACCCATAGCTGTTGGTGCAATAAAGCCTGCCATACCACTAGCAAAATACATCATTCCTAAAAACGAACCAATAATTCGTTGTGCAACATACTTAAGAGGAATGGCTAGTATGGCCATTGAAATTGCTGAATCACCAATGGAGAAAAGGCTCTGATAGGAAATAGCTACTTGAATACTAGATGCATTAAACATCAAATATAAGCAAATGCCAGACACTATCGCACCAACTAAAACGATTATTTTTTCTTTTCCTGCCAAAACTTTATCGATTAAGAACCCTGTGACAATTGCAGCTATTAATCCACAGGCTTGTGGAATCATGGCAAGTGATCCTACTTCTCGTAAATTTAAATGTCGAGTTTGCTCCAAATAGGAAGGTAACCAAGAGGAGAAGCCCCAATGGACAGTACTTGAGCAAAAATACATGATGACTAGAATCCATAAAAATGAACTTTTATAAAGTTCTTTTATTGGACGATCAGGCGAATTACCCACAGCTGCGTCCTGTAGCTTGTCAAGCTTTGGTGGATTGTAATACTTAAAGAGTAAAAGAGTGACGATTAAACCCACACCACCAATAAGGTAAAACATAGTGCGCCATCCCCAAGTATCTGCAATTAAACCAGCTAAATATAAAGCAAGGACACCACCGATTAATTGAGCTGCTAGTAGCATCGACTTTGCCCGTGCCCGAACATCTTTTTTAAATATCTCCGTAATGGCCACGCCGCTACCTGTTGGTAAACCGCCATCCCCTAGACCAAGAATAAAGCGGATAACTAAAATAGCCATAAAAGAGCCAATCATCCCAGTCAGTAGGGAGAAGAGGGAAATCATGAACACTGCAATGACAATGATCTTCCTTGATCCGAACTTGTCAGATACCCATCCAGCAACCAATGTCATTAGTGCGCTGCTTAGCCAAAAGCTACTGATGACCATGCCGCTTTGTGTTTGTGTTAAATGTAATTCTTTACTGATTGGAATAATCGCCACGTTCATGCCGAACAATGTTAATGAATCGACTAACCATGCCAGAAACAGTAGTGAAAAGATAAAATTACGTTTACTAGCACTCATTTGCGTATGTAAAACATTCATCATAATTCTCCTCCTTTGGAAAGATCCCAGCATTACCCTCCTTTTATTTAAGGACAATAAAGGTCTTGTCCGTTATTATAAATATATTATTGTTATTTTTCAATATATTTTGATATTTAGTACAATGGAATTTAGAGGAGAAAGAGTAAAAGCGTATGTAAAATACGAAATGAAGAATTGTGATCGTGATGAAAAACTGCTTCTAAATGTACCTGTCCAAAGTTAGCATAAAAAGACAGGCTGGAAAGCATGAACTATTTTAAGATGTTATCAGGGAGTGAGAGCAATGAGTTGGATTGAGTCGATTCAAAAAGCCATTAATTTTATGGAAGATCATTTATTAGAAAACATAACCATCGAACAAATTGCACAGGAGGTTAATTCATCTGTCTTTCATTTTCAGCGAACGTTTGCGATTTTAACGGATATATCGATTGCAGACTATTTAAGACGGAGGAGATTAACATTAGCAGCTCAGGAATTAATGGATACAGATCAAAAAATAATCGATCTCGCCTACAAATATGGCTATGAAACTCCTGAAGCCTTTACAAAGGCGTTTCGTAAACAGCATTATGTAACGCCAAGTGAAGCGAGAAAGAGGCAAGGACCATTACAATCATACAATCGCCTGGTTATTCAGGTAAGCTTGAAGGGAGCAGAACCAATGAAGTATAAAATCGTAGAAAAAGACAAGTTTCAAGTTGTTGGGGTAAAAAGAACGTACAATTGCCAAGATGGAGAGAATACTCGAGAAATTCCATTATTCTGGCAGGAAATCAATGAGAGTGCCTTCGATCAGCAGCTATATCAATTAAATAATGGCAATATCAATGGGGTACTGGGCGTTTGTGTACCAAATGCAAGCCAAGGACAACAGGGATTCATTGATTACTGGATTGCTACAAATCATGAAGGGGATGTAGGAGAAAATCTATTAACAATGGAAGTGCCTGCATCAAAATGGGTTGTATTTGAGGTACATGGCCCTATGCCAGATGCTATGCAAAATACGTGGAAACAAATATATTCAGAATGGTTCCCATCCAATCCATATGAGCCAGCAGGAACAGCGGAGCTTGAGGTGTACCCTGAGGAAGATGCATATAGTCCTGATTCATACTCAGAAATTTGGATTCCAATTAAATAACGATAAAATAAAGCCAAGAATGCTAAACAAATGCATTTTTGGCTTTACTTATTATCGAAAAAAAAATATCCTTTTTTTAGGTATCATAAAGATGTAAAATATATATATGTTTTAGACTAAACGATTTTATTTTAATCGTTCCATATTTTGATGAGGGGGTTAAAGTATGATAAGAGGTATGATTCAAAACAAACGGGTAGAAATTTCTAATGATGAAGCACAGCGATTTTTAAAGATGGGGAAAGTAGCGCATGTTGCGACGGTTGATGAGGAAGGATACCCTTATGTGATTCCATTTGTTTATGTGTATGAGGGAAATGATAAACTTTATTTGCATATTGGTAATATCCGAGAAAGCCATTTTTGGTCCAATATTAAACAAAACCCTAAAATCAGTATAGAAGTAAGTGAAATGGGCGATTTACACCCAGGGAAAAAATACGCTTGTCAATCTGCACTTGTCTACCAAAGTGTAGTGCTATTTGGACAAGTTGTAAGAATTGAAGAGGAGTCAAGGAAGGAATGGTTCTTTGATGCGCTTTTAGAGAAGTATGGTAATCCTGAATGGACATTTGAAAAAGAGGGCTATCCAATTATGCCTAAAATAGAGTTATTCGAGGTACAAATAGAAAAGCTGACGGGGAAAATTAATCACGGCATGTATCACTAAGCAAAAAGCTAAGACTGGTTATCTAACCATTCTTAGCTTTTTTATATTACCCTTTACATAGTGTGTATACTTGTAAATGTTCTTCAGTGCTATCATAGCCCTGTAAAATAAAATTCAATTTCTGTAAGACTTTGATGGAATTACTATTCGCGGCATCGACCTTTGCTACAATTGTCGTGATCTCCAAATGTGTAAAAGCAACATGGATTAAAGCGATAATAGCTTCTGTGGCGTAGCCCTTACCCCAATGAGTCTTCGCCAAGTCATAGCCAATTTCTGCGGTAGCTTTATCGAAATCTATGTTATTAAATCCGCAGGAGCCAATGATACAATTGCCTATCTTTTTAATGATCGAATAGCGAATGGCCCTATGTTCATTAGCTAATTGATTGAGTAAGTCAATCATTTCTAGCGCCTGTTCTTCGTGTGTAAAGCTTGAGATATTCATAAATTTGGTCACAGCAGGATCTGACCAAATACCCCATAAACTTTTAGCATCAGCACTAGCCACTTTTCTTAATAATAATCTTTCCGTGTCCATACATTCAATCAATACTTTTACCTCCAAGATTTTAATGATGTTGGATGAAAAATATTGCTATCTGTGCATCATTCAGTCCCTTCAACTAGATCTATATATTATTATAAAATATAAGGTACTTAATGCCAATAAGAGGGGGAAACGTCTTGATAAAAGTTACAGCGAATCATTATCCAATTATTAAACAATACATTCTAAAGGCTCCAACATTTGTTTATAGTATTCTTGATCAATTAATAGAAGGGACAGTCTATGCAGATACAGCAACTTTTCAAACGCTCCTAATACACACAAAATCAGGAATTCATTTTGTATATGGTGATTCAACCACAACTGAGATTGACCGTCAGCTTGCCATTTGCCTTGAGCAATCTGTAGAGAAAGGGAAACGCTTTACCTTATTTTCTTATTCAGAGCAATGGAATACTAAAATTGAACAACTTTTAAATGGGCAGCTTAGAAAATTAGAACGCTATACCTTTACATTTGATAAAAGCTTATATGGTGGGACGGACAAGCAAGAAGTATCCAATTTTGAGGTCATGCCAATTACTCAACATCATATAAATAACGCAATGGAGTTTACATCTGCTTACTATGATGAATATTGGGATTCTACGGCTAATTTCCTGACAAATGGTTTTGGCTTTTGTCTCATACATAAGGAGCAAATCGTCAGTGAAGCCGTCTCTATTTTTAAATCAAATGACTATGCGGAAATTGATATTATGACAGATTCGAAGTATAGAGGTCAGGGATTGGCTAGTTTGATCGCAACAACATTTATCAATCATTGTTTGGCCAATGAGCTAAAGCCATGCTGGGATTGTGATATCTCCAATACAGCATCCATTTATTTAGGGGCAAAGCTTGGCTTTACGGGTCCACAGAAATATGCGATTTATACAAAAAAGTAGCCCACGCTGTTTTCAACAGAACGTGAGCTTCATTGTTAAAAGAATCGATTACGTAGTTCGAATACCCGATTGAATAGTCTTGCATCTCTCGCCATCTTATTGGGTGCCTGCATGTGAGGTCTGAGGCATTTCTGAAATAGTTCATCACAATATCTAATGCTACCGTAACGATCATAACATTCATCATGTTGTTTACAGCAACTATCCACAGCATTTGTGGGCTGTCCTGGTCCCGAGCAACCAGGTCCACAGTATCGATAGCCCGGATAACAGAAACCAAATTTGCGATTTCTTTTCATCGGAGAAACCTCTTTTCTACTATGTTCTTACTATAAAGTATGTTATTTTTTTCGGGAGAATCGGATAAAAAACTATAAAGTTAATCTTTTGATTTGTAAGGTTCCTGTAAGCTTAAAAAAAAATAGTTGTAAGGATGAAGAGTTATGCTAGCTATAGCATAAAAGATAAGGAGTTATTTGAACATGAATCCATCCGTTACACAAAAAGAACGAATTCTTTCCTTGGACATTATTCGAGGGTTAGCGTTATTTGGTATTTTATTTATTAATGTAGGCGCCTATCAGGTCATAATAGAGGGCGGCCCTATGCCTGATTATAGTGGCATCAATGGAGTGATCGATTCACTTATTGATATCTTTATTGAAAAGAAATTCTTTTCAATCTTTTCATTCCTTTTTGGTGTTGGTTTTTATATTTTTGCATCTCGGGCTGAAGCTCGTGGGGATAAACCGAAACGACGATTTGCCAGACGTTTAGTTGCACTATTGATTATTGGTATCATTCACATTTTCCTGTTTTGGGGTTCAATCTTAGCTATCTATGCAGTTATTGGTTTTTTATTGCTACCATTTTACTCTGCGAAAATTCCAACAATTTGTAAATGGCTTTTTACAATCATTACACTTCATATTCTTGCTATATTAGGTCAAATGTATATACCAACTAGTTCGATAATGGCCACTATTTTAGGTCTTTTAGGGAATGATGCTATCGCTATATTTATTATGTTTTTAAGTGGGTTCTTAGTAGCGAAAGCTGGTTGGATTGGTCATATTGGCGCTCATATCCAACAAATAAAATGGCTGCTTCTTGTTACAGGCCCGTTCTTTATTGGTTTTTCACTATGGATATGGTTTGCCTCACAAGCTGATGACCAACAGTTACAATCTATTATTGGTTTAGGAGTAGTTCCGACAACATATTTTTATTTAGCTTGCTTATTTACTATCCTAGAGAATCGTCAAATAGCGAAAATTTTTCAGCCAATTGGACGTGTGGGACAAATGGCATTTACCAACTATTTAGCCCAAAGCTTTATTGGTATGGCCATCATCTCGATTATGGGCTTAGAAGTCGTTTCACCATCAGATATTGTCGTAATCGCAAGCATTATTTTTATTATCCAAATTATCTTTAGCATGATTTGGTTCAAATTCTTTTCCATTGGTCCATTTGAAAAGCTTTGGCGCTATATGACATATGGTAAAAAGAATGTGACAAAGCAATCATAAAAGCTCTATGATTTTTTTCAATGATGAAAGAGAATAGGAGAAATAACGAACAAAAATCGGTGAGACTGTTGAAAAGTTTCACCGATTTTTGTTCGTCTAATCATGCCAGCCCTTACAGACATCAATCCATTCTTCATAGGGCGTATAGGTTTCAAGCTCAGAAATAGTAACCTCTATCGCGGAATTACTACTACCACATGCAGGAAAAACCGTTGTAAACCGTTTAAGGGATTCATCTAAATAAATAACAACACCTTCATTCACGCCAAAGGGACACACTCCACCGACATCATGACCAATCATAGCTTCCACATCATCTTTGCCTAGCATCTTTGCTTTTGTCCCAAACACTGCTTTATATTTGGCATTATCGATTTTTGCATCACCGGCTGCCACAATTAATATAGCGCCATCATTGACAAGAAAGGATAAAGATTTTGCTATGCGGGCAGGCTCACAGCCAAGTGCCTGAGCTGCTAATTCAACAGTTGCAGAGCTCTCCTCTAACTCTTGTATTTTGTGTTCCACATGCCATTGGGCTAAATGGCTGCGTACTTTTTCTATTGCCATATGTACATTCCTCCTAATCATCCAGTTACGCCTTGGCGATTTTTCCATCACCATAGGCATGATCTTGTTTCAAACAGATGTCGAATCAAGATAAATTTAATCTTAACATAATTTTCAGAATATAATGTTGCGAATGCCTGCTTTTTCTAGTACGATTAATTTGAAAGTGTAAAATTACACTGGAGGGTTGCGTCTTGATTAAATTTTTACAAATCGTGAGCATTATGATTGGTTTATCAGTAGTGACAGTAATGGTAGCACTTATTGTCATTCTGAATGGTCATATACACTTTCTACCACTAGTTTATACAGTTCCCGTTTGTTTATTTGTGTTGTTTGTTGGTGGAATATTTAATTGGATACATACAAAAAAGAAAAGGAGATGGTTAATGAGTGTATTAGGTGTAGCAATAGTAATTGCTTTAATACCTCCTATTCAACATTATTATAAGCTGAGTATTCCCACGGTAGATGCAGAACTTGATGTATCTGCCTATCAACCATTTACGCGGGGCAATCAAGTAGTAAAGCCTGACGAAAAAGCCTCCTTACAATTGACAGAGTCATTACCGCGTTTAGATGGAGCCACGGCTATGTATCCTTTATATGCAGCTTTTGTAGAGGCTACTTATCCTGAAGGAGACTACCAGCCATATAACAGTAGGGTCCAAGTGAGCCGTACGCCAGAAGCCTATCAAAATTTAATAGCGGGAAATGTGGATCTTATTTTTGTGGCAGCACCTTCTGCCTCGCAAGAATGGCAAGCAGAAAAAGAAGGACTGACGTTTGATATGACACCAATAGGGCGAGAGGCATTTGTTTTTTTTGTCCATCATAAAAACAGTGTAGATAATGTAACATTGGAACAGGTGAAGAAAATATATGCTGGTGAAATAACCAATTGGCGTGATGTAGGCGGTGATGATGAAGCCATCCGTGCTTTCCAGCGTCCAGCGGATAGTGGAAGTCAAACGGCACTAGAAAAATTAATGGGCAACATGCCGATTATGAAAGCACCTTCTGAAAATATTGCCTCAGGAATGGGTGGCATTATCCATGAAGTATCACAATATCGAAATTATAAAAATGCGATGGGCTATACGTTTAGATATTATTCGACAGAAATGGTTCAAAATAAAAAAATCAAATTACTATCTATTGATGGAGTAGCTCCAACTAAAGAGAATATTCGAAATGGAACATATCCTTTAGTATCCGAGTTTTATGCAGTCACTGTAGGGGCAGAAAATGAAAATGTTCAAAAGCTAATGGATTGGATACTTACTGATGAAGGTCAAGCATTAGTAGAAAAAGTCGGCTATGTCCCAGTGGAAAATTATTAAATAGTTTGCTATACTAAGGTTAATAAAATATTGTAAAGTTTTCTAGGGTTCCGTAGCCGATGCTAGTCTGGTCCGAGAGAAAACCACAATTTTTTTTGTGACACGGAGGGATAAAAGCCTGGGAGATACTGTCGATGGACAGTTTCTTCTAGGCTTTTTTGTTTGGCTAAAATCAGGTAATTTGGCGAAAGCTGAGAAAGGATAGTCATCAAGGTAGTCATTCATCGTGTCCTATAAAATGGAGGGATTTTTTATGAATAAGCATTGGTTAAGTGTCATTATCGCTGCTTGGTTTGAAGTAGGCTGGGTCATTGGTTTAAAGCATGCTTCAACTGTATGGGAATGGATAGGCACTGCAATTGCAATCTATGTTAGTTTTTATTTGCTTATTAAAGCGGGAGAGCACTTACCAGTTGGTACGGTATATGCGATTTTTGTAGGCTTAGGGACAGCTGGCACAGTATGCGCTGATAGCTTGCTGTTTGGAGAGCCATGGAAGCTAGCAAAAATACTATGTATTGTTGTTTTATTGGCAGGGGTTGTGGGCTTAAAGCTTGTGACAGGAGAGCCGAAGGAAAAAGAGGTGACTGAATAATGGCATGGATGGCATTAATAATTGCAGGCCTATGTGAGATGATGGGTGTTTATATGATTAGTAAATATAATAACGAAAAGAATAAAAAAAACTTGGGATTATTGATATTTGCATTTACATTAAGCTTTGCAGGTCTTGCGTATGCTATGGAAACCTTACCAATGGGCACTGCTTATGCAATTTGGACTGGAATTGGTGCGGCTGGAGGAGCCTTGCTAGGAATGTTCTTCTTTAATGAATCAAAGGATTGGAGAAGAGTTGTTTGTATAGTGCTAGTTTTAGGAGCAGCCGTCATGTTAAAAATATTGTCATAAAAGAAGACTATAAAAAATGCACTTCCAGTTGAAAAAAGGAAGTGCATTTTTTTACATTATTTTTTTACATCTTTTGTCCATTCAGCTACTTTTTCTGGATTTGCTTCAATCCATTCTTTAGCAGCGTCTTTTGGATCCTTACCATCCATTACTTCTAGCATAACGCTTTCTAAATCTTCAGCTGTCCAGTGAAAGTTATCTAATACGGAATACACTTCAGGTGAATCCTCATTTAAACCTTTACGAACAAAAGTATTGATTGTTTCTTCGCCACCGTATACACCTTTTGGATCTTCTAAATATTTAAGATCATATTTAGCAAATTTCCAGTGTGGTGACCAACCAGTAACAATAATTTCTTCTTTTTCTTTCAAAGCTTTAGCTAAAGAAGTAGTCATTGCACCAGACGAAGACGTAACAAAATTCCAATCTGCTAAACTATCATATTCATCTAGTGCTTTCTCTGTTGCGGCTGTTATACCAGCGCCAGGCTCAATACCAGTAATTGTACGATCAGCCTCATCTGTTAAATCTTCAATAGAGTTTACTTTCATATAGCTTGGTACAACTAAGCCGATTTTAGCGCCAGCAAGGTTTTCGCCCAGCTCATCTAATTTATCTTTATATTTTTCATATTGTGATTCATGTGTATGTGGTAACCATGCAGCGACCATACCGTCTGCCTCGCCTTTAGAAACTGCTTCCCACATAATGGCATTATCCAAAGGAGTTAATGTCACATCATAGCCTAAATCTTCAAGGACTTGCCCCACTACATTCGTAGAGGCGATTTCAGTATCCCACTCTACATAGGCTAAGTTTACCTCCTTAGAATCACTATTTTTTCCAGAACCAGAGTCTCCTCCGCTACATGCAGCGAGCATGAAGCCTAAACCTAAAGCCATTCCTAATTTCGATAGTGTTTTCAGTTTCATCTAATCTCCCTTTCTGTACATCATGTCTATCTATTAAACTGCCTTCATGGCAAGAAAATAAACTAATTTTATAAGGCTTTCTTTTTATTAAAGCTTTGTGTTAAACGGTCAATTATAATGGCAAAAATAACTAAACCTAAACCTGCAACGAAACCATTCCCAACCTGTGTACGTTGTAGGGCTGTTAAGACTTCACGTCCTAAACCTGGAGCACCAATCATCGAGGCGATTACTACCATAGAAAGGGACAGCATTACAGTTTGGTTAATACCTGCCATAATCGTTGATTTAGCAAGTGGGATTTCTACTTTAAATAATTTTTGACTAGCTGTACTACCATAAGAGTCTGCGGCTTCCACTAATTCTTTAGGTACCTGACGGATACCAAGATTAGTCATACGTACAGTTGGTGGCAGGGCAAAGATAACGGATGCGAAGACACCAGGTACAATTCCTATGCCGAAAAAGGCAACGGCAGGGATGAGGTAGACAAAGCCAGGCATTGTTTGCATGAAATCGAGTATTGGTTTAATAATACTTTCAGCGATAGTAGACTTCGACATTAGAATCCCCAGTGGAATACCGATGATGATGGAAATAATACTTGAAAAGATGACGAGCGTGGTTGTTTCCATCAGATTTGTCCAAAGACCTTGATTATAAATAAACAACAAGCCAATTAATGAAAATGAGGCAAGCCCGAATTTTTTACCAGTTGCATAAAAGGCAAAAACAACGACAAGTAATATTAAAATAATGGCTGGGATACTATTTAACAAATCAGTGACCTGATTCATGAGTAGTTTTCCAAATTGCTGAATCGAGTTAAAGAACGCTGAAAAATTACTCGTCAACCAGTCCATAGCTGATTCTACCCATGGAGCTAGTGGTATTGTTGGAATATTATCTAAAAAATTATTCATGTACATCGACCTCCTCGTCACTCGTTGAAAGTGCTTGGATGACAACGCCTCTAATCAGCACACCAAGCAAGCGACCATCTTTTACGACGGCAATAGGAGTAGGTGAATTATAAATCATCCCTAATATATCCTGTAATAGCATGTCTGGTGGAACTGTTAACACCTCTGATTGCACAATGGAATGGACAGTTTGCTCTTGCTTCTTAGCTGAAGCTAATGCATCGTCTGCTGTAATAAAGCCTTTTAAATGTCGGTTTTTGTCGACAGCCATTAATAAACTAACAGCTTCTTGTCGCATACGTTTTAGTGCTACTTTAGGGCCGTCTAAATCTACGTTGACATAAACAGGTCGCACCATAACATTTTCAGCCGTCAATACTTTAGAACGGTCCACATCTTCCACGAATGTTTTGACATAATCATTCGCTGGGTTGGTTAATATTTCTTCTCCCGTACCAATCTGAATGATAGAGCCATCCTTCATAATAGCGATTCGATCCCCTATGCGTAATGCTTCATTCAGATCATGAGTGATAAATAAAATTGTTTTTTTGACCTTTTGTTGTAGATCGAGTAGCTCATCTTGCATTTCTTTACGAATTAATGGGTCTAATGCTGAAAAAGCTTCATCCATTAATAAAATTTCAGGATCATTGGCAAGAGCACGCGCTAATCCAACACGTTGCTGCATACCACCTGATAATTGACTTGGGTATTGATCTTTATAAGCGAGTAATCCAGCATTTTCAAGAGCTTGCTCTGCTTTTGCTTGGCGTTCTTCCTTTGAAATGCCTCGGATTTCAAGGCCGTATTCGGTGTTTTGAAGTAATGTACGATGAGGGAATAAACCGAAGTTTTGGAAAACCATGCTCATTTTGTTTCTTCTTACAGTCCGTAAACTTTCTTTACCCATTTTAGAAATATTTTCTCCATCGATATATATATTTCCGCTCGTTGGTTCAATAAGGCGGTTTAAGAGCCGTATTAATGTTGATTTACCGCTTCCTGACAATCCCATGATAACGAAGATTTCTCCTTCGTTCACTGTAAAGCTTGCATCGTATACACCAACAGTTGCACCTGTTTCTTTTAAGATATCAGTCTTACTTTTTTGTTGCTTGACGAGTTCTAGTGCTTGGGGAATATGTTTGCCAAACACTTTTGATACGTGTTCTACTTTTAATTTTTCCATAGAAGCACTCCTTTCGTAGATTATTACTATTTGAGGATAGTGATACCCAAAAATAAACAAGTAACAACCTTACTGTAACAAAGGGTTGTTACTTTTGTCAAACCGACCAATAAGAAAAAAACCGCTTAAACGCTGTGATATCAGCGCTTAAACGGTTTTTAATTTGGGTATAAAAAGCTTTGTACTCTAGCGAAGCTTTCATCATTTCCAACAAAATAAATAATGTCACCTTCTTCGAATGATACATAAGGACCAGGTGATAGTAATAATTCATTACCACGACGAATACCGACGATGGTACTTGATGTATTTTGCCAAAAATTTAAGGCTTGTACAGTTTGATGAATGCCTGGGCTTTCAGCAGTCATTTCTAATTGATAAGGGATAAATGGATTTACTGAACGGAAATGCTCCGTACGACTAATTAGCTGCTTTGCCTTGTCTTGTAAATTTATTAATTCATGCTGTTGCTTTTGAATACTTGTCAGAAGTTCATTTTGTATTTCATGAATGGATTGAACGTCATGAAATTGTCGGACAAAATGCGCTGCTTTTTCATACGACTTAATAATTACACCGCTACCTTTCGAAGCCTCTACAATTTCTAAGTCTTGTAAAACAGCGATTGCTCTTCTCGCAGTCTCAGCAGACACATTATATTGACTTGCAAGAGAAGATCTAGCATATATTTTATCGCCGATGCGGTATTTTCTTTCTACGATCTTGGAGGCAAGGTCGATAGCGATTTGTTGATATTTTGGCTGCTTCAGTTGCACAGTTTTTTCTAAGTTCATTTTAAACTTCCTTTCGTCATTACAGGTACCACAGCTTATTATAGACTAGCCTGCACAGAAAAAATAGCATCTCCATAAGCTAGTAGTATATGATGAAAAAGTAATGCTAAAATTTTTGTATATACTATTAAAAATCATAGGATAGTAGCCGTTGTTTGACACTTTTTAGTTATTATTATAAACTAAGTTACGTTATGTAAGTGTTGTGAAAATACATGTGCTCAGTTGGTGTTTTTAACCAACTGTTTCCTATAGAAGGTTGGAGATTAATATGACAATTACTACTAAAATTATGGACATAGTGAAAGATAAAATGACAGTTATAAAGCACACGAATACAGAAAATATTTGCCTAGTTGGTCCTGTGAATTTGCCCGTTCAACAAGGTGACTTTTCTGCTACATTTCAGTGGTATAACTGGCTTACAGTAGATGTGAATGTATCAAAAGAAGAAATCATTGATGGCTTAGCTGCAGCCAATTTGGCTTTTTTACAGCAATCATCAGTTCTTGTATATGGTGATTTTACCCATTCAGAAGATGCTTTAATCCGCATGCATAGTATTTGTCACACTGGTGACATATTTGGCAGTCAGCGCTGTGATTGTGGCTATCAATTGCATGAATCTATGAAAATGATTGTAGAGCACGGCTGTGGAGCTATTTTTTATTTAGCTGATCATGAAGGGCGAGGCATCGGACTATTCTCTAAATCACTCGCTTATTTATTACAAGAAGAAGGGCTAGATACAGTAGAGGCAAACCATGCACTTGGCTTCCCTGACGATACACGTTCATATGAAGAAGCACTCGCAGTTTTAGCTACTCTACGTGCAAAGCCTGTGACACTTATTACAAATAATCCTAAAAAATTGGCTGCTTTACAGGCTCGAGGCTTAGCGGCAGAAGGGCATGTTCCTTTATGGGGTGGCTTAACGGAAACGAATCGTTTTTATTTGGAAACGAAGGTTGAGAAATCTGGACATTTACGAGAAAAACAATAAGTGGAGGTGGCGACCATGACTAATAAAGACGAAAAATACATGCAACTAGCTCTAGACCTAGCAGCTAGTGCAAAAGGTAATACAAACCCTAATCCACTTGTCGGGGCGGTAATTGTCAAAAATGACATTATTGTAGGTACTGGTTTACACAGAAAAGCAGGCGAACCACATGCAGAAGTTCATGCTTTTCGTATGGCTGGCGAACATGCAAAGAATGCTACACTATATGTCACGCTTGAACCTTGTTCACATTTTGGTAAAACGCCTCCTTGTGCGAATTTAGTGAAGGAATCTGGCGTTAGTCGAGTGGTGGTTGCCATGCAAGATCCTAATCCTACTGTTGCAGGTCGTGGCATTCAACTGCTACGCGATGCAGGTATAGCAGTGGAGGTCGGTGTTTTGGAGCAACAAGCACGCCGTTTAAATGAACGCTTTATCCATAACATGCTCACTAAAAGACCGTTTGTTATTTCAAAATTTGCTATGACTGTAGATGGGAAAATTGCTACGCATACAGGGCACTCTAAATGGGTAACGGGTGATGCTGCACGTGAGGATGTCCACCATATTCGCCATGAGGTAGATGGCATTCTAGTTGGTGTTGGTACAGTCATCGCTGACAATCCATCTTTAACAACAAGATTAAGTGATGGCTATGGGAAAAACCCAACACGCATCATTATGGATAGTTTATTACGTACACCGCTTGATTCGAATGTGATCAATTCGGAAGAAGCCCCAACAATTCTTGTTTGTAGCAATGAGGTAAGCCAAGAAAAGGTCGATTTATTTACTAATAAAGGCCTCACAGTTTTATCTATTGAGAAGAACGAACATGGGCTAAATATTGATGAAATGCTTGCAAGACTTTATGAACACGGCATTACAGATATTTTGCTAGAGGGTGGTAGTAAAGTGAATGCTTCATTTTTACAGCAAGGTGCCATTGATAAGTATGTAATTTATATAGCGCCAAAGGTTTTAGGAGGAAATTTATCCTTAACGCCATTTGCGGGCTATAACCCCTCTTTCATGAATGAGGCATGGGATATTGAATTTGCCTCATTTGATAAGGTAGGCGAGGATTTACGTATTATCGCTTATCCAAAGCAAGGTGAAGGAAATTGAACTATGAAGCGGATGTTTGTATAGTAGGGGCTGGACCAGCAGGTGCACTTTTATCTTATTTACTAGTCAAAAAAGGGCTATCGGTCATTCTACTAGAGCAAAATGCGGCCCTAGGTAAGTCTTTTCGTGGCGAACATTTAAATGAAGAAGGCGAGGCTGTTTTAAAAAGTCATCAACTTTTCGAAGCAGTCGAGTCGCTCGGCTTATTACGTATGGAGAAGCTAGAATATTATGCAGATGGTAATGCCTTTAAAACAATTTTTCCTAATGACTCTGTTGGGCATCTAGGCATTCATGTTCCTCAAGCTAATCTATTAAAAGGAATTTTACAAAAAACGCTGCTATTTTCTCACTTTACTTGCCTGCTACATACGAAGGTAACGGAGCTCATCCAGGACGCATCAGGTAATTATAAAGGCGTAATCGCCATAAAAGATGGAACAACCATAAAGATTAATAGCCAACTAATAATCGGTGCTGATGGACGATACTCTACGATTCGTAAGGCAGCGCATATTGATGTTCAAAAACAAAAACATGGCTTTGACTTATTATGGGCTAAAATCCCAGCTCCTTCAGACTGGGAGCCCTCTATTAAAATGGCATTAATCGGAGATAAGCAACTATCATTGTTCACGCAAGTTGGTGGCTTTATTCAAATTGGGTGGAATATTGAACAGGGGAGCTATCCACAGCTCCGAAAACAATCGTTTACACCTTTTATCCAACAGCTTACGATGCAATTTCCTGCATTATCTGAGCCAGTAAAGGAACATATTCAGTCTTGGAAAGATTTTGTGCTGTTAGATGTTTTCAGCTGTCACTGTAACTGTTGGGGAACGCAAGGTCTTGTGCTATTAGGCGATGCGGTTCATACGATGACACCGACCGGAGCATTTGGCCTAAACAGTGCGTTAAAAGATGCTGATTGTTTGGCATCTCTATTAGATAAGGGATCATTAACTCATTTTAATGTACAAGATTTTCAGCATATGCGAAAGCAAGCTATTGAGGATGTTTTAGCAGTACAAATAGAGAGGGAACAAACTTTTTCTACTCATTTTGTCAATAGAGCATCATGAAAGGAAGTAACACCTAATGAAATTTGGTTTTGACATTGATGATACACTAATAGATTTACGGGCACATGCCTTTGACATTTACAATAAAAAAATGGAGAAAGATATTCCAATTGATATTTTTCATACGCTAAAACGAGTTGAAATTCATGAGCCATTTGGCTTATCAGATGAAGAGGGAGCAGCGATGTGGAACAGTTCATTAGAGGAAATTTATTTTACGAACTGTCCTTCTTTTGAAGGGTCATTAACAATGCTGCAAGCTTTAGCAGATCATGGCCATGATATTTACTACATTACCTCTCGTCCGAAGCAATTTTGTGCGCAAACAAAAGAATGGATGGGTGCACAAGGATTTCCGATAAAAGAGGGCCATTTTTTCTGTGGTATGCAAGATGCAGAGAAGGTAGCGATTATAAAAGATCTTGCTTTAGATGTTTATGTAGATGATAAACCAGCAGTGCTGGAGACACTTCAAAATATACAGACAAAAGTAGTTTTAAAAAATCAATCCTATAATCAGCATGTTGAGTTACCAAGATTGCATCATTGGCAGGATTTTTTAGCACTTATTGAAGCGTAAGATTTTCTATATGGATGAACCCAAAATTATAGTGACTCATTAAGTTACTATAATTTGGGGTTCTTTTTAGTCTATAAAAATGAAATAGTAGATTGATGTAGAATGAACTAAAGTAACGTCGCTTATCTCCAAGATTAAATTGCCGCCTTACATTCCTATCTGCTTTTATGATGAAGCATCCAATTAATGCCGTTTCCCACATGTATCCCAAATTAAAGGAATCGACTAAGGTGGAAGCGTGTTAGATCCTGCTGACATTCACCATATAACGTTAATTCTGCGAGAGCTTCTCCAACGGCACTGCTAAATTTAAAGCCATGACCTGAAAAACCTGCCGCGATTATAATATTTTGATGAGTAGGTAGGAAATCAATGATGAAGTCTTCATCTGGCGTCATGGAATATTTGCACGTTTTCCCGTATTTTAATGCGCCATGCCGAGGCATAAATTGCTGAATAAAATGTTGTAAATCTGCACGATCCTTGTCATCGAATGGATGAAGAGGCCTATTTGGATTTATTTCTTCGCCACCATCATGTCGACCCAGCTTTAGTCCTGCACCATCAATGCTAGGGAAGCCATAGTATGAGGAGTCGGCAAATTCAAAGCAATAGGCTGGAAAGACCCCTTCACTATAAAGCTCTTCATCCGCTTCGAACCATGCAAAGGTTTTTCGCGTTGGTGTAACAGGAAGGGAGATGTCCAACGTTTGCAGTAGCTCAGTTGCCCATGCCCCAGCAGTGACAATTAATTGCTTTGTTTCATAGACTTGATTGGCCGTTTGCACTTGCACCATTTCTCCAGCTTGGATGCTAACAACTTTTTCATTTGTTTGTAAGCGTGCCCCAGCTTCCAAAGCTAGCTTTTTATAGGCTCGAATACATGCTTCAACTCGAAGGACACCGGCTGTCGGCTCCAAGCATGCCACCAAATTAGCTGGTAAAGATAATCCAGACCACTTGTTCATCGCTTCAGCTGCTGAATAGTGTTCGAGTGCTAATTCATGAAGTGTTGCACTGGCTTTTACATTTTGAATAAAACTGCAGGTTGGTTCTCCGATATTTACTACCCCAGTTTGTAAAAATAAGTTTTCATCTGCTAAAGATTCGAGCTCCTGCCACAGCTCCCCAGCTCTTTTCACGAAAGGTACATAGCTAGCTCCCTCTCCATAGGCAAATCGAATAATTCGTGTCTCTCCATGATGGCTACCTTCCTCATGTGGGGGATTAAAAGAATCCAGCATTAAAACATTTTTGCCTGCCTTCGCTAAATAATAACCTGCCGCCATCCCCATAGAGCCTGCCCCAACTATAATGACATCATATACCATACTAATCCCTACTTTTTTGCTCAAGTATAACAGATTGCTAGAAAATGAAACAGAAATATTTGAAAAATTAAAAAAGCACAACCCTCCCTCACTTATTGTGAAAGTGGGTTGTGCATGAAATTGTTAATTATTTTGAGCGTGGTAATATTTTATTGAGGATAATGGCTACAAGTGCAGCTGTGGCAATAGGTGAACCGAATAAATATTGAACAGTTGTCGGTAATGAATACAAGAAATCATCTGGCAATAATGTCAGTGCTAACGTTAAAATGACTGGAATAGCAATTACATACATTTCCTTTTCGCCAATATGTTCATTTTTCATGACCTGTAAACCACTAATAGCAATGATGCCGCATACAATGACAAATACTCCTCCAATGACAGCCGAGGGAATGGCTGAAATGAGAGCGGCTAATTTACCAGAGAAGCCAAAAACAATGAACCAAATACCCGCAGCGATAAATACGCGACGACTAGCAATTCCTGTAATGGAAATTACCCCTGCATTTGTTGAGTAACCAGTTACTGGTGTAGAACCTAGTAATGAAGCAATAAAACAGCCGATCCCTTCACCGACAACACCTCGATTAATTTGCTTATCCGTTAAAGGTTTGTCGATGACATTACTAATAGCAAACCATGTTCCAGTTGTTTCCGCCATTAAGACAATATATATAATGACCATTGTCATAATAGCAGAAATATTAAAGCTAAAGCTGAAATCAGCGAATGGAATTTGAGGCATACTAAACCATTTTGCTTGTGATACAGCTGATAGATCTAAAACGCCCATTATATTTGCAGCAATACTACCGACTATTAAAGCAATAATAACGGAGCCAATACGGAATAGGCGCCCCTTTTGATGGAAGACTGTACCTAACATCACACAAATCATTAGGACTACTGCTGAAATCAACGCTAAATAAATATTTTGTTGAATGGATGCACCTGCTCCATTAAAAATATTATCGCTTAAACCGACAGGCATTAACGATAGACCAACAACAAAAATGATTGTTCCCCCTACAATTGGCGGAATAAATGTTTGTACAATTTTATTGAAGATACCTGTGTAGCCTAAAATAATTACTAAAATGGCACCAACTAAGCTTGCGCCTAATATTGTGCTCCAACCTAAATCCCCACTGCCACTGGCTGCGTAAATACCAACGATGGCTCCTAGCGGGACATAGGAAGGGCCCTGTGCCATTGGTAATTTCATGCAGAAATGTGTTTGAATTATAGTTGCAAGCCCTGCAGCAATAAAGGTTGATTGGATTAATGCACTGGCTTGACCAGTTTGTAAGCCAATTAGCATGGCGATTAAAAATGGGACAACGTAAACGTCCATTGCCATGACATGCTGTAAACCTAGTAACGCTGATTGACCAATTGAAACTTTTTCATCTGGTAGTACGGTTAATTTGGTTGTTTTACTCGTTGTATTAGTTAGTTTACTTTGTTGCGTTTCCACGAAAATGTGCACCTCGTATTGATAAATTTTTAATAGACAGTTGGTGAACCATTAGTCCCTTGAATGAACTTTATTCCCTTGGACCCAAACCTCACGGATATTTTCAGGGCGGACAAGATACATCATTTTTTGGAAAATATCGTGTAATGCTTCTTGGCTATCGAAAATCGGAAGCTTTGCAGAATGTGTCTTTGTATCAATGATTTGTACATCCCATGTATAGTTTTCCTGTAAACGACCAATTGGAAGGCTTAAGCTTTCGCCGCCGCCAGCTGTCGCTAGATAAAAGGCTTCATTAATCGTAATACGTGAATTTGGAACACCGCGTTTATTGGCTGTGATTGCTGTATCTACACCATCCTCAAGCATTCTCGAAGACATGACAGCTTGTCTTGCATTATCGAAAAGGCTAGGGGAAAATCCGCCTGATATATCTGAACCTAATCCAATATCAACGCCGAGTGCATGGAAACGGGCAATGGGAATAACGCTATTTGCAAAATAGGCATTAGATATTGGGCAATGACCGATAGCTGTGCCTGTCTCAGCAAATAGACGTGCATCATCATCGCTCAGGAAATTACAATGGGCCATAACAGATTTTTCACCTAATAAACCAAAATCATAGAGAGCCTCAGCATCATTTTTCTGGAATCTTTCCTTGACGTAGCCATGTTCCCAGTCGCTTTCGCTACAGTGAGATTGGATATGTGTATTGTATTTTGCTGCTAATTCCCCTAAGCCCTTTAAAGCATTGTCGGTACAACTTGGAATGAAGCGAGGAGTGACAACAGGATATACACCTTGCTTAGTTGTCTTTGCTAAATCCTTAACAGCTAAAATGAATTCTTCTGTATCAGCAAGAGCTGTTTGTGTAGTAGCATCTCGGTAAAAATGAGGGTTTTGTTCAGGATCATCCATCACCACTTTTCCGACTAATCCTCGTTGCCCTTTTTCAGCACAAATTTTTGCTAAAAGAATACTAGCCTCTTTATGAACCGTCGCGAAATATAAGGATGTTGTAGTGCCGTTAGCAAGGAGTGTGCTCACTAAATCTTCGTAAACTTCTTGAGCAAATACTAAATCCGAAAATTTTGATTCGATAGGGAAGGTATATGTGTTCAGCCAATCATAAAGTGGTATGTCTAAAGCTGTACCAGATTGCGCCCATTGTGGTGCATGTACATGCAAGTCGACAAATCCTGGTAAGAAATATTGACCTTCATCTAATGGATGAAAATGTTTATGGTGTTGGTATGTAGTTAATAGTTGTTGGTAATCAGCATGTTCAGGAGAGACTGTTTTTTCAATCATGCCATCTGCATTAATGAAAAATAAATAATCTTTTAAAATCTGAACTTCAGTAGCAGATTTACTAGTAAAAGCTGTTCCTTTGAAAATTTGCGTATATTCAGCCATAAAAACCACCTTAATGTTCGTTTATTGATAATAACACGGATTATTATAGGCTATTTAAACTATTAAGTCTATAAAAAACGAATAATAATAGAAAGTGGTTAGAGGTGAATGGATGGCTCAGCCTACATTTTTAAAGCTTTGACAGACGCTGGAAGATAGAAAAAGGCACTCTTTTTTGATGCCAGAGTGCCTTTTTTCTAAGAAGTGGTTTCATGAATGATATGAAGAAAGTTATTAAAAGAAGAAGAATGAGGTTGTTCATTTTTCCGTGTACAAAGATAAACCGGGCGCTGAATGTCAATGTTTTTAATAAACACTCGTGCTATTTGTTGCTGCTGGATAAAGCTGGATGCTGCTATAGATGGGGCAAGCATCGTCCCGAAACCAGCTGCAATTGCATGAATGGACTCATTAATTCCATCTAGTTGTAGTCCCACTTTAGGTGGGGGTATCTTATGTACTTTACATAATGCATTTAAATATTCCTTTGTGGAGCTACCATCTTCTCTTGTGACAAAGGGCTGTTGCATGAGTTCGGAAAGTGAAACCGTTTGACCGGCTAATGAGTGATTGTATGGCACAATAAACCAATAATCTAAATTCATCAGAAATTGGTAATGAATATCAGGGTGATGACCATCTTCTTTAACGATAAAGGCTAAATCTGCTTTATAATGGAGTAACTCCTCTATTACTTGCTGTGAATTAGCTGTTTTTAAATGAATATGCGTAGTTGGGTAGACTTGTTTAAAATGGGCTAATAATTTAGGTAATAAAAAATGAGAGGGCACATGTGTGGAAGCAATTTGTAATTCCTCATGACCTGTATTTTTTAACTGTTCTACTTTATTTTCGATATCTATTTCTAAATCAAATAAGCGCTGTGCTTGTTTATATAAAAAGGCACCGCTCTGAGTTAGTGTAATACCTCTACCTTTCGATTCTAGCAATATTAAACCTAGTTCTTTTTCTAAATTTCGAATTTGTATGGTTACAGCGGGCTGACTAATCATAAGGGCTTGCGCAGCTTTGGAAACACTATTGAGCTCGGCTACCTTTGTAAATAACCGCAGTGCATGTAGATTCATGATAGACACACCTTTTATAAATTATTTTTATGCATTTATATAGATTATATATTAGATTTATTAATTTTTGCTCGGTATCCTTTTAATTAAAATAGGGAAAAAGGGGGGACACTATGAATCGCCAACATATGGGGATTGTATTTGGAGGAATTTTATTACTCGTCATTGCTATGGGCATTAGTCGATTTGCTTTTACGCCGATTCTACCGTTTATGCGACGGGATGTAGGATTTTCTTTAGAAGTTGCTGGGTTTTTAGCGTCAAGTAATTATATTGGCTATTTCATTGGGGCACTATGGGCGGGTTTTATTCATCGTCAGCGTAAACAAATTTTAATGGTAAGTGTTATTTTTAATGTCCTATCAGTTGGATTAATGGGTTTGATGGAGCTGTATAGTATATGGTTAATTTTTCGATTAATCGCTGGTATTACAGGTGGACTAATTTTTGTTTTAACGTCTAGTATTGTCATGGATTATTTGGCGAAACATTCACTATCCCGATGGTCGGGCTATGTTTTTAGTGGTATAGGGCTAGGGATTGCCATTTCAGGCATATGCGTTCCTCTTATTGAAGCGAGACTTGCATGGCAAGGAACATGGTTAGGACTAGGCATACTATCAGTTGTTTTTTTACTGATTACTACTATTTTATGGAGAGGTTTAGAGATTCAAGATACGTTAAAAGTAGCGAATTCTTCTAATATGAAAATGACAAAGGGCTTTATGCCATGGCTTATTTTGTCATATGGACTTGAGGGACTAGGGTATATTATTACAGGTACTTTTTTAGTTGATATTATTCATAATATTCCTTCTCTCCAAGCGTATTCCTCGTATAGCTGGGTCATTGTAGGATTAGCCGCAATCCCATCAGCACCTGTGTGGACGATCTTATTAGAGAAGTTTTCAGCTATAAAAATTTTGTTTGTGGCATACATACTTCAAGTAATAGGCATCTTGTTACCTGTATTCTCACAAACCGTTTGGAGTGTATTAGTAGCATCATTTTTATTCGGTCTAACCTTTGTAGGTATTGTGACACTAACTACATCCTATGCACGACAACTTTTTCCTACACAAAGTGGATTTGTTGTATCATTACTAACAACGTTTTATGCGTTTGGACAAATAATTGGACCTATTGTCGCGGGTCAGCTGGTCAATATTTATAATAGCTATAAGGCAGCACTAGTCTTTGCGGGTATAATCGTCTTTGTGGCATTACTAGTGATGTTAGTGGGCAGATGGCTGACCATAAAAAAAGAAGCGGTTGCTGAACATACCATTTCGATATAAACCATAAAAGCCAGAAATCCTATATGGATTTCTGGCTTTAGTCATTTACTTAAAGATGGCGTGCCTCTATCTACATGATATTAAAAAAATAAATAAAAGTCTATATCTTTTTTTCTTTATATGGAAAAATAGACAAGTGCACAAGGGACGTAACGTTACGATTTTACATTGAAATGAGGTATTTTTATGAATACAGAACAAGCCATTAAGCGTTGGAATCAATATGCGGAAAGGTATACTGCTAATTATCATGAGTATGGTGATATTCATCATGAAGTACTATTAAATCCCACTATATTTTCTCTACTGGGAGAGGTGGATGGAAAGCATCTATTAGATGCGGGGTGTGGCGAAGGATACTTAAGTAGATTACTAGTGAAACAAGGGGCTGTCGTAACAGCGGTTGATTTTTCACAAAAAATGCTAGACATTGCTATGGAAAGAACACCGCAGCAGTTGCCAGTTCAATTTTATCATGGTAACTGTGAAAATTTAGCGTTTTTAGCAGACAATCAATTTGATCGTATCGTTTCGAATATGGTTCTTCAAGATTTAGAGGATTATCGTGCTGCAATACGTGAGATGTATCGTCTTTTAAAGCCGAATAGCACCTTTGTTTTTTCAATATTGCATCCCTGCTTTGTCACGCCAAATAGTGGATGGATTAGACATGAACAGCTGGATCAGCAGTATTGGAAGGTACAGCGTTACTTTTATGAGGGTGTTTATCAACAACTAGCTGCTGACCCACCTATTGTATTGTTTCATCGCACATTAACAAGCTATGTGGAAGCAATTACGGAAGCGGGCTTTCATATAGAAAAAATTGTAGAGCCGAGTCCGTCACAAGAAATGCTTGAAAAGTACCCTCAATTTGAGGAAGATTTGCATTGTGCTGATTTTATTGTATTTAAGCTGAAAAAATAAGGAGGAGAGACTGTGAGATTATTTCATGTTAGTGAAGACCCTACGATAACGATTTTTCATCCTCGTATACCCGAACGACCAGATTTAGATGCAAGCAAAGGTCTTGTATGGGCGATCAACGAGAGATGCCTGCCTAATTATTTAACTCCGAGAGATTGTCCTCGTGTTTGTTTTCATGCTGGGAGTCAAACGACAGAGCAGGACAGACAGCAGTATCTCACAACAGCGCCTCATGTAGTGGTTATTGAACGCAAATGGGTGGAGGTATTGAAAAGTACAAGATTATACTTATATGAGTTTGAGGGAAAAGGATTTACGCTACAGGATGAAAATGCGGGCTATTCGGTTAGTGAAACGGCTCAAATTCCTATTGCGTTATTTGAAATCGATGATATATATAGTGCAATGCTAGAACGTAATGTCGAATTGGGAATAGTCGATAGCCTATGGGACATTCATGATGAAATTCAGCATACAACGTTACATTGGTCAATGTGTCGAATGCGTTGCGCTCAGCCAAGATATTAAGTAAACAAGCCTCGTCATGTACTTTTTACATAGACGAGGCTTAGTTATTTATTATACGTTAGTTGTTTGTTCAATCGGTGTTGAAGAAATATTGACTAATTTTTTATCTTGATAAGTAAAGATGTATTCGTAGTTCGTTGTTTCCTGAAGCATTGTAGGCAAATAATACTTTAAATCTGCAATGCCTACATTTTCAGGGTGGAAAATCCAAGTAAGCTCCTTCCAATCAAGAATGCCCTCTGCAACTTTTATCGGTGTAACATATGTAAATGAATCAGGAATTTCTGCTATAAACGCATACATACAGCCATATTCAATGACCCCATCTGTCCATGTGATTTTACCTTTATAAGTAATATCCTCAACCGTAATACCTGTTTCTTCTTTAATTTCTCTTAGGGCACCAGCTAAAGGTGTTTCATTTTGTTCAATTTTTCCACCTACACCATTCCATGCGCCCATCCAAGTTGGATAGTCTCTATTAAGTAATAGGATGTGCTCACCCTTTTTTAGAAAACAAATCGTAAATTCCACGACAATCTACTCCTCCTTCAAATTCCCTTTCCATTTCTAAGAAACTAGGACTGCTTTGATACGTATTGTATCAGAGAAAATGCTAGGCCACTTAGTAATTTTTCAAAGACACATGTTAAAATGATACTATTCATATAGACGATGGTCGTAAAGGGGAGAGGTATAGCAGTGATTTTAATAAGTGCTTGTTTAGCAGGATTAAATGTTCGTTATAACGGTACGAACTGTATAGATGATAGAGTTCAAAAGCTTGTGTTAGAGAAAAAGGCTATCACCGTTTGTCCTGAGCTGATGGGAGGTTTTTCAACGCCTCGTGAACCTGCTGAAATAGTGGGAGGCAATGGAGACGATGTTCTTGATGGCAAAGCTACCGTTATTGAATGGTCTGGCCGTGATGTCACAGAGCTATATATGAAGGGGGCGTATGCGACCTTACAGAAAGCGCTAGAGGTGGGAGCGACACAGGTCGTCTTAAAGGAAAATAGCCCGTCCTGTGGTAGTGCAGCTATTTATAATGGCGAGTTCAACGGTACTAAAATAGTCGGGGAAGGCGTAACCACTGCCTTACTTCGAAGAAATAATATTATCGTGCTATCGGAAGAAGATATTTAGTGAATGACTGTTCCTCCAGAAATCACTCCATGGAAATGGCCCCTAATGTGTAGGGGCCAAGCTTATTCCACAATTAATATTCGAGGTGAAGTCTTAGCTATAACCTTTGTAGAGACCCAGCCGCCAAAACAAGCTGCCATTACACTTACAAGGCTTATTCCGATACTCATCGGCCAGTTGATCACAAGCGGAAGTTCAAGTAAGCCGTATTCTAAAATAATGGAATGGAGAGCAAGTGGAATTAATTTTATACCGATAATAAATCCTCCGATTGCGCCGAATATAGAAAGAATTAAAATACCGGATGTAATCGACCACCTAATATTTGAAGAGGTCATTCCAATGGATTTATAAATTCCATACGTACTACTTTCTTTTCTAACATTAATTCTCGATACACTAAAAATAATGATGCATGTTACGATGATAAATAAAAAGCCAACGATTGAAAGTGGGATAACTAATACGGCTACAACTTCTTTAAAAACAGCATCTAGTAATACTTGTTGTGTGACTGCTGATATAGAGCTATTAAAGTGAGCATTCAAATCCTCGACAATTTGAGGAGCGGATGTTTCATCTAATAGATTCATCATACTAATTTCAGAAGCAGAATAGGTAGTGTTATAAACTTTAATAACATCTGCTGAAATTCTCGCCGAGTTCGACATATTTGCTATAGATTGATAGATCCCTGTAATGATCAGAAAGTGCTGCTTCCCCTCAATGTAAACTTCTACAATATCTCCTATATTTTTATTTAAAGACCGAGCGACATTAATGCCGATAGCTATCTCATTTTTACTGACAGGATTACGTCCAAACATGGTTTCGTACCCAACGGCATCAAAGCTACCCTCGATAACATTGACAGTGATATTTAATGGTGAATTGTTGTCGTTAGGAAGGACTCCCGTGAATTGATCTAGCCATGCATAATCTTTAATACGTTCATCTTCCAGTAAAAAATCTTCAAATCGTTTTTTTGAAAATGTCTCTTTATTAAATACGGTTACTACTACATGTGATGCATCATATCCCCACGAGGGGGAAGTCTCTTTGATGGAGATAAAACTATTCAATATGACCACACTAAAGACGAGTATGGAAGACGTTATAGAGGTAAGCGCTATAATAAGAATGGAACTTTTTAAATTCTTTGTTATGCTTTTCAGTCCAATTTGAAGTTGAATTGGTAGATTAGATAAACGAAATAGTCTACTCGAGCTACTTCTACGACGATTTATTTTACTATTTGCACTTTCCGACATACCATATTTGATTGCTTGGACAGGTTCCACCTTGCGAGCCTTGTTCGAGTAGAAAAAGGCGGTGAGTACCACAATCCCAAAAAGGATGAGGGCAATCAGCACGGTTAGTCGAGTTTCTTGGTGAATGGCTAAATGATTTCCTGCTTTAAGATAGGATAAGGAGCTTTCTAAAATGATTCTGGAAAGAAATTTACTTACGATGAGTCCCGGTATGATCGAGAAAGCAGATAGCAAGCCAAATTGTAATACGTAAGTAGCACTTATCTGTAGAGACGATAGACCGAGAGATTTCATAACGCCTATTGTTCTGTAGTTCGCTAAAATGGCGTCGGAAATGCTAAAACCAATGATAAATAAAGATACCAGAAGCATAGCTATACCAAAGGCAATCATGATAAAGCCAATGATTTTATTAATAATTAAATAAAAAGAAGCTATTTCTTCATATTCCATTTTAGATTCGAGATAAGGTCCTTGCAGATAGTTTTCAAAATCACGCCAATAGCTAGAGCTTTGCTCATAATTGTCAAAGCGTAGTGCCATCATGTATTGTTCAGTTCCGCCCATGGATGATAAATGCAGCTGATAGTCCGTATTGTTCATCCAAATACGAGCGTTTGTTGTAAAGGGACCACCATACGGCATATCTACTACAACACCTGAAACCATTAAGCTAAACGTTATCTCACCTGTATTAAATTCAATTGCATCGCCAAGTGAAATGTGAGCACTTGATGCCAATGAGGTAGGAATCCATATGGTCCCTTTAGGTGGAGATGTTTGCTTTTCTCCCTCAGAAAATAATAATTGATCGATCATTGAAGGCATTTTTGGTGTATCCATCATAAATAAATACAGATTGGGCATTTCTTTCCCATCGAAGGTAATGCCAGATAAATTTTTATAGGGTATTAAGTCGGAGGAAGTTACCCCTTGCTGCTCCTGCCACCAATCGTTTACGGCAAAAGGGTTATGAACATCATCACCCATTGTTAAAATTTGATGGGCACCATTTGAATCAAAATGGGCTTTTTCAAAAATATTGTTCGTATTTGTTAGTATGGTTACAGAAGTAGCGAGTAAAAGCGTTGATAGGAAAATAAGGACAACCATCAGACCATTTTGTAATTTTCTTTTTCTTAAATAGGAGGAACAAAGAGAGACAATTGCGTACATCGACTACTCCTTTCCAGCAACATAAGAAAAGATAATATGTTCTCGCTCTTGTATATGAAGATGATCATATTTTTCGAAGTTTAATACCCCATCTATTTTTCCATCTTGAATGATAATAAGACGATTTGCACGACAAGCTGCCTTTATATCATGCGTTATCATCACAACAGATTGCCCACTTCTATTTAAATTAGTTAAGATATCTAATACGGCTACACCTTGATCGTAATTTAAACTACCAGTTGGTTCATCCGCAAAGAGCACTTCAGGATTATTAACCAATGCTCTAGCTATTGCAGCCCTTTGTTGCTGACCACCTGATGTTTGAGAAGGTAAACGATTTCGTTGCTTGTCAAGACCCATTAAATGGAGTAGCTGTTCTGCTTTTTGGATCATTACTTTTTTATTAGTTTTGGCGATGTATCCAGGAAGGGCGATATTTTCGAGCAGCGTCAAATCAGGGATGAGATTACTATTTTGATAGATATAACCAACCTTCTGTGAGCGAAAGGTAGCTAGCTTTCTTTCTGAAAAGGAATCTAACTTCTCCCCTTGAAAGTAAATTTCACCTGCCGTGATCGTATCCAGTCCACTTAAAAGATAAAGAAGCGTTGACTTACCAGAACCGGAATTTCCCATAATAACAGTGAAATCCCCCTTATAAATATCAATATTCATATTTTTAATGGCATGGAATTGTTCGCTACCCGTTGAAAAGGTTTTACATACATTTTGGGCTCGTATCAGTACTTCTTTTTCCATAGTTAAGGCCTCCTTTTGATTATTTTCTTTAGTGTAATATGTAATTATTAGTAGGTTCTTATGAAATTATTAATAAATTCTTACAGTCGAAGTAACCTTTTGAACAAAAAAACGTTGTAATAATCGATTTGAAACATGTCATAAAAGGAGAAGGAAGTTATGCCATTAACATTTGCTCATCCAGCAGCGGTCTTACCTTTTACTCGAAAAAGTAAATATATTCATTTTTCTGCCTTGGTATTAGGAAGCATGGCTCCAGATTTCGAATACTTTTTAAGGGGACGGCCAATAGGAGAGATTGGCCATACATTTGCAGGGTTCTTTTTATTCAATCTTCCACTCGTTCTAATCATCTACTTGATTTATTATCGGTTTATCCATCAGCCAATCATGAGCCATTTACCAGAATTTTTACAGGATTTTAATAGCTATCAAATGGCAGGGACTAAAACATGGAAAACTATTGTTTTTAGTTATTCAGCATTATTAGGTATGCTAACCCATGTCATATGGGATTCATTTACACATCAAAATGGGCTTATGGTGACCAAACTTCATTTTCTTTCTCAAACATTTACTTTATTTGGATTTCATATCCCCATTTATAAGTTTTTACAGCATGGAAGTACATTGGTAGGCATTACGCTTATTTTTGGGTATATGTATGACAGGGCATCTTTGATCAAACATAACAAAATGCCTGCGGTATCTCCTCAGAAAAAATTTGCTTTTTGGAGTGCGCTAGCTTTCTTAACGTTTGTTTATGTATGTTTTTGGCAGTGGATCAATGGCATTCCGTTAAGCAGCTACGGCGTATGGGTTGTCCGTATCATCGATTCATTTTTTGGTAGTGTACTGACCCTTTCAATCTGTTTAGCATTTCGGAACAAAACAATGAACGATAAAAAGACTACCTAAAATGGGAGTCTTTTTACGAGATAGGAAGTGTAAGTGTAAAGGTAGTGCCTTCCTTGTGCTTGCTATGAAATGAAATTGAACCATGATGTTCCTCCATAATATGTTGGCAAATGGATAGACCAAGCCCTGCTCCTTCGTTTTTAATAGCAGATTCTCTTTCAGGCTGATGACCTCTAAAGTAACGTTCAAAAATAAAGGGCATATCTTCGGGAAGCATCCCATTGCCATTATCTATTACTTGGATATAAAGTGTTTGATTTTCAATATAAGTAGTAATAGTTATGGTATCTCCATTGGAGGTTTGCTTTAATGCATTGGTAACAAGGTTGGATATAACCTGCTCTAGCCGACCCTCATCTACTTGAATAAGGACATTAGGAATCATTGTAGGTTTGATAAAATGAATATTGGTTGTTTGGACATAATAGTGAATCGGCTGCAAAATGTTTGTAAGGACTTCTCGGCTATATTGTTCTTTTAAATGGATAGGGATATGGCCGAGTTCCTTTAATGTATGAATAAATAAATCATCAATGAGCCTCGACATTTTTTCCGTATTCGTCTGCATGATATGAATGTAGGACATAAGTGAATCTTCATTTCGACAAACGCCCTCAGATATAGCGTCCAAATAAGCTTTTATAGTAGTTAGAGGTGTTCTCACATCATGAGAGATATTCGAAATGAGCTTTTTTTGATGTTGCTCCTGTTCATTTCGTTGGATGACTAATTGTTTAATCTCTAATCGCATTTGGTCAAATACGGCATACAATTCACCAAGCTCATCCAATTTCGTATAGCTACTCATTTGATCGTAATTCCCTTTGACAATTTCCTCGGTGTTTTTTTTCAGCTCATGTAATGGTGTTAAAATGTCTTTCTGTACTTTCCTGTTCATATATAGGGCGAGGCATATTATAAAGAGGCTCAGAGTGCCCATCATGACTACTAAAAATAAGTTGTTTGAATTTGGTTGTATGGAAGGAAATAGACTATCTTTGTTTAGGGTAAAAATAGCATTTCCTATTTGTTCATGGCTCTCATCATTAACAATAGGAAAAGCAATCTTCATTTTTTCAGGTTCTTGTTGTGATGTAAATAAATCGTAATGTAGATCATTTTTAATTTGAATCGTAGATGTAAGGTCATTCTCTTTTGTATGGAATATTACTTTGCCATCTAGATGAAGTACGGTCATATCAATTTCCTGGTCATCGCTCATTTGTTGCAGCTTACTACGTATCTCGGAATCTCGTTCTAAATTTGAAAAATGATCTTCTATGTATAATAATAGCTGATTCACGGATAATCGAATTTGATTGATGACATATTGATCCTCTGATACTTCTTGAGATTTGTTGGTAGCAATGAATAGAGCAAGGGTACCTATCAACAATAGTACAACACAGATGATAAGCGTCCATATCCATTTGTTGATCCAATTTTTTAAGTACATTTGAGTCTCCTATACGTGATTGGATGTACTGAATTTATAACCAACTCCCCAAACGGTTTGAAGATAAACAGGATGAGAAGGATTGATTTCAACTTTTTCTCGTAGCCGTCTAATATAGACTGTAATTGTATTCTCGTCTCCATAGGTGTCATAACCCCAAACCGCATCAAGCAACTGACTTTTGGAGAAAACTTGATTTCTATTTTTTGCTAGAAAAAATAGTAACTCAAACTCTTTTGCTGACAGGGGAATAGGCTTGTTATCGCGCAAAAAAAGATATTCCTGCTTATTAATAACGATATTATCAATGTGAATGACATCCTTCTGAACGTCATGATCTTGAAGCCATCTATCCTGCCTTCGTAAATGGGCATTAATTCTTGCCACTAGTTCACTTAGTGAAAATGGTTTAGTCATATAATCATCCGCGCCAAATCCTAGCCCTAATACTTTATCAGTATCACTCCCTCTAGCACTTAAAATGAGTATTGCCACATTACTATGTTCACGGATTTTACGGCATATTTCGATCCCATCACAATCGGGTAGAGAAAGATCTAGGATCACGAAATCTGGAGCGGATTCTTGCAAATAAAGGATAGCTTCATGGCCAGTTCTTACAATATGTGAATCGAACTGATGAACGCTTAAGTAATCCCTTATAATATTGGCAATATCATTTTCGTCCTCCACAATTAGAACGTTGATGTTCTTCATTAAAATGATCTCCCCTTAATTTAATGTCAAAATCATGTTCTTCTCCGATTAACGAGGAAGAAAAATAAAGCAATGATAAGGAATGCGTAAAGGATTATCCAAGCAAAATGCCAGTAAAATACGTTAGGGACTACTTCTATTTGATCGCCAACGCTCATTATTTCAAGTGAAAAATGAACAGGCGGTAGTAGCCACAGGAGACCAGCTTGGATATTATTTTTTAAAGTAGCGATAACGACAGACATAATTAGGATACTTATGACACCCCACCAAGTATTTTGCCTATTGTTCACAATCTCTCTTGTGAACAAGGCAGTGAGTGCAATAGCAAGAATCGATAAACTAAAATGAGACAAGAAGCCCAATCCTATATGTAATGGTTTTGGTTTTTCGAAAAACGCATCAATGAGAATCGGATAGAAGACTGAAACACAACTTAAGCTAAAAGCAATTAAACCACAAATAATGAAAACGCCAATATTGTAGTGTGTTGGATTTTTGGCATGAAGAGTAGTAATCAACTTTTGCCCCTCATCCTCAGCATGAAATAATGTAACAGTAAACCAGCCCATTAAAAAGAACAGAATAAGCGATGTAAATGAATAGCTATCTAATATTGGATTAGGCACAAACGTATAGTTAACGACAAGACAGAGGATGAAAATTGTAAAAGGTGGAACGTATTGATAGGTTCTTAAATAATTAATAAATTGATAGCGCAATAAACTGCTCATCTTTTTCGATACCTCCTATTAAAAATGAGAAGAGAATTGTTCTTTTTTGTGATGGACATTAGCTAAATATTTAATAGAGGCATTTTTTTGTAGTAGTTTAAGCAAAATTTGATCTGAATCCTTTGCCTGCACTATCGATACGATTTCAAAATGACCATTCGCTAAAGGTTGTTTTTGTTGAATTTCCATCAAAGGTACAATTTCATCAAGTAATGCTAGGCTTGCAATATCAAATATTAGTCGATGGACAGGGCGGCTAATCAAATCCTTTGCTTGAATAAGTTGATTTTCTTGAATAAACAAAACTGAATCGACAAGATTTTCGAGTAATTTCGTTTCATGGCAAGTTAGGATAATGCTTAGTCCTTTATCTCTTACTGTCGCCAATATTTGTTCGAAATCATTTTGTGCTTTGGCATCAAGCCCTGATAATGGCTCATCCATTATTAGTAAATCTGTTTCCTCTAGCATTGCCTGCATGATCATCACCTTTTGCCTCATTCCTTTAGAGAAGTGGACGATCCTTGTATTTTGAGACTCTTTTAATTGGAACATTTCAAGCAATACTTCTATTTTCTTCAAAAGACGCTTTTTAGGCATACCCCGAATCCGCCCCATATGATAAAGATATTCTTGCGGTGTAAATAAAATTTGGGAAGGGGTGACTTCTGGGACATAACCGACTTTTAGCGAAGTTTTATGCGCCACAATTTTACCGCTGTCTGGTTTAATGAATGCAGCAATAATTTTGAGTAAAGTGCTTTTTCCAGATCCATTTTTTCCGACAAGCGCAATAATTTCATTGGCTGCAATCGAAAACGATGCATGATCTAAAACTGTTTTCCCATTAAATTGTTTACTAACGTTTTGTACTTCCAAAATAGTAGTCATCTTCACTCACCTTTATTCTTTGGATAAATCTCGACTATAAAATGATTATAAAGAAATTTGGTCTTTCACTTCAATGAAATTGGATAAATTTCCTGTATTTAGACATTACCATGCCCACAATAAAAAGTTCTGCCGAATGGAGCAGAACTTTTAACGTTTCATTATAACGAGCGATATTTTTTTAAACTAATAATATTTAAAGTGATGAAAACAATGGCGAAACAAGCAAGTATGCTGAGATTCAGGATAATATCCGGGAAGGCATACCCTTTATACATAACGCCATTCAATGCATCTGCTGCATAGTAAAGTGGCATGATTCGGCCGATATTTTGAAGCCATTCAGCCATACTATCCAGTGGGAAAATGCCCGAAAAGAATACTTGTGGAACAATAATTAATGGTATAAATTGCATCATTTGAAATTCGGAAGCGGCAAAGCTTGATAATAGCGCACCCAATGATAAGGACACAAGAGCGACTACCATATTAATGAGTAAAACAAGCCAGATAGAGCCTACATGGACAATATCAAGTACATAAATACCAAACAACACGATAATAATCGTTTGTAGAAAGGCAAATAGACCATAGCCGACCATATAACCTGCTACAATTTCTGAACGCTTAATCGGTGTTGCGAGTAAACGTTCCAATGTTCCAGAGGTGCGTTCCTTTAACAGGGCAATGCCAGTAATTAAAAAGACAAAGAAAAAGACAAAGAAGCCAATGAGCATGGGACTAAAAATATCGAAAATGGCAGTATCTTCATCACCATACACATAGTCTGTTTTCAAGCTCCCCATTGCGGCTTGTGATGGCTGCAAAATTTGGGCAAGTTGCATGGTTAAAGCTTTTGACTGGGAAGGATCATCATTTAATAAAGTTAATTTACTACTATTTGGCTCTATTGCTAGCCATCCGTCATACTCTTTATCCTGCAGTTGTTTTTTCGTAAAATGATTGTCTACAACAATCGAAAAATCCGCATTTTTAAGTTTCTCTATTAAGGGCGCGGGGGCATCGGAGACAACTAGTGTGATCTTAGCTTCGTTACTATTAAAAATAAAGTACATTAATGACAGTACGAGCAGGGGGGCAAAGAACAATAATGCAAGTGTCCGTTTATCTCGTTTCATCTGTTGGATAATTCTTGTTACAATTGCACCGATTCTCATAATACGTCCCCTCCGGCCATTAAAAATACTTCATCAAAATCCTTTGCTTGGTAATGATCCTTTAATGCTTGAGGTGTACCCTGTGCAATAATTTGGCCATTCCTTAACATAGCTAATTGATCACATCTTTCTGCTTCATCCATTGCATGAGTCGTTACTAAAATCGTTTTCTGTTCTTGATCTTTTAAACGAATGAGCTCTTGCCAAATTTCTTTTTTGAGGACAGGATCAATTCCTACTGTTGGTTCATCTAAAATTAATAGCTTAGGATCTTGAATAAGGGCAATCGCTAACGATAATCTTCTTTTCATTCCGCCCGAATAATTACCTACTTTACGCTGTAAATCATCGGTAAGACGGACAAGATTGGCAGCATAGGCTACACGCTCCATTCTTTCGGCTTTCGATAAGGGATAAAGCTTAGCGAAGAAATGTAAATTTTCCTCCCCCGTTAAATCTGTATAAAGAGCATCTGATTGTGCCATATAGCCGATATCTTTCAATAATTGTTGGTGGGGTACAACCAAATCTAATACTTCAACAGTGCCGTTATCAGGTTTCAGCATGCCCATTATCATTTTAATTAACGTTGTTTTACCACAGCCTGATGGACCAAGTAAGCCCATTAATTGCCCCTTTGGAATCGTTAAAGAAAGGGGGGCAATAACCTGCTTATGTTGGAAACTTTTTTTAAGGTCTTTTATTAAGATGGCATGGTTGACCATACAAATTTCACTCCTTCACTGAACACAATGTTGATTTGATAAAAATTTTAAGGTAGCATGTGAGCAAATACAATAAACAGTTTGCCAGTATGTGTTAAGTATATGGAGGGAAGTGCAATGTCCGTACATGACAAGATGAATTTTGAAACAAAACAAGCGATTAAATCGGCACTGATCCAGCAAGTAGAGGAGTTGGGCTTTGAACGTGTGACAGTAAAAAATTTAGCACTAACAGCCCAAATTAATCGAGGAACCTTTTACTTGCATTACTCAGATAAATATAAAGTAATGGAGGATTTGCAGCAGGAACTGTTGATGGAATTAGAACGCTATGTGAAGCATGTACAACCAGTAGATGCTTTTCAAACATTGAAAATGGGACAACTCTATCAACCGTTCATCAAGGTTATCACCTGCATAAAAGAGCATGCACCCGCCTTTCGTATGTTATTAGGTGAACAGGGAAGTCCTAGCTTTACACAAAAGATGAAAACCATATTTGGCAATCATATTTTGGACAGACTATCGGTAGTTCGCGAGGAAGTGAAGGACCCGGAATTCCAGCAATACTTACAAGCCTTTATAGCATCTGCCATTTTAGGAGTGATTCAAGAATGGTTAGAAAAGGGCAATGACAATTTAACGATAGAAGAAATGGTCACAATGCATTTTCGGTTAATGCGATTTTTAGGGAGTGTAGTAGCTAGCAGTTAAACATAAAATCTACATAGCGGAGAATGGGCCATGTAGATTTTTGTTCCTTATAAAAACTGGATAACGCTAAGTATGCGAAATAGAGCACAATGGGAAAATGAAAAAGAACATGATTGGCATCATTTACATTGCCTACCTCATGTTCTAATTATGCGTATTCAAATTTATTTTCCATAATAATCATTTAATGCAACTTCCAAGCGTTCTTCTAAGTGAGTAGAAATATAATTTAAAACGAATTGCTCTTTTTCCATTTCAATTTGAGAGGATCTGAACATCCTTTTGAAAAAACTAACCTGATTATTCATTGAAAATTGCTGTAATGCTTCTGTACGTAACGTAGAAACGATTTCATTTTCGATATGACGCTCTCTAATTTTCTGTACTATTTCCTTGACACCATTTTCTTGTAGCTCGGTAATCTGTTGTTGGAGATTTTCATTTTCCTGTTTTAATTCCGAGGTTTCTTTTTGAATTTCCTCAAACTGAAGGGCCGAATCGGAGGATAATCGTTGAATGTTCTCGGCAAGAAATTCCTGATTAATGTTAACTTGTAATGTTCCATGCTTTTCATCCGGCAAAATCTGAAAGAGCCCTGTTTGAATCATTTGCTGTAGGACATTCCCAAGAACATCAATTTTATTGGATAAATCCCCAGAATCCATAGTCGTTGCCGTAATTTGATGCCTCAACAGCTGACCATTATCATCAATACCAAGCAATAATTTTATACCCTTCACACGATATTCATCCTTTAATAATAAAATCATTCTTAGCCTCAATATAGCTGGTAAGTCTAAACGGATATTTCCATGCTCATTCGGTGTAGCATTGTCGAAAATGTACTGCTCAAACGGCTTTAAATAGTAGCGAAGCATGGCATCTGTAATATCGAACCAGCCAGCGATTTCTGCTATCGTATAGTGATTAGTTTCATCGATGTCCGCTAAATAATCATCATTGTAGAGGCTCTCCTCTAAAGGCGTATGCTGTAGCGCAACAAACAATGGGTCATCTTGCACAATTCCAAGTACCATCTCTTTTGCATCATTTACTTTAAGCATCCTTTCACACCCCACTTTATTTTTCCCATAACAAAATGTTCCCTATATAGGTTTCTATTCGATTGGTAGCAATTGTATGCCTAATTTGTGTAGGAAATAATCATTAGAACAATGTACCTTTTAACCTTTTATGACTCTTTCGAAAAAAATAATTTGTCCTAAGAGGGGATGTGGGGAGTTATTGAGAGAGGGGACTTATTGGATGGTTACCATCCTGCTTTATTAGACGAAACTGGTTTGAAAGTATTCGCTACTTTTTAAATAGATAGAGGATTGGCAAGGTATGAATTGAAGCTACAAGGAAGTTGGAAAATGATTCAACCCAATATTTAAAAGGCTATAATTAGTTCAAAGTAAAGTCATACAAAAATTAACAATAATTAAGAGGTAGTGGAGCGAGTATTAGGGAAATTGATAAAGGGCTTAATTGCCCCTAAGCATCAATGGTTTCAATATAAAACTTAGTTACCTCAGTTTTTTCAACATTTGTTTTAGCTTCGCAAAATAGTACTATTGCACTTTCCTCATCGTCAAACCATAAATACCTTACTTCTGTACCAAAGCCGCTTTTATCATTATATTCGTATACATCTATGTCCATTTCTTCATCACTTTTCGGTAAGGTAAGGGTACCTTGCATTTGAAGAACTTCGTGTAAAAACTCTGCTGTCTCATCATTAATCTTATTCTCCTCTTTAAGTTTATCGTAGCGAAGATTTACTAGATCAACGAGTGTTTCTTTAGTTAATTGCACTATTTTTTCTTCTAATGTCATGGATAATCATCTCCTAAACTATGCAATAATTAACTAATAGTATACCATCATTTAATTAACTAAACTGACAGTGAGTGAGGGAAAATCTTGATTTTTGAGAAAAAACATCGGCACTCTTTTTAGGAAAGAAATGTTTAGCATATATCCGTTCACTTCATTACGACAGTTTATATAAAGATAGAAAAGATAGATGACCATTAGTAAATTGAGAATATCAATAATATTGCACATGAATGAATTGGTAGTCACTAATTACCTGAGAAAGTATTAAAGAAACTAGTATTTTATCCCTGTTAATTTCATTAAAGTATAGTCAAAAACACTCTTTTTATGTATATTATTGGTTAAGGAGGGAATTGTAATGAAGAAAATAACGATTTTATCATTTTTGTTTTTATTGAGCTTTTTTGCAATTTTTGCTAATAGTGCAAGTGCGGAATCTGTTTTTAAAGATGTTGAAGAAACCAATCCTAATTACAATGACTTAAAATTTTTATATGATAAAGATTTATTATCTGATTCTATTGTAGGTAAGAAACAAACTTTTGGCAAAGATAGTAAAGCAACACGAGGTGATGCTGTGACTATGATCGGAAAAACAATGGGCTATAAAATGTACACTACATATACTCCATATAAGGATGTAGATTATGATGAAGTATTTAGTGGACACGTTTTAGAATTATCTAAGTTAGGGATTATAAATGGTTATTCTGATGGCACATTCAAGTCTGATGGTAGTCTTACGCGAGGACATCTTGCTTTATTCATTGATAGAGCATTCGGTAAATATTTGCCTGAGGGTAATCAAGAGTTCAGTGATGTTCCAAAATCAAATGATGCTTACAAATCTGTAAAAAAATTAGTTGGAGCAGGGATTACAACAGGTTATGGTAATGGAACATTTAAGCCCAATGAACCTTTAACGAAAATGCATTTACATGTGTTTATGGCAAGATTAGTTAAATACTTAGAAGAGCAAAATGTAAAAGTACCTTTGAATGATCCTTTGATTGAGAGTACTGAAAGATATAAACCGATTAATGATGCTAAGATTAAATTAGGTTTATCTAAGTCAGAAGTATATGAGTTAATTAAACATCGTATGACTAATAAACAAACTGATAGGTGGTATTCTACAAATGTTGGTAGGAATGGTTTAGATGGGAAAACTACTTATGGATTTTTTGATGGAAAACTTGAAAGTATTACGAATATATATAATTGGAAATCACAAGTGAAAGCATCAAATTCAATTAGAAATATACATGAGATATATTTAGAAGAGTATAAGAAAGAATTTGGTGAAAACTATAAAACAAATATAGAAGATGATTTAATTATGACATTTTGGGATAAATCGACTTTCACAATAAAACTAAACACACATATATTAGATGGAAAAATAGATGTAGTCTCACATATCTCTACTGATCCTATACCCTTCTAGTGCAATAAGTGCCTTTACATTTATATAAACCAAAATATTAACAATATATAAATATTATTAACATTCCTCAATATTATATTTTAAATTCATGCATATAATTAATAGTAGGGGAAGTAAGTATAAGAAGTCATTCGCTGACGGATCGCCGTATGCGATGAAAGTCGCCTGTGCGGTGAAGGCTCGTTATAAACCTAAAGAAAAAGAAGGATAAGACGAGAATGGCATAGGTGCAGCAATTACAGGAGTAGGAACCCCTTCATCTGTTTTACAAATGGGCGAAACTATTGAATTAATTGCTGCAACAATTGAGTCAGGCACAATTACTTGGTCATCAAACAATCCTAATGTTGTGACAATCAATTCTACCACAGGTAAAATTACTGCTAAAGCTCCTGGTATAGCAACAATTTCGTATGCAAGTAGTAACGGTAAAAAAAATTTTATCAATCTTAACGTACATGGAGAAGCAATGGCAAAAAATCCATCCTATACGCAAGTATTGCAAATGGGCGAAGTAACTACAACTACAGTGGGAACAGGGTTATCTGCCAGTGCAACAAACAAAAGCTTTGTATCTAGTACAACGAGTGTGGCAACGGTTAATGCTACGACAGGTCAATTAACTGCAATAAGTCCAGGAAGTTCTGTTATTACGTATATAGGGAAGGACAATAATGGTGTAGTGGTAGAAAAAGGAACGATAACGGTGACAGTTTATTCCCAAGCAGCAGTGGGAGCAGTACCGACAGTTCCAGCACCATTTTCAGTTATTGGATGGGGCTCACCGGCAACAGGTTTTACGCCTCCAATTACTGGTCAATCTATCATTTGGACAGCAAGTAATGGGACAGGTTCTGCCATTATCCAGCCGAGTACTGGTGCTATCAGAGGTATAACAGCTGGTGATGTAACTGTAGCCTATAAAATTGTTGATATTAACACAAAAGTAGTGGTCTACAAGTCCGCTCCAGTAATGATTTTAATTCCTGATACACCAAGAGTAAATATTTCAGCACCATATGTTGATGGAGGGACTATTGGTGGAACTTATTCATTATCAACTAATGTAAATTTGACAGGTGTAATAGTAGGAGAAGATAACGCAATTGTCCTGTTTAGTAATCCAAGAAGTAACGATATAAATATTGCAACTGCAGTGATTGTGGGTCCAAATCCATCGGGACATGTTTTTTTGAACGTGGAAAAAAAGGGTGTTGGCGCAGTTCAAATAACATTTGATTACACGGATAGCAACAACAAAACTGGCACGATGACCTGGACATTTAATTTCCAATAGAACTATAGATAAAGGATGCTTCAACGTTTTCTTTTGCCTTCCACAAATCTGTGGAGGGTTTTTTTGTTTTTTGTAGGATATATATTTCTATATCAATGAAGAACAAATGTGACGGAGGGCTCAGGGCTTGGACTAGCCATCGCCAAAAGCATCGTGGAGCTTCACGGAGGAACGATTCACGCAAAATACAAAAACGAGACATTGTATTTTATTATCTCATTGCCATTTCCATCGTAATAAAAATCTGTCTAAAGTGGATAAATAGTAATAGCGTGATGTGGTCGTTCATGGCTTGCAAGCATGTCTTGCATGACGGCTAAAAAAGCAGTGTCTTTAATTAATATTTGAATTTCTGTCTGTTTGTATTGCTTTTGAAAATCAAAAATATAATCTCTAATGATCGATAGGTTGTAGTGACTTTTAATTTCTACCTCAACGAAAAATGGCAGTGTTAAATCAGGAAGCTTGGTATTACCCCCACGACGAATCCAAACAGCTTCTTGCACATAATAACGGATGGGTAGTTGACGGTTACTGGCAATAAAAATATCCATAAAAAGCCCCCTTCTCAGTCTATTTCAAGCCTATAGGAAATTTTCTCAGTCGTCAAAAGAAAACATGTGGAAATCTTAATAGCGATTTCTCACATGTTTTTTCTGTTTGCTTTTTGTTGAATACTATTTGTTTTTGTCCGTTTTTTGGCCTAATTGTAAAGGGAGTGTAAACATTTATTTAATGCATTGTAAATGATATATACAGCAAGCTTAAAACTATTAATAATAAAGTCTGACAACAAGGAAAGGACTGAATAGATTGGATATCAATATACAGGAGATGATTTTCCAATTTCTTGGAGGGTTAGGCTTATTTCTTTTTGCTATTAAATTTATGGGGGATGGTTTACAGAAGGCTGCTGGTGACCGTCTACGCGATATTTTAGATAAATTTACAACAAATCCATTAATGGGTGTACTAGTTGGTATTATTGTAACCGTTCTTATACAGTCCAGTTCAGGAACAACTGTTATTACAGTAGGACTAGTTAGTGCAGGACTGATGAAATTGCGCCAGGCGATCGGCGTAATTATGGGTGCCAATATTGGAACAACTATTACCGCATTTATAATAGGGATTGATGTAGGCGCATATGCATATCCCATTATGGCAGTCGGTGCCATTTGCTTATTTTTCTTTAAGAAAAGCATCATTCAAAATATTGGACAAGTACTGTTCGGGTTTGCCGGTTTATTTATTGGTTTAGAGCTCATGAGTGGTGGGATGAAGCCACTTCGAGATTGGCAACCATTTTTAGATTTGACTGTCCAAATGTCCGATGTACCGATTTTAGGTGTAATAGTAGGGACGATATTTACGTTAATTGTTCAATCTTCCTCTGCAACTGTAGGTATTTTACAAGGACTTTATGCTGAGGACTTAATTTCATTACACGGAGCATTACCTGTTCTGTTTGGAGATAATATTGGAACAACTATTACTGCCATCTTAGCGGCTTTAGGTGCTTCTATAGCAGCGAAAAGAGCGGCTGCCATTCATTTACTATTTAATGTGGTAGGTACGATTATCTTTATGCTGATACTTGGCTTATTCACGAACTATGTAGAATGGATAACGGGTTTACTTAACTTAGAACCAAAAATGCAAATAGCCTTTGCTCATGGAACTTTTAATGTCATGAATACACTTATTCAACTGCCGTTTATTGGCGTTTGGGCATATGTGGTAACAAAATTAATTCCTGGTGAAGATTCAGCCATCGAATATAAACCAAAATTTTTGGATAAAAATTTAATTATTAAATCACCTTCCATTGCACTAGGCCAAGCAAAAATGGAAGTAGTCCGTATGGGAGAATATAGTATTCTAGGTCTAGAAGAAACGCTAACGATCTTAAAAACAGCTGACACAAAATTGGTAGGCAAGGTGGGACAATTGGAAGAAGCTATCAATAATTTAGATCGGAAATCCACAGAATATTTAATAGAGTTATCCAAGCAATCTCTATCGAACCATGATTCAAAACTGCACCACGCTTTGTTTGACAATATTCGTGATATCGAGCGTATTGGTGACCATGTAGAAAATATTATCGAGCTTCTTCAATATAAAGATAGCAACCGGGTCCGCTTAAGTGATCAAGCACTAAAAGAGTTAGAGGATATGTTTATTTTTACATTAGAGACTGTTAAAGTGGCTATTGAATCTCTTGACAAACAGGATTTATCTTTAGCACAGCAAGTGATAGAAAAAGAAAATGAAATAGATAATATGGAGAGACGTTTACGTAAATTGCATATTAAACGATTAAATGAAGGTGTGTGCTCGGGATCAGCGGGCATTGTATTTGCTGATATCGTCAGTAATTTGGAAAGAATCGGAGATCATGCATCCAACATAGCGGAAACGGTTATTTCCTAAAATGAGCTGTTCAGTAGAGTAAAAACTACTGAACAGCTTTTATTTCACATGTGACGAATAGCCCCACAAAAGTGCCGGAGAAATATGGAAATTCCCAGATCCTTCTAAAAAGGATGATAAGCTTCTATAGCTTCTAAAAAATAGTGGAGGATGGGGGATTGTACCTCATCCTTACGATAAATAAACCAAGTAGGAATCTGGGCTTGCTTGGTTGTTATTTCATGTAGTTTTAATGGATAGGCTGCCATATACTTCTCTGCAATGGCGCGAGGAAGTAGGGTAATGCCTAGACCAGCCGCCACACAGCCAATAATTCCATCAAGCGTACCAAATTCCATTCTATTTTTTGGCTGTACGCCGTCGTCATGTAACCAATGCTCGAAAACGGCTCGATAGGAGCAGCCATGTCTGAAGGAAATTACTGTACTGTCCTCGATATCACGCAAATCTTGGATAGGTTTATGATTGCTTGATGTAATGATGACAAGCTCTTCGTTGACAAATTCCTTGATCAATATATTTTCTTTATAAACGGGGCCAGTCACAAAGGCACCATCTATTTCATAGTTTATTAACCGGTCTATATTGTACTGAGATGGACTTGTTAAAATAGTAATATCGATCTTTTCATGAGCTTGATGGAATGTCGTCAATAGGGTAGGTAAATGCAAAGCAGCAGTTGTTTCCATTGAGCCAATCCGTAAAATACCACTAGAATTCTCACCATCTTGTAAAAGTTCAAAGGATTTCTCATAGAGATGAAGTATTTTTAAGGCCACCTCGTAAAATTGTTCCCCCTTAGCTGTTAGCTGAATACCTCGATGTCCACGATAAAATAATGTTGTATTATACATAGCCTCAAGACTTTGTATTTTCATGGAGATATTGGATTGTGTGTAATTAAGTGTTGCAGCTGCTTTAGAAAAACTTCCTGTTTGTACAACTGTTCGAAAGATAGTCAAATCATTAATATTCATATGTCCTCCAGCTATCAATTTTATTGATATCAATTATAACGAATTAGGCATATTTGTGATATCTAAATATTCGATATAGTGGAGAAGAGAGGGAGTGTTTTTATGCAAAAGCAAACGATCCACTATTTGATAGGTGGCGTATTCGCTTTAATGATCGCGATGGGAATCGGACGTTTTTCATATACAGTCATTCTACCCTATATGCAAGAAGCGTCTGGGTTTAGTCGAGCTACTGCAGGCTATTTAGCAACCAGCAACTATTTAGGCTACCTGATAGGGGCATTAGTGGTGGGACGATTACCAATTGAACAAAAACGTGTTCCCTTTTTGCAAGTAGGTCTTATCATCAGTATGCTGACTACGGCCTTTATGGGTTTTACCGAAACGATTATTATATGGTATGTCCTCAGATTTATTTCTGGGGTGATGAGTGCTTTTATTTTTGTAGTCATTGCTAGTCTTGTTCTCGATCAATTGGCGGATAATAATAAATCGCATCTATCAGGGCTTTTCTATGGTGGTGTGGGAATTGGAATAGCTATCAGTGCCATCATCGTTTCGCCTATTCATGCAATCTTTAAGTGGAATGGAACATGGATAGCTTTAGCTTTATTGTGTGTGTTATTATTTGTCTTTATTGCTTTATTCTTCAAATCCATCCCACACAGTAAAAAACAGTGGGGGAATCAATCTATACCAGTACCAAAAATGCCACCGAAGTCATGGTTGAAATGGTTAATTGTCGCCTATAGTTTAGAGGGGCTTGGCTATATTGTCACAGGAACTTTTATTGTATCGATTGCACAGGAATCAACAAGCTTTCATGGAAATGCAGCACTAGTATGGTTTGTAGCTGGTTTAGCTGCTATTCCATCGTGTATCATATGTTCCAAGCTAGCACAGCGCTTTGGTTATGTGAAAATACTACTGATTTCTATGGTTGTTCAAGCAGTCGGAATTGCTCTACCGGCAATAGCAACAAATACAATTACGCTTTATATAAGTGCCTTTATTTTTGGGGCAACTTTTATGGGGATCACAACAATTGTTACAACTCTAGCAAGACACATTGTCCCAGTAAACAGTCATCAAATTTTAGGCTATTTAACAGCTGGCTATGCTTTAGGTCAGATGGTAGGACCTACTGTAGCAGGGGTACTTGCTAACGCTACTAATAGCTACCAATATTCATTAGTTGGTGCAGCGACAGTTGTAATCATTGGGGCGTTGAGTTTATTAGGTGGGGTAAAATACGAAAAAAGTAAGTAAGACATGTTGGCGTCTTACTTACTCTTATTTTAATGGATATCTCTTTTCTTAAAGTTCCCGCCACGAACTTCTGAAACATCAGAAATCACAACAAAGGCACCTTCATCGATATCTTTAATAATAGAAACTAACTTGTTTTCTTCCATACGGTTAATGACACAGTTTAAAATTTCAGTTGGTTCATTGGAGAAGCCGCCACGTCCATGTGTATAGGTAACACCACGTCCGAGACGAGCTTGGATTGCGTCCCCAATCTCCTCAGATTTAGCACTAACTACACGGACTTCTTTTGATTTCTCTAAACCAACTTGGATAATATCAATTACATTTTTCGCAATATAATACGTTAACGCTGAGTATAAAGCGCTCTCTAAGCCAAAGATAAAGCTTGCCCCTAAGAAAATAAAGGCGTTGATAAATAAGATAATATCGCCGACTGAAAATGGAATTTTACGTGATAGTAATACAGCTAAAACTTCCGAACCATCTAAAGCACCACCGTTACGTAAGACAATCCCGATACCTACCCCAAGCAGCATACCACCAGATAGGACAATTAGTAAGGGATCATTTGGGCCTAAAATGGTTTTGACATCATGTAAAAGAACTGTTGATATGGATAATGCTGCGATCCCAGCACTACTCATTAAGGCAAAGGTTTTTCCAACTTGCTTATAACCGATATAGATGAACGGAATATTTAAGACAAAGAGCAGTAAGCCTAATGGGAGTCCAAATAGGTGTGCCCCCATAATACTGAGACCCGTTACACCACCATCAATGACAGCATTTGGAATTAATACAGCTTCTAGTCCGTAAGCAGCAATAACTGCCCCAATAATAATCATAATGAATTTTCGAGTGTTTTCTAGTGACTTTCTTTTTTTCATAAATCTTCTCCATTTCTTTACGTAAAATACTACCTAAGGTTTTGGAATAATATTTATTGCAATTGTTTTAGTCTCCGAACCTTTACTTGAGTCGGCCATATTATAGTATTTAGTTAATAAGTCGTTCAATTCATATTCAAAGCTCTTGAATTGATCAGCTGTTAACGATAAGTCAATGAAAGAAAAAGTAGCTAAATCTGTAATACTTTCTTTTTCATCAAGTGAATGTAAATAATTTTGATATTGAGATAATAGTGCTAATTGATAGTAGGAAATGTAATTTAATTTTTGCTTAGTTGTGAGCTGTGTCCAATCCTCCTTACTAAGTTTTGCTGCTCCTTCATTTAATGCATAAAACTTCTCTGTAACAGAACGGACTTTTCGCTCCTTCACAATTTTTATGATGTTTTCGTCCACTAAAATTTGGATATGTCTATATAAAGTAGCTTGCGGTACATCCTTAATGACCGAAATCATCTCCAAAGTGCTTAAACCTTCTTCTTTATTGTGCATCAGAGCTTGTAAAATTTTCATTCTCACAGGGTGCATTAATACCTCTGCTTTATTGCGCATAAACCGATCCTCCTAATAAAATAATGAGATGGTATCAAGGAAAGCATTTGAATGTTATCAAAATGAGAACATTATCAAAAAATATACTATAGATATTTTTTGAAGATGTACAGTAAAAAGGTAATGAAAATTTTTAACAACTTTGTTATCATTATTGATAATGATAATGATTGGAGGTTTTACAATGAAATTACACTATGGTTTTGATGAAATCAGTCAACTCGATTGGACGAGTATACTTCCTATTCTTTTGCCATTTTTATTAGTGGGATCTATCCTCATTTTAATTGCATTAATCGATTTATACCGCAACAGAAATAGGAGAGAAAATGTACTAATGTGGACAATTATTATTGTGTTTTTTAATACAATTGGTCCTGTTTTATATTTCATGATTGGTAGAAAGGATGTCAATACACGTGCGCTTAGAAATTGAAGGCATTACAAAAAGGTTTAAACACAAAACGGCAGTGCATGATTTTTCAATGATTGTTGATGCGAATGAGTGCGTCGGATTAATTGGACCAAACGGAGCAGGAAAATCAACATTGATTCAAATCATTGCGGATATTTTATATGCAGATGAGGGAAAAATTCTTCTTAATGGACAACAAATTACAAAGATGAAAAATCAGATAGGCTATTTACCTCAATATCCTAATTTTTTCTCCTGGATGACAGCATTTGAGACATTATCTTTTATGGGAACACTTTCAGGTTTACCAAAGAATGAATTACAAAACGAAATTCCTTTGCTATTAGAAAAAGTTGGATTAGGAAAAGAAGCCCATTTTCAGGTTGGAACTTTTTCAGGGGGTATGAAGCAACGACTTGGTATCGCACAAGCTTTATTGCATAGACCAGCTTTGATGATTATGGATGAGCCAGTATCAGCTTTAGATCCGATTGGAAGACGTGAAGTGTTGAATCTTTTAAAAGAGATTAAAAAAGAAACGACCATCTTACTATCAACCCATATATTAAGTGATGCGGAGGAAATTTGTGAACGCTTTGTCGTCATTCAAAATGGTCACAAAATAGAGGACGCTACAAAAGATCAGTTGCAGGAACGTTACCAAGAATCTGCCATCTATTTGATGGTTCGCCAAGAAGACCTTAATTGGGTAACAACGGTTGAACAGTTATCCTATGTCAGAAAAATTGAAAATGAAAGAAATGGCTTTAAAATACACGTCCATCAATTGGAGGAAGACGCTCAAAAATTGTTACAGTATGCGATAGATTCAAATGTCATGTTGTTAAAGTTTGAATTGGGCATTCATGAAAGCTTAGAAGAAATATTTTTAGAATTGGTGGTGTGAAATGGTGAATACTTTTTTGGCATTAAGTAAAAAAGAAGTAACTCAAATGACGAAGGAATTTAAAATTGTCTGGCTACCAATTGTCTTTATTTTACTTGGGTTAACTCAGCCGATTATGATGTATTACATGCCGGTTATTTTGCAATCAATGGGTGGTGTGGAGGGTATTATGATTGACCCAACCTTGGCAAAGCCGGAGGGAAGCGAAGTACTGGCCACAACCCTAAGTTCCCAGTTTGATCAGTTAGGAATTATTATTTTGGCAGTTGCAGCAATGAGTATTATACAAGGTGAAAAAGCAAATGGAATGATGGCATTTATTCTTACAAGACCAGTGTCTATCTCATCCTACTTAAATAGTAAAATTATTGTCCATTATCTAGTAGCTGTTTTCTGTATAGCTCTAGGCTATGGTATGTCGTATGGCTATACATCCTTTTTATTTACGGCAGTACCAGTGTCGCATGCTTTGCTGGCTTTGCTATTTTATTGTGTGTGGCTATTGTTTGTTATTACGTTTGTTGCCATGATGAGCACGTTTTTTAATAATTCGGCTTTTATAGCGTTAGCAAGTATTGTCGTCCTGTTTATCTGCCGTTTCATTGCTGGTTTACATCCGCTTTTGGATGTTGTTAATCCTGCCAGTAATAGCTTGCATGCTACTACTATATTGATGTCAGGGAATATGAAAGCCTGGTATGGCTTCCATAGTGCAGTTACCATGCTCCTAGTTATATGGATGATTGCAATCATGCGCCATTTCATTGCAAAAAGGAAGTTTTAAATGGGAGAGATGGCGAATTTGTTATAGGTACTTTGTCAAAATCATCGAAAGCCATTATATCCATTCAACTGTATTAATACACTTATTATTCGAAGCATCTATTTTCATAATCGACCATCTTACTTTTGAAAATACCCATTGATATCAGTTGTTAATATTTTATCTTAGTACTATGTACAATTATATAGCTCTTAAATGAAGGGATAGATTGGTCAATGAATCTGAAAGTAAATCGAACAAGTAAGGTTCCACTATATCAGCAGCTAAACGAACAATTGCTATTAGCAATAATAACTGGGAATTTAAAAAAGGGTGACCATTTACCATCCATTCGAAATTTAGCTTCACAAACAAATCTTAACCTTCATACTGTTCATAAAAGCTATAAAGAACTTCAGAAGAGCGGGATCATCACCATTAAACCCCCTTCCAAAGCAATTGTTATGGTTGATTCTGGGGAAGCAATAAGTATTTCCCTTCAACAAATATCTATTCGTATCGAACATATAATAATAGAATCTTCTATTTTAGGGATTAATGAAATTTACCTTAGGCAGATGTTTGAAGGGGTTTTACAGAAATATTACAATAGCGTTAAATAACAAGAGGTGGCTCCTGATTCTAAGGAGCCATCTCTTTTGCCTTATTTAAATCAAAAACACCGCTACAATTGTTGTCACAACAAGTCCAATGATTACAGGGAGTAAGTTACGCCTTGCGAGCTCAAATGGGCTCACATTACAAATGGCAGCTGCTGGAATTAATGCCCAAGGAATCAATGTTCCGCCACCAACCCAAATGGCAGTAATTTGCCCTAAGGCCGTTAAAGTAGCAGTCCCTCCGCCTAGTGCATTGCCGAATAAGCTTCCGACAGAGCCCGCTAAGGAAATTCCTGAGAAGCCCGAGCCATCTAATCCAGTAATGGCACCAACTACTGCCAAAGTGATTACTGCAATTTCCTTCGTTAAAGGGACTATTGCTGCAAGACCGACACCGAGATCATTGACAATACCGTGCGAGGTAGCGGGTAAATGATCTCCGAGAATTTGTGTGAAGCCTGCATCTCCTAAATAGAAGAAAGCTGCAATCGGGATAACAGGTCCGAAGACTTTAAAGCCGAATTGAAAGCCTTGAATTAAATAGCTTGTTGTTTTTTCAAGTCCTTCTGTTTTATGGGCTACGATACTAAGCAAAAGTAATATGAAAACGGAGGTTCCACCAATTAAAGCAGTTGCATCGCCACCCTGTAATTTGAAAACCGACATGGCGATGACATCTAAGATAAAAGCAATCGGAATAAGCACAGCGAAGAAACGTTTTTGCCCAATTGACAGTAAATTTTCTATCGTTTCTTGCTCACCGTTTTCTTCTGCCGAATTTGCTGTGTTTAAAAGTAAAGTTCCACGTTTCATATCTCGCCGCAAGAAAATATAAGCAACGATGGTCGTGACAACACCCATAGTAATGACGAGCGGAATACTAGCAGACACCACGTCCCCAACAGGGATGCCAGCAGCATCTGCTGTTAGCTTCGGTGCCCCCTGGATGACGAAATCACTCGATAATGCTATCCCATGACCGAATAAGTTCATCGCCATCGCCACTCCGAGTGCTGGCAAGCCTGCTCGAATGGCAACAGGCAAGAGTACTGCCCCTAACAATGCCACTGCAGGTGAAGGCCAGAAAAACCAAGAAATAATCATCATTAATAGACCAATCGTCCAATAGGCAAGAGCTGGTGTTTTAATGATTTTCGTAAATGGCGCAACCATAACCTCGTTAATTCCTGAAGTCATCATGACCCGGCTCATAGCAACAATAATAGAAATGATAAGAATGGTAGATAACAACTCTGTAATGGCATAAATAAAGCTGTTAAATACACCACTAATGGATGAAGTTAAATCGCCAGTCGCAACAATTGCTAGCATGAATATGCCTACTACACAAATGAGGGTGGTATCGCGACGTTTAACCATAAATCCGATGATAAGCACAATAAAAATAACGTAAATCCAATGGAGAGCAGTAAATTCAACCCCCATATGTTTCCCCCTCAATATTCGATCTGATTCTATAGAATATGAAGGGGAAACAAGTTGGTGATAAATTTTAAAAAAATTCAGCCTAAGTGAAGGGGAATCTAATTTGCAAATAAGCCAAAAAACAAACAATTCATATAGCGAATTACAGGTGTACTTTGATCAAAAGGGGCACTAATTGTTTACAGCTTAGTGTTACACAACTTCTAAACAATCTCCATGAAAGTAATCAGTGTAATAACCATTCCATTAGTGGTTATTCTCATACCTAAAACAAGTTAATTGAAAGATATGGATTTTTATAATAGAATACTTTTATAGATTATCGATAATCTATAATCCATAATATATAACACCTGTAGCTAATCACTCTATACACTGAACTATGTTAAAATAAAACATATAAATTTATTGGAGTGGTTTAATGGGGTTTGATGAAAATTCAATTTCAAAAAAGACAATTTCTGAGCAAATAGCTGAACAACTATTATTTCGCATATTTTCGGGCTATTATGAACAAGGTCAGCGCTTAATAGAAGCGGAAATTGCAAAAGAGTTACAAGTAAGTCATGCACCTGTCCGTGAGGCGCTTTATCTTTTACAAAAAGATGGTGTAGTTGAAAAAGTACAGCATAAAGGTGTAAGAGTGAAGACCATATCGGATCAGGAATTAAAGGATTATTTGGAAGCGCTTTATAACCTTTTGGATTTTGCACTGACAAAGTGTGAAGCTAAATGGACGGATGATTTGCAAAATGAGCTTTTATTTCGTTTTGAAGCGATGAAACAAAAAAAGTCTGCTGAAAATATTTATGAATATGTTGTTTCGTTTGCTCACTTATTACAATTGTTTTTTGATGTTTCAGGAAATATTGCGATGCTACGATTCTTTAAAGAAACAATCTTTGTTACAAATGTAGCTGCCCAAACAAAATGGAAAATGAATCTAGTTGAATCCTACCACATGTCCATTAATACATTTATCAGATGTATAGAAGCGTCGGATTTTGATAATGCACGAGTAGCTATTAAAGATGTTATTTTATGGTACCAATTTAAATAATTTTTTGGGGGTAACATAAATGAAAGCTGCAGTTTGGCATGGTGTAAAAGATATTCGAGTAGAAGAGGTTGAATTACGCGCTTTACGAGAAGATGAAGTGAAAGTAAAAGTAGCATGGGCAGGTATTTGTGGGAGTGATTTGCATGAATACGAAGAAGGTCCAGTTTTCGTACCAGTTGATGTAAAAGCAGAATTAACAGGTGAGATTGCCCCACTGACAATGGGTCATGAATTTGCTGGTATCATTGAAGAAGTTGGCTCTAACGTGACGGACTTAAAGGCAGGAGACCGAGTTGTCATCAATCCTACTTTGACTTATAGAAAAAAACATGAAGATGTTGATCGCTATGATGGATTTAACTTTATCGGATTACATGGAGATGGTGGATTTGCGGAATATGTTAATGTTCCTGCAACAAATATTCACCGTTTAGCCGATAACTTAACATTACAAGATGGTGCATTAGTAGAACCAATGGCTGTTGCTGTACAAGCTGTCAAAGATGCTGGGGTTACATTAGGTGATTCGGTTGCAGTATTTGGGGCTGGACCAATCGGGTTATTAACAGTAATCGCTGCAAAAGCATCTGGCGCAAGCAAAGTTATCGTGTTGGATTTATCTGATGACCGTTTAGAAAAGGCAAAAGAATTAGGCGCAACCCATGCGATTAATTCAGGTAAAGAAAATCCTGTACAAGCAGTTCGGGCAATTGTTGCAGATGGGGTGGATGTATCCTTTGAGGTTGCGGGAGTTGCTCCTACCTTTAAGCAAGCAATTGATGTAACAAAACCTCGTGGCAATATGATGATTGTTTCAATTTTTGCTAGACCAATCGAATGGAATCCAATGCAACTTACAAATACAGGTGTTAATATACTATCCTCGATTGTATATACACCGTCTATATTCCAAAGAACAATTGATGCAATGAGCTCGGGTCAACTAAATCCACAAGGTATTATTACAAGCCAAATTGAACTAGATGAAATTGTGGACAGAGGATTTAAAACTTTAACAAGCGACAAAACGCAATCTAAAATTTTAGTTGCAATTAGCGGAGAAAACTAATAGATTCATCTATTTCTAATTTTTAAATAGGAGCATATAGGAGCATATAGGAGCATGGCTAATGACAGCCATGCTCCTTTCGTATATTTTTTGCATGAAGCCACCAGTTCTTCACTAGATATTTCCACTTCTCCGCTCACACAAACTACAAGGTAATTGCACCTCCAATAAATGCGCTCCGTACAAAGCAGTAGGGATAATTTCATTTCATTACCATAGGTTTTTCTTCTTCTTCATTAAAAAGCGTTGTTTTGGACAAGAATTGACATTTATACAAAGAAATCGTTGCGTTTTTTCCATTGTTTCACCCTTTCACACAAATTATAATAATGTTGTAAATGATAATCATTTTCAATTAAAGACCGAAAGGAGCAACAAGTGTGACAAAACAACATGGAAAGAAAATTATACGATGGGTAGGGGGGTTCCTCCTGTTGTTAATCATATCAGCATGCAGTACTTCAAATGCTAATAGCAATATGGCTGATGAACAGAAAGAGGAAGGTGAGAAAACAGTACAATATACAACGATTACTGGTGAACAAGTAGAAATACCTGCGGATCCAAAACGAGTGGTTTATATTGGTCAGACAATTGGTGATTTCTTGGCAATGGATATTCCAGTTGTTGGTAATAATCTTCCGAAAGAGCCTGCTAGTTACTATGAAGGTAAACTCGAAGGAATCGTTGATATTGGAAATCCTGCTGATTTAGAGACGATTCTTACCTTAAAACCCGATCTAATTATTAATGGCTATTACAAGGCAGATCCAAACCTGAATGAAGAATTGGCAAAAATAGCTACTACGATTCCCTTCAATCCAGCTCTTCCTTATACAGAACGTGTAAAGGAAATGGGGAATATCTTGGGCAAGCAGGAAGAAGTAGCTCAAGTAATTGCTAAATTTGAAACACGTTTTAAAGAAATGTTTGAAAAGTTTCAATTAGCAGAAGGGGAGACTGCAACAGTTTTCTATCAGTTAGGTAAAACGCTTTATGTTATGGGCGATCGTAGCCTTGGTGCTATTATTTATGGAGAAAATGGCTTTGCTGTCCCTCCAGCAGTACAGAAGAATATTATTGATGTAGAAGGCGTGTCTTTCGTTACGGTTTCAGAAGAGGTGCTTTCTCAGTTTGCTGGTGATCATTTGTTTGTAATTGTACAAGAGGATGATGAAAGTGAATCAGAAGCTGACCGGTTACTACAAAGCCCAATATGGGGAACATTGCCTGCAGTCCAAAAGGGAAATGTTTATGTGATTGCTAATGAATGGAATACAGATGAATTGCTAGCTTTGGAGCAATTATATAAAATGCTACCAGAATGGATGCACAAACAGTAAAATTTGTATCTATCGAATCAATTATTATCCGCTAGTTTTCTAAAATAAAGCATCCTCGGTCAATAGTTGATAGTGAATCATTCTGTGTTATAATAACGATAATGATAATCATTTTCAATTGTTGGAGAGTTGCTTATGAATTTTGCATGCCTATATACTAGGCTACAACACTATGATAGTTTTCAAGTTAATCAGCAGACGGCAGCGATGAGCTATGTAAAGAGGAATGGCAATGAAACGAATTTGTGTACATTATTAATAGCATGTAGTCATGGCATACGCCTCTATGTAGACAAAATTGCAATCGATCTAAGACAAGGGAGCTGCATTCTCGTTTTACCAGCCCAACGCTACACTGTGGAATCAAGTACTGGAGAGGCACAGCTTGCACGTTTTACTTTCGAAACCTTTGAAGTAAAAGGAAGGGCTTTACATCCGATTGCTCATCCACCCTTACTTTGTGGTTATCCTTATAGGCTATTATATTCTCAAGTTAAGCAAGTACTAGGGAATGAAATATGGGTGAAGAATCAATTTTGCTCCTCTCTAACCTCATCAGAAATGGCTATGATGCAAGGTAGACTTCAACTGATTCTAGGGATGATGGCCCAGTTAGATCAACAAGCTGTCGATTTACAGAGCGAAGAAAAGACAAAAATGATTCAACGTACTATCCAATATATAGAACAACATTATGATGAAGATTTAACGGTAGAACAGCTAGCAAATATGGCTGGCATTGTCAGGTGGAAATATAGTCAACAGTTTAAAATTTTGACAGGCAAAAAACCAACTGATTATCTAGTCCATCTACGAATAGACCAGGCAAAAAAACTTCTATGTAATTCCACAGAGCCATTGAACAAAATAGCTCGACAAATAGGATTTAAGGATGAATATTATTTCAGTAGATGTTTTCATAAATTAACTGGCAACACTCCACGTGAATATGCGAATATCCATCTACATACGCAGCAAAGAACAGTTATCGATTCACTTGGTAGAAGGATTCTTGTTCCTCAAGATACCACAAGAATTGTGACAGATGGCAAACATACACTGGGCGAATTATTAGTACTAGGTATATCTCCCATAGGAGCGGCTATCTCTATTATGAAAGAAAACGTAATTTATCATAATAAGCTACGCAATATTCAGAGTATCGGGTATTGGGCCGATCCAGATAAAATAGCACAGCTACAGCCTGAATTTATATTACTTAGCTATTATCCAAAAGATTTACAGGAACTAAATGCGCTTGCTCCAACGGTTGTACTGGACAAAAAGTTTAGATTATTTGAGCGGTTACGGTATATCGCCAAACTTTTTGAACGCACTAAGGCAGCGGAGAAATGGATTACTACATATGAAGACAAAGTAAGATTGGTACGTAGACAATTAGCAGATGCCTATGTAGCTGGAGAAACAGCTACAGTTTATCTCAAGTTAGGTGAAAAACTTTATATTATGGGCATGAATGGATTGGCGAGCTCTTTATATGAATCACTGGGCTTTCGTCCCTCAGAAAAAGTGATGCACCTCATCGAGCAAGGGGAGGCATGGCTAGAAATTCAGCACCATCAAATAAGCCACTATGCTGGAGATCGTAATTTTGTCTTAACTTCTCGTAAGGAATTGCATACTGTCTCTCACTGTCCATATATTTCGGCTTTAGCCGAGTTAAGTCCCGGTAAGACTCATTTTTTAGATGCTATATGGAATTATGATGATCCAATTACTCGCGGACGGTTACTAGAGGAACTACCATATATTTTAAAAAAGAAGATAGTATGAACCTGGGTTAGTCCCAGCATTCAAAGGCTTGAAATCATATAACTATTTATTATTTAGCTATCGAGGGGCTCCCACGATAGCTCTTGTTATTTTTCTCCATCATAACTTTATGATGGAGTTGATTGGAACGAAGAGGCGCGATTTTTGCATTCCTCCTTCACCCACTAACGGGCGTTTGTTTTAACGGTAGCCATATGCAAAAAAGGTGAGGGTGCCATATTATTTAATAGCACCTTTATCCTTTATGAAAACATTTATATTCATTTTTTCAATAGAATTTTCAGTAATGGTATTTAATTTATCGACAGTCCATGATTGGGGTCTGAAACGATAAGCCTTTTCTGAAAGATTGAAAATATCGGAGTCTATTTCCAACCCTTTCATAAATGTACTTTGAAACTGTGATGAAATAATTTTTTTGACATCCTTTTCAATGGTTTTTATTCCGATGTTTTTTGGGTTCTCTCTAATTGAAGCTTTTACATCTAAATTTAAAATGTATTTAGGAATGGTGTCACCGACAATTTCTATATCATAATCTAAATTGTCAATAAACATGGAAACAGATTGATCCTTTATTGATAATTTCATGTTATTAAAATCCTTATTAAACCAATCTAGCCCTGAAAGTTCTTCTTCCTTTATCCAACCATTGAATTTTTGTTGTGAAAGAAAATAAGCACCACTTATTTTTAATATATTTTTTGATTTATTATCCTCCATCCAATAATCTTCACTAATTTTTATTGTAGGAACCATAATTGATCCAACTGGTTCATAATATCTTTTAATCATGTCTTGTACAGTACTGGTTGAGATGAATGAATTAAAGAATAATTGTTCATTTGGATCATAAGGAAATGTTAATATAGGCGGTTTATAAAAGAGACCATGTACATTCATTATCTCTTTAATATCATCTTCATATCCATAAGCTAACGTATTGTAACGTAGATAATAATCCCTACTAAAAAAATCAAAAAATTCATCCATATGACCGTCCAATATATTTTTGGAAATAAAGAAAGTTTGTATATGTCCATAATACAAAGGGTTAACAGAATTCTTTTCTATATCATCGATTGCTCCCTGAATCGTTTCACCTTCTCCATGTCCGACAACAATTGGAGCTGGCTCAGATGCAATGCTAGGATCTGAGCCAGCAACATTCGTAAATCCGAAAGCTTGAAAATATAAATGATACATATCATTAGAATAATCAATACCAAGAGCGGTAATATAAACTTCACTTTGTATTTCCTTCGTACCTAAACAGCCGCCTAGAATAAATAATAAAGGAAAAATTAATATTATTTTGAATGTGGAAGTATAGTAATGGGACATTTATAATCTCCCTTCTGTTGTAAAAACAGTCAGTCTCTTATTTTATTTCTAAATGGCATTTTTAAAAAACCTTTAATAAGATTGGGTATACTAACTTTATAAAATGTAGAAAGGTAAGGATGCCCGAAACTTTCTAATGACGAGATATAGGTTAAGAAAAATAAGACACTTAAAACAAAGCCATACATTCCAAAAAATGCGGAAATGATTAATGTTGCAACTCTTATTAAAAATACATTGCCTAGTACATTTTGATTAATTAATGTATAGCTAGATATAACGGTAAGTGCTCCAATTACTAATGTTGATGGTGATGTAAATCCCGCTCTTATAGCAGCATCCCCAACTATTAAGCCTCCTAAAACTGCAACAGTTTGACCTACAGCTTTTGGTAAGCGTATTCCCGCTTCTCGAAAGAGGTCAAAAAAAATGAGCATAATAAGAATTTCGAACGAAGAGGAAACAGGGAGTCCAATTTTAGATGCAGATATGGATACTAGTAAGGGAAAGGGTAGCTGGTTAAGTTGATGGACAGTTAATGCAATCCAAAACCCAGGTAAGAATATACTTGTTAATAAAGAGGTAATCCTTAAAATTCGTGAAAAACTCACAAATAAAAAATTCGTTTGATCATCTTCAGCTGCTTTCAAAATAAGTAATAAATTTACAGGTCCAATTAAACAGCTTGGACTTCCATCTACTAATATGACAAAACGGCCTTTATTGAGGGAACTTACTACAAAATCGGGCCTTCCTGAATAATCAAGGAGGGGAAAGAGTGTCAACTTATCATAAAGTAATTCTTCAATATGATAACTACTTGCAATATTATCTACTTTTATTTTATTAAGTTTGTTTTGTACATGCTTTAAAGTGTTTTGATCAATATAATGCTCAATATAGAGCAATGAAACTTTTGTTTTACTGGTGTCGCCAATTGTAAAATCGTCACTTGATAAATTTTTACTTTTTAATCTCATTCTTATTAAAGAAAAATTTGTATCTATATTTTCAACAAACCCGTCTCTAGGTCCTCTTAATGACACTTCCATATTCGATTCTTCAATGGATCGTTCAGGTAGTTTAGCTAAATTGGTTGAATATAAGCTATTCGATGAAACATGATAAAAATATAAAAAACCTGAGAAAATTTTTCTATTTATTTCATCTGTCTTCATTCTGTACTCTTTGATCTCCTGTACTTCTAAATAGCGATTTATAATTTCCTCATCATATAAATGTCCTTGTTCAGCCAGAAATCTAATATTTGGTAATAATGAATTTAAAAAAAGTACACTATCAATTAAACTATGGCAATAGATAAATATAACTTCATGTTTTTCGTTATTAAACATATAGAATTTACTACTTACCGTTATATCTGATTGATGGTCAAATTCTTTATAAAAAAAATCCTTATTTTCAGTCAAGATGATGAACTCCCTTTTGCTTTTTTTCTAATACGTAGAAAACAGTCATAAAAAAGAATAAAAATAAAAAAATAGAAAGAAGATAAGTGCTTTTTATAAATGACAAAAAATCAGAAACAGACCAAGGAATTAATAATCCTATGGTTAAGCTTAGATAACCAATAATTAATATAAATTTTCGATTTTTAAAGAAGGATGACACAATATACATAAATAAACATATACGAATAAAAGCCATTGATAATATTTGGAGAACAGATAAAGAATCTAATCTTGTAAAGTACTTACCAAATGACAAAACTCTCCATTGCTCGTTTATAGGAAAGAGCATTTTTTTAGTGAGATAAATGCCAAATTCAGATACAGTAGTCACGATAGCGATAAAAACTAATAGGACAAACATAATAGAGAAAACGATTATTCCTGTCCTTTTCATTTGCTCTTTTACATAACTATTTAAAACGATTAAAATAAAGCCCATTTCTAAAATACCAATACATATGTATAATATTCCCCATAAAATGGACGGAGTATTACTTGTATTTACTGGTAATAATAGTTCGTATTCATTGTTCATTGAGTTCCCTAAATTGAGGAGTACAAATAAAAAAATGTATAGTGAACAAATAATCAATGACAGGATAGCAATAGTTTTGATCCCTTTCAGGGAACCATAAAAGCATAATAATATAAATAAAATAACTGTAATAAAATATGGATAATCAGAGTTAAAACTTTCTTCTGCCCAAATAATTGTAAATTTGAGTGAGACGAACGTTGATGAAATTAAATAAATGATATATGAAGTAATGATAAATAAATAAAGTGGTCTATTATCTTGTAAAAATTGTTGTTCAAAAAACGAAGTATTATTTAATTTATGGGTAATTCTAGAAATAAGGAATGCTAAAATTAATATTGGGATTAAACTTGCCAAAGCGCTTATCCATGCTTCACGTTCGACGATTGTGAAAATGGTAGGAATTAAAACGAAATGTGCTAAAAAACTAACTGATAAAAATAACAAACAATATACATGGATTGGCTGTATAACTTTATTCATTTGATCTTAAACCTCCTTCTAACAATATTGCCCATATCGGTTGCCATCTAACCCCTTGGAGCTTCTAATGAAATCTATACTCAACTCTCGCAATTTTTAGGCTCCTATAGTACTCTCATTCAAGCTAGTTTCATAGAAAAACTAGCAATAATTCTATTAAAACAATCAAAATAGATTTTGATTGTTTTACACTATATCCTCCTAATTTTGAAGAGTGGCCCAATAATTCACATACCATAAAAAATGCTGAAATAGTTTTACAAGGAATGGCATATATTGAACTTTAATTCTCAAATTAGGAGTGGGGTAAGTGAAGGATAGGATGTTATTTTTAAAAGAACTACAAAACTTTGATAAGAAATTTCAGTTCATTATCCAGCAAAATAAGGAGCAGCAACAGATTAATTATTTTGAGCTGTGTGAAGTAATGGATGATTACTCTTCTTTTATCATAAATCGTGACAATGAAGAACGGTGGGCGAATATGAAGGAATCGATAGAGATCCTATTATTAACCGACAAATTAAGAATGAACGCGTCTGTTTGTGTGCAAATCTTGGAGAAATATCGAGCGTTATTATTAAGTCATGAACAGGAACCAGTCACGGATTATTTTCGTAACATAGAAAATTGTATTGGAAAGGAATTTGGCGATTTTGAAATAACTAGTCAGTCGAAGGTACTCTTAATTGGATCTGGATCCTTTCCGATTACCTTATTAATGGTTGCGGAGCGCACGGGAGCAGACGTTTTTGGAATAGATATTGATGATGAAGCGATTCAATTAGGAAAACAGGTAGTCAATAAATTAGGGGATCATTTATCCATTCAAATTGATCAAAAGACGGTAGCGGAGCTCGCAGTAATAAAACAAGTTAGTCATATTATATTTAGCTCAACGGTCAGCAATAAATATGACATTTTAGATCAACTATACGATATAACAAATAAAGATGTGCTTGTTGCAATGCGCTACGGTAATGGATTAAAGTCTCTTTTTAATTATCCGATGCAGAAGGTAGACGATACCAAATGGCATATAGTAGATGAGATTATGCATCCTCAGGATGTATTTGATGTTATTTTATATCAAAAGGTTTAACGAAATTGATAATTGTGTAGAAAGCAAAACGTTTTGAATTTAGAGAAATGGTTCTATGTTCAAGCTTTTCATACGTAGTGTAAGCCACCAATTAGTAGATGGGTGGTTATATTTCAAATTGACAATGATAATCATTATCGATAAGGTGGGGATAGGCGAAGGTCGTCAACCCACCTTTTTGTATTTCAGAGGAAGAGAAATTGACCTTACACATCGGCTTTTTATGTCTGTATCCCTTAGGTGGAACAGTTTGTAGTCAAACCCCAACCAGGCGATAAATACAATTTTGAAATGAGGTAATTAATTTGAAAATCGATGTTGAGCAATTAGCAGAGCATTTAGCACATATTCCATTTCAAGTACAGGGGGTATACCGATATGCTAAAAGCACTGGTGTGCCCTATGCTGAATATACAGATTCTTTTCCTGGATTTGTTTTTCCTCTTAATGGAAAAATACAATTTCAATTTAATGGCACCCCTTATATCTTTTCACCAGGAAAAATTGTACATGGTGGTGCAAATATGAAGCTAAATCAAAAAAATTTTGAATATGCGAACTGGGAATATATTCTTGTTCAATACCAAATATGTAACACAGAGCTACAAGAGTCCAGCTTTTCACATCAGCATTTTGAATTATTCACTGGACAATCTCCCCGTCTTATCGAATTAATTTTGCGTCTTTGGCAGGTGTACAATCAGCGTGGAGGCATTTCGAAATTTCAAACCGAAATGCTATTTCGAGATGTACTGAATGAGGCTTTATTATGTGTGGTGAATAGTCAAAATAGCAGTGAATCAAATACTGTATTCGAACGAGTATGTAACTATATTCATGAGAACTATTATCAAAGCCTTACCATTTCTTGTCTTGCAGAACAAAATCATATTAATCGAAATCGACTTTCTTATGTATTTAAAAAACATGCAGGGATAGGACCAGCAGAATATTTATTAAAATATCGGATAAACATGGCGCAAAAAATGCTATATACAAGTGAGGTCCCTGTCCAACAAATTGCACAGGCTGTTGGAATTGAAGATCCTTTTTATTTTAGTAGAGTGTTTAAGAAACAATTTGGTATTCCCCCTAAAGAGTATCGAGAGAAGTTCATCAATAATCCATGCTAGTTTCAACAAGCATCCATTCAAAACGATAAATGATTTTACTATACTAATGGCATATCAAGATCATATGTTGGAGGAAATTTGGATGGAAAAGATGAAAGGACTATGTTTCTCAATACTATTATTAGCAGGCATATTAGGAGGTTGTAATGAAACCCCTGCTGTAAATAAAGAATTATCTACGAAAGAAGAAGCATCTACGTCAACGGTTCCAGTGGATGCAAAAGATTGGCCAAGAACAATTAAGGATGCCTTAGGTAAAGAAATAGTGATCGAGAAGAAACCTGAAAAAATAGCTTCCCTTTGGTATTTTTATCCCGAAATATTAGTGGCATTGGGTGAGCCTCCTGCTGCTTCTACAGATAAAGAATATTTATCTTCTTTAGCCTATTTAAACGGAAAGTTAGATTCAACCGAGGAATTAGGAGATAAATTGTCTCCAAGTATTGAAAAAACTCTATCGATTGAGCCTGATTTTATTTTAGCAACAGAACATCATGAAAAACTGTATGAATCATTAGAAAAAATTGCACCAATCATTACTTTAAAATCCCAGGATATTTATGAAGATTGGCAATATGGCCTCCGTACCGTAGCTGAGATTATTGGTAAAGAGGACAAAGCTGAAGTAGTAATTGAAAAAATGATGCAAGCAATTACAACTGGTCGACAAGATTTAAAAACGATTGAAGGAGAGACAGTAGCACTTATCGTGTCATGGGATGGAAAAACTTTTAATGTTTTAGGTGAAGATAATCCTGTTTATACACTTGCGTTTGATAAAGAAAGGGGGTTGGGGCTTACACCAGATACCACATTCAATGGGAAGAGTAATCAATTTTCTGCGTTCGAGGGAATTTCAACTATTCATGCAGACCACATTTTCCTTATAGGTGACATAACAAAAAAAGAAACATTAATGAGTGAGTTAAATCAAAATAATGTTTGGAACAATATGAACGCAGTAAAGAAAGGGAATATTTATTTGATGGATACGTCTGCTATTACGGGTGGTCCATTAGCAATCGAATATGCTTTGCAAAATATAACGGATGCTCTGCAAAATCAATAAAAAAAAGTAGCATTCATCGAAAACAAGTAAAACAATAGGGAGAGATGTCTATGAATTATCAAGCTATTAATCTTAATGAGAGTGCAGCTCAAATAAAAGAACTTTGGTCTCCGAAAGTTGTTGGTGAAATACACGATTTCCAATTCAAAGTGGTGAAGATTGATGGGGAATTTATGTGGCATGAGCATCAAGGCGCCGATAAAGTATTTATTGTGCTCGAAGGAGAGCTATTTATTGCTTTTCGCGATGGCCAAGTGAAAATTTCTCAAGGGGAGATGATTATTATTCCCGGAGGACCCGAGCACAAGCCTTTCGCCGAAAAAGAATGTCATATCATGATAGTGGAACCAAAGGAAGTAGTAGACACGGATCGTCATTAACGTAACATGAGTATTGAGCTGCATTGTCAGCTCTTTTTTTTTGAATAAAGGAGGTAGGTTAGTTGGGAGTCTATCTTCAATTAGTTACAGTAAACCATATCATAATTTCGTGCGCTGAGGAGTAGATGATACTCCTCAGCTTTTTACAGTTAATGAGATTATTGCATTGTAAAAAAATTTGAGGAGTAAGTGGGCCTATGTCTTGGTTACAACCATCGAATGCTTGTTGGAACTAGGCGGTCCATTTACGGTTTTGTTCTTATTTATATAAGCCGAATTAGTTGAATGAAACGTTAGGGGAAAAAAGCCCTGTTATTACTGCTCTTATTCATATTGTAAAAGTTTAGTATGGATTATTTTACATAGTATTTAGAATATTAATAATAAATTAGAATGTTTTTATTATTTTTCTGTTAAAATTATTATGTTAACCAATATTTTGGTAGTGTTAATTGGTTTTAAAAATTTCCTTATTAAATAGGGATGGGGAGGTATTACTCTAAGTATGAGTAAATGGAGGAAATCGAAGTATTTAAAAGCAATAACAGCAATGGCCTTAACGGCTTCAGCAGTAGTAGTGGTAGCACCGATTGCATCAGAAGCAAGTAGCTTCAAGGATGTACATCGAACGCATCCATTTTATGACGACATTAAAAATTTAAATGATCGGGGCATTATTAATGGGTTCCAAGATGGCACATTTAAACCTGAACAAAACTTAACACGTGGACAAGCTGCTAAAATTATTGCAAGTGTATTAGCACTGGATACATCGAATGTTAGCAATCCTAATTTTAAAGATATTCCTACTACTCATCAATACTTTGGAGCTATTGCTGCTTTAAAGCAAGTAGGGATTATTGATGGCTATGAAGATGGCACATTCCGTCAGGGCGAGTATATTCAACGTAACCATGTAGCAAAGATTTTAGCGAACGCCTTTCATTTAAAAGCTTCAAATACAAATTCATTACCATTCACTGATGTGCGCGCTGATTACAAAGAAGCGATTGCTGCTTTATATGAAAACAACGTAACGACTGGTAAGACAGCAACATTATTCGATGGTTCTTCCAATGTAACACGAGGGCAAATGGCTGCATTTATTACTCGTTCAGAAGCTGTTGGTCATCCGATTTCTCAACCTTCTCAAAGTGTAACGTTTAAAGTTAAAGAATATGCGGCGAGTGAAATTACTATTAATGGTAAGACATATTATTTCGATGATTCGGTAAAATCGATTTTTACCACTGAAAATAAGACAGCACTTACGGGGGCAGATATTACAGCATCTATTAAAAATGGTGTTATAACAAAAGTAAATAATGTTGTTTTAAATAAGGCAGGTTCAGCAGAGAAGGAAGTTGTATTCAAGACAAATGCAACGCTCGATTCAATTACGATTAATGCCGATGCTGTGATAGTTAAAAATGTATCGATTACTGGAAATGCAATTATTAGCTCAAACGTTAAAACAAAAGTGGCATTTGATGGTGCTACAATTACTGGCGATCTAATAGCAGAAGCCATAGATGGAGCAAAAGCTTCATTAGAAAATACAAATGTAAGTCAAACTACACCTGTATTGACAATCAAAAATTCGCAAACAGGAAAAGTCTATGTCAAACGGAATAATATCTCAATTATGTCGAACACGGTTATTCCAGAAATCATTATTACAGCTACTATTTCTGCTATACATATTGAGGGAGCTGTAAAGAAGGTAACAATAGAATCTACGGCAAAACTGAAAATGACTGGAAATGTAAATTTTGAACGACTATTGCTTTCAACGGCCGTGGAATTAGCGTTGAATGTTGGTGGTGTAGTTAATTATTTATCGGTTCTAAACGCTGATGCTCGAATTACAATCGGTTCAGGATTACTGATCAATACGTTGTCGATTCCAGCGGGTTCAACTGTAACAAAGATTATGACGAACTATGCAGCAGTTGCTTCGCAAATTAAGGCTGTTATTGGAGGTTCTTCACCAAGTACTGGGGTTCCAAACACTGGTGGAGGAAATGTAGCACCCGATCCAGTTATTCCACCAGAAAAAGTGAATGAATTTAATGTCAAGAATGCTGAAGAATTAAAACAAGCATTAAAACAAGCAAAAGCAGGAGATTTAATTAAGTTAATGGCTTCAGTGACTACAGATATAACGTTAATAGATTTAGTAATGTTTGATTTGAATGGTCATACCTTGAAGGGAAATGTAACGATAACAGCTCCAACAGCTAAAGGGAGTTATACTTTCATGCCAACTGGTAGTACGGGTACGATTTCAGGAGATTTAATCATTGGTGCACCAAATGTAAACATCAGTTTAGATGGATTAACTGTTGAAGGACACACAGTAATTGAATAATAACTTTCACGTAAATTCCTTTGCAAAATAGAGAAAAGGATGAACGATAAAAAATCATAAGGAGCTTAACGAATGAAGAAATATGAATTTAATTTCGTTTCTAAAATGGCTTTATCATTTTTACTTATAATATCTATGATTTTGCCTTACGTAACAGTGGTAAAGGCGGAAACGACAGAAACCACTTCAAGTGACTTTGTTGGACTTGATCCTACGGAACAGACTGAGCCAGCTAATCCTTCAGTCACTGAAGGAACAATTGCCGAAGCTCGTGCAGCTGTGGGAAAAGACCAAACATATCAAATTCAGGGGACGGTTACGACAAAACCTGGTAACTGGGGAGGCAAGGCCTTCTATGTACAGGATGAGTCTGCAGGTGTTTATGTTTTCTCTAGTTCTACAGAAGCAGGGAGCTTAGCTGTTGGAGATATTGTCAAAATTAAAGGGAAAACGAGTTCATTTAATGGTGAAGTTCAATTTAATTCACCGACAATTGAACGTATATCTACAGGGGCAGCACCTGCACCGCAAATAGTGAATCTACCACTTGAAGACAGCTTACAAGGTACATTAATTACACTTGAAAATGTGAAGATTAAAGATTTAGCGTCATCTGGTACATATGGAACATATGAGTTTAAAGCCGTTGATGCAGAAAATAACGAGCTAGTAATTCGCCATGATAACCGTACAGGCTATCAGTTCTCTCAATTTGAAGCAGATGGGTTCAATAACAATGATGTAATTACAGTGACAGGGATTGCTTCCATTTTTAACGGGACCTATCAATTAAAAACGTTAAGCGCGGAAAGCTTCCAATTAGTAGGAAACTATGAGCCTACACAAGTAGCGAATGTTAAAGCTTATCCAGCAACGGGTGAAGTTTTTGCAGGATCAAAAGTAACATTGTCAACAGATACACCAAAGGCAACAATCTATTACACGATAGATGGTTCTGAACCGTCAACAGCTAGTGAGGTTTATGATGCAGCAGCGGGCATTGTTGTAAATGAAGCAATGACGATCAAAGCATTTGCTACAGCAACTGGTTTAAACAATAGCGAAATTAAATCTTTTCATTTTACAGTTAAAGATGCGCCAGCCACTATTTCAATTACGGAAGCACGTAATAAAGAAATAGGACAAGTAGTAATCGTATCGGGTATTGTAACAGCAAAATTAGAAACTGCTACTGCTCACATTCAAGATGAAGAGGGTGCGGCAATTGCAATTTACCCTGTAGATAGTCTTACTGCAAATGTCGGCGATTTGGTGACGGTGCAAGGTCAAGTTGCTGAATATAGCGGACTAAAGCAATTAACGAATATTTCGCTTGTTGGCATGCCTATTCCTTCTACACTACCAGGGGCAAACATTATTAAAAGTATTGAGGTTGCAGAAGACAATGAATCAAAATTAGTAACGATTAAAAATGTAGCCATTACTGGTTCAGGTCAAAATTTTACCGGAACTGATGATGTAGGCACATTTGCTATTTACGATAAAACACGTGACTCAGGTTTAGTAAGTGGAAAAACGTATGGGGAAATTACCGGTATTGTTGGTCAATATACAAATCATCAACTACTCCCTATTCGCATTATTGAAGATGTATCAAAGGTTCAGGATATTAAAGCTTCTCACGTTGGTGGGGTAACAGCTGGTACGAACGTTACACTTTCTACCATGACAGAAGATGCAACGATTTATTATACAGTGGACGGCTCAACACCTACTACAGCTAGTACAAAATATACAGGGGAAATTCTTGTTCATAAACCGTTGACGATTAAAGCGATTGCAGTGAAAGAAGGTTTAACGAATAGTGCGATTGCTACATTTGTTTATGAGATTATTGATACTGAAAATGCCACAATTAGCGATATTCAAGGGGCAAGCCATATATCACCTTATGTCGATTTAACAGTAAGTGATGTAGAAGGAATTGTAACATTCGTTATTAATTCAAGTAGCTTCATTATGCAAGAGGGCGATTCGACATTCGATGGCGTAAAATCAACAGCGATCAGAGTAAGTAAGTCGGCACATAATGTAGCAGTAGGGGACGTTATTAAAGTATCAGGGAATGTAACTGAAGTGGGTGGAAACTCTCGTTTAAGAGATACGCAAATTTCTGCAACGAATATTACAAAAACAGGTACAGCAGAAGTTCCAAAAGTACTTGTTATTGGAGAGGACCTATTCCCACCAAATAAAATTATTGATAATGATGGCTTTGCAATTTTTGATCCACAAGAAGATGGTATTGATTTTTGGGAATCTATTGAATATATGCGAGTATCATTCCCGGATGCGAGAGTGATTGGACCGATTTATAATAATGATTCACCAATTGTTGTACCGAGCACAACAAATAATACATTTAATGTGAATGGCGGTTTAAATATTGCAGCCGACGATTATAATCCAGAAAAAATTATGCTTGAAGGGGTAGCTGGAAAAAATTATGATTCGGGTGATCGTTTTAATGATCCACTTATCGGATTTGTAGAAAACTTTACAGACGGCTATCGACTGAACACGAATAAAGTCTTTCCTGATGTGACAAAGGCAAATCTTCAGCAAGAAGTGACGCATCTTGAACCAGTATTGGACAAGTTAAATGTCGCTTCCTATAATATCGAAAACTTTTCGAATAATCCTGCCAATACATCTAATGAAAAAGTAGACAGAATTGCAGCGACATTTGTGAAAAATATGAAGTCACCAGATATTATTACATTAGTCGAAGTACAAGATAATGATGGACAAAATGATTCAGGAAATGCTGATGCATCTGAAAGCTATATGCGATTAATTAATGCGATTAAAGCTGCTGGTGGACCTGCTTATGATTGGATTGACGTAATGCCTATTAACAATACAGTAGGCGGTGCGCCTGGTGGTAATATTCGTGTAGGCTACTTATATAATCCGATACGTGTTTCTTTAGTGACTGGTACAAAGGGAGCGGGTGACCAAGCGAATGGGTGGACAGCAGATGGAAGCCTTGCTTTAAATCCAGGCTTTGTTGATCCAACTAAATTTGCAGATACACGTAAACCAATTGCGGCGGAATTCAAATTCCAGGAAGAGCATGTAGTCATTATAGGAGCGCACTTAAATTCTAAAGGAGGCGATGGTTCACTGTGGGGACCAACTCAGCCGCCAGTGTTAGAATCAGTAACAAAACGTCGTCAGCTTGCTCAAGCCATCAATGATTTTATCGATGAAGGTCTTGCCATCAATCCGGATATAAATATCATTGTAGCAGGGGACATGAATGACTTTGAATTCACACCAGCACTTGAAACATTAAAAGGTGATGTTTTAACGAATATGGTGGATAAAGCCCCAGAGACTGATCGTTTTACGTACTTCTTCCAAGGGAACAATCAAGTGTTGGATCATATTTTAGTTTCGAATAATCTTGCTAACGTTACGGCCATAGACATGATTCATATTAATGCGAACTTTACAGAAGCGCAGGGGCGAGCATCGGATCATGACCCTGTATTAGTTCAAATTGATTTGAAAGCAGGAAAAGAAGAAATACCAACACCAATAGTACCTGAAAATGTATATAGCTTTAATAACTATAAGACTGGTAAATTAATAATGAATCGTCCAAGTATTTCATTAACGTTAGGAAAAAATACTAATATTAAAAATGGAATTGCAGTATTTAGTCAATATGCCGAATTTCATGGTGAAGGATTTGCAGACAAAACTGTAACAATCAGTCCTAAAAAAGGAAATGCGATTTTTGATTTTAAAGGTACGGCGATTGGTGAAATTATTATCGAAGGAAAAAATGTAAAAGAAATTCGTAATTTACCTGCTGGAGCCACTATAACGTATACAAAAGGCGCTTCGGCTGAGGAAATTGAATTTAAGTAATAACTACTTGCAGTAAGAATGTTAGGCATATGTCAATCATTTAGGGACTTGTTAATTTAGACTGCATGGATCATATTTAGCCATTCCAAATACAATTGGAGTGGCTTTTACTTTTTTCATCAATAACTATTGAAAAATGGAGATTGGGCTCATCTCCATAAAGTAGATAAACGGAGTTACTTTTCTAAAGTGAATAGATGTACTTCAATTAACGGTGCTTAGACAGTATTTCAAACATTCAAACCAAAAATTTGACGAGAAAAAAATAAATAGATATTATAGATATGTTAAGTCCTTAATAGAGTGATTAGACCCAACCAGCTAAACTGTATCTTTTTTATTGAGATCAAGGACTAATATATAATGGGCTTAACAAATGGAACGAAAAAGATATCATACATATAATTAGCGGTGTCTTTTGCCTTAATTGTAGATATTAAAGGTCTTTAATATATTGTGATGTGGAGGGAAATAATGATGAATCAATATGATTGTATGATTATAGGTGGAGGCCCTGCTGGGTTAAGTGCTGCCTTAACATTAGGAAGAGCGCGCAGAAAGGTTGCACTAGTTGATAATGGAACAAATCGAAATCGTGTAACTCAGGAGTCACATGGTTTTTTAACAAGAGATGGGATAAAGCCACAAGAATTTAAGAATCTCGCAAGTAAAGATATAGAATCTTATCCTTCTATAACAATGATGGATCAAACCGTCAGAGAAATAATTAAAGATGATATAACTGGTTTATTTCTAGTCAATACTTCGGAAAATAAATCTTATATATCTGAAAAAATACTGTTAGCTACTGGAATACAAGAGGAATTTCCTCTCCCGCAAATCAGACAATATTATGGTAAAAGTTTATTTAGCTGTCCATATTGCGATGGTTGGGAGCTGCGAGACAAGCCATTGGCTATCATTGCAGAAAACGAGGAGCATATTAGTCATATGACGAAATTGGTTTTTAATTGGTCACAGGATTTAATCGTTTTTACGAATGGTCATCAACTTTCTGAGAAGGTTCAAAATGATTTTGAACAAAAGAAAATTAAGGTGTATACAAATACTATTAAAGATTTACATGGGGATGATGGTAACTTATCGAGTGTTGAATTAGAAACAGGTGAAAATATTTTAAGAGCTGGTGGATTTGTTGTGCCAAGTTTTTATCGTCCCAATAAATTTGCTAAACAGCTAAATTGTCAAGTTGATGAAAATGGAACAGTTATGACTGATGGTGCTGGACGTACAACTGCGGCTGGGATATATACTGCAGGTGAAACGGAAAAGGGTGGTCCCTCTTCTTTAATGATTGCAGCTGCGGAAGGTTTTAAGGCTGCTACAAGCATAAATATGGATATAACAATAGAAAGGTTTTAAATTTATGGTTAGCTGATGAGTCATATAAAATTCATCAGCTATTTTTAATAGGACTAATCAAGCTGGCGGAGAATGAACTTGAATATGTTATACTATAAATAAATATAGAATAACTAGAAAAGGTACATATTCATTGTAAATTAGTTGAAAAGGGTAGAACGATTGGTTTCCTCGCGCCTGTAGGTTGAGCACATTTTAGTAGTCGTCGTTATGTTATGACGAAACGAAAATGTGTCATCATCGCAAGAGAGGGGTCCTACTTTAGACTAGTACAATAAAAAAATTTACGAAGATAGGATGTATGGAGTAGGATGCGAGATTTACATCATACTCATAGTTTTACACATAATTGCATCTTTACTGTAAAGGAAAGATGCCTTTTTTATGTATAAAATTACTAGGGTGGCTACGTTTTTAGGTAAATAAGCGACTATTATTTTACTTCTTATTTTTTAATAAAATAATGCTATTGCATTCGTGCTTATATGATTATATTTTAGTTCGTTCTTACAAGGATATGTCAGAAAATATGAATAGTCTCAAATTGATGAACTTTTATTTCTCGATTTACTTTTTATATAAAGGATGGTACACTTAAAATTATCGAAAAACAATATATTGTGTTCGTTTTGTGTAGGTACTACTATATGTAGTTTAATAGGGAAGTTCGGTACTATTCCGACGCTGTCCCCGCAACTGTTAAGCTGACGATGATTATAACCACTGTGCATTCGCATGGGAAGGAAATCAGAGATTGAAGCAAAGCCAGGAGACCTGCCTATATAAAACAAATTTATCATTTCTTCGGGGATTAAGAGATGGGAACGTCAGTATTTTTAGTATGTTAACGTTTCCATTTAAGCTATCTCTCTAGAAGAGGTAGCTTTTTTATTTTATGAAAAGAGGGATTACTATGAAACTTTATACGAAAACAATCTGTCCAAAATGTCTATGGGTAAAATCCGAATTACAACGAGCAGGACTTGAAGCAGAAATTGTTAATATTGATCATGATGAACAAGCGAAACAAACAATTATAGATGCAGGTTTTTTAAGTGTGCCTGTTTTAGAGGTGGATGAAACATTTATAGGTGATGTTCAGGAAATTGTTTCTCGTATTGAGATGATCACACTATGATCGTTTACGCTAGTCGTACAGGAAATGTCCGTAATGTAGTTTCTAAATTAAGGGCAGAATCTATTGAACTCTCTGAGGAATTAAGCTTGAATAAGCCTTATCTTTTAATTACATATACAGATGGATTAGGTGACATTCCAGCAAAAGTCCAACGTTTTTTAGAAAAAAATAGAGATTTTTGTAAAGGAGTAGTTGCTAGTGGCAATAGTAACTTCGGACATCATGTATTTGGTGGTGCTGGGGAGAAAATTGCTACTACCTATCATGTACCCTTAGTGAGGAAATTAGATTTGCGTGGCAATCAAACAGATTATGAAGCAATACAAACGTTTTATGAAACGAGGGTAATGGGATGAAAACTTATTTAAAGCTTAATAATGACGTACTGAATCGTTATAGTACAACGGGGCTACTAGAGTTAGAAAAGGACCGTGAGGCTACTCGCCGCTACTTTTTAGAATATGTCAACGTACGTTTACGTTATTTTATAGATATAGAGGAAAAAATCCGCTATTTAGTGGATGAGGGATACTACGAAAAAGATTTTATAGACATGTACGAGATGGATTTTATAAAGAAGCTGTACAAAAAAGCATATGATTATAATTTCCGCTTCCCGTCATTTATGAGTGCAAGCAAATTTTATGACAGCTATGCTATGAAAAGTCGTGATGGTGAAGAAATCTTAGAAAAATATGAGGACCGTATTGTCATTATTGCTTTGTACTTAGCACAAGGGAACACAGTGCTAGCAAAACGTTCTGTTGAAGCAATGATGGAAGCCTATCAGCCTGCAACACCTACTGCATTAAATAGTGGGAAAAAAGCCCGTGGTGAATTAGTAAGCTGCTTTAAATTATCAATGGATGACTCTATGAATAGTATTGCTGAAAATATTGGCTATTGTTTAGAGCTTTCACGCCTAGGCGGAGGGGTCGGGGTCAACTTAACGGATTTACGTCCTTTAGGTGATCCAATTAAAGAAATACTAAATCGTGCAAGTGGTGTTATCCCAGTTGCAAAATTATTAGAAAACTCATTTAGTTATTCTAATCAGCTCGGTCAACGAAATGGCTCAGGAGTTGTCTATCTAAATATTTTCCATGCAGATATAGAGAATTTCATTTCATCAAAAAAACCAAATGCTGATGATAAAATTCGCCTCGCAACACTATCAACAGGAATTATTATTCCAAGTATTTTCTTCGATCTGATGAAACGTGATAAAGATATAGTGTTATTTAGTCCATATGATATTTTTAAAGTATATGGTAAACGAATGTCGGAAATTTCAATTTCAGAAATGTACTATGAACTACTTGATAATCCTAAAATCCGTAAAATTAAACGTTTGAATGCGCGTAGACTCTATACTGAGGTGAAAAAAGCTCAATTTGAATCAGGTTATCCTTTTGAAATTTTTGATGATAATGTCAATGAAGTACATCCACTAAAAAATATCGGTCGTGTAAAAATGTCAAACCTATGTACTGAAATCTTACAAGTTCAAGAAACTAGTGTCATTACAGATCAAGATCAGCCTAACGAATATGGGTTAGATGTGTCGTGTAATTTAGGGTCAATTGATATTCATGCAGCGAGTAAAGTAAATGATTTTGAAACATTAATCGATACAGCTATGCACTTATTAACAAATGTGTCACAAATGACATACATCAAAAATGTCCCATCAGTGGCAAAAGCGAATCGATTAATGCACTCAGTAGGGCTAGGTTGTATGAATCTCCATGGACATCTTGTTACGGAGGGCATCATGTATGGCTCGAAAGATTCTATTGATTTCATGGACCGCTTTATGGAAGCAATGAACTATTATTCGCTTAAATCATCGATGGAAATGGCTAAAGAAAAAGCAGAAACGTTCTACCGATTTGAAGATAGCGATTATGCTTCAGGTAGCTATTTTGATCAATATGTAAATAAGAATGAAGAAGAGCTATCACCCGCTGTGTTAAAAGCACTTGGCAACATTCCAATTATCACTAATAAAATGTGGGAATTATTAAAGGAAGATGTTATGGAATATGGTCTATTTCATTCATATCGTTTAGCGATAGCACCAACAGGCAGTATTTCGTATATTCGTAGCTGTACGGCATCCATTTCTCCTTGTACAGAGCGTGTAGAGGTTCGTGATTATGCAGATAGTCGCACGATTTATCCAATGCCACATTTAACAAACGAAAACAGTCATTTATATGTAGAGGCCTATGATGTTGATCCTTATGATTTAATTGATTTATATGCAGCTTCTCAAAAACACGTTGACCAAGGTATTTCAATGACTCTTTATGTCACTGACAATTGGACAACAGAACAACTAGCTAAAGTATACATTTATGCATGGGTTAAAGGGATCAAGTCCGTTTACTATGTTCGTCAACGATTACAAAGCTTAGAGGAGTGTGTAGCATGTCAAATATAGTGTATGAGGCAGTCAACTGGAATAAGGCAACTAGTGAACTTGCTCAAATTTTCTGGGACCAGCAATGGAAGCAAATTTGGTTTCCAGAAGAAATTGCAGTGAGTAAAGATATTAAGCAGTGGAAAAGTTTTGAGCATCAGGACACATATAAAAAGGTGTTTGCAGGACTAACTTTGCTTGATACCGTTCAGACGAATATAGGAATGAATCGTGTTGCTGCTTATACAGATGATTTACAGGAAAAGGCGGTATTAACCGTTTTTGATGCATTTGAGGCAATACATGCTAAATCATATTCTTATATATTTACAACGCTTTGTACAAACGAGGAGATAGACGAGCTCTTTGAATGGGTAAAGAAAAATGAATATTTACAATATAAGGCAAATAAAATTGCGGATATTTATAATAGTATAGAAGAAGGGGACTCTGAGAGCTTATGGAAAGCGATGTTTTCATCCGTTATGCTTGAATCTTTCCTTTTCTATTCTGGATTTTTCTACCCATTATACTTAGGTGGACAAGGTTTTTTAAGAAACAGTGCTGAAATTATTTCTCTCATTTTGCGCGACGAATCCATTCATGGCGTAGCGGTAGGGTTTTTTGCTCAAAATCTATATAAGCAATTCTCTAAAGAAAAACAAGAAGCCTTACAATTATGGGGTTATGAATTATTGCTGGATTTATATCAAAATGAAATGAAATATACCGAGGATATTTATGCGGAGACAGGATTATCGCCTGAGGTAAAAGCCTATGTGCGTTATAATGCTAATAAGGCCTTAATGAATGTTGGCTTTGAAGCCATGTTCCCAGAAGAAGAAGTGAATCCGATCGTCATGAATGGAATTCGTAATGAGGGCTCCACATATGATTTCTTTTCACAAAAGGGGGCTACCTATGCCAAAGCAAAAGTAGCGCCAATTACAGATGACACATTTAATTTTAATCGTTAGGATGAAGAACAATGAACGTAGAAGTAAAAATTAAAAGAATGCATGTAGATGCAATGCTACCAATGCAAGCTAATCCCGGTGATGCTGGGATGGATCTCTATTCCATTGAAACTGTAGAGATACCCGCTGGAGGGACTAAATTAATTAAAACAGGCATTCAAATTGAATTACCTAAAGGAACGGAAGCACAAATTCGACCAAGAAGTGGACTAGCCTTAAAACATAGTATTACAGTACTCAATAGCCCAGGAACAATCGATGAAGGGTATAGAGGGGAAATCGGTGTTATTTTAATTAATCATGGTCAGGATACGTTCTTAGTAGAAAAATCTATGCGAATTGCCCAAATGGTGATTCAATTTGTCCCTACTATTCAACTACTGGAAGTCAATGAATTATCTCAAACGGTTCGTGGAACTTCTGGATTTGGAGCGAGTGGTACAAAATAAGAGTAAGTTTTAAATAGCCGTATATTAGGATTGAGTTTAATACTGAACTCAATCCTTTTTATTTTTTTAAAATTGTCACATTCGTGTAACGTAGGTTCAGTACGATTTACATGAGGTGATAATATGAGAGAAATAAATCATAGGAAAAGAATGAAAAATAAGTTCAACATGATAGTTTCCCTTTGGTGTGCTTTAATAGTCGTCTTTGCTACTGGCTGTAGTTCTGTGGAGCAAGAAGAAAAACAAAAGAAACAAGAGAAACAAGAGAAACAGGCAATGCCACAGATGCAAAATGGTTTTTGGGATGAGCAAAGAAAAGGTACAAATTTTATGAATTCCACTTCTCTGCCAGAAAATTATGAAGAGGCTAATGAATTCAACATTGAATTTATCCGTTTAGCGCCTGATAAATGGGCAAAGGAAAGAGATTTCTTATTTGATGATAAACCTGATGCTACGCCGAATAAAGATTTTTTAATCGGCAATGCAGATCAGTATGAGGGAATTGTTGAAAATGATTTTAAGATGTTAAAAGAAGATTTAGATGCAGCATATGCAAGAGGATCAAAAGTTGTACTGACTGTCCTTAGTCTTCCGGGAAACCGTTGGAGACAGTTTAATAACTATGAAAATGATGACCGAATTTGGCAAGACTTTAACTATCATGAGCAAGCAGCGCTTTTCTGGAAAGATCTTGCCGTGCGCTTAAAAGATCACCCCGCAGTGGTAGGATATAACGTAATTAATGAACCTCATCCTGAAACAGCCACTGGTTTTAATGATTTTTGGACAGAAGACTATGACAAATGGTACAACAAGATAGAAAACACGCCAGCAGATTTAAATAGACTTTATGGAACAATTGTAGATTCTATACGATCTGTAGATACGCATACACCCATTATTTTAGATTCGGGTTTATTTGCTACACCTTGGGCAATAAACTATTTAAAACCAATAGAAGACAAAAATGTGCTGTATGCTTTCCATATGTATGAACCGTATGAAATGACAAGTCAAAATCGAAAAAAAGGATTCACATACACTTATCCTGGTAAGGTCAAAGTCGGGGATGATCAGAATGAAAAAATGTTTGATAAAACTTCATTAAAAGATTTTTTAGCACCCGTTGCTAAATGGGCAGAAAAGCACAATATATCAAACAACCGAATTATTGTAGAAGAATTTGGCATTAACCGAATGGTTGATGGAGCGGATCAATATATGAGGGATTTAATTGACATTTTTAATGATTATGGCTGGCACTGGGCATTTTATGCATTTCGTGAAGATACATGGGATGGAATGGATTTTGAATTAGGTAATAAACCTGTCAAAGAAGCATATTGGGATGCGCAGGCTAATGGAGAACTACCTGATAGAAAAGCAATAGAAGTAGATAATTCTATTTGGGATGTCCTGAAAAAAGATCTGAACAAGTAACATGTTTGTTTGCTGCTAAGATCAAATAGTAATTATATGTAGTAGTACAAACCATCGTTTGTACTACTTTTTTGCCTGACACTCAGCGCTTTAAATCAATACTTCTTTAAATCAATTAACTTGCTGTTGCAGTTAATAAAGGATAGTCATTGTATATCATTTAGTTTCGAAAATAGTTACGTGCTAGTAGAGTCGCAGAATTATATTCAGCAGGCAATTCATCCTCAAAGAAAATAGCCTCTACGGGGCAAACTAATTCACAAGCGCCACAATCAATACAAATATCAGGGTTAATGACATATTGGGTATCCGTATTCACAATGCAATTTACGGGACAGACATCTAAACAAATGGCTGCTTTTTCATCCCTACATAATTCTGTAATTACAAAAGCCATTAAAAATCCCCCCATAATTGCTGTTTTAATTCTTCAGGTGAGTGTGTCCAATACTGTTGATTAAATTCAGATAAAAATTGGGAAAGTAGTTTTTTTGATTTTGTATCGACATGATTTAGGAGAAATTTCCCTTTAAGTGCTTTATCTAAATAATTTACTTGCTCTGGCAACGATTTATAGCCAAGTTTAATGCGGCGCTCTTCTTTTGATACCCGTACTTCACTTGCGGTACATCCCGCATAATAAGGTCCATTTTCCCCTACCTGAAGAGCTACCCAAACGATCCAATACCGATTATAATCGTCACTAGCATGAGCTAAATCTGGTGAAAAACGCACTTTTTTTTCAATAATACTTCGCCCATGTAAGGCTTCTAAGTCTATAAATACGTGTTCTTTTTCACCATCTATAATAATAGGCGTTACATTATTTAAATCAAGGGTACCTACTCCGTACCCTCCATCTCCATCTGTCGAATCATTACTTAAGATGGTAAAATGTATCTTTTCTTTCATAGAAAACACCCCCACACTCTTTTTACAACATTTACAGGTGTCGCAAATAGAAACAATTTATAGTATTAAAATAGCAAATTCATTACGTATAGCTTTTATAAATTAATCTAATTGAACGTTTTAGTAGTAATTTTTATACTATACGTAATGGTTGCCAAGGATTTCTCCTCATACTTTTTTAATTCAAAAGTATAATTGAAATATACAACTTATTATCCTTTGTTGTCTTCGGACTTACGTCTGAATTGTTATGATATGGTAACTTAACTATATACAGCTATTAATGTTCGCTTACATTTTTATGGAACTTTATATAAATAAGAAAGTTGACTATGTCTATTTCGATAAATAAATTTTACTGAGTGATACAGAAAGAGTAGAATGGGTACTAAAAAGATTGGATAAGTTTTAAAATTCTAATTAATAATGAGAGGAAATGAATAGGGTCCATTAAGCTTTTATCGAATTTGTATCCTGCTATAATCCCGAAACCGCCGTTTGTCTCTTGGAAAGAAACGACTGGTATATTGCTTCAATGTTTCTATAAATTGTCCTGCATGATACTTGAAATTCATTTGCTAAGCTAGAAGCTGACACTATTTCTTGATTGAGAGGATTGAAGATAATAGATAGTAATCGTTCTAATTTCATTAATAGCAACCTGATAACCATTAAACTATAGGTCCTTTTTTAAAAAAATCATACCATTCCTTTAGTCTTTATTTTCAATTTGATAGTTCCATTTCTACTATACCTTTAAACTAATAATTTAGGAAAAACCTTCTACATCTAAGGATAGTAGGAGGTTATTTTTTTCTTTAGTTTTATATATTTTTTATATTAGAAATAGCGCATCTTTCTAATATCTATTTTCAATCACTCCTTCTAAAAACGATATAGTAATGATAGGCGAAACAATGATTATAGCTAATTTTAACAATTTATATTTTATTAGCATAGAATTTAACCTGTTAATGCTTTACATTTATACCGTTCTATAATTCATTCAACATACTATTATACCAAGAAAATAAATGGGATCTGAAAAATGGAATTTTAAGTTTCCGGCTATAAATAAATATTTTTATGTGCATTTTGTCTTCGGTTCTCTAATTATTGGGAATTATTTATGTAATAATTACCTATGTAACCAATTGAATATTAAAATTACCTTATTTTTAGCATTTATTTATTGGTAATGTAGTTATATTATTGTCTTGTAAAGCAAATTTAAGATTGATTGGTATATTTCATCATGAAAAATTTTGAAGGTTGCTTTATCCATAACTATTAGTAATTATTATTTGAGAGAACGTATTATACATATCTTTACAAGTTAATAGAGCGGTAATATTGTTCTCACAGAATAATATAATTTTATTTGAATTCTGGAGGAATATAAAATGACGAAACATAACAAAGGTCGTAAATTTTTCGTAACTACTGCTACAGCAGCACTTGTAGCATCAGCAATCGTACCGGTAGCATCAGCTGCTGAATTTAATGATGCAGATAGCATTTCATCTTGGGCAAAAGAAGCGGTGCAGTTTTTAACTGACAAAGGTTTCATCCAAGGTGATGAAAAAGGAAACTTCAACCCAACTGGTACACTTACACGCGCTGAAGCTGCTGAAATTTTATCAAAAGCATTAGACTTAAAAGCTACTGGGACAGAAGACTTTACAGATGTAAATGAAAATGACTGGTTCTATAATGCAGTGCTTGCTACTTCACCAGAATTATTTGACGGTATGGGTAATGGTAAATTTGAACCGAAAGCACAATTAACAAGAGAACAAGCTGCTAAAGTTATCGTTCAAGGTTATGAATTAACTGGTAAAGCAGACCTTAGCCAATTCTCAGATGCTTCTAAAGCTTCTAAATGGGCTGTATCTTACTTAGAAACAGCTGTTGAAAATGGTGTAATCAATGGTAAAGGATCATTATTAGCGCCACAAGATAAAATTAGCCGCGAAGAATTCGCTACTATGGTTAAACGTACAATTGATGCAGTTAAAGAAGTAACACCAGCAGTAGAATCTGTAAAAGGACTTAATGCAAAAGAATTTGAAGTGAAGTTCAACACAGCTGTTGATGCAAAAGATGCTGCTGTAACAGCGAAATATGCGATTGACGGTGTAACGATTACGAACGCTAAAGTATCTGAAGATGGAATGACTGTTACTTTAACAACTGATAAAGAAATTAAGTTAACAAATGGTAAAGTGACTGTAAACCCAATCAAAACAAAAGCAGATGCAAAAATTCTAACTGAAGAATTTAATAAATTAATCACATTTGCTGATACAACTCCTGTTAGCGTAAATTCTGTTGAAGCTAAAGGCACAACAGCGGTAATCACTTTCGATGAGCTTGTACAAAACGAAGGAACAGTAAGCTTAAACGGTACTGAACTTGCTAAAGATCGTTATACTTTATCTGGAAAAACATTAACAATCAAAGGTTTAACTGCTGATCAAACTTATAAAGTAGACATCGTAGGGGCAACTGACTTCGCTAATAATATCGCAAATCCAATTGCAGTGAACTTCACGGTTCTAAAAGCAGACGTTGATAATTCTAAACCAACTGTTTCTACTGCAGTGAATGGAACAGAAATCACGTTTGATTTCTCAGAAGAATTAATGAAACAAAATCTTGATGCAGATGCTGGTGCTACTGCTGCAGAATATGCAAAAGTAACAGTTGGTTCTACTGTTTACTACTTAAAAGATGCTGATATGAAAGATACAGAGGATAAAACTGTATTTACTATTGATGCAAAAGCTGCATTAGGGACAGCTACATTCATTAATGCGGACGTGAAAGTAGAAGGACAAAAAGATTTAGCTGGTAATGCTGGAGATGCATTTGAGTTCAAGGCTATTTTATCTAAAGATTTAACGCCTGCTTCACTTGTAACTACTTCTACTAAAATGTTAGTAGCTGATGATGTGAATGCTACTACTGATGTAGATGCTCTATACCTTACTTTTAGCGAGCCAGTAAAAGTAGATGGTAAATTAACAGTTAAAACTCAAAATGGTATTGCTTACACTACTGGAAAAGAAACAGCTGTAAAAGCAGATGCTGGTTACGATGTAGATGGTAACGGTAAAATTGAGGGTGCAGAGAAAAACACTGTGAAGGTGGACATTGATTTAGATAGCAATTCAACATATACATTTGAATTATCTGCTAAAGCAGTTGCTGATTTAGCTGGCAACGTAACAGCAGATACAATCACATTCAATGTGACAACTGGCACGTATGAAGCTACACCTGAAACTACTACAGATTCATTAGTATTTGGAGCTACACCAGTTGTAGTAACAGATAACAATGTATTCACTGTTGAATATGCTGCTGATGTGACTGCAACAGCAACAAATGCTTCTAACTACACACTTGGAGGAAAAGAGCTACCTGCTGGCACTCAACTTCAATTTGTTGATGGTACTAAAAAAGTACGCTTCACTTTACCAGAGGGTTCTATCACTGCAAATGGTAATTATGTACTTGAAGCTAAAAATGTAGTAGATACTAAAGGTAACACTCTTAAAAATGGCAAAGCGACAACTCTAGTTGCTCTTAAAGAAAATATTGTGCCTGTAGCTTCTAAAGTAACAGTTGTAGATAGCAAAACATTTACAGTTGACTTCACTGAAAGCATTGCTGATCAAGCTACGCCAACAGGTTTAACAGTGAAAATTGCTGGCTCGACTGTGGAAATTGCTTCAGCTGCTGTAGCTAATGGTAAATTAACTGTAACAACTAAAGCTGACTACGCTTTAACTGATAGCATTGTAGTTGAATTTAAAGCTACAAACCTTGTTGATGCAAATAACAACAAAGTAAAAGACGGTTCAGTTTCAAAATAATTAAGCTGATTATGTAAGAAAGCCCTGTGGATTTCCACAGGGCTTTTTTGTTAGTCCACATAGTTTCTACTATTATAATAGGCAACATTATTTATAAGGAAACTCTTTCGGAATCGGTCCGAATGCAATCCAATGATATTTACTATATTTTCCCACCAGAAATACAACCATCCACGTAACAAATAGAGCAACAATAAAGCCTCCCACACTCCAAATATGAAATAAGAGACTATTGCCACTTACAGGTATTTGACGATATAGGAAGAGGAAAAAAGGATGTAATAAATAAATGCCAAATGATAGTGTCCCAAGGTTAATAAGGGCATTTACAAAGGCTTTATTCCCACTATCATAAATCCAGAAAGAAAGCTGTAACACTACCATACAGGCCGATAAAGATTGTAGCTGAAAAACTAGTTCAAATACGATACTGTTGGCTAAATAGGTTTGGGATGAGAAAACATAATAATATAGATAAATATTATAAATAGTAGAAAATAACCAAATAGCCCAAATGAAATATATTGAAACAGGGAAGTTTTCTTTTGTTAGCTGGAACCATCGTTTATACTTTTCAAAATAAATTCCTAAAAATGCACCAGCCAGGAAATAAAGTATATAAGAGAATGAAATACTCCCTCTGAATGGATACTGCCAAAACTCAGCATTTAATTGGATAAAAATCCATTGAAGAGCTAGTCCTATCCATATTAGGTGAGGGGATAGGGCGGGTTTTTTCTTTAAAATATATAAGAATAACGGGAACAATAGATAGAACTGCACCATAATAAATATATAGTATAAATGAGTATATGCTTTTCCAATTAGTAGTTTCTCAAGAAATTCAACACTAAAAAGGGCGTGCCATGTTAATGAAAAATCGTGCGTCACATAAAATTGCATGGCTGCATAATAAAAGACGGAAAAAAAGAGATAGGGAATAAGTATTTGGGTAACTCTTTTTTTATAAAAACGAACAATCAGTGTTTTTGTGAAATCCTTTTGTATATAGTTGTAAAATAAAACAAACCCACTTAAAAAAATAAAAACAGGAACAGCGAATTTGGGGGAAATATTCAAAAATACGTAAATGGAGTAGAGTCTTGATTCGCTGGATAAAGCTGTAACAGGTGTACTAGTAGAATGGATAAGAAGTACAGCTAGTATAGCTAATGCCCTAGTAATATTTAATTCATCTATATGTGCTCGTTTCATATGATCATCTCCAAAAATAGTTGATAGTTTTTGATTTCCCTAAGTTTAATGCTCATATACATTAATGGTATGTTTGAGAACACGAATTTAGACAATTTTTTATGACGCTTGACTAGAAGCAACTAGTGATATGTTCATGGCCTACTATAAAGAGCTTTTATGTCCGGCAGATGTCAAACAAAAAAAGCTACCATGCTGAGGCATAGTAGCTTGTAGGAATAAAAGTCGTATGATAAAAGCCTTCCTACATTCATTTGTAAGAAGGCTTTCGTTTAATTTATTTATAATTTCACAAGGAATCTACCTCTTGCTTGACCTTTCAGTAACATAGGTAAAACATCTGGAAGTTGCTGCAATGTTACCTCTTGATGTATGAAGCGTTCAAGGTTTGCTGGTTTAAAATCTGTTGCTAAGCGATTCCATATTTTCAATCGTACATCCATTGGACAATAAACAGAATCAATTCCAAGTAAATTCACGCCTCTTAAAATGAAGGGGAAGACACTTGTAGGAAGGTTTGTTCCTGCTGTTAACCCACTGCTAGCAACTGCACCTCCATACTGAATTTGGCTTAATAAAGAGGCAAGTGGCTCTCCTCCAACAGAATCGACAGCTGCAGCCCATTTTTGTTTGCCTAACGCTCTAATTTTCCCATCAAATACCTCTCCACGATCTACAATTGAACTGGCTCCAAGGTTATTCAAGTATTCATGTTCTGAATCTTTTCCTGTACTTGCTTCTACTTGATAACCTAGTGTTGAAAGAATCGAGACAGCAAAACTGCCTACACCCCCAGTTGCACCCGTAACAAGGACTTTCCCTTTCTCAGGATTAATGCCATTTTCTTCGAGTCTTTGAATAGACAAAGCAGCTGTAAATCCGGCTGTTCCTATAATCATTGCCTCTTTGAGAGATAGACCGCTTGGAAGTGGAACAATCCATTTAGAAGGAATTCGAGCGTACTCGCTAAATCCTCCAAAGTGGGCTACGCCAATTTCATAGCTTGTTGCAATTACCTCGTCACCTTCATGGAAACGGGGATCTTCAGAGGATACAACAATCCCAGCTAAATCAATACCGGGTACGAAAGGATAGGAAGTAACGATTTTACCATCCGGTATAGCTGCCAAACTGTCTTTATAATTAATGCCAGAGTAGCTTACTTTAATTAATACCTCACCATTTGGTAGATCATTTAAAGTAAGATCATTAACTTTCACTGTAAAATCCTCATCTTGATTGACTACCAACGCTTTAAAGTTTTCTAATGTCATCGTAAACATCCTCCTCAATATAATTCCATTAAACAGTATCAAAATTATTCTGACCGGTCAATATAAAATTGGACATGGCACACTGTTCATGTATAATGACTTGTATCAAGTCATTGGAGGCTTCTATGAAAAAGAAAGAGGAAGAACGAAAGAAACAAATTATGAAAGCAGCCTTTGATGCTGTTTCAAATTTAGGCTATGATAATGTTACATTACAAGATATTGCCGATCATGCAGATGTTTCGAAAGGTGTCGTTCACTATTACTTTACGAGCAAGCAAAACATCTTATTAGAATTACTGGAATCCACAACAAACAAAATCTATAGTTTTGAAATAAAAGAAATTGCCAAATACGAGAAGGCAATAGAAAAACTTCATGCCTATATAAATGCTGTTTTTGTATCCCCTCAGGACAATAAAAAATTTTACAGAGTGTATTTAGATTTTTTAGCCCAAGCGAATGGAAATGAAGCGTATAAAAAAATAAACTTAAAATTTTATGAGAATTGCTGGGGGATTGGACAAGAAATTATTAAGTTAGGACAGCATGAAGGTGTGTTTTGTGAAGAAATGGATTCCTTAGAAAGTGCAAAAATGGTGAGGGCGATGATTGATGGTTCTTTGATACAATGGTTAACTAATGATTTAGAAGAACAACATCAATATTATAAAGAAACGTGTTTGAATAGTATTTTAAAATTATTAAAAACTTAGAAGTTTTAAAGCCCTACTAGCTACGTCGTAGGGCTTTTTTATGTCCAAATAATTGCCTAAAGCTATTTTAAATAAAATTTTTAGTAGAAAAAAGGAATGCCAATATTAAACAAAATAGTATCTATTTTCAATATTATTGCAATAAATAGTGTTTAAACCTTAAATTACCTTAAAAATTTTCAAAAAAAACTATAAAAAAAGAATAGTTTTACTGTTCTGTTTTTGAAATTTCTGACAATAAATGATGTAAAATTGTAAAATATTGTTTGTGTATTCATTACTTTGCTGTTTATGCATTCATTTATGCATGATGAAATCTATGTTTTTAATAATCCAAACTGTATAAAAATTAAAAATAATGTCGAGTTGAGTCAATTTTTCATTTTCTTTATACTGTGAAAGTAATTATTGGAGAGGAGAAAATTATTATGCGCAAAGAAGTGACAATTATTGGGGTGCCAATGGATTTGGGTCAAACGAGAAGAGGAGTTGACATGGGACCGAGTGCAATTCGATATGCTGGTCTAACAGATCGACTTGAGGGTCTTGGATATTCCATTCAGGACGAAGGGGATCTGACTATCGAACTCGTTCATAAAGATGTAGAAATAGAGGCAACAACTAACTTAAAAAATTTAAAAACTGTAGCTGATGCTAATGACAAACTTGGTCAAAAAGTAGATCATGTTATTTCCTCAAAACGCTTTCCTTTAGTTTTAGGTGGAGATCATAGTATTGCCATTGGTACATTAGCAGGTGTTTCCAAACATTATGAGAATCTAGGCGTTATTTGGTATGATGCCCATGGTGATTTAAATACAGGTGAAACATCACCTTCAGGTAATATTCATGGAATGTCTTTGGCAGTAAGCTTAGGACTTGGTCATCCGTTACTTACGAATATTGGTGGCTATGCGCCAAAAGTGAAGCCTGAAAATGTTGTTATTATTGGGGCACGTGATTTAGATCCAGGTGAGAAACAACTAATTAAGGAAATTGGCATTAAGGTGTATACGATGCATGAAATCGATCGTTTAGGCATGACGACAGTAATGTCCGAAACGATTGAATATTTAAAGGAACGCACTGACGGTGTCCATTTATCTTTAGATTTAGATGGCCTTGATCCTAATGATGCTCCTGGTGTAGGAACTCCAGTGGCAGGTGGTATTAGCTACCGAGAAAGTCACCTTGCTATGGAAATGCTATCAGAAGCAAATATTATTACTTCTGCAGAGTTTGTAGAGACAAACCCAGTTTTAGATCAATATAATAAAACAGCTATCGCTGCCGTAGCTTTAATCAGCTCACTCTTTGGTGATACATTACTTTAAGCAAACGATTGGGAAGATGAATGAGCCTATAAGGAAGAACTTTTTTAATAAAATTAGGTCGCCACAACCGAATATTAGAAAATTGCTCTCCCTCATTATAGTTTACAATAGAACGAATTAATGCTCTAGACTAAACGGGAACTTTTATTTGTCAGAAAATTGACTGTTCACAAAATAGATTAAATTTTATAAATCAAATCTATTGATATTTCTACTAATTATCTTTTTGTACTTACAAAAGTAAGTGCTTACAAGGTAATAGCATAAGGGGTTTTTTTATGGCATCAGAACAATATGAATTAAAAAGAAGTATGAAAGCTAGACACTTGTTTATGATCTCACTTGGGGGTTGTATAGGAACGGGGTTTTTCCTTGGATCAGGCTTTACCATTAATCAAGCCGGACCAACTGGGGCCATTCTTTCTTATTTAGTAGGCGGATTAGTGATGTATCTAACGATGCTTTGTTTAGGTGAATTATCAGTGGCTATGCCAGTATCTGGTTCATTTCAAACATACACGACGAAATTTATAGGTCCTGCTACTGGCTTTGCTGTTGGCTGGCTGTATTGGCTAGGCTGGGCAGTAACGGTTGCCCTTGAATTTTTAGGCGCTGGACAACTTATGCAAAGATGGTTTCCAGAATCACCAGTATGGATGTGGTGTTTAATATTCGGGGCCCTGCTCTTTTTGTTAAATGGTTTATCAGCAAAGGCATTTGGTGAAGCGGAGTTTGTCTTTTCTAGCATTAAAATTTTGGCCATCATTATGTTCCTAGGAGTTGGGGGAGCAGCTATGTTTGGCTTGATCGATATGAAGGATGGAACGGAGGCCCCATTCCTTACTCATTTTTATGAGGGGGGACTATTTCCAAATGGTGTAACAGCATTGCTTATAACGATGATCACTGTGAATTTTTCATTCCAAGGAACAGAGTTAATTGGTATTGCTGCAGGGGAAAGTGAAAATCCGGAAAAAACGATTCCTAAATCTATTAAACAAACCGTATGGCGTACGCTTTTCTTCTTTGTTCTATCCGTGGTTGTGCTTGCAGGGATGATTCCTATGGATAAAGCGGGAGTTGTTGAAAGCCCATTTGTAGTTGTATTGGATAGTATAGGTATACCTTATGCGGCTGACATCATGAACTTCGTTATTTTAACAGCGTTATTATCGGTTGCTAACTCGGGTCTATATGCAGCAACGCGTATGTTATTCTCTCTTTCCGTTGAAAAAATGGCTAGCCCAGTTTTAGGGAAGGTTAATAAGAGAGGGATTCCTATGAACGCATTATTAATAACACTTGCTGTAGCCGGATTATCACTTCTGTCTAGTGTATTCGCTGCAAAAACAGTTTTTGTTTGGCTTTTATCGCTAGCTGGTTTAGGCGCTCAAATAGGCTGGATTGCAATTACAGCATCACAAATCGCCTTTAGACGATCTTATGTCAGACAAGGGGGAAAAGTGGAGGATTTAAAATTCAAAGCTCCACTTTATCCAATCATTCCAATTATCGGTTTAGTCGCAAACTGTATTGTTATGGCGAGCTTGGCATTTGATCCATCGCAACGATTGGCACTTTATTGTGGTGGAGCATTCTTTATCGGCTGTTACGTCGTTTATTACTTAAAAGTGAAGAAGACTAAGGCAATAAAAATAAGTCAACAAGAAGTACAGTTAAAATTAGATCAAAAAATGTATCTTTAAGTATGGGGAGTAGCTGCTAAGACGGCTACTCTTTTCTATTTTTTCTCCTCAATCCCACAAATTTAGAAAAATGAAGGACGTATTTCATAAAAAATTGTTCCAATAAAAAGAGAAAATATTTATCGTTTTTCGATAAAAAAATATTGAAATTAGATAATGTATCGTATATTCTTCATACAAGAAGAATTTAGATTTGCACACTAAGTTCCTCATACTCTGTATCATTACTGAGGTGAATGTATGATGAAGAATTTTTTGAAAGACTTAGGTTACTTTACGTACCATCAATCATTATCTTGTATTTTTCCTGTCGTAATATTTATTACTCTCGCGCTCTCAAAAGTAATTCATATACCAGGCTTTGCAAGATACGATTTCATTTTAATAATCTGTCTTGTGACACAATACTTGATGTATAAATTTGGTCTAGAAACGAAAGATGAAATAAAAGTGATCTGTCTATTTCATATTATTGGGCTTGTTCTTGAACTATATAAAGTGAATGTTAATTCTTGGTCTTATCCAGAAGAGGCTTGGTCAAAAATTGGAGGTGTACCATTATATAGTGGCTTTATGTATGCAAGTGTAGCCAGCTATATTTGTCAGGCGTGGCGCAGGTTTGATTTAAAGATTGTCAATTGGCCAAAGAGTTATATAGCTATTCCACTAGGTGCCATGATTTACTTGAATTTTTTCACACACCATTTTATTTACGATTTAAGATGGCTGTTAATGGTGTTACTTTTCATTGTGTTTTACCGTACAGTTGTCAAATTTACCGTACGCAATAACATCTATCAAATGCCGATTGTCGTATCATTCTTTTTAATTGGGTTTTTCATTTGGATTGCGGAAAATATTGCTACATTTTTTGGTGCATGGTCCTACCCTAATCAAGAAGTAGCCTGGACGATTGTTCATTTTGGGAAAATCAGTTCTTGGTTTTTACTTGTCGTTATTAGCATTATGATTGTGGCTCAGCTAAAGTTATTTTATCGAGATTCGGGTGAGTGAATGAGGAATTAGAAACTCTTTATATTAAATAGTTTGAAGTTGTACCCACCGGTTTTCATCAAACTGTCCCTTTTGTAGGCGTCCTTCCTGCTGTAGACTCCTCTGTAGAAGAGAAATAGGGGGCTAAAAAATGAAAACGGACATTCGAATGCATCTAAGAGCATGTACAGATGACAACCAAATAAAACAATTTTTAGAGGACGCACAAACTGCTTTTCTTGGGTTAGTGGATGAACATATGCCATATGTTATTCCATTTAATTATGTCTTTAAAGATGGATATTTTTATTTTCATGGAGCGAATGAGGGAAGAAAAATAAATATTATTGAGACCAATCCACATGCATGTATTACAGTATGCGAAACGTTTGGAACAATGGTAGACCCCATTCCTGCTGAAACGGATACAGCATATATGAGTGTGGTTGCGAATGGTCAAGTGGAAATAGTAATAGATTTAAATGAAGCAACTGCTGCCATGCAGGCAATGCTGGATAAATATGTACCGAGCTATTACCATACTCGATTATCGAAAACACATATCGAAAAGTATCAATCTTCTTTAGGGAGTAAAACACTTGTCTTGAGAATGAAACCTATTACGATAACAGCAAAAGAAAATAAATTAAATGAACAAATGCAATTTTATCCAGGGAGAATAGTAAAACAAGATATGTCCCAAAAATCTTCTCCTACTGCCATCCATTCTTAAAATTAAGGCGCTGTAAAACAATTAGCTTTATAGAATGGATGTCGTTATAAAAAAGATTTGGAAATATGTTATTTCCGAATCTTTTTTTAGTTGGTTTCGAAAATAAACTATTCTTATTTATAGATATAGCAATAAGGAAGTGCTATAATGCGTGTGAAAAAACGTGGAAAATTCGAGGATAGAAGGAGGAACAATTTGTTTGAACATTTTAGTAGTTGACGATGAAAAAGAAATTGCAGATTTAATAGAGCTTTATTTAAAAAATGAAAATTATCATGTATTTAAATATTATACAGCTCAGGAAGCATTGGCTTGTATTGAGCGTGAAGGTTTAGATTTAGCTATTTTAGATATTATGATGCCACATATTGATGGCTTTACCATTTTACAAAAAATACGTGAAACCTATAATTTCCCTGTCATTATGCTGACGGCTAAGGAAGAGGAAATTGATAAAATAAATGGATTTTCTTTAGGAGCAGATGATTATATTACAAAGCCTTTTCGACCGTTAGAGTTGGTCGCTCGCGTTAAGGCACAGTTACGAAGATTTACGTTATACAACCAAAGCTCGAAGCCACATGAAAATATGATTGATTTTGCAGGTTTAATGATGAACAAAAATACGAGACAAGTCTTGTTAAATGAAAGACAATTATCCCTTACACCTACAGAATTTTCCATATTATGGTATTTATGTTCGAATAGAGGAAAGGTTATTAGCTCAGAAGAGTTGTTTCAGGAAATATGGGGAGAAAAATATTTCAATAGCAATAATACAGTTATGGTTCATATTCGGCATTTGCGCGAGAAAATGAATGATTCTGTAGAGAATCCCAAATTTATTAAAACGGTTTGGGGAGTGGGGTATACAATTGAAAAATGAGTTTGGAAGACTGAAGAGGAAAATGATTTTACAAATTATTTTTATTCTTGCTGTGGCCATTATATTCGGTTTGATTATCAACTTTGCCCTCATCGATGGTGTTTTGCAAAAGCCTTTCGCCAATGCTTTTATGTCTTTTTGTGAAAATGTTTTACAATTAGATTATTATGCAGCCCGACAAGCTTATTTTGTATTATTCCAACAAAATAAACCCCTTTTGCTAACGATAGGATTCATTTTATTACTGCTAGTTATTTTTTATATGGCCTTATCTCGTTTCACTCGTTATTTTCATCAAATTAGTTCAAGTATCTCCATGCTTTCTGACGAGTCAGAACAGGAAATCCACCTACCTCCTGAGCTAGATTTTTTGGAGAAAAAATTAAATGATGTAAAAAATAAATTAGAAAAACGGGCAAGAGATGCGCAAGAAGCAGAGCAACGGAAGAATGACCTTGTTGTTTATTTGGCACATGATATTAAAACCCCTTTGACTTCGATTATTGGCTACTTAAGCCTTTTAGACGAGGCTAAGGACATGCCTGTGGAGCAAAAAGAAAAATATGTAACAATTACGCTAGAAAAATCTTATAGGCTTGAGCACTTAATCAATGAGTTTTTTGAAATTACTCGATTTAATTTACAATCCATTATTTTAGAGAAAGATTCAATTCCTCTAAACTATATGTTGATGCAAGTCGCCGATGAATTTTACCCATTGTTAACACCTAGAGGTCAAAAGGCAATCGTCCATATCGATGGAGATATTACTATTTATGCAGATGGAAATAAATTAGCAAGAGTATTTAATAATATTTTAAAAAATGCAATGGCCTATAGTGATCCTAATAGTACAATTGAAATTAGTGCTAAAAAAGAAAATAATGAAACATGTATTTCGTTTTCAAATACAGGAAAGACGATCCCTCCTGAAAAACTAAAGATGATATTTGAAAAGTTCTATCGTTTAGATAATTCAAGATCCACACAAACTGGTGGTGCGGGACTAGGTTTAGCTATTTCAAATGAAATTGTACAAGCCCATGGCGGAACAATTACAGCTACTTCTAGTAATGAAAAAACGATCTTTACTGTCAGGATTCCGGGTAATTCTTAAGAAACCTTAAGAATTCACTAATAGTTAATTAAAATAAAGCTCCTCTTTTTATGTTTGAATTAAGACATAATGAGAAGGAGTTGTTTTTATATGTTTAAGAGAAAAGGTATTTTTACTATACTATTCATTTTCGTCATGTTGTTTGTTTATTTTATATGGGCTAAAGAAACGCCTGTATCCTTACAAGTCAACACGCAATCGTTTGACACGCCAACAAAGAGTGGCGATATGATGAATGTTAATTTATATAGCTCGAATGCTATTCTAGTGAATTTAGATGATAATAAAGTTCTGATAGATAAAAATAGCGAGGAAGTTATTTACCCTGCATCATTAACAAAAATGATGACGGTTTTAGTGGCTATCGAGCAGATTCCTAATTTACAGGAAGAAATTGTTTTAGGAAATAATATATTTAATCATTTATACGAAGCGAACGCATCACTTGCTGGCTTTCTTCCAAATGAAAAGCTTACGCTAGAGGATTTATTATATGGTTCTATGCTGCCATCAGGCGCCGAGGCTTCCATCGGTTTAGCTGAATATATTGCTGGTTCGGAAAGAAAATTTGTAAATCTAATGAATGAAAAGGCCCAACAGTTAGGCATGAAAAATACTCATTTTATGAATACTACTGGATTGCATCATACAGAGCATTATACGACTGTCAAAGATATGTCTTTACTTTTGCAATATGCATTAACAAATGATGAATTTCGTCAAGTGTATACAGCGGAAAGATATTCTATCAAACCTACAAATCGTCATCCAGAGGGAATAACCTTTACAAATAAAATGTTTCAAAATATGACAACAAGAGCATTACCAGGTGGAGAAATTTTAGGTGGGAAAACAGGCTATACGGATGATGCGGGTTTATGTTTAGCAAGTTTAGCTACAATAAATGGACAAGAATACATCTTAGTAACAGTAGGGGCTGAAGGGAATTCTCGAACAGAACAATATAATATAACAGATGCATTTTCCGTGTATAGTCAATTATAAATTAGTTTCATGTAGCTTTAGAGATTCATCTGAAATCATGTAATGTTGAATTGACAGAAAATTAATAATTATTTTATTTTTCATCTTATCAAAAATGCTTTATAGTAAATGTATTCAAACATATTTGCTTCGAAGGAGGATACAATGGGGAGATTGGTTCATTTTGAAATTCATGTAAGTGACATGGAGAGGGCAAAGAATTTCTATGGAAACGTATTTGGTTGGTCATTTCAAGATTGGAGTGACTACGCAGGAATGCCGTATTTTGGAGCAGTAACAGGTGTTGAGGATGAGCATGGCATTGATGGCGCTTTAATGCAACGTCAAGGTCCTCCTCCAGAGCCTAACCAAGCTATGAATGGATTTGCTTGTACGATGGGCGTAGAAAGTTATGATATAACGGAAGCCAAAATTCTAGAAAACGGTGGCCAAATAGCTATGCCAAAGTATGCATTACCAGGTATGGCATGGCAAGGATACTATATGGATACGGAAGGCAATGTATTTGGTATTCATCAGCCAGATAAAAATGCAAAGTAAGAATGATGTAGCCTTAGCTATGTAAATAGGGAAGAGTGCATTAAAGCTAATTGAATCTCTGAGGCAACCCAACCAAACTAGTAAGACTTATGTTCTTTTATGAACATAGGTCTTTTTTTGATGGGCGACATCGCATGAACAAAAGGGGCAAAAATGGTGAAATTTTCAAGTTAATGATGTATTATTTCGGTAAATTTGTTATGGTAAATAAAGGTATTTAAAATGTACCATAATGATCGAGGAGTAATCGTGATGAAAAGAAGACAACGAATGTTATTTTTGGTGGCGCCCCTATTACTTTTAAGTGCTTGTAATAGTGAGATGGAGGGGAGCACGAACAATGAGAAAAAGTATATATCGTCTATTCAAAAAAAGGAAACTTATGAAATTCAACCTTCTACTAAATTCAATATTGCTAGAGGCTCCATAATCAAGAATATGAATAATGCATTAAATATGAATGAAATAGAAAGAGGTTTAATGGAATTATCCATCCATCAATTTCCAACTGATAAGTTTTATTTGCAGGAAGGTCAATATGTAAGTGATGAAACAATTAGTCAATGGCTAAGTAGAAAAACAAATGATGATGTAGGTTTAAACCCTGCAATCGAACATAAAACCGATAATGTTTTAGAGGATGAAAAAAGGTATCCCTTAATCCTTTCCCATGTATTGGAACAAAATTTTATTAATAAAGAAACTAGTAAAATGGAAGGCATGTCAATTGCAATATCGTTAAATGAATATTATGACATACGAGTAACTGATGGTGATGGTTTAATTTACACTGGGCAAGTGAAAGTAGACCAAAACGATGATGATGTCGATGATGTCAAAAACTTTGGGAAAAAAGTAGCTGAAAAGATAATTAAAGATATTAGGGGAAATGTAAAAATACCGAATGTTCCTATTACCCTTACGTTATTTCAAGAATCGAATATAAATGATATTATTCCAGGGGTATTTTTAGCAGAAACGTTTATCCCTCAGGGGGAAGCTAGCATTACAAAATGGGCTGAAATAGATAAGAAATTTTATATATTTCCCTCGGAAGCGTTATATAGTTTAGATCAAAATATGTATACTAAATTATTGCTTTTTAAAGAGGACATTCAGGAAGGATTTAAACATGTAAACCTAAAAATATTTGGCAAGCTACGATATGAAGAAGGCAAATTAACAGATATTCAAATAGAGGTAAATGCTCCACTTATAAATGAACCAGAGCTGATTGGTCTATTACAGCTCATAAGTACCAATTTAAATAGGATATTAATCGATTATATTCCCATTACAGTTCGGATCATTGATCAGCAACAAGATGTAGGAATTGTCATTTGGGACCCTATTGAAAAACAAATTTTTGCAAAGCCTATTTAGCTTCTCGACATCGTAAATGTTTAGTTATAACTAGTATTTGAATTAATTGAAATTAGGGGAACTATCCACATTATAAAAGCTTATGACCCATAGGCTAGCTGTTAATAAAGAGGTCAAACTTTTTGCCTCTGGTGATATCTTTTATTATGATAATAGCTATATTTTCCTTTATAGTAAGTGTTTTAAATAATAACGTCTAGGTGCCCATTCAACTGAGGCACCTCTTTTTTATGGCAAATGGCATTGCAATCTTATACATGAATGAGTATGATGAAAATGATAATCATTTTCATTTAAAAGGAGTGGAGTATTCATGAAAAGACATCTCATTATTGGTATGCATCTAGCTGTGCAAAACAAACATGGTGAGAAAGATGTGTTGATGGATGAGCATATTGCATTCGCGAAGCGTGCTGAGGCGGCTAAATTAGATTTTTTATTTAAAGCAGATTATTTAATGGCTCATCCAGAATTAATGGCTAAAACTAAAGGTACAGTTGGGTTAGACCCTAGCTTTTTATTGACTGCAGTGGCAAGAGAAACGAAGCAAATAGGTTTAGTAACGACCATTTCTACCTCTTTTATACCACCCTATTTGATTGCCCGACAATTACAATCCTTGAATTGGATTAGTGGGGGACGTGTAGGATGGAATATCGTGACCTCCATTGATGGTGCCTATAATTTTAGTAACGAGCCTATGCCTTCCTCAGAGGAGCGTTATGCAAAAGCGGCTGAATGTACTAAGGTTGTGAAGCAGCTATGGCATAGTAATCCTTATGAAATGTTAGAAACAGATGGCAATATAGAGAAAATAAAAGAACTTATGAAGCCAATCAATCATGAGGGAGAGTTTTTCCATATAAAGGGGCCGTTAAATATACCGATGCATCCGGCAGGAGAAATTCCATTATTTCAAGCAGGAGCATCAGACGTGGGGCGACAATTTGCAGCAACCGTATCCAATGCCATTTTTGCGGCGACACCAGCTATGGAGGTTGGTATTGAGATGCGCAATGATTTACGGAAACGAGCTGTTAACGTGGGACGTACAGCAGATGATATACGCTTATTACCAGGACTCTATTTCTTTATTGGAGATACATATGAAGAAGCATTAGACATGTACCATCATGCACACGCACATTTAACCCTGGAGCGTCGTTACGATGCTTTAGAGTCAGTCATTGGTTTGAATGTTCGACATATGGCACTACATGATCCTGTAACAGTGGATATGTTACCACACGAGAATCAAAAAGTACGCAGTCGAACACATGCTGATCTTGTTCGTCGTTACATCATGGAAAATGAACCATCTGTTGAAGTACTGCTTGCTCGTCCAGAAGTAATTGGTTCAGCACATCTTGTAGCAATCGGCACACCACAGCATATTGTCGATCAAATTGTTACTTTTTATGAAGAGGGGGCATTGGATGGCTTTATTGCTGTTCCAGGTGGTCCTGCGAAATCTTTGGATTTATTCTTTAGCGATGTTATCCCTCTGTTAATAGAGCATGGGTTATTCCGAGCTGAATATGAAGGTAGTACATTAAGTTCCCATTTAGGCTTAAACGTGTAATTATCTAATAAATAAACGAAAAAGGGCAAACAAATAGTTTTGCCCTTTTTTGCTAGAAGCTCATCCGAACATTAATAGGATAAAGATAGGGTGATTCGGGTTGTTCAATTGTTACCCAATTATCAATATGGATGACAGGTAAGCTTGCCCCCTCATATGTTGTTTGACCAATGGTACCGACTACTTCAAGCCATGTATCTTCTGTGAGCGTAGGTGCCTCAGGAAATTCTGTTAGAAAGCCTACGATACTTGCATCAGCGACACAATGGGTAATAAGAAATCTTGAAATAACTAGTTGCTGCTCTGTAAAGCTTTCCTCTTTTAAAACAAAGCCCTTTATTTGAATTTTCTTCCCTACATAATTAGACAAATTTTGATTGATTTCTTCATAGTAAATGGTATAGTCCTCATCGGTCATTTTCAGCATAGGCTGTTGTGAGAGCCGTTGCTTTAATTGTTCATATTGTTTTTTCGTCATCTCCTGTTTTTCCTCCAGAAGTCGGGGGTCAGCATCATGCTCATCGTAAATATTTTCATCGATCATTTCATTTGAAGTCAGGTAATCCTCTATTTTAGATGATTGATTTTGCTGAGTGATTATAAAAGCACCACCCTTTTTATCAGCGATGGCAGCATCCAAAATTTTTGCTGGCACGAAGAAGCCCGTCATGATGGGGGTTATGATAATAAGGTAGGCTAGCCATTTTTTTCGTGTAGAAGGAGCGTGAACATGGTCGTGATGAGAGCAGCAAGCTTGTCCGATTGGATGACATGGCTGGGAAGTCTTTGAGAAAGATATAACTGTTGTTAATTGCACAAGAAAAAGTATAAAAAATAAAGCGGCAGCTGTTTGACTAAGGCCTTCATATTTAGGGTTGATGAATTTTGTTAGTTCTCCGGTCCAATGCAGATTGGCTATCATAGCCGAGAAAGCGAGGAGCATTAGGGCTCTTAGTGCTTGTTGCACGTGAAATTTCATAGTTTACCCCCTTAGAGATACGCTGAAAGAATCCATATACTAATGTAGACAACTATAGCCACTAAGGCGATTAATGAGAAGACAAATTTTAAGCGAAATACGCTCATCAACATGATAGTATTTTTCAAGTCAATCATCGGGCCGAAAATAAGAAATGCAAGAATGGATGGTGTAGAGAAAACGGCGCTAAAGGATGCGCCAATAAAGGCATCGGCCTCCGAACAAAGGGATAAAATGAAGGCTAAGCCCATCATGACCAAAATTGAGGAGGATACACCATCTCCAATTTCGACGAGTGCTTTGGTAGATACATAGGTTTGCACAAAGGCAGCTAAAAACGCCCCAATAATGAAGTATTTGCCCACATCAAAAAATTCATCAATGGCATGTTTAAACATAGTCATTAGTTTTGTGACGAAGGATGTTTGTTGATTAGTAGTTGTCAATGAATAGGGCTGTAAGGAATGTTTAAATTGTGAGCCTTTAAAAAACAAGCTGATGAGTAATGCGACTACAATGGCAATGACAAAGCCAATTAGCATCCGAAGGCTAGCTATTCTTAAATCATTGCCAAATGCCATATAGGTAGAAAGAATAACGACTGGATTAATGAGCGGGCCAGTTAACATAAATCCCATAGCTGCATGAATAGGTACACCTTTGGCTATCAATCTCTTAACAATCGGAACAATTCCACATTCACAGGCTGGAAATAAGGCTCCTATAAGACAGCTCATAACAACAGCCAACAGAGGGTTTCGAGGAATACACCTTTGAATATGTTCCTCTGTAATGAAAATTTGAATAAAGCCAGCAATGAGTATTCCCATTAAGACAAATGGTAATGCCTCAATTAAAATACTTAAAAAAATGGTGTTCAAACTGAGTAAAGACGAGCTTAGATTGTTCAGTGCAGAGATGTTGAACAAGATTAGCGATAGAATACTAATAAATAGAATGAAGAGGAACCAAAAATTCAATGCATATTTAGAGAAAGCTAGACGTTCCACAAATACCTCCTTAAAGTGTAATGATTACGTTTTAATACAAGGTATGTGATAAAAGTTTCTGTTAGTACTTTCAAAAAAAGAGAAAATATAAGCTATTTCCCACTAACTTATTACTTTCTCTCCTCTATCAATTTATTGATGAGCATATTTAGTTCTATATTGCTTAGGGGTGATACCAGTAAATTTCTTAAAAACTTTAATAAAATAGCTTTGGTCTGTGAAATTAAGTAAAGAGCCGATATCTAAGATTGGATAGTTTGTAAATGTTAAGAGCTTCTTCGCCTCATCAATCCTTTGCTGCTGAATATATTCAGTAAAGGAAATCCCTACTTCCTTTTTAAATAAGGAGGAGAGGTAATTGGGGCTTAAATGGCAAATAGCTGAAAGTTGATCGAGTGTTATATCTCCGTATAATTGATTTTCAATATAATGAATACAAGCAGTAACGGGAGCCGAATATTTCCTTGTTTTGGCTTGTGCTACACGACTTGTGTAGTCGTAAATAGCTTCCTCCATTAACGAAAGAATGTCGATTAAACTATTTTGATCCTCTAGTTTCTGAATGTAAAAATCACTTAGTGTAAAGGCTGTTTCTTCGTTTAACCCACCTTCAATCGCTGCACGACAAATTAGGGCAATCCCTGTAATCATCAAATATTGTACACTTTTTAAATTATTACGCTTTGAAAGTACTCCAAGTTCCGCTTGTTCAACAATGGAATAGTTCAAGACTTCTGTTAATTTCTCCATACGCCCATTTTTCACATTGTCTAATAATATTTTTTCATAGTAAAGATTTGTATGGACAATATCATTTCTTCTGGCATACGAAAGCTCAAGCGCTGTATGTCCCTCATGGCGAATAAGAGGCTTTAGCTCTTGGTTGTAATGAATTACTGCTGTTTTATTTAATTTCCGCTGATAGATGGAATAATAAACAAATAAACTAATAGCTAAGCGCTGCTGATAATGAAGAGTAGGGATCGGCTCGTGCTCATGATAAGTGGTTTCCTCCAATTGTGGTGAAAGAGAGGGACCGACAATTATGGCTCCTAAATGCTTTTTGTTTATGATGAGGTTGATCAAGAAGAAATTAAAATTAGCGATAGTGAAAAAAAACGGATAGTCTGATGAAGACGTATGGTAAGGATATGTTTTCAATTGTTCCTTTATAGAATGATAGGATGGATGATTGAGACATTCCGCTGATGCATATTCAAAAATTATTTCTCCCGATGCATGAATATAAGAGACAGGAAGATGATGTGTTTCATAAACGAGTTGACTTATGTATTGAAGGTCGATAGTAGATATTTTCACGTGTTACACACCTCAGTTCTTCATGGTGCTTTCAAAATGAAAGCAGTTACAATTTTTATGAACAGACAATGGGAAAGTACTATTTTGTGTAAAATAATACAATAAAAAAGGGGAAAGTAGCAATAAAATAGACCATGTATTCAACATAATAGGGGGAATGGAAGATGGATCTTTTAAATAAAATTGCCTTAGTAACGGGTGCTGGAAGCGGTATTGGAAGAGCAAGCAGTTTAAAGCTTGCTAGCAACGGTGCAAAAGTCGTGATCGTTGATTTCAACAAGGAAACGGGAGAAGAAACATTAAAATTGGTGAAAGAACAAGGAGGAGAGGGAATCTTCGTTCAAGCTGATGTTTCGAAAAGTGAAGATGTAGAGAAATATGTGAATGCTGCCGTTGAAACATACGGTCGTATTGATGTATTTTTCAATAATGCAGGAGTGATTCAAAAAATTTCCCCATTAACAGAGATTGCTGATCATGAATATGATCGCATTATGTCAATCAACGTAAAAGGAGTTTTTCTTGGCTTAAAACATGTGATTAAAGTAATGGAAGGACAAGGTAGTGGCTCTATTATAAATACAGCTTCAACGGCTGGTGTTCGTAGCGAGCATAGTATGGCTGTTTATTCTGCAAGTAAGCATGCAGTTATTGGTTTAACAAAATCTGCTTCATTAGAGTATGTGAAAAAAGGTATTCGTATTAATGCGATTTGTCCTGGTGGAGTGGAAACAGCGCTAACAAACAGTGTAACTGCTATGTTTGAAACAGGGGGCTATATTCCAGAGGAAATTCCAAATATGAGAATGGGACGTTATGCTAAACCAGAAGAATTAGCAGAAATGGTTGTTTTCCTAGCATCAGACAAAGCAAGCTACATGACAGGCTCTATCGTAGTAGTTGATGGTGGCTTAACATTATAAAATAAAGAAATCCAGTGAACAACTAGTCACTGGATTTTTTCATGTTTATTTGACAAGCTATAATGTGAATTTTTTAAGCTCATTCATTAATGTATCCGTCATTTTTTGAAGGTCGACAATTTTTGTATTTATTTTTTGGAAGGATACTAGTTGTTCCTGTGTTGAGGCTGAAATTTCCTCTGTACCTGCGGCTGTTTCTTCTGTAATCGCAGAAATATTTTCAATCGTACCATTCACTTGCTGGCTCATTTCATTTGTTTGCATCATTTCCTTAGTGAGATGCTGTAAATCATGATGGATATCAGTTATATGATTAGTAATGGCTGCAAATGAATGTTCCGTTTCTAGCATTGATTGTGCTTGCTCATTCGAAAGCTCATGCCCTCTTTCAGCCGTTTCTAAGATGTGATCTATACCATCTTGAATATGAGTAACCATTGAAGAAATTAAATTTGTCGCATGTTCCGTTTCAGAAGAAAGCTTTTTAACTTCATCGGCTACGACGGCAAATCCTTTTCCTGCTTCGCCAGCACGGGCTGCTTCAATAGCGGCATTTAAAGCTAACAAATTTGTTTGACTGGCAATTGTATGAACAGCATTAGCGGCTCCTTCGATTTCTGTTGTAAATTGTGAAAATTGAGTAACAGCATTTTTAATTGCTAGTGAGGCACCTTGAATATCCTTCGCAATAGTAGATTGTTTTTCCAATGTAAATTGCCCATTTTGAACGGCATCCAATGCCTGTTTACCATGTATAGCTGATTGCTCTGTTGTGTGAGCAACGGATTTAAATTGATCCGACATATTATTCATGAGAATCGCGACCGATTGAATATCTTCTGACATCGTGTAACTACCCTTTGCTAATTCGTCCGTAGATACTGCTACTTGATTGCTACCTTCGTTAATATTTTGCATATGGCTTGTTACATCCTGTGTAAATAAACTAACATCCTTGCCTATTTGATCGATGGACAACACGGTGCTCTTTAAATTCGTCATCATTTGTGAAAAACTTTCAGTCAATCGATCAATTTCATAACGGCTATTTGATTGATAGGAAAGGGTGGAGGTATCTATCGTGAGATCCCCAGTAGCCGCGCTCTGCGCACATTCTACAATTTGGTTGATAGGTTTCGTAATTCTTTTAGCAGCTACATAAGAATAAACAATTGTTGCTAAGATTAATAGGACACTGCCTATGATAGCTGTTGTAATAATAAAACCAATTTTTTGCTTTGTTACTTGTATCATCTCTTGATACCATTCATTCGTTTCTTTTTTCAGCAAATACATATCATTTAAAATGCCTTTAATTCGAAGAGATTGCTTTTTAACTTCTGGACGATTGTCCTCTTGCAGGCCTGCTTTTGTAGCTTTTTCGAGCGCTGCAAATTTATCTGTAATTTTACTAATTAATTTCTGATGTTCAGGAATTTTCGATAGGGATGCTAATGCATCTAAATTGACTTTTGTTTCTTGTAATATAGCAAGTGCTTCATTTTTATTGGCCTCACTATCTAAATAGGTGTAGTTATTTAATGATTGGCTAGCAACTACGAAGCTTTGTTCAAGCTCTTTCACTGAGAGTAATAGTGCGGTATCATCTTGAGCCGTTGTTTGAATGGAAAATGTTTGAACAATAATAAAACCAATCATCCCCATCGCCAGCAAGATGGGGATCAATGTGTTCATAAATAATTTCTTTCGTAGTGTCACTAACTATCCCTCTTTTCTGCAGAAACTTTTATCGAGCCTGAAACAATCGCTTCACGGGCTTTTTCAATGGCGGCTTGTTGCTCAGACGTTAATGTAATCACACGGATATCAGCTAGTCCTACACCTTGCTCGGCTAGTCCTAGAGCCAAGGATTTTTCAGTTAATTTACCTTCGTCCACCAGTGTTTTTGCGAGTTGAAAAACGGCATGGTCAACATTCTTTAACATAGAAGTGACGACTGTTTTTTCAGCAATATAAAATTGATCGATATCAACCCCAGCTGCATAAATTCCCATTTCTTCAGCTTTTTTTATCGCCCCAAAGCCTGTAAAACCAGCAGCGTGGTAAATGAAATCAACTTGATTTTGAATATATTTATCAGCGATTGCCGCACCAGCCTGTGTATCATCAAAGGTTCCTGCATAGTCACTCATAATTTCAATATTTGGGTTTACATAGCGAGCCCCTTCTATAAAACCATTTTCAAAGTGATGGATAACAGGAGCATCTGCCCCACCAATAAAGCCGATTTTCCCTGTTTTGCTTGTCATAGCAGCCACCATACCAACTAAGAAACTTCCTTCTTGCTCCTTAAAGGTAATAGAGATAATGTTGTTCACATCTGACTGTCCATCAATCAATACAAATTGTTGCTCAGGGAATTGCTTCGCAGTCTTTTCTAGTGCCTCTTGTACAGAAAAACCGAGACCAATGATAATATCATATTTTTCTTCTACAAGCTCCTGTAGCTTCTCCTCATAATTTCCATCTGGTGCCTCTTTATAATCAAATAAAATACCAAGTTCATCCCGCGCCTTTTCAAGTCCTTTAAAAGCAGAATCGTTGAATGATTCATCTCCAAGTCCAGCATCCGATAGTAAAACTCCTATCTTATAACCTTCCGTTGATGTATCTGTCTGAGCCGATGAACAGCCTGCTATTAATAGAGCAATCAAAAGACAAGCCACCATTAATTTCTTCAAAATATGTACCTCCTGTTGTTTCTAGTTATAAAGTATATATCGGCAAAAATTTAATATTTTTAGTCGGATGTCAGACGTCGAATAAAATAAATTTTTGTACGATCTATAAGAATATATATCCAAATCTATATACATAATAAGTTAATAATATAAAGCTAGATAACTAATCAAGTAATATATTTATTAAAGTTTCCCACTTTTCCACGGATGTACAATAACAAAAAAGCCCAACGCAATTTGCGTAGGGCTTTTTTCTAGAATTAAACAGCTCCAAATAATTTTAATAAATTAATAATAATAATGCCGATAATACCAAAGTCTGAATCACCAAAGGTCGTACCTTCATAGCCGATATCTCCCATAAAGATTAAAAGTATCGCGGGAATAAAGCTAATTAATAAACCATTAGCAAAGGCACCTGACATGGCACCGATTCTGCCTCCTGTAGCATTGCCAAACACACCTGCTGCAGCGCCAGTAAAGAAGTGGGGAACTAGCCCTGGCACAATTACTTTCAGTCCGATGAAAGGCAGTATAAACATTGAAACAAGTCCAGCTAAAAAGCTAAATAGGAAACCAATGATCACAGCATTCGGGGCAAATGGGAAAATAGTTGGGCAATCGAGTGCAGGCTTCGTATTGGGCACAAGTTTATCAGCAATGCCTTTAAAGGCTGGAACAATTTCAGCAATTAACATCCGTACACCAGCTAAAATGATATATACCCCAGCAGCAAATGTAATCGCTTGCATAATGGCGAAAATAATGAAGTTAGATCCACCAGATAGTTGTGCCTCTATATAGGAAGGTCCCGCGAATAGCGCTACAATGACAAAGAATACACTCATCGTTAAAGAGATAGCGACAGATGTATCACGTAAAAAGCCAAGGGACTTAGGTACCTGTATATCTTCTGTTGATTTTGCTTTATTACCAACGAGCTTGCCAATTTTGGCAGATACATAGTAACCAACACTACCAAAGTGACCGACAGCAAAATCATCACTGCCTGTTATTTGGCGGACAGTTGGTTGCAAAATAGCAGGGAACACTACCATACAAAGTCCGAGTATAATAGAACCGACAATGATAAGAGGTGTCCCACTCATTCCACCAACAGATAAAGAAGCAGCGATTAAACAAGCCATGAATAATGTATGATGCCCAGTTAAAAAGATATATTTTAATGGCGTAAATCGCGCAAGTAATAAGTTCATAACCATCCCAAATACCATAATGAGTGCAGTGGCTGTTCCAAAATTAGTTTGAGCAGCTGCTACGATGGCCTCGTTGTTAGGAATAACTCCCTGTACGTGAAAAGCATGATCAAACATTTTACTAAAATGATCTAACGAGCCAATTAGGACAGTTGCTCCTGCCCCTAGGATCACAAAGCCCATAATCGTTTTTAACGTACCTGAAAGAATAGTGGAGCTTGATTTCTTTTGAATAAATAAACCAATAAATGCGAATAGGCCGACTAATATAGCTGGTGTTCCTAAAATGTCATGCATGATAACATCTAACATACCAACACCTCATCCTATCCAAATTTTTGTGCTTAAAGCCAAGGTTCCAGCTTTTCCTTAATTTCCGATATATTCATCATATTGACGATACTCACAATGATTGCGTTGTCTTTCGCTAATTCATTCACAATATCAGCTGCACCTAAATAAATATCAGCTTTCTCCGCCTTTGCGGATGCTAAATCCGTATGGGTCACCTCCGCCTCTTTGCCCATAGACTCTAATGCCTTCTTTACATTTAATTCTAAAATAAAACTACTTCCTAATCCGCTACCGCACACGACTAATATTTTCATCCTGCTGACTCCTTTGTCGTATATTGTTTGATCTTCTCTCGTATGTCTTCTTCATGCTGACAAGCAATAAGGCTATCAATCTGATCCGGATGTTGTAGCACTAAGGTTAGATCAGCCAATGCCTGTAGATGTGATGTATGGTCGATTGCAGCTAAAACAATAATTAAAAAGACAGGCTGATTAGGGCTGAAAAAAACAGGCTGCTGTAAACGTAGCAAACTTACTGCTAAGGCATGAACACCGTCTGTTGGCCGTGCATGCGGAATAGCAACTTTCGGCGTAATGACGACATAAGGACCATATTGCTCAATGGATTGAATCATCGCATCGATATAGCGTTGTTCAATTTTATGTTGACGTATTAATGGATTGGCAGCTAAACGAATGGCTTCTTGCCAGGACTGAACAAAGTTTGCAACTTGGATACAATCCTTTGTCAGCAATTGGGTTAGCAAATACATTCCTCCTTTCTAATAAATATATCCCCATTGCATTTTATTACGGCGATCTGTGGAATTATGTCAGAACTGAAGACATTTTTAATCGCTGCGCTACTTCGTAAATCGACATTTTGACAAACTCATCAATGGTATTATCTAACCGCGTTTTAGGATATATAAATTGAATCTTTCTCCGAAGCGTCACATCCTGTAAATCCTTTTTCATTAGTAGACCCGATTTTAATTCTTCTTCAATTAAGGCAGCGGAAACGAAAGCCAAGTTCTTTCCGAAGGTCAGCATTTTTTTTATTGTACTTACCGAATCCAATTCGATGGTATAAGTAGAAGGCTGAAAGGGGTCCATCCACTTTTCGATGAAGTGATTCGTGGAGCTAGATGACGTATGCAATAACAGTTTATTTTTAAGAACATCCTCTCTCGTGATGAGCTTTTTAGAGGCGAGTGCATGTGTTGGGCTTAATGCTAAAACAAGGGCATCTTCTCCGATTGTCTCGTAATGAAGGGCAGTATTTTCCTGTTTAGTCTCCATAATGAGCCCAAAATCTAATTCTTGAAGGGCCACTTTATTTTCAATTTCCGGAGCTGTTTTCACCTCTAACGAAATACGAATCTCTGGATAAGCCATTGAAACTTGATGGATTAAATCGGGCATGAAAATATGTGCGGGTAATCCACTTGCCCCAAGTCGGAGGGAGCCGATATGCCCAGCTAAGAGGTTTTCAATAAAGCGATTCATATCCTTTTGGAGCTGTACAATTTGACGGGCATAATGATAAACACCCTCTCCCGCTTCAGTTAAGCGGTACCCGCCTGCATTTGTGCGAAATAATCGGATACCATATTCCTCCTCAATTGAACGAATATGAAAGGACACAGTTGGGGCTGTAATACCAAGTTCTTTGGCGACTGGAGCTAATTTTTTAAATTCAACGAGTAAGCAAAATGCCTGTAATTTTAAATTATTCATTTTATCCTCCTAAAGTAAATTAGAAAAAATATTGCATTCACTTAAGTTTATTAGATTTTTTTTAACGAGTTATTAATAGTAGATTAATATTTTCTAAATATGTGGAATTTATAGTAGGTAGTAACGAGGAGGATACTTATGAAAATCTCATTAACTAATATCGAGAAAAAATATGGACAATCTCAAGCATTATGGCCCATCAATGTTGAGTTAGATCAACAATTCATTACGATTCTCGGACAGTCAGGCTGTGGTAAAACAACTTTATTAAAATTGTTGGCAGGTCTTGAACAGCCAACGAAAGGGGAAATTCGATTTGATGACACTGTCATTTATTCTTCCGAATCTCGTAAAAATGTCAAACCGAATAAACGCAATATCGCCATGGTTTTTCAAGATTTTGCCCTATGGCCTCATATGACCATCTATCAAAATATCGCCTTTGGTTTAAAGGGGATTATTCCAAAGTCAGACATTCCAGCACGTGTAGAGCATGTGATGCACTTAGTAAAAATGCAAGGGTTTGAGAAACGGAAGCCAGGAGAGTTATCAGGCGGTCAGCAGCAACGCGTGGCACTGGCAAGGGCTTTAGCTACAAACCCTCAATTGATTTTATTTGATGAGCCATTATCTGCCCTAGATGCAGTGCTTCGAAAGCAAATGCAGGATGAAATTATGCAACTTATCCATGAGCTTGATTGCCAAGCCATTTTTGTTACTCACGATCAAACAGAAGCGATGACCATGTCAGATCAAATTATCATTATGGAAGAGGGAAGAATTGCACAAATCGGCTCCCCTGAAGAGATTTATCGTGCGCCAGCAACACCTTATGTAGCCGATTTTATTGGAAAAGTAAATTGGTTACACAATGGACAATCTATTGTGCGCCCTGAAGGTGTTTCTCGAATACAACGTCCAGGCACGATTGCTAAGCAAGCGAAGATTGTGAAAAGTACGTTTGTTGGAGACCGTTACCTAGTACAGGCTCAAGTGGAAGGAAAAGCGTGGAGCTTTTATGAGAATCAGCCACTAGAACATGGAAAACGACTACAAGTATTTATTGATGAAAATCAGATCTATCAAATGGAGGGTATACATTGAAAAAGCGACGTTTTAAATTATGGGCAACTGCGGGGATTCTACTAACATTGGCATTAGCTGGCTGTGGGAATAAACAGGCGGAGGAGGGGCAACAGGTAAGTGCAAAGACGCAAGAGGAGCAAGTATTAACCGTATATTCTGCGGGCCCTGATGGCTTAGCCGCAAATATTCAGCAAGCTTTTGAAGAAAAAACAGGTATTAAGGTTGAGATGTTTCAAGGTACTACAGGCAAAATTCTTTCTCGTTTAGAAGCGGAAAAAAATAATCCTGTAGCCGATATTGTCGTACTAGCCTCGGTAGCTTCTATGGATGGTCTTAAGGCAACTGACCAGCTACAAAGCTATAAAGATGCCGAAAATAAAGAGAACATCAATCCTACTTGGTCAGACGGAGAAGGGTATTATTTCGGCTACAGTGCCTCGGCCTTAGGTATTGCCTATAATACGAAAAATACAAAGCAGGCACCGACAGATTGGGCAGATTTAGCAAAAGCTGAGTGGCAAAACAAAATTAATATACCGGATCCAAGTTTATCAGGTTCAGCTGTCGATTTCTTATTTGGGTATACGGAAGCAGAGAAAACGGCATGGGCAACAGTGGATACGTGGAAGAACAATGGATTACAACTCAATGGCGCAAATAAGGAAGCGTTAGATGCAGTCATTACAGGTGAGAAAAATGCGACAATAGCAGGCGTTGATTATATGGCTTACAAAGCAAAAGCAGATGGTGAACCAGTGGAAATCGTCTATCCGAAAAGTGGTACGGTCGTTAGTCCTCGTGCTGTTGGTATTTTGAAGGATGCGAAACATGTTGAAGCTGCAAAGGCATATGTTGACTTTTTATTGTCAGATGAAGGACAAAAGCTTGTAGCAGATGCTTACTTATTACCAGGAAATAAGGAGATTGCGGTAAAAAATCGTGCGGCATTAGATGAAATTCCTCAACTACAAGTTGAGTGGGCAGGTGCTGAAGCCAAGCAACTTGATGTATTAACAAAGTTTATCGATTTATTTCGTTAACCGATAGGGAGGTACATAGTTCTCCGTTGAGTTTGCAAATAGAAGGGTTGAAGTAGTCATGATCATGGAAGGAAGACGAACGTTTGGATTTTTAATGACAATTGTCGTCGTATTTGCTATCGCTCCTTTAATGGCGATTTTGTTCTATACGTTTACAAAAGAGGGGCATTTTGATTTTTCACAGTTTAGCCGAATGTTTGCACATGAACGATTATGGCAGACACTTGGGAATTCAATAGGCTTAGGGATTTTCGTTATGTTAGGTACAACGTTAATTGCCTTTCCTATGGCATTTATACGAACGAAAACAAGCTTATATAAACATGAATGGCTCGATATTGTTTTAACCATTCCATTTATGACACCCCCTTATATTGGTTCTATGGGTTGGATATTGTTTATGCAGCATAATGGTTTTCTTCAACAATTAGTTCCGGGCGCTGCTTGGTTAACGGATTCATTCTTTTCCTTATTTGGAATGGTTATGATTATGAGCTTACACCTATTTCCGTTTTTGTATTTAATGTTAAGAAATACATTACTACGAATGAACGGTTCCTTTTTAGATGCAGCATTGATTTTCGGACGGAATCCGTGGAGAAATTGGGTCAAAATCGTTTTACCACTTATTCTATCAAGCTATGTTTTAGGAAGTTTACTGATTTTTATCAAAACGCTTGCGGAATTTGGAACACCAGCTACATTTGGTAGTCGTATTGGTTTTCAAGTATTTACAACAGAAATTCATTCGTATTTATCCAGATGGCCGGTCGATATTAGGATGGCGACCTCTCTGTCTTTATTTTTACTCTCGGTTTGTTTAGTCATTTGGTATTTCCAAAATTTAATGGGACGTAAATATACTTATGGTGTGCTTTCAGGGAAAAGTTCTGGAAAACGTGAGGTCACAGATAAATGGTATATAAGAGCCACATCATGGATCTTTGTAGGGTTGATCCTCTTATTATCTATTGGTATCCCTTATTTTTCAATTATCATCACCTCTTTGCAAAAGGTGCGAGGAGATGGTTTACAAGCAGGTAATTTTAGCTTTGCCTCCTATCAGGAGCTATTCACAGTTGGCAGTGCAGGATTAACAGCATTTTTAAATAGTATTGTTTTTTCCATCATGACGGCCGTGATCACAGCAATTATTGGCTTGCTTATGGCACTCTATATTAAGAAAGGGGAGACAAAGAAACAGCAAGTATTAGACTTCTTTAGCTTAATGCCTAATATTATTCCTGGTATTGTCTTTGTCGTAGGATTGATTATGTTTTGGAATGCTCCATGGCTTCCCGCAACCATCTATAACACAAAAACCATGGTTGTGGTGACATACTGTGTTCTTTTCTTACCCTATTCTGTACAGTATATTAAATCTTCGTTTTCTCAGTTAGATGCTTCCATATTTCAATCGGCAGCAATTTTTGGTCGTAGTAACTGGGATATTTATCGCAAAATCATCCTTCCGTTATTAATGCAGGGCATACTTACGGGTATGATGATGACCTTTATTATTTCGATGCGAGAGTTAGTGGCCGGTCTCTTAATTTTGCCACCTTCTGTTGAGACAGGCGCAACGTTTATTTATAGTCAATTTGAGCAAGGAAATGTAGGTGTTGGGATGGCTGTTGCCGTCATTACCGTCTTCATCACGGTGATTTTTATGTTTCTACTCGATTGGTTGCAAAAACGTGGAGGACAAGCACATGTTTAAGATTGAAATTTTAGGCGGGGTGGGGGAGTATGGGCGCAATTGCTTTTATATTGAAAATCAAGGGAAGGCGATTTTACTGGATTGCGGGGTGATGAAAAATTCACAAAAAAACCCACCAGCTATAACACTTAATCATGTAGAAAAACTAAAGGCAGTTTTTATTTCTCATTCCCATATTGACCATGTGGGTGCACTACCGCTACTTGAAGAGATGGGCTACAAAGGACCGGTTCTAATGAGTCATAAAACTTCTCAGCAGCTTCAACAACCTATTTCGCATATCCGCACTTTCCATCCAGATTCAAAAGGAACATGGACAAGGGTGAATGATTATTTGGCCTTTCAATGGGGATATAGTGGCCATTTAATTGGAAGTGTATGGTATAAAATTCGCCTTTTTGAAAAGGTAATTTTTTTCTCAGGTGATTATGTTCGTGATTCCTATTTACTCAAGGCCTCCTTACCAGTAGAAGATGGGACGATTTATGATGTAGCATTCATCGATAGTGGCCATATTGAAAAAAATATTGATAATCATGAGGTATTACGCAAGCTAGAAACTTATGTAAATGAACATCCAAACAACGCTTTTATTTTTCCATCATCCTTTTCAGGGAAAACCGTCGATATTGTTACCTATCTTGCTCAGCGAACTTCACGAGCCATTTGTATAGATACAAAATTACAGTCCCTGTTTAAACAGTATGAAGAAGAACCTGAAAATATTTGGCCGCACAGAATGACGTTACAAGTCGGTCACACGCAATGCTCTGGCAATGGTCATACACTCTATTTTATTAGGGAACAGGATGAAGCTCGACTTGAAGAACTAGCAAAGGAGCATCCGACGGCCATATTCATTCATACAGGGTATTCGCGTCCGTCATTCAGTCAGCATGTTTTAACGCAACCTTCTAAGGAATTTTTCTATAAAACCCATCCCGACTATCAGGATACAATTTCGCTATCGCAAAGTATCCATGCACGACAAACTATTTATTTTCACAGTCCACATACAAATTTAGAAACAACCATACAAAAGGAGGAAGTAAATAATGGCTAAATTAAAGAAATGGGCATTTTATATGTGCTTCATATGTTTGACAATTATTAGTATGATGTATATCCATCCAACAGAGGCAAATGCAGCAATAGAACCAGGGCATGAAATTAAGTTTAATATCAAATCAGACATTTTTACAGAATCAAATATAGCAAATGTTTTTCAAGCAACAAAAAAAGACGATGTAAAAATTTACTTCTATGATACTTCTGATAAAATGTTTCTCCAAAATGATTATATTCATCGCTTACGTGTATACAAGGGCAGTAATAAGATGGATATTACCTATAAAAAGCGTTTTCTTCATACACCGTTGAACGAAGCGATTGCTGAGGCAACAGATCATGGCTTTACGGGCTCAGAATCCAATTATAAATTTGAATTAGATATAAAGGGCGACCAGCGTACATTTACGATTAGTCGTAAAGAATCCTTGAAAACGACTTCAAATGTTTCTTACGATTCCGTAGATACACCTGCTGCTAAAAAACTTATCCTTGATTATTCACCTAAGAAAATTTTAAATTGGGATGCTGAAGCCTGGTATAAAAATGTATTATCTCAAGCTGTTGTCTACGGTCCTGCCAAAGCTACTACCTATAAAGGAAGCTTTTTAGGACATGACGCTGATATTGAGGTTTGGGCGTATAAAGGAGATATAATGGTCGAGCTTTCTACAAAAGTGGATGATAGCGCTCTAGCTGCTGTTATCGAACAGCAATGGTATGACCAATTATTATCCGCAGGCTATTTAAGTGAGGATCAACGTGGGAAAACAACATTTGTAATGGATAAATAACAAGCATTTTCATAAATTCGCGACATGTTGAAACAATGAGAAGGATAGACTGTCCTCATTGCTAGAAATGGAGCGAATTTTTTCTTGTAAAAAACAGTTGATAAAAAGTAGGTCCATATTTGTTCTAACTTTAATAATTTCGCTTACACTTACTATAGGACGAACTTTGGGTAATATGAGGGGGAATTGACATAGCTAAAAAAATGGGCATTGTTGCGCTATTATTTTTCGGTGTTTACGTGCTTTGTATGTACTGGTATATATTCCATAGTGGAGGAGGCAAAATACCAAGTGCTTTACAGGGAACTGTTGCTGATCCAGTAATGTTTATGTCTGGTAAGGAACTTTTTTTAAGTGGTGAATATTCAAAAATACGGAACTTTTTATTCTTTGTAGCTACTCCTTTGGAATGGCTTGTTTACTTCATGATATTACTGCTGGGGGTCTCACGTTATTTAGAGAAAGTGAGCACATCCCAAACAAAGTGGAAGCTTTTGCAAAATGCAGGCTATTTATTTTTATTGTCATTATTAGTATATGTCGTATTATTCCCAATGGACTATTATCGTTATTATCTCAGTAAAAGCTATGGCATTAGCACACAAGCATTTGGATCTTGGATGAAGGATGGTGTCATTGATTTTTGGGTGAACTTTGGAATGACCTTGATCATAGTGACAGTGCTCTATTGGCTCATTAAAAAGAGTGAGAAAAGATGGTGGCTCTATGCATGGCTATTAACCATCCCGTTCACAATGTTTGTGATGTTTATTCAGCCAGTTGTGATTGACCCTTTGTACAATGACTTTTATCCGTTAAAAAATAAAGAGCTGGAAACTAAAATATTATCACTTGCTACCCAGGCACATATCCCGGCAGAGCATGTTTACGAGGTGAATATGGCTGAGAAGACGAATGCCCTAAATGCTTACGTAACAGGGATCGGTAGCAATTCAAGAATTGTTCTTTGGGATACTACATTAAACAGACTGACGGATAATGAAATTTTGTTTATTATGGCGCATGAAATGGGTCATTATGTTGAAAAGCATATTTATTTTGGCATTGCAGGCTATCTCTTACTCTCTTTAGCTGGTTTATGGCTAACAGCTAAAATTATGCGACGCTTCGTTACACGATATGGACAGGTATTCAAAATTAATAAAATTAGTAATATTAGCTCCTACCCATTATTTTTACTAATTACCTCCATATTATTATTTGCTTCCAATCCCGTTTCTAATTACGTATCCAGATACCAGGAATCAAGGGCAGATCAATATGCGATTGACTTGATGAATGATCGCGAGGCGGCTGTAACGGCATTTCAAAAGCTAACGATTTCGGGCTTAAGCGAGGTCAACCCACCGCTTTTGGTGAAATGGTTCCGTTATACGCATCCTCCAATGCTAGAGCGTATTAATAACGTTGCTGATAAGGGCGAATACAAACAAGAGGGTCCTTTAAAGGAACAACAGAAGAAAAATAAGTAATTAGGTTTTCTCAGTAAGTAAGTTGGGTAGTCTATGGTAAAGATGTATCAAAATTTGGTCGTTTATAGGGGACATCATCATGCGTAATGTGATTATTATTACACTTTCTTCCATTTTAGTGGCCTTTGCTTATAATTTTTTGTTAATTCCTCATGAAATTTTAAGTGGGGGATTAAGCGGTATTGCCATTATGCTTGGGATTATTACTCCGCTGAATACCGGGGTGTTAAACCTACTACTGAACTTGCCCTTGCTTATTTTAGGTGTGATGAAGCTCGGGAAACGTTTTATTAGCTATACGATTTTATCGGTGGCTGTTTTATCAGTGAGTTTATATATTATCCCAATTTACAAGGCGACACAAGAGCCCATTCTTGCTTCCTTATTTGGTGGAGTCATCGTAGGTGTTGCCATGGGCTTGATTTTCCGAGCAGCAGGCTCCTCTGGGGGCTTCGATATTATTGCCATGCTATTAAGCCGTAAACGTGATTTTCCGCTTGGTACTTTAATTGCTGCTATGAATGGTATCGTAGTGGCAGCTTCGGGCTTTGTCTTTAGTTGGGATGCAGCGCTATTAACGCTTGTTTCCATTTATGCAACCGGAAAAGTAGTGGACACGATTCATACAAGTCATATTAAATTAACCCTTATGATTATTACGAATAAAGGCGAAGAGGTTAAACAGCAGTTATTAGAAAAGCTTCATCGTGGGGTAACGATTATCGATGCGAAAGGAGCCTATTCTGGCGAAGGCCGTCAAGTATTAATTACGGTTATTACACGCTATCAACTGGCTGATGTGAAAAGTACGATTAAAGAAACCGATCCTAAGTCGTTTGTGAATATTTTGCAAACAACCGAGGTGATGGGGATGTTTGATCGTGGTACAAGTAAATAACGCTATTCTCGACACATGTTTTCGATTATACTTACTATAATCGAACGTGTGTTTTTTTATTTTAGGGGTAACTAGTTGATCTTGAAAGGGGAATGGAAATGGAAAAGGAAACGATTCATGCAAATTGTCTTCAGCTGCAAGGAACAACGTATGACTATAAGGAAGAATGGCAAGCAGATCGCTATCATATAGGTGGAAAGATGTATGCCATGATTGGGGGAAATGCCACAGGTAGACCGGTACTAACGTTAAAATGTGAGCCTGCGCGAGCAGAGGAATTACGAGAAGCCTATGCCAGCATTATACCTGGCTACTATATGAATAAAACGCATTGGAACTCCATTTATATGGATGCTGAAGATGTCCCGATGGATTTGGTAGAGAATCTTATTAAGCATTCGTATGAACTTGTTTTCAATAAATTAACGAAAAAAGCACAGCAGGAAATTTACCTATTGGAAGCAAAACAATAACAAGACTCATATGAGTAAGGGATAGCGCATCTACCTTTATTATTGGTAAATGCGCTCATGTATGATCAATTATAGCCTCGCTCACCATAAGGATTTAGCGTGTCGAGCCATTTTTGCTCTAGCTTTTCAAGCTCTTTTTTGGCATTAAAATAACCCTCTTCCTTCTTCTTTAAATACTCAACGATTTTCACCTCGAAAGCATCTTGACCAAATGAATTGTAGTCCGCTTGAAGCTCCTTATTCGTATGTGTATTCGTTTTGAGCATAAATTGAAAACCATTTAAACGTTTCAAATTATTAAAGCTACCGACAAATACTTTATTTGTTTGTGTATTCGTCATTGTAAAAACGCCCGCTTCAATTTTCATGTCCTTATACATTTCTTTTAGCTCTTTTTTATGATCCATTTTAATTACCTGCCTTGTTATTTTTTAACCCAGTAAGCACTGCCGTCAGCTTGGCGGTCCAGAAAACCGTATTCAATTAAGTAACGGCGTATATGAACATAGTCTTCATACATGGGTTTGATGATTTCATTCAATTCTTTTTCCGTATATTGTTTTTCTTTGTCAAAAAGCATTGAGATGGCACGAAGTACTATAATTTTTTGTTTTTCACGCTTAGGAAAACGAACTAGCTCCTTACCAACACCATGTGGAAATAATTTCGCTAATACTTGTTGTTCTTCTGAGAGAGTGACATTATAGCGATCGTCAACCATTGTAGCTGTTTTATGAATAGACACAAACGTATCCTCCTTTCGATCTTGTTCCTTCAGTAATTCCATCATTACTAATAACGTCTTGGCTTGGCGTTCTTTTTCCTTTAATGCAAAACGGTGATGACGAATAGTCGTGGCACTGCCAATTTCTAATTCTTTTTTTATATCCTGATCTGATTTACCTTCATAAAATAAGCGTAAAATATGACTTTGATGCTCAGTTAAGCCGGTCATTTTTTTATTGAGTCCATTTAAGTAATGAAATACAGACTGGTGTGTAATTGTAATATGGTGCTGCATCATTTTTTCGGCTTCATACAGTAAGCCATCGTACGGGTAAATAATTCCTTTTTCTATTTCTTCTCCACATAGTAGACAAGTGAAATGTGTCTCATCGTCGATATAACCCTTTTTTAGATTATCGATAGGCGCTTGCCAAAATAGTTCATTTACATCCATTAGGAATCCTCCGTTAAAAACAAACAATTTTTATATTTGTTTGCTTATTTATTATTAAAATAACAAATTGTTTGTTATAAAGCAATAAAAAACACATCGTTTTCTAAACGATGTGTAAAAACGTTGGCAACTATTTATTTATATTTTCTTTTAAACAAAAGGATTGAGGCAATCGCTAGGATGAGTATTGTACCAACGATAATGAGGATGCTCGTTGAGGCACTAAGGGTATTACCATGAAGCTCATAGACAATACCATAATTAATTTTATAGTCATTCACATAGGAGACCGGTGTACCCTCAAAGACATTGGTAATGGAGCTTTCCATAAATGTGTTTCGTAAGAGTAATGTAGTATGACTAACCGGAAAATACATAATTAAATTTTGTGCAAAGCTTGGTAGAGCACCAAGTGGGACATAAACACCGCATAAAAATCCAAGTAGTGTACCGACAATAGTTCCTAATGTTGAGAAGGCATTTTGTGTCGACACAAACAAGGAAAGAAATAGATTCAAGACACTTGCGAGCAAGACAGATAATAAGATAATGCCAAGTACTTGAACAAAATGTGTAAGGCTTAAAAGCTTACCGCCTGTTGCTACTATAAAAATTTCACAGCCAATTAATGCGATAAAGGAAAAAATACTGCCAATTATTAATGCATTGAGCACATAGCTCATTTGTATTGTGGAGCGGGAAAGAGGGGCAGTTAAAAAATCGGCCATTGCCTTTGATTCCTGATCCTTTATGGCAATACCATATGCACCAAGTGTTGTTGAAACGGCAATCATCGATAGTAACCCTGCTACAACCCATTCGTTCACCATGGTAATTACTTCAGGTGTGGCTTCCGTGATTCGTTCAATTGCATCTACCTGCATTTTTTGGAGGAATACGGCGTAAAGCACGATGACGATAATTATCGATAGTAGAGAGAAGAACACTTGTGTTTTATCTCGCCTAAATACTTTACTATTTCGTTGTACTAAGCTTATTAGGGCTTCCATTATGCAACATCCTCCTCTGCCATAATATGAAGGAAGACATCGTCCATCGTTCCTTTAATTACTTCAAAGGAGGCGATGAGTGGCTCCGCTTTCTTTAAAAGGGAGAGAGCTTGTAGAGTGGACTCCAAACGGATTGTATAGATTTCCTGTTTCTCGGTATAGGAAATGGCGTGTTCCTCCAGCCATTTAACACCGTCTATTGGGTTATTGAAAACAACGGCCATAGAGTCGTAGGCATACTTTGTTTTCAACGCATCAGGCGTACCTTGTGCGACAATTTTTCCTGCCTTTAAAACAAGGACCTGATGGGCGACTGCCGCTTCCTCCATGTAATGGGTTGTTAAAAACACCGTCATATTCGTTTCGAGTTGAAGCTGCTTGATGGCCTGCCAAACTAATTGCCGTGTTTGGGGATCTAAGCCTGTTGTTGGTTCATCTAAAAATAAAATAGTGGGACGATGAATAAGTGCACGTGCAATGTCTGCTCGTCTTTTTTGACCGCCTGATAATGTTCCATATTTTTGCTTTTCAATATCCTCTAAATGCAAATAGGAGGAAACAAATTGATAGTTTTCAGTAAGCTGTGTTTTAGATAATCCATATGTTCTGCCTCGGTGTAGAACGTTTTCCTGCACAGTTAAACGATCGTCTAATAAGCTTTGTTGGAACACAACACCAATGGATTTACGGATATCTGCGTTATGATTGCTGACATCTAGTGTAAAGTTATTGATAGTGACATTGCCGCTGGATTTTTTTAATAAAGTACAAAGGATTTCAATTGTTGTCGATTTGCCAGCACCGTTTGCTCCTAAAAAAGCAAAGAGGGTACCTCGTTCTACTGTGAATGAAATGTCATTCACCGCATGATGATCACCATATTGTTTACATAAATTCTCAACTTTTATCGCGAGGGTCATCCAGATTATTCCTTTCTCTTTCGGATTTCTCGATTTATTTTTTCAATATCATTTAATTGAAGGATATAAAGAATACACCAAACGATGATGTAAATAACGGCTTCAGAAAGCAGCACATATTTCACACCAGAATGCATAAACCAACCACCAAAATAGCCAGCAATTAAAACACAGATTGTCACAGCGATTAAATGCAAAAGTAGCTGCGCCATAAAAGGAATTGATTCAATCTCAAAAATACCAGATATAAGTCCAATGGCAATGCCAAGTATGGCTGCAATTACAATTTGCTCTAGTAATTCTGTGCCTGACACCATCGCATTATTTGATAGGACGCTAAATGTCACTAAGACATAAGAAGAGCTAAGGGAAATGAGTAGTCCGATAATCATCATGCTTACATATTTCATGCTATAGATCCCTCCCAATACCTAAGTGTCGCTTCAATTCTTTTATATATTTACGACTAACATGAATGGTTACATCATTTTCAAGCAGTAATTGTGTTGTACCGATTTTGCCCATTTGAATAGAGGAGATTTTATGAATATTGACTAGTGTAGATTTACTTACTCGTACAAAGTCCTTAGAAAGCTGTGCCTCTAATTCATATAATTTTCGTTTAGACTCAAACTCTTGCTCATTCGTTTGTAAAAATACTTTGGCATCCTCTGCATAGATGGAATAAATATCAGAAATTTTTAAAAGATGAATTTCTTGTTGAAAGTACCCATCTAGCATAGTAGTTTGGGATGCTTGTAATTGCTGCATGAGTCTTTCAATTTGTTCGTTGTATTCTTTCGCATGTATATGAACCTCTGTTTCTTCAAGTTCATGGTGAATAGTTAAATGAATTTTCATAGGAGGCCTCCTTTACTTTCCCCAACAAAGGAGAAAACGCTGAATCAGGTAATAATAATGTAGCATAGAAAATTTTAGCAAAGGTAAATTATTGGATAAGAGGTTCAATTTTATCAATAACAGGTTAATTTTTAACGATAGCAAACCATACAAAAGTCGCTTCAATAGAAAAAAGGGTAAAGAAACGTCATAATATAGTTATCTAGTTGTAAGGGGTTGCTAGTATGTTTGTTTTGAGTAAGCATATTTTGATCACATTATGTATTGGCCTAATAGGTGCTGTCGTTTTTCAACTACTTCATATACCAATGGCTTGGTTGCTAGGCGCGATTACAGCAGTACTTATTGTGCAATTGTCGACCAACGTACAATTGAGATGGCACTCTTCCTTCCGTAATTTTGGCTTAGTCGTAGCAGGCTATTCTATTGGCTTTGCCTTTACTCCAGAAGCGGTGCAGGATATTAAGCTTTTTTTAGGGAGTATTGTCGTTATAAATGTGATTTTTATATTATTATTTTTTGGTGTCAGTTATTTAGTAGCCAAACGTACAGATTTGGATTTTGCAACGGCATTGACATGCTGTGTACCTGGTGGCATGGCACAGGTTGTGGCTTTTGCTGAGGAGCAAGGCGATATGGATATGGTGGTCATTACATTCTTTCAAATCCTCCGTGTTCTTTTAATCGTCGGCTTTGTCCCGCTAATGTTGACAGATGTTGGTGGAAACAGCACTATGAACAACGGAATGTATACATGGGGCCTTATCGGTATACTAATTGTTTGTGGCTTAGCAGGATGGATTGCTCAAAAGCTTAAAATTCCAACAGGTTATATGCTCGGCCCAGTATTTTTATTGATGGGTATTAATATGGTGGGGATAGAAGTGCCTAGAATACCCATATCTCTTCTACATATTGCTCAATTGATGGTTGGAATCCATATCGGGTTATTGTTGAAAAAAGAAGATTTACATTTATCAAAGAGGCATATTTTTTATGCATTTGTATCAGCTGGCATTTATATAGGAGCAGCGTATGGCTTAACATTTTTAATGAAAAGTTTATACAGTCTCGACTTTAAGACAGGCTTTTTAAGTATTGTGCCTGGGGGACTTGATCAAATGGGGATTATTGCGGCTTCTGTACATGCCAATGTGACAATCGTCACAGCTTTTCAACTCTTCCGAATCCTAGTGATTTCAATTTTCCTTGTGCCTGTGGTCAAAATGTTTGTAAAAAAAGTGAAAACATGAGGGATAGTGATCAACTAATCCCTCATGTTTTTTTGCTGGTCGATTTAATATTTAAATTGATGGATTAAATCTTGCAATGTTTCGGCATTCGCTGTTAGCTGTGACGCTGCCTGATTAATATCATCCATTGATAGAAGATTTGTTTCAGCAATTTGTGTGACGATTTTTGATTGTTCGCGAGCATCCATAGCAATTTCAGCCATAATTTGTGTTGAAGCATTCGCCTGTTCAATTCTTGCATACAGCTCTTCGGCAATGCCTGACACCTCTTGAATTTTGATTGTTACAAGAGACACCTTTGTAGTAATGTCTGCAAAAGCCTGACTAGTTGTGTAGACTACCTCTGCGCTTGTAGTGGCCTCTTGCTTACTTTGCTGCATATACACCCGTGCTTCCTTAGACAGTTGTTGCATCGTATGAATCGTCTCTGTAATTTCTGCTGCGGAGGTTTTGGATTGTTCGGCAAGCTTCCGAACCTCTTCTGCAACCACTGCGAAGCCCTTGCCATGTTCGCCTGCACGAGCCGCCTCGATCGATGCATTGAGGGCTAATAAATTCGTTTGATCAGCGATGGCATGAATGACCTCCACAATCTCATCTATTTTATTGGCATGTGTATCAAGTGCTGCAATGGCTTCTGCACTTTCCTGAACGGCATTGGTCATAGCATGCATTTGAAGCTGCATATTATGTGCGGCATCCTCACCATGCCTAGCTGTATCGAAGGCTTCCGACGCATAGGAAGATACCTCACTATTAGTTTCTGTAACTAGTTGAATTCCACCTGCAATATCTTCCATCGCTTCGGCATTCTCATGAGCACTATGCTTTTGAGTACTTGCACCACTTGCAAGCTCCTGCATATTGGCTGTTAATTGCTCCGTTGTTGTCGTGGTAGAACCTGCCGTTGCAGATAATTCCAGTGAGGATGCAGACACTTGATTGGCTGTTGCATCTACTTGTTGTATCATACTACGTAAAGTTGCCAGCATGGCATTAAACGACTCTGCCACATGGCCGATTTCATCCTTTGATTGTACTAGTAGCTGCTGTGTCAAATCACCTTTACCAGCAGAGATCGTTTCTAACTGGATGTTTAATTGCTTTAAAGGTCTAACAATGCCACGAATAAAGAGCATGCCTGCAATGACTGCAATAAGGGCTGAGATGACAGCGATAATCCCAGTCTTTACTAACATCTTTTGTGCGACTACATCAATATCAGCGGAAGGTACCCCAGCAAAGAACATGCCAATCGTTTCGCCGTTATTATTTTTAATGGGCTCGTATTTTGTAAAATAGGGGTTGCCTAGCACTTCGGCAGTACCAGTGTACGTTTTCCCTTGCTGTAAAACAGTGTCAGCTACTTTTGGGTCGACCGTTGTTCCAATAGCACGTTGTCCATCTACGACAATATTTGTATTAATTCTCGTTTCCCCAGCGAAAATTGTAATGGCAGCCTGTGATAATTCTCCTAAAGTATCAATAAGTGCCGTTTCATTGGCTACGTTTACATTGCCTTTGTAAAGCTCGCCATTTTTTAATTGCCATTCACCAGGTAATGTTTGGTCGAGGTTAAGTATACTTAAATCTAAAATTTGATGGAGTCTTGTATTGTACTCATCTCGTAATGTTTTTTTCATTTCGGCTGTGTTCATAAGACCTATAGCAATGAGTACAAATCCAATAATAACCACAATTAATAAGCTCATTTTCTTTTGAATATTTAGCTTTTTCATGAATTGTCCCTCCACATTCTCCGTGAAAAACCCTATTACCAATCACCTAAATATTGATATAATTTGGGAAAAAATTTCTATTTTTTATTAGTATATAACTAGTGTGCCAGTTTGTATATTTATAAAATAAAATGATTGTTCATTTATCCCCTTTTCAAATAATCTGAAAAATGGTATTATATGTTTAACTATATTGAACGGAGGTGAAAAAGAATGAATAAAAACGCTACGGACACATGTATAAAAGTGGATACAGCTATGTATTTTGCACGTGTCATTACTTTCGATTTTGCGAACAACGGGATAGGTCTGTCCATTTTTAAGCAAAATCAAATAACTAACGTAGCGAATTAACCATTCTTTTTCACACATTTTAATGAGAAAAAGACTGCTTGTTAATGAGCAGTCTTTTTTGTGTTGTCAAGATGTTTTCGCGCGTTTCATTGGAGGAAAAAACGATGCAAATGAAAGCTGAGCAAATACAAAAAATTATGGGTGGCAATATATTATTTGAGAATTTACAACTGGAGGTAAATAGTGGGGAGCATGTTGCTATAGTTGGGGTAAATGGTAGTGGTAAGACTACTTTATTGCAGCTTCTATCGGGTGTAGATTTTCCCGATCGGGGACGTATCATAAAAAGTAAAGATGCCACAGTCGGTTATTTACATCAAATACCAAATTATCCAGGTCATTCAGTAAAGAAAGTGCTAGAAGAGGCATTTGCTGATATTTATGCATTAAGGGCTAGAATGACAATACTTGAGCAAGAGATGCAGTCAAACGTAACGGATAAAATTTTATGGCAATATGGGCAAGTACAGGAGCAGTTCATGCTACAGGGGGGCTATGAGGTGGAGGCCCAATTAGCGATGATTGCAAATGGGCTAGGCATTCTGGAAATGTTGGCACAGCCATTTAGTAGTTTAAGTGGTGGAGAGAAGACGAAAGTAATGCTCGGGCAAATTTTATTAAGCCAGCCAGCTATTTTATTGTTAGATGAACCAACGAACCATCTTGATATGCAGGCAATCGAATGGCTTGAAAATTACGTACGCAGCTTTGAGGGAATTGTCATTGTCGTCTCTCATGACCGTCATTTTATGAATCAGATTGCACATAAAGTCATTGAAATTGAAGATGGAGAGGCCTTTACGTATACAGGTAATTACGATGCTTTTATAGCGCAAAAAGAGGCAAAGATTGAACAGCAATTTGCTGATTATGAAGAGCAGCAGAAGAAAATTAAGAAAATGCAAGAAACGATTAAACGATTAAAACAATGGGCTAATGAAGCAAATCCACCAAACGCTTCTATGCATAGACGTGCGAAAAGTATGGAAAAAGCATTAGCACGTATCGAACGGGTGAAGAAGCCTATATCAAAAAAGAAAATGAATCTCGCTTTAACGATGGCTGAACGCAGCGGCAAAGAGGTAGTGCAATTACAAGACATTTACCACGGCTATGAGAAGCCTTTATTGATAGACAGTAACCTAGCTGTCTACTTTGGAGAAAGACTAGCGATTGTTGGGAACAACGGTAGTGGTAAATCAACGTTATTAAAAATGATGTTAGGGGAAATCGTTCCTAATCGCGGTGTTTGCCATGTAGGTAGTAATGTGAAAATTGGTTATCTATCACAGCAACTGGAACATAAAAATCCAGCTATCCGATTAATTGATGCGTTTCGTGAAAATGTAGCGGTGTCTGAGGCCGAAGCACGCCATATTCTCGCGCGATTTTTGTTCTATGGCTATGATGTCTTTAAAAAAGTGAAGAATTTAAGCGGTGGAGAAAAAATGCGCCTTCGGTTAGCTCAATTAATGCATGAGGATATTAATGTGCTCATTTTGGATGAACCCACGAACCATTTAGATATTGAAGCAAGAGAGGTATTGGAGGATACGTTAGAAACCTTTGAGGGAACCATTATTGGTGTGTCTCATGACCGCTACTTCTTACAAAAAATATTTACAAAAACAGCATGGCTGAAGGATCAAACTATTCATGTTTTTGAAGGAGACTATGAGTGGGCTAGACAAAAACTTGAGGAACTCTCGAAGAAAATAGTAGTTGAAAATGAAGTGGCGCCTAAAATACAATCTGTCAAAAAAGAGCTATCGCTTGAGCAACAAATTGAAAAACTAGAGGCAAAACTAGAGGAACCTTCACTTGCTAAAGAGCAACGGCAAAAGCTCAAACAGCAAATAGAGGAATTATATGAAAAATGGATGGAAGAGGGAACGGAACATGCTTAATTTAGAACGCATTATGCAGCTTGATATAGATTATGTAAAGAGTTTTAGTGAAATGGAGCCATGTAAAGAAGGCGTTTTATTCTATAATAAAGCAATCCCGACTTATTATGATGCTAATCATGCACATGTTTGGCGAAAGATCGAAAAACCTGCTCAGTTTTTAGAAGATATAAAAACGTTCTATCAATCTCAGTCGCTTATCCCACGGCTGTATTTATATAATCTTGAGGATAATCAAGCGTGTATAGAGGCTTTAGAGATGCATGGCTTTCAATATGAGCAGTTCGTCAATGAAATTCAGTGCTGGAATGGTGAGTTTCGTCAACTCTCACCACTTCCAACGATCCAAATTGAACGGGTAACAGATGCAAATATGAACGAAGCCTTGGCAGTGGAAATGAGCATTTCTGCTTTTGGAGATCCTGAATTAATTAAAATGGCCTTTGAGCAAGCGTATTATTCGCCAAGCTTTACGTACTATTTATTAAAACTTGATGGGGAGCCATGCTGCTCTGCTAGTATATTTGTGTCAGAAAATCAAGGAAGGATTGAGAGTGTAGCAACCATTGAAAGCCATCGAGGTCGTGGTTTAATCGGCTATATGTTGCAGCATATCCAGCAGCAGTCAGTGAATCAGAAGCTTGAGCAGCTTTGGATATGGCCAATTAACGATCAAGTTGCTAAAGTCTATGATAGGTCTAACTTTAAATCGGTTGGATCCATTGCCTCCATTCATGCATTTACAGAAGGTAAAAGTATTCAAGATATACGACAAAACTCTTAATCTAACATATAATTTTCGCTATGAATTCGTACAAATGGTCAGAGGTAGGGGCCATCTTATTAGGGCTTGTTGTTCTTATTTTACTGGTGGAGTATATTTCAAATCGTCCACGTACTAAACTGGTTAAAGGATAAAATTTTTAGAAGGTAATAGTTAGTAAAATTCCTGAATAGTATCGACTATTCAGGAATTTTGATTTATTCTTATAAAAGAGGAATTTTCATTGATTATAAGTTTTTTACTTGAAAAAATACCGTATTCGATTTATTGTCTTTAGAGATACTTGTATATGGACTTGGAGGATATGGAATGCACGGAATTTATATACGCTATAATGTCTCAAAAGAAACTTCAGCAGCAAAATGGCCCAAAAAAATGGATGCATTTGCTTATGTTCAACGAGAAAAACCACAACAAGATAATGACAACTTGCTGTCACCGGAAGAGCTAAAAAACCATGCAATTCGTTATATTAAAAGCTTAAAAGACAATGCAAGTGAACATTTAGTAGAGCAACGCAACGGCGAAATAGAGCATTTTGATCGTCGCTATATGGAATCCTTAAAATTAAAGGAAAGCATTGATTCACAGCTGATTAATCTAGAAGAAATCCGTTTATTGCTGCAACTAATGAATGTTTTAAATTTATCGCATGCCTTTGGAGAAAATGCTGGAAAGCTCCTACGTCAAATTACACCATATGCAAAAGAGGTAGAGCATCCAACATTCCAAACTACTCGTGTAGAGCGCCATTTTTATTCAGAATTAATCGAACAAATAGAAGTTATTTACACACGCATTATGCGTCAGCACAACCCATCAACTACAGAAATGCAACATTCAGAGAAGCTCTGGACAACAGTCTGTGAGCAAGCAATAGAAAAGGTAGAAACCCGCATTGAACGCTTATCTTCTATCAAATTAAAACATGAAAACAATTTATTAGAGTTTAATCATTTAAAACAACAAAATATCGAGGCAAAGGAACGCCTAGATTTAGCCGTTCATGAATTGGATGAGATTTTAAATGTACTAGAATCTTAAAAAAGCATGTCTACCGATTGAAATTTCAGTCGGTGACATGCTTTTTATAGTATAGTCAGATAATAAAGAGTAGGCCAATGAGCGCACTCTTTATTTTTTCTCAGGCTGATCGCGTTTAGATTGGCGCGAAATACGTAATAAATCCAGCCCAAGCAATACAATAATGATATAGAACAGTGGGCTAGTAAACGATAAACCAATTTGTGACTGACCACCAAGCAATGTTAGTACAATCCATAATCCAACTGTATACAGAGTCAAACCAACATAGGCCTTCTTAGACATCTTTTTATATTGACCTTTATCTAAGGCTAGCTGTATGATCACTAGCACGACTAATATGAGAAGAATTATCTTTTTAGTCAAGATCGATGCAATCGTTGTGTCAGGGAAGAAATCATTTACAAATAATAATGTGAAAAATACTAGAATAAAGAAATTTAAGATCGTTGAGAGCTTCATGCTATATCTCCTTAGTTGCCAGAATCCATTCTATTGTAACATGGTTCTATTAGATGGGAATGAATTTATGTTATATGGAAGAGAATTTTATGTATAAGGTATGAAAAAATTAATTTTTACTGAATGAATCATTATATCTTTTAAGCATTGTGGCAAATTGCTCGCGCGTTAAGAAATTTTGAGGATTAGAGCCATCTGTTATACCTTTATTTTTTAACCATTCCCAAGCAGAATGATGTATTTTAGCGGGTTTCCGAGTTGGAATAATAGCCTGTTTCGTCTTTAAAGCTTCCTCCAGTTCGTTAATTTTAGTAAGTAACTCTGTATATTGTGACATCGTCAGCTCTCCTTTGTTATTAATAATAGTATTAGCTTCGTTTGCTAGAGAAATATATGTCATAGGATCAATTGCATTTGGCTGACCAATTGCCCATTTTCCGTTATGTATTTCAAAATGTAGATGGATACCGAATGCTCTACCACTGTTCCCCATAATGCCAATTTGTTGGCCTTGCTTCACAGTTTGACCAACACGAACACAATAAGAGTCTAAATGTGCATAATTCGTTTCATAGGCTTTACCATTAACGATATGTTTAATCATTACTACTTTCCCATAGCTACTTAACACCTGGGCGCGACTAATTACTCCAGCAGCACTAGCAAAAATGGGAACTTTTCCTGTTGAAGCAAGATCGACACCTTGATGCCACTCATTGCCATATCCGATATTTCTCCATCCAAATTTACTCGTTAACCTTGCATTTTTAACCGGACAAATAAAATCTAGCATTATAGATCATCTCGTTTCGGTTTTTTATATCTTAAAGCCCGTGATGAATCACTTAGGTTAGCGGTAGTGGGATCTAAAATGGCATTATATGTACTTACAGCCATTAAGGTGATTACATATGGATTTGAAGCGGCATTGACGAGTAAGGTCCTTATACTAGACCAGGTGGTTAAATCGGCTCCTGTAATCCCGTAGTAGGCAAATAGGGGGGTGATAATAGATAATCCGACTGTAATCCAAAATTGAGGATTATGGATGCGAACTTTCCAATTGATTTTCATAAAGATCAAATCCTTTCTTAGAGACCTAATTTAAATAATATCCAAGCGCTAATAACTACTGTTGGCAGTAAGATCCACCAAATAAGATATTTATATAAAATTTCATTGAAGGAAATTGTTCCCTTGCTTGTTTCAGTTTTTAAATCTTCCTCAATTCCATCAACACGGTTTCTAATATTTTTTACATTATTTTGTAATTCATCCTGAGACAAATTCAATTTAGTTAGGTTTAAATTTATGTTATTAAAAGTTTTATCCATTTTATTTAATTGTATTTGTTGATGTTTATTCATTTCTTGCTGTTGTTCAGATACAATTGTTAAGCGGTAAAGTAACTCTTTATCCTTTTCTAAGTTAGTGAGTTTATTACCTTGATTTTTTAACTCTGTTTCTATACTTGCTAATCGTTCACCAATTTTTTCATTTTCCAATGTATCACCAACCTTTATTAAAATAATAAAAGAGTAGGGGAGAATTAACTCACACTACTCTAATTAAAATTTCTGGTTTTTATAAATTATGTAATTTATAAACTTTTTTCTCTATGTAATTTCTTGTATATCTATGTAGCTCTATATACTATTATCCTCTTACTGCAATTGCACTCTGGTTCCTGATTTAAACCTCATTACTGGGAATATATTATACTGATTTGAAGTATCTTTGATAGAAGTAGTACTACTTCCAGTCTTTCCGAAATAAGTTGCTGGCCTGTTGTCGCTATAAGACTTACTGGCAGCCCAAGCTCTAGTAGCTCCAGAGTTCCATATAGCATTGCTATTCATATAGCTCTTTGCATTATTTTTATCCATTAACTGTTGGGTAGGAAGACTAATTGTTGTATTTAATATTACTGATGGTGCAGAACTTGTTCTTTCTAGGTTCCAAGATACATTTTCTTCTACAGCATCTCTTTCTGCTTGTGTCATCATCGTATTGTAGAAAGTATTATTTAACCAGTAAGCAATATTTGTAGTAATTTGAGGATTAAATTGTGAACCTGCACCGGTATCAAACGCCCTTATACCAATGCTTTCCCTTCTTATAACGTACCTGTCAGACAATAAAATATACTCAGAGCCATCAGGTAAAGATAATTTATCCCCAGTTGAACAGTAGTCTATAATAGAAAGAACACCAGTAATTTCATATGTAAAAGTATATGCTTTGGTTTTATATTTATAATATAAAGTAATATTACCATTGCTATCGACTATAAAAGAATCACCATTTAATTTGTCACCGTTGCCCATTTCAAACCAATTAACAGTATTGATGCCTCTTGTCCATCTATTGTCAATCACCTTATCTTCTTTAGCTACATCATATATGTTTATCAAACCTGTATTTCCGTCTATCGTCAACAACGGTTTAGATGGTGGTTCAATCATGTCAACGGTTGTTTTAAATACTTTAACTCCTTCGGCTCCATCTGACATTTTTATAAACAATGTATAATCTTCATCGATTATAGAGTTAGGTATATAAACAGTTCTAGTGGTTGAATCCAATAATTGAACATCGGTTCCTAAACTTCCATTATTGAAATCTGATATTGTTTTAATCCCTTTTAAAATTCTTGCGATCTCAGGCATTTCATCATCAAAGTTCCATTCAAAGATAAATCTTTTATCCATTCCCCAAATATCAAAAGGAATTGCTACTTCATTTGATATTTGGTTTGAATTCACATTAAAAACATATTCAAACGGGTATACATCTTCTAAAACATAATATAATGTATGTTCCCCTACTTCTGTTACAGTGAAAGAATCGCCTGTTATAACAATTCCATTCTCGTCAAACCACTCAATGTTTTTCCTGCCTACATCCCATTTTTTAAAAGTAGCATTATAGTAATCTGGACTATACGTAACAGTAGCTAAACCGTCTAGAATCGAAATGTTAATTATAGGAGTTTCTAAGTTATTTTGGGTTGTGAAAAAAGTAAAGATATGTTCGCCCCCAAAAATATCTTTTACATATAATGTATGTTCCCCTACTTCTGTCACATTGAACTCACTTCCTGTGAAAGAATTACCTTCAGTTCTAAAATACTCTATATTTCTTGCACCGACATCCCACTTTTTAATAACAAAATCTGAGTCATTTTGAGTACTATCAAATACTACCTTTGTTACTCCAAATTTCGTGGAAACATCTGGGGGTAGGACAATGAAGAAGTTAGTAACAAAATCCCTATTTCTATATTTATAATAATAAGTATTGATGCCAGAATTATTAACAAAGAATATATTTTCCTTTAGAATATGACCGTTTTCATTAAACCAATCAGTATCTCTATCGCCTTCCTCCCATTTCTTCAAAGACACTAGCGCCTCGACTTCTGAGGTGTATTCAACATTAACAGTAAATACTCCTTTGACAGAAATAGTCGGTGGGGTATGAGGATGGATCTGCCCTTGACTAACATCTATAGTAGTAATATAATCATGGCCATTATCTTCCTTCCAGTAAATAGTATACTTTCCTATTGAAGTGATTGGATAACGCCCATCAATAATTACAAATCCATTTTCATCGAAATAGGACTTATCCTTTACTCCAGCTGCTATCTTAATAATATTCATTGGTATAGGAGATTCAAACTCTATTGTTAACAATCCGTCAAATACTTGAATATCCGGTATATGTGTTTGAGGCATATCTTGAGTAATATTAAAATAAACCAAATACTCATTACCATCACTTATCTTATAATACAATGTATGTCTTCCTGCTTTATCTATAAGAAATGTTTTAGTATCCAACAAATTACCGTAATTTTGAAAGTATTCAATATTATTGATTTCATTATATTCCCACTTTTGCAAGGATAGTAATGTTGTGGGATCATGGTTAACAGTAACTACATTATCTATTACTGTGATGAGAGGTGGTATAGTAGGTGAATTAGGATTGAATTGGTTTTGCACTAATTTGTACTTAGTATCTGCTGGGTCGTAGTATATCATCTTACCATCAGAATTCAATCCTAAACCATGTACCATTTCTGTAGCTATATTTGTGTTAATATGAGTGTTATATGAAGGCGGAAGGTATTCTTCTAAAATTTTATTGTTAGAATCTGTTATAGCTACTCCATTAGCAGTATCTAATATATCTTTCTTAATCAGATTACTATACAATCCATAAGCTTCATTAAGCTGACCTATTACTTGTCTTACATAATTCATCTCTGCCGAATCTTTTTTGTAGACAACTAAAGAAAATGCAGGCAGAGTCTTGTTTGAATTGGTAATCTTAATAGTTGGTGAAGCGCTAAAAATAGTGTCTACCTTTAACAGTTCATCTGGTAATTGTACTCTTACCAATTTCTCGTTATTGACTGTTACTATATTGCTGTTAGTGACCGTCGTAGTAAATACTTGAGAGGTATTCCCGCTATTTCTAAATACTATAGTTAAACTATTAAAAAGGCTCATGTCTAATGGATAGTTATTCTTAATTAATCTAAAAAGATATGAAGCCCTCTCTGATTGCGCAAAAGAATAATCGCTAATTTTAACTTTACCGTCTATATCCAAATTAAGCTTAACTTCTTGGGTCATATTAAATCTCCTTTCTTTTATATAAAAAAAGAGGGGAGATGCCCCTCTTTTAAAAATCACTATATGTATATCTATTTGTTGGTAATCTTTGTTCTAACATGGTTTTTAATGTAGAATTAGTTGCAGTAACTATTAATGATTCCTGGGTGTGAGACGTAGATAAAAATATGTTGAGGTCTCACGAATACATGATCTGGGACCTCATTTATTGTAGATTGATTGTGTAAGTTCCAACATCTGTAACTTGGAAACCATCGAAGATGAAACAAGTATCCTTATTCAGTATTTGTCTCTCAAAATAATTCTACTTCTGTAAATCGGATTCTTTCCTTTGGGTATCTAATTATTACTGTTCCATCTTCAATGATAATGCTAGAAGGAGTGCTAGAGGGGAGTACCTTCTCCAATTGGCTTATCAGAGAATATGACATTATTCCAAGCGCCATCTGTATCTTTAACCATAGCTACGCCATTAGGTGTGATTCTAATGTCATGAACACCCTCTTCACTTCTAGCATAAGCAGCTAAGTGATTTTTCAGGAAGTCAGGTGTCTGACTTTCTACAATTTTTTTATTACTATCTAAAGATGCTATGCCATTTAGAGCACCAAACTCACTAAGATTAATACCTTGCGTTAATTTTAACTGAAATGCCTCAATTTCTTTATTTAGGTCATCTATGATTGAAATGAAACTTAAATCCTCTTGAGATAAATTATCATAAAATCTAACTTTTATAGGAGTAGGGGAGACCCTATCAGTGTCTTTTATTAAAGTTAGATATATTGTATAAATACCAACCTCAATCATATGTATTTGGGAAAATTGAAAAACAATCCAATTTACACCGTTTATTTTTTCCTTTTTTGCAAAATCAATTAGTTTAACTTTACTAGGCATCTCTATTGTTACTTCTGCTTTGTCAAATTGAGAAGTGTCGAAAGCTATACCATTATCATGTATTCTAAATTTTAGTATTGCTGTATCCCCACGCCTAAAAACAGGAGGGGAAAAGCTGGGAACGTATTTTAAGTCGAGATCTATTAAATATTCATTCTTAAACAATTAATTACCTCCTAACTTATTCTGCTTTATTTATCTAAAGTTGAATGAATAAGTAAACATATATAACACTCCAATTTATTAAGCAATAATTTTATTAATAAATTGGAGTGTGTGAACAATATTAATATAAGATTATTTCATTATTTGCTGACACAAGTGTAGAAGAATATAAACGTACCATTGGTCTTACACCTCTTGGATAGTCGGTGTCTCCTATACTAAATGAAGTATTTCCTGTTATACTCATAACTCCATTTCTCCCAGAATATGCTTCTTGAGTTGGTGTCATTATGCTGTTAGGACCAACTGGAAATTCTAAAAATCCTGAACTAGAATGTCCTTTGCTGTAATATTTCCACTGTGAAACGTTAATTAATCCTATATTAGCATTAACTGTTTCAGAACTTTCATTATTATTGGCACCAACGTTCCAAGTTGAAGATCTAATTGTGTCTTTTTCTTTTGTGGAAAATGTATTATAGTAGGTTGTGTTTAGATAATAAGCAATATTTTCTGGATTACTCGGATTAAATTTAGCGACATTTCTAGTATCATTATAATTTCTATACGCTAATTCTTCATTCATCCATAATAAACCTTCATATGGAACTATTAATATCCATGATTTTCCTGCGAATTTAATAATACTCCCTTTAGACATGTCATCTAATCGCTTAGTGGTAAGAGTAGTAACTGATTCAGTTTTTGTACCTCTATTTCCTAAGGTGTCATAAGCTTCAAATATATAATTTCCATTTGTTATTGCTGTGAAAGTTGTTGATGAAGAATTAACCACACTACGATCAGGTTTAACAATTCTATTAACCCCAGATTCACTATCAGACGCTGTTACATTGAAAGTTACTTGTGTTGATGTAGTCGTTCTAGTAATGCTAAGAGTGGGTGCAGTTTTATCAATATTTGAAATAGTAATTGTTTTTACGGAATCATTGCCAATATTGTCTTTAACGTAAACAGTATAAATTCCATTTGTTGAAGCCATAAAGTATCCAACAGTAACATTAGTACCTGCTGTATTAAAGTAAGATAATGATTGATTACCACTAGCCCATTTTGTTACAGAAATACCGTTTTGAGATGTTGCACTTATGTTTACTGTTACATTTTGATTTGTCCAAGTAATAGTTGAAGGGGCTAAAGTAATAACAGGAGGAGTCATAATGATACTATTAACAGTAACTTTTAATACGAAACTATTCCCTGCTTTGTCATATACACTAAAATTATAATCCCCATTTGCTTTCACAGAATAAGTAGTTGTTGCACCAGAAGCTTCACTGTTATCTGGCTTGATAATTCTATCAACTCCAGAATCATCATCTGTGGAGTTTACTGTAATTATCACTATTCCATTAGATTGTGTTTGTGAAGATGTAGCAGTAGGAGAAACCTTATCAATAGAAGTGATACTAATTTGTTGAATAACATCTAAATTACCCTTATTTTTCGCATATACATAGAGATAACCATTATTACTAATTACTATATTTTGAATATTGGCAGACATAACCGTACCAAAGTTACTATCGTTTCTAAAATTAGCTATAGTAATATTATCAGTAGTTGAATAATAGTATCTTTTATCTATAATAGTAGTCTTCTCTGTAATTGTAACATTTGCAGTTTTATCGGTATTTGTCCAAGTTTGATTATTAGGAGTTAATAATAATGTAATGCTTGGTGGAACAGTAATTAAATCACTTGCCTTAGCTTCAAATACTTTAACGATTTCAAGCCCGTTTGTATATTTTCGATATATACTGTATGTGCCTATAGTATCTACACTAAAAGTATCTATAAATACATTACCATTTGTTTGGAAATATGCCACATCTCGAATTCCTGTATCCCATTTTTGAATTTCTAATACATATGTACTATCATCTGTAACTGTGACTTCTCCCTCTGACACAGAAATTGTAATAGACGGAGTTTTTAAATCTTCTACCTCGACAAGGAATTTATAGATATATTCTTTATCATTTTCATCTTTGTAGTAGATAGACCAATTTCCAACCGTGTCTACTGGAAAATTATTTGCGGTAAATAACGAACCACTTACTTTCACTTCTTGTAGAGTTTTATCTCCAAAGATATATTTCTTAATTACAGCAGAACCTTTTCCTGTGAATATAAGGTTTGCCATTCCATTAGAAACAGTAACAGTAAGACGTAAACTATCACTAAAGTCTGGATGACCAACGTATTCTTCACCGCCATCTTTAGTTCTATATTTAGCAACGAAGTTTTCATCAATATATAAACCGTGTACCCAGTTCTTAAAAACACTATCCTTCGTATGATTTTCTAAAAATGAAGGCATATGAGATATGTCTATTTTGCCATCAGCGTCCAACTTAGCTATTCCGTTAGCAACGCCTTTTTTATTTTTTTGAATAATGTCGTTAACTATGCTTTCGAGATAATCCGACTGATTTTGTAAGTCCTGTATGAGTTCTATGTATGCTAACTCAGAAGTTCCTATAGTATCAAAGAAGCCTACTAAAATTTCTTGCAAAGAAACTCTTCCTGTATTATCTTCGAATGATAAAATAACTTTATATACTCCAAGTTCAACTATTTCGTCCTTATTGAATATATATTGAATATAATCTACGCCATTTATATTGACTTTTTGACAAGGCCGTTTTATGTAACCGCCTTGAGGGAAGGTGATAGTGACTTCACCTTTAGAAAATGAAGATATATCATATGTTTTTTTATTATCATATATAAGGAAATTGATAATAGCAGTGTCTTTTCTTCTGAACGTTGGTACTGATGAGTAATATTTAAATTTTATGTCAGCTTTAACAATCCAACTATTACTAAACACTAAATCACTCCTCTTCTGATTTTATTTCTTTGCATAGTAATCAATGGCTTTTTCAAATTCTATACACCAATTATCAAAGAATGTCGCTGCATTTCCCTCTAATTCTATTTCGTCATTATGAAGAATAAATTCTCCGATAGAAATAATTGCATCCTTCATATATTCTGAACATTCCAGATAATAAAACTCTTCATCTAATGTTGACATATCTTCCATAGCTTTATCGAAGAATTTTGGTTTCCATTTAATAGCACCTTTATCTGTCATAATTGGGTTACCGCTAGCGTCCAATTCTGCATATTTATTTATAATAATCTGCAATTCTGGCATTAGCTTTTCTGAAAGATAAGTACCGAGATCTCTAACAATTCTTGTCCTCATTCTAGAAAGCTTGGTACCTTGTATTTTCACTCCATGTAAGAAATCAGCAAAAAAGTTTATTTCATAATTTCGTATTTTGATATTCATATGTATCCTCCTTAGTATAGTCCACTCACAGTAGCTCCACTAAAATCTACATGACCAAAAAATCTAGTTGTGTATCCGCTACTACCTATTGTTACAGCAGACCCTATATATACTTCTGGAGCAGATATATTCATAGACCATCCTGTAGAAACTATTCTAGCTGTATTATTAAAAATAATTTGTTTTTCTGCACCATAATATTTTTCACCTAAATAGATATTATTGCCTACTTTTAAATCAGTATCTATGTCAATACTTCCTGATGTTACATTTCCTAAATTTGAGGATAAAGAGCTTAAAGAATCCACTTGTATTTTATTAGCCCTTATAAATCCAGATGTTATTTGGTCAGTATCAATATTGATAGCTTTCATAGTTTCAGCGCTTAATGATCCTGTGACTAAACCTTGAAATGTACCAGAAGCCGCAGACAAACTCCCAGTAAATACCCCATCTACCCCATTTAATGTGCCAGTAAAGGTACCACCTGCTGCTACTAAATCACCAGAAAACGTACCGCCAACATTCTTAATATTTCCAGTAGCCCATTCTAAACGTCCTGCAAACCAGGCATCACCATTATTACTTATTTCGAATGTTAAACCTCCAGAAGCATTATAACCTTTGATGCCAGTACCATCTATTACTACACCTCTATTTGTACTAGTGGATGTTCGGATAGATAAGCTTCCTATAATTTCTACTAATCCAGTAGCTGCTTCAACATTAAATGTTCTTACGCCATTACTATTAAATGTACGAATACCTTTTCCATCAATCTGTACACCACGGCTAGGATTGTCTGTAGTCCTAATATCGAAAGCACCATCATAAATTCTTAGCCCATATTTGTATTGAGAAGGGGAGTCAGGATCTTGATATTTTCCTAATTCGATCTTTTTCACTCCGTTGGCATCATATACAGTCTGGGTAGTTCCATCAATAGTAAAAAGGCCATTATCGCTTTCAATTACTAACTTATTGCCTAATATCATTCTACCGTACAGCCTATTGGCAAATACGCCATTTTTATTAATGGCAACTTCTACAGAATTACCTGCATCTTTTGTTATAGCTAGTATACCGTTATTAATTACAAGAAAAGCTTTCTCATCTTGTAAATCCTTACTATAAAATCCACGTTCAGTCATTGTATTTGAATTTGCCGTACCACCAAGTAGTACATTTCTAGCAGTGTCAAAATTAGAATTAATCATATGAGTAACTAGATTATTTGCATTTACAGCTAAATCAAGTTTGTATTTATTCATATTAACAGTAGTGGAGGTATTGTGAGATGAATAAATCATATTAACCAATTTTGAATTGTCATCTTGTAAATCTTTATCATTAGCTATGATTAGCGAAACATCATTATTATCAAAGTCATAACTAATTTCTATAACTTTAGAGGATATACTAATATCTAAGGTATTTGAGATTAATTTAACTGTATCTCCTAAATTAATTTTATCTCTATCTCCTACATACTCCATGTCATTTAAAAAATTTGTGATTTTAAATGACATTGTGATAGCGGGTTCATTAACAACTTTAAAATACTTTGTTGAAGCATCTAATAAATCTTGTTCTTCAACAATAGTGTCATCTGAAAAATCTTTGCATATTATGTATTTATTTAATTCTAGTAGTTCACTTTTTGTAAAATTATTTTCTACATCTAATAAATTGTGTAAAGTTGCAATAGATGTTTCTATTTTTTTTATTTCGTTTTCTTTAGAGTCAATTTGATTCTTTTTAGAATGAATTTCTACATTCTTATTATTTATTTTATTAATAATTGTTTGCCACTCTGATTTAGAAATTGCTTCATCTAAATAAGTAGCATTCATAATATCTAATTCATTATGAAGCATCTTCAGTTCAGTGTCATACACACTCAACTCTTGATTTAATGTAATCAATTCTGCTTTTTTAGTCGAAAGTGAAGTTGATAAATCTTTAAAATTATTTGCATTTTGGTTCAATAATTTATTGTGTTTTAATAAAGCAATACACAATGCATCACTCATATATTCAGATTGTTGGATAATATTGTAATTATCATCACATTCAAAAGGATATATATACCAACTAAAATCTTCTAAATAATTCGAACCAGTAGGGGAGAGTGAACGAAATTCAAGACCTTCATTACCATAGCAATACATGCGTGTGACAATTTCATCTATGTTAATGTCTACATTATATGACTCTAAAAATTTTCCCTTTTTTAATTTCCATCCTCTGTTCAATCCATTTTTTTCTGGTTGATAGAATGAAACTTTTTGATTAACTGTGTCAAAAAAAATAATAGCATTAAATTTTTGAGCTACATCAAATAAACATTGCAATACAGTTGAGTTATCAGTTTCGTATGATCGCTTTAACGAATTCGAATTATTAACATCAAACTCTACATCAATATGATCAATTCCCCAATCAGTCTCTTCTAAAAAATCAAAGACTAATTGACTTAATGTGTATGATGTCACTTCATATAGTTTAATTAACTTATTATTTAAAAGGTATCCAGAGCTTAACAAATTATATGAAATAGTTTCTTCATCATTTGACATCGACTTGCCTTGATTCATTACTACAAAATATTCTTTTGAACCTTTGAATTGAAATTCAACTAAATAGTAAAGCTTAATTTCAGTAATAAGCGGATTTTCAATTAAGGAATGATTTCTTTCAATATGAGAAGGTATAGAAAAGGAAAGCTCATTAATAGCCCCTAATTTTAGATTTAATTTTAAATCGTAAATATCTTTTAATTTAAAAATTCGACTTTTATCAGGCTTACAAAGATACATATTCGGTGTAAACTCTTTTTTAGATAAGATATCATCAATATACACTGACAGGATGTTCATTTATTTATCTCCTTTAATAGTATAATGGTCTATCTTCATTTAAATATTTATATTCAAGGTAAAATTCGCAGTCAAAATTGCCTTTAAAAATAAAACTTACGGATGAGTTTTTATCAACATCTAACCAAATATCATTATGATTGTTATGTAAATGTCTATTATGCGATTTTTGTAGACTACTAAAAATTTCTTCATTTTCACAATTAACTAGGATAACTTCATTATTATATAGATTTGTTAATTTGAATTCTTGTCCATTACTTTGATTAATGATAGATATATCTCCATCACCAATTTTTGATATTTTTAGTTGAGGTCGTATAGTTATATCTCCCTCGTTGTAAAAATACACTTCATATTTGTCTCGTACAGACAAATCATGTCTAATGAGAGGGGAGTAGCTATATGGTGAGTCACATCTGATATTTAAAGTTACATAACCATTCTGACATCCGTTATGAAGAAGATTGCTGTTGCCCTCGATAATGGCATAAAAAATACGGTTTGGGTTAGATTCTAAAATTAATGGTTTATAATAGTCTGTAAACATCCATCTAGTTATCTCTCTTAAATTATTTCTATCTTCCCATTGTTCAATAAAAAAAGATAAAGAAAAAGAGAGCGGATTATTCTCCACTCCCATAAAATAAGGTCTATCTTTTCCGTTTATCTTTTTCTCTCTGATGGAACGTTGTGGTAAAAAAATATCTTTATAAAGCCCACCATCTTCATTAATCATTACAACACCCATGTCTTCACTAGACACCCCGTCAAATGTGAAATTTAGGGATTGGTGCATTAAAATCTACCTCCTTTTTCTCGTTTTATTCTATTAACAATGGTTTTACCAAATGTATCAGCCTGTTCTTTATTAGCCCCTATAATATCACCAAATTGAATATGAATAATTTCTTCATTTGCGATAGGAGATATTTTTTGAGGAGGAATAAACTTAGATAGAAAAGGGGATAGACTCGACATAACTTTTTCCATAATATTAATAGAATCAAATAGACCTTTTGTATCGGCTTTGTTCAATATAATTTCATCAGGATGGGCAATAATGGCTTTTCCTCCTTTACCATCAATACCTTCACCGGTCCAATTCATGAAGCCGCCAGTGTCAAGAGTAGCAATCTTTTTCTTCATTAATTCTCGTGTTGTAGAATTATCGATAATACTTAAATTGGAATTAAAGAATGATTTTAATTGATCAATTTGAGCTGACGTATATGTATTTTTAACAGAATCAAAAGTCATATTTTCAGAAATATCTGAGCGATTATTTCTTCCTTGCATAGCAACATAATCTGCTTTACTTTTAAGGGCAGTTCTAGTGTTGGCATTTAAGGACGGTTCGGGAACGAGCTTTTCATAAATGAATTTACCTAACATAACTTGCATATCACCTTTAGATAAGCTGGAAGGTTGATTGTTGCTTCCGTTGTTGGTACCTTCATGTTTATTGCCAGAAATACTGTTAATAAACTGTTCAATAAAACTATTGTACTTGTCTCCTAAAATACCCTTATTGCTATTAAAATAGTCGTACAACGAGTCTTTATCAGCTTGAGTAAGTATTTTCATAGATTCATCAAAACTGGCACCATCTTTCGAAAAACGAGTACTATCATTATCTCGACCCTCTTTTGCTAGTTTTTCTGCTATTTTACGAACGCTATCTTTATCTCTCCCAGAAGCATTAGGTAGAACTTTATCATATAAAAATTTACCTAATAGAACTTGTAAGTCACCATTAGATAGACTACCTTTTGATGTTTCTAGCCCATTTTCTGTATTAGGATTGAAATTGAGTGAACCGTTATCTGTTGAAATTTGACTATTATTAAATTCATTAATAAGTTCTAATGCATTTCTTAAATTATCAATTACATTTTGTCTAATTGATGTTCCAACAGATTGCATAGTACCATCCAAGGTATCTTCTAAAAGAGGCATTGTATTAATCATGTTTTCAATATACATTTTAAAATCAGCATCTACATTTTCAAAATGTTTTGATAAAATAGCTTCTCTTATTTGAGCAAATTTCCGCTCATCATTTAGCAAGTCATTATAATGTTTTTCCCAATATTCGGTTTCCCGATTAATCTTGTTGATTAAATTTTCATGCTCCGCCTCTTGAAGCTCTATTTTTCCGTTTATTTCCTCTTCTTTAGTCTCTAGTAAGTCATTTAAGCCCTGCTGTTGGAGTTCAATGTCACGGTCGTGTCGTTTTTCTGCAATGTCTTTATCAATTTTATCCAGCTGTTCTTGTAATTGCTTCCGTTTTTGTTTAGCTTCATTTGAGTTATCAAGCAGAAGGAGATTATATTTTGCTTGTAAGTTATCACGCTCTTTTTCCATGTCACCAATCTGCATGTTATAATCACGCTCAGATTCTTGACGGTCAATTAAGCGTAGTTTATCTTCAATATTTTTACGGAATAAATCCATTTCATCTTGAAGATTTTTCATGATCTTCTCATGTCTTTCATTTTCACGCTTAATTTCATCGTCAAGCATCTTAATATGCTCATCTCTGCGTTCTTGGATATATTCTTTATAGGCATTAATGACGTTATCAGCAATGTTTTTAAGTTGAGATTTATTAGCTTCTTCTATTTGTTTTGTGTAATCCTTAATGGAGAGGGTAGCGTTCAGGTAAGCCAAATGTTCATCCTCTAATAGCTTTTTCACTTCTTTGATACGTTCAGCAGTAATATCACGTTGCTTTAATTCTTCCATCAAGGCATCTCTTGTTACTAAATGCTGTTGAGCTTTTTTTTCATATTGTTCTAGTATAATTTTAGTGTATTTAACATAATCAGCAGAACCCTCATCAAACATTTTACGAATCAATTCAGCTCGATTTATTTCGGATTCTATAGCATTTATTTTCTCATCCGATTGGGTTTTGATATTGATTAAAATATCAAAATCACTATCTTGAATATCTACTTGTAACTCTTTCATACCAATCGTTAGCTCTTCAATTCGTTTTTTTGCAGATTGTAAAGCATCGCCAAAAAGTTTGTTTCCATTTACCAAACTTTTTAATTGAGTTAGTTCATAAAGATTGGCATTTTGTTTTTCCTTCATCGCATTACTGATATTCACAAGAGTTTTTACATATCTTGCAGAAGATGTATCTAATTCTTCAATTTTCGCTTTTTCATAGGCAATAACATTATCCTGTATTTGACGTTGTTCTTCATACTTTGACATGTATGATTCAACTTTTTTAGTACCTACGTCCCAAATGGCAAAATCTATCTCACTATTGACATTGTTCAGTTCATGTAGACGTTGCGTATACTCATCAATGACCTTCTTTGAGACTCTGCCACTCTTAATAACGCCTTCCAGATAAGCAATTTCATTTTGGTTAATTTTCTTTTTATCATTTAAAGCAGCTGTTTGTTTGTCTAATTCTTTACGATAGGATTCTGATGTGACAGTGAGTTTCCTTAATCTGTTATCACTAGTTTCCAATAAGTTATCAATCGTTGTCTTTTTGTTTTCAAAAGAGGAAAGATAGCTATCAATTATGCCGCGCTCAAGGTCTTCTACTAAATCTTTTTGATTTAAAATCTGTTGCTGTAAACTTACTAATTCAGATTTTGTTTGATCAATAGCTTGTTGTGTCGTGTCAACGGCAAAGGATGTAGAAGATGGGGCTCCATTTTTTGCATCAGTATAGTAACTTGTTGGATCTACGCGTTGTCCGTTAGCATTCTTCACTTCGTAATGTAAATGTGGACCTGTCACTCTACCAGAAGCACCAATATTACCTATTTGCGTTCCCGCACCAACGTAATCACCAATTTTAGCGATAGCTTTATCTAGATGTGCATAAAGATGTTTGAAATTGTTTGCATCTTGTACAACAACGATATTTCCATAAGAGCCGTCATAGCCATTTTTAATAGCATCCCCACTAGCTATTATTTTGCCTGCAACATTCGCATCTAAGCGGGTTCCTTTAGACCCTGAAATATCCATGCCTAAATGATTATCTGATTTGCCAGAAATTGGGTCTTTACGCCCTCCGTATGCGCTAGTGATTTTGCCAGACCAACCGTTTAGATTAGTAGATGGAGAAGAAGAGGTGGACTTGCTTGTAATATTACCTGTTTGTTGAATTTTTCCTGAGGCAATCTGATTTTTTAAAGAAGCCTCTTGCTGTTGCATCACTTGAAGTTTTTCTTTTTCAAATTGAATTTGAGTTTCTAAAGCTCTTCGATACTCACTAGAATGTTCAGGAAGCTTAGACAGCAATTTTTGTTGTTTTTCAATTCCGAGATTTAACTCTTCAAGTTTTTGTTTGTATTTATCGGTTATGTATATTGATTGCGTTGTTGACTTGTTGGCATTATTGTTTGCTTTTTGGGAATAGTCTTTAGCATCAATAAATTTATCAATTGAAGTTATATTACTATCTAATTGTTTTTGATAGCCATTCAACTCATTTGTTAAATCTTCAACTTTAATATCATTTGCAGCTTTTACCATGGAAGCTCGCATCGCTGCAAGGCCTTCAGCATCAGTCATTTTGTCGCCTTTATTTTGATTGTCGATAAATTGTTGTAAATATAAATTCGATGTTAATAGAGCTTGGATTTCACTTTTCTTAATTTCAATTCTATCTTTTGCGGCTTTAGCAGCATCCACCGTCATTTGTTGTTCAGTAGTTAATTTTCCTTCTCGTGATAACTTATAAGCTTTTAATAATGTTTCATTTGCATGATTTTCTGCTTGAATCGCCTTAATTTTATCTGCACTTAATGATAGTGCTTTACCATCTTGATCAATAAGAGACGGGTAAAGGGTGTTTAAATTATTCATCACTAGGTCACGGGAATTCAATACATCAACAAGCCGTTGTTCCTCTGCAGTTAAATTACTTTTTTGACTAAAATTACGAATCTCTTCTTCAGTATGATCTTTTAATTGGTTAGTTAACGCCTGATATTCCAATAATAGGTCAGAGGTATCATTTACTCTTTTTTGTGAGACTCCTGCTAGCTTTTCATGAGTAGTCGTAAGTTTCTCAACTTCATCTTTGTAGCCTTCTACTTTTGCTTTTGCTTCAGCAAGTGTTAAATTGTTAACCTTCATTTCAACAGATAAATCTTTTTGTTTTTGAGTAGTATTTTCGTAATGTTGCTTTAAAGAACCCATGATACTACTTACTTCTTTTTCACTTAAACCAAGCTTGGACAAATCAGTAGAAATACTGTTCATATTATCTTTAGTTTTATTTGCCATCGATTCAAAAGTTTCAGAAGTAGCATTCTCCATATTCTGGAACAAACCTACTATTTCATTGATAACGGAACTGGCTTTTTCATTTGAAAATAATGATGTTAAAGAATCCTGTAAATTGTCTAGGTCGTTTACATCGGCGGAAGCAATTAGCTGGGCAGCAAAACCTTCTGCATTGTTTTTAACACTATCCGTTAATCTATTATTCTCGTTGATAACATCAGCCATATTAGTAATATAGTCATTCTTTTGCGCTAATATTTCTCGTTTTAATTCTGCATCAGATTTGATAATAATATCTATTTGACCTTTTGCGATAGTACTTAATTCTTTATAATAATTTACTAGAGTTGTGTTACCATCTTTTTCAGCTTTTGATTGTAAATTATCTATTTCTTTAATTTTCTTTTCAAAATCTTCAGCAGATTTAAGGAGAGGTTTAAAATTATCATCATAAAATTTAACCTCCCCTACAATGAAGGAGCTGTTTGCTTGATGGCTAAGAATTCTTGCCGCTGAATCTATGTTTGAATTGTGTGAGTCCTCAAGGTCAGAAATTGACTTTTTCCGAGTATCGATATCATCATTTCGCTTATCTTGGGCTGCTATATTAGCAATTTCTGCTTCAATAGTTTGCTGTTCTTTAAGGAGTCCAATTTTCACTCTCAAAGCATCAGCTGAACCAATAATCTTATTCCCGAATTCGTCCTCTTGAGCGACGATGTTAGGTAATATCTCACCAAGTCTATTAGAAATTTCTTGGTATTCAGTCATAACAGAAGGGTCTGTATTTCCTAACGCCATAGCATTTTCTAATTGAGCATATTTTTCTAACTGACTATCAATTTTACTGGCATTCGAAGTATAAGATTTCAATAGTTCTTGTTCTTCAGTTTTTAAATCTTCGATCTTTTGTTTGGTTTTCTCTCTATCTTCAATTATTTTATCGATAATAAAACCGCCAGCACTTAAACCGATTCCAACTAAATTGAATCCAAGTAATGCTCGACCAGTAAAGGCTGTACCAGTGCCTAAAACATCTTCACCAAGTGTTTTTAATGTAGAGGCGAGGCCAATCCCATCAATAACGGAAGAGGTAAGTGATGTAGAACTTTGAGCTGCTTCAGCCGTGTTCTTTCCAAATGTCACTATACTCTGACTCATCTTGTCAATTTGGTTTGAAATATCAGAAATGCCCGCTATGTTTAAGCCTTCACCAAGCTGGATGTTGGTCAGTTGGGTATTTAAATCGGTGATTTGTGATGCTAATTGTTCAAAATCAGTAGTATTCGTATAGGCTTTTTGGAGTTCGTAGATATTATATAAATTAGATTCTAAAGCCTGTAAATTTTGCTGGGCTTCTTGGATTCCATAAAGTTTAAATTGACTTGTAGAGATTGTTTCCATTTCTACTTTCAATTGTGACGCTAAATTTTGCAGAGATTGAAGATCGCCAGTCGGAATTTTGGCCAGCTGTTTAGAAATTTCTTTCACATTTATATGTACATCATCAAACATTTCATTAAGGGTATCTATAGATTTTAAAGAATCAGTAATTCCCTGCTTGAAATTTTCGAAAATAGAAAGGGGAGCGGATGATTCAGTTCCCACATTTTGCAGCTTTAAATGAAATGCTTCTAATTGCTGTTCTAAAGCTTTAATTTGCTTTCCATACTCATTAAATATTTGAGTATTTGATCCTGTAACGTCTAAATTGATCGATAGATTGGGGATGTTCTTTAATTTTTTTAAGTATGTAGAAATATTTTGTTTCGAGATCCTGTCGTTAATTTTTAGAGCCACTAGAAACTCTGTGGGTTTTTTTTGTTCACCACCAGTACTCAATCAATATTCCCTCCTCATTAAATCAAATGAAAAATCAGCTACTATGTTATTTAAGATGGTAGCTGTTTTTAATTTGCATATTTTTTTAGATGACAATAATTGCTCTAAAATATTCAAATACCCACCCAATTAGGTAGGGGAGTAGTTCAAAATTCTAATTATCTTTATCATTAAGAATTGAAATCAACGGTTCGTTCTTTTCGACTGAGCTCTTCTTCTAGTGCTAAATATTTAAAACTTAAATTTAGACGCTTTTTAATTTCATATAAAACATTAGAAATTTCTTGCATTGGGAACATGTTCAGTAGGAACATTTCATACCAGCCGATGTCAACTAGTTCATTCATAGTAGCAAAATGAAGTTCAACAGACTTATCTTTTAATTCAGTCTGTAAGTCAGTGAAATGTTTAATAATTAAAAAAAGAATATAATTATTTAATTCATCATCATTGTTGAAAAAATCTAGCTTATGCTGCTCTACATAGGTCAACGTATCGGATAAATCTTTGATTAAAATAGTTATTTTACGCTTACTAAATTTAGGGTAGTAATAAATAAATTTTCCTTGATCTTTATCAATGAAAAATTTTTGCTTTTTATTTAATTCTTCCGCATTCCTATGGATATCTGTCAATGTTATTTTCGTCCCACGTTTTGTCATAGTACACTCCTTTACTGAGTAAAAAGTGAAAAGGGTAGAATAATTCTACCCTTTTTAAATTAATTCACTTATACGATATCTACAATAATTTTTTCGCTGTAAGTACCATCTGTTACTTCAATAATTGTTTGATCATTGACTTTTGAAGAAGATCCTAAAGTAACGACTCCATCTGCATTTACAGTTGCGACAGACGAAGATTTAGATGTCCAAGTTAAATCTTTGTTTTGTAGCAATACATTGCTATAGCCTGCCCCACGAATACCTAACACTGAAATTAGTTGTTTGTCTCCAGCGACTGTAGAATCTAGAACTACATGAGATGGGTTGGCAGCAAGTGCAGTAAACTGTACTTTATCCTCAGATAAATTACGCAATTTAATATAAGCATAATTTCCTTTTTTATCGGCAAGTGAGCTACCAGCTAGTGAAGAAGAAGCAACACCTTCATGTGTCATTGAAATTTCTACAGCACCATTCGGTTTGAAGTTGGGTACTTCAATAATAACTTCCCCAGTTTTACCATTATTAGATCGAATATCTACGTTTAATTCCATACGAACTGCTTTAGGGAATGAGTCAGCTGAAATTTCAATTGTATCCATCATTTCCTGAACAGCGTAGATAACCTGGATTTCTTTTCCAGATAATGCAGGGACACTAATTTCCTTACCAGTTGGCGTATATTGTGTGAATGTACCGTTTAGCTGCTCCACATGTACCTTACCTAGAGGAGTTTCAGCTAATGTACCTTTACCAGTAGCATCAAGTAAAATAATTTCATCTGTATAATATTCAGCTAATCGATGATTGATTTCAGTACCATTTTGTAAAGCAATATAGGCAGTATCAAAAGCAGCGTCTTCAATAGAGAACGTTAATTCTTTCTGATAGTTAAGTTCGTACACCTTTTTAGAGCCTTTACCAGCATGAATTGCCTGTGTTTGAATAGCTTGAGTCATAGATGAGTTAAGTAATGTTTTACCATTTAAAATTAATTCATCCGTTAAACGATCAAATAAACGAACATTTGCTACTGAAGTTAGAAATTGATTTTGTTGTGACATATAAATTACCATCCTTTTAGTTTTAATTTTTTATTTAACTAGGTTCAAGTCCTAGTTTTTTCATTTGTTGATCAAATGCCGATTTTGTAATAATGACATCTTCGTTTTTCTTCGGTTCTTCAATAAAGCCTAACCAATGGGGGAGATCTTGGTCATTTTTAAATTCAATCATCCCAGAGTAGCGTGCATTAAGAATGGCATCGCTACTTACCATATAGTCCATGCGTGATAATCCTTTATGGAATTGGTATAAAGTTAACTGTTCAATTTCATGATAGGGTAAACCAGATTTACAATGGTAGGCAATGATTTGTTGCTCTAAATCTGCTTGTCTTGTTTTTCTTTTCGCCATAAATGCACGTGCTTCTTGTATGGCTTTTTTTGTACCAGGATCAATAAAATCATCATCTAAGTCAATAAGATTTTGTTCACTAATAATGGTCTTGATTTTATCGAAATCTCGCTCATACAGAGTAATACCATCGATTTCCATAAAGACCATACCTTTTTCATTCATCGCAATATGAATATCCTTGGTATTAAAAACTAATCGATATAATGAAATTAATTTCTCTATAATTTCATGCCCACCATCGTTTTGTGACACAGAAATTAAAAAGAGCAAGTAGGACATTCTAATTATTTCTGGTTGTTGAAAATCATTCTTAGGTAAAAGTAAACATTGCACGGCATCATAAAATTCATCTACATCCTTCATTTTTACAGGATAAACATTTAAACCTTTATAATTAAGAGGTTTCCCAAAAGCCCGTTTAGTGGTGATGTTCATGATCTATATCCTGTAGGTTGTTGTCCTGAGGGCATAATGTAACTCCAGCGATAACCAACAAAACCTTTTGGTAAATTGGTGATGGGCAGTCCACTATGGAATCTTAAATCCCCAAACTCTTCAATATCCTCTTGAAACAGCACCTCATTTAGCACTTCACCAAGCCAATCAATACGAAAATCAATATTATTGACAGAATCAGGTGTATAAATATCAAAAATATATTGCTGGGTGCTTGAGTAGGGATTATCCGTAAATTGATTGATGTTTTTTAGATAATTTTTTTGAGGCAACCGAGGTCCTGTATATAAACAAATTCTGCAAAAGTTTGTTTCGAGCGATAAATCACTAGGTTTATCACCAATAACGATTAAATTATTAAGTATTTGTTCTTTCTCGGGTAATTGAGAGACATCCAATTTTGATTCGTCTAGTGGATCATCGGATGGATCTTTAGGTATGTAGTACAGCAAACGAAGAAGTTTTTCATTATTGATTAATGAGTGATAGAATTCAGTAATGTTTTTTACAATTTTCATTCTCCTTTATCCTCAGCCTCCTAAAGAAGAGTGTCATTTTGAAGGTTTCTTCATTAAAAATTTGTTAGATCCATTTATACAACCAATAGGCATCACCTTCTTTCATTTAATGATAAGGATTCATACTAATCTAGTGAAACTGCATCTCAAAAATTTAAGTTTCACTATTATGAAGATGAAACCTTCATGATAGGTCTGTAAAAGGGAGCCATACAGACCTATTAGAAAATTTCATTTTTAATATGTATTTTAAATTAATTCACTCATTGGGTAGATTCTTCGTCTAAGTCCTCAATGCCAAGTGCAAGAGCTTCAAAATATGAGGTATTTGAAAATGTATTATGTCTGTGAGAGCCTTTTTTTATTTCCTTCTGTTTATAGTGGGAGAGTACATAATTATCTTGTAATTGATGTGGTGTACTTTGATTTTTAAGTAATTTTGCTAATTCTCTCCGCCTTTTATTTCGCCTTTTCGCTTCCTTAATATACTTTAAGCTTTCTTCTTCTAATAATAGCTCTTCCCTAGTAAAATATCCCTTGGTCATATAATACCCAAGCATATCCAATAAAACGATTGTATGGTGAGCTTGCGAGGTGATATGTAAATAGATCTCTAAAGATATTTCTTCACCACCATAAATAATTTTCTCATTTTCTAAAATTGATTGTATGTATAACACTCGTTCTTTTATCGGAAGCTCAAAATTTAATTCAATTATCGTATGTGGTAATTGTATTTTCATATTAATTCTCCTTCTACTTATTATGGTGACTGGTGTAGGGAATAATCCAATTTTTTCGCCCAAACATCTAATGCCTTTACTTTTTACATTTTTTACATTGGGAATGGAATAAATCTTTACTGCTATTATTCAAACTAAAAAATTCATCTGTAGCAGGAAGAAACTCACGACATTTACTACATATTTTTGTTTTTAATCTTAATTTATTTATATAAGTTACTTTTCGCCATTGTCTATCATTCTCTTGCTTAATTTTTAGACAGATTGTGTTAAATCTACTTCCAATAGTTTTGACAGGAATTCCTAAAATTTTTGCGATAGTATAATTGGAATAATCTTTAGTAATATAGGAAAGTAGTTTAATTTGTTCTTCGTTCAATGATTTTTTAATTAATTCATCCAAATCTGCAAATAGACTGATAACATCTGTGTTCATTTTTAAAGAATTTGTTGCACAAGCACCTTGATTGAAACTTGTATCATCAATTGATCCTCTAAAAGTTAATAACTCTTTTATAACTGTTATATCAGATAATACTAACTGATTATATTTCGTATCCTTACTAGTTTGAAAAGCCATGCCAAATCCATCTCCTTTTATTTTTCCATATTTATGCTTTTATATTATAATCTTATTAATAAATAAATCAATATTTTAAATTAATTAATTTATTAAAAGGGGTTTAACAGGTTCTTGGTAATGATAATATAATTGGATTAATTAATTTAAAAATATTATAATTGAAATTATTATGTGTTACTATTAAAGTAAATTTATATAATTGGAAAAAAGAGGAGGAAAGAGGATTGAAGGTTGGGAAAACGAAAGAGTTATTAATAGATGAGATTAAAACTAAAATTCCTTTGTTGGTTCAAAGCAATTTAAAATTAGATGAAATTTCCGCACAACTACATAAACATCAAATAAGTATTGGTAATATTCTTGAATTAATTAATGATGAGAGTAGGCTATATGAAGCAAATTTGCAAGAACTTTTATTACTGGGAGAACAGCTTCACATAAAATTTAATGATGCTGATGATGATTGGATAAAGGAATGGCTTAATGCATCAGAGATTAAAGAGTTGAGGTTGTACATAAAGGAATCACCATATGAAGAAGTAATTACATTGCCATATACTTTTGAGAATGCTGTTAAAACCGGTCACAATGAGTATGTCGCAGTAATTCCTAACGCAATTATTGGTAAGCTTTGGATGAGTGGTATTACGATGTATAATCCTAATATTCAAAGGCAGGCAAAAAAGAAAAAGATAAAAAATGGAATTATAGAGGTTATGAACTTAAATCCAAAGTCTTTGCGAGATATTGAAAAACAAGCATTAGAAGGAGATTTAATAACCTCTACTTTGCGCTATAATGCTAAAGTTGGCTCTGGTGAAAATGGAATTGAATTTATTTATGACGATCGTGAGAAATCCCTTACCTTATTGGAGGGATCGTCATTAGATGTTTTAGATGGAGCACATCGAACATTTTCTATTTATAATGCTTATATGAAGAAAGTCAATTTAGAAGGTGCTATGATTGTTATTTTTTCAAATATGACGGAAGCTCAATGTAAACGAGTTCAGGTAGATATGGCAAAAGCAAATCCTATACCAAAACCACGTCTACAAGAATTAGCTAAAGATAAATTATCCGATGAAGTAGTCATTGAATTAAAAGCTGAGGGAGAGTTAAAGGGGAGAATTACATCGAACTCCAACGTAAAATATTCATATGGTGAAGTAGTCACTTTTTCTGAATTATCAAATGCGATCGATAATAGTTTTTCGATAGAAAATCGCTTAGAAGTTATTAATATAGCCAAAATTATTAATGAATATATGATGTACCTCTTTGCGCACCATAAGGCAAACTTAATGGATAAACATTCATTAATGTTTAAAAGTAGAATGTTTATAGGACACATTGAATTGGCTGCTAAAATGTATGAGTATAGTATTCCATTCGAAAATTTAAAAAAGAACTTAGCCAAAATAGATTTCTCCATTACTAATACTTTGTGGGAAGAAGTTGGAATTCTTAAATATGGTAATATCAGCTCTCGTAATAGAATGAAAATCCAAAAAATATTTCAACAATTAATTTTAGAATGAGGTGTAAAAGGTGCTTAAAGAAAACGTATTAAATAAAGATATTAAGGAATGGTATCTAAAGTCGTTAGATATACAAGATAACAGTCTTACAACTTATTTATCACTATTTAATAAGGCAACAATACTTGAAAATCAAAAAAATAAAGATATCTTTGATATGAATAAAGTAGAGTTGGAAGAGCTGTTTTATAGTTTGAAGTCGCCTAGCCCGCAGTCTATTAGTGCATCTATCGGTTTTCTTGGAAGATATATAGATTGGGCGATCATGAACGGCTATACAAATAACCGATCGCAGAGACTACCAGGTATTATTGATATGGAGTACTGTAGTAGGTTTGTTTATAAAGCATCTATTGTCCGTTATACAAGAGAACAATTATTAACATATATGCAGTTATTTGAAGATCAAAGACATGCAGTATTTTTACTATGTTTATTTGAAGGAATAAAAGGTGAAGGCTATAGCGAGATCTTGAATTTAAAGATGGAAGATTTAAAAGATGACAACGGTGTCTTTCTGGCTAAATTGACGAATAGCAAGGGATATAATCGAATTATTGAAATATCCGAGGAATTATATTGGCGGCTAGACAGGTTAGATAAAATATCTTCAACAAGTTTACAGCCAAAGCAAGGCCAAAAGTATTTTTCAGATAGTACTTATATTTTTAAAAAGGCGAATGCAAAAGGAGAAGATATTCAGCTTAGGGCATCCTTTGGAAATAGAGCATTAGATTTAGCAAAATCAATCTTTGACAATAGCAATTTAATCGCTAGTACCATTCAAGTATCAGGGATGATGTGGTATATATGGGAATTACTTAAGAATCAAGAAGAGAAGATACTAAATAAAGAAATTTTAGAGAAAGTTGCAAGTAAATATGATACTGGATATGTAAATAAAGATAGTAACTATGTTAGTTATTCTATCCTACAGCATAAACTGGATTTTGATTTTATTAAAACTAACTATGGTTTGATCAATATAGGATTATAGAACTGGTGTATACCAGTTTTTTTATTTGGCGAAAAATACTAATAGATATAAATTTGTAAATATTCTCTAGTAAATTGCTTGAAAACGAACGTCTGTTCGTGTTAATATAAAGACAATATAATTGGTTTAATCTATAAGGAGCGATTTACATGAATGATAAGGAGACAACAGCAGTATTGGAGCTTGTTATTTATAAAGATAGTGATATTTCTTTAGAGTTAATGAATAATTTCTATGGCAGTATTTCCAATGTAATTTTAAACGACGAAGGTGGAAATGCATTGAGTTGTGAATGTATGGATAGCTCGCTTTCTAGTTTAATTCTAATGGATAAATGGAATGATGATGAGGAAGAGCTTATTAAGGCAATGGGTGATACTAAATTTATTTATAAAAAATCTCAGGCTATAGATATCCATTATGATAGTTTAGTTCAGTTGGATGATCATAAAGATAATATTTTTTCTGTTGTTGAGTTCCAAAATATTGTTTATTTATATAATGGGTACCAAAGAAAATCCATTATCGATAACAATATTACATGTCTAAATAGTCTTAAAGAATATTTAAATACTAACTATCCGAAACATAAAATTTTAGAAAGAATGAATTAAGTTGGGTCATTGTTAGTTATTCATAAATAGATTAATTAATGTAAAAAATGAGGTGTTTTAATGGAGAAGTATTTAGTTAAAGAGTTCGCATCCGAAATAGTTGAACAATCGAAAGGTAGAATAAGTACGATAGATGCAGAAGCATTGGCGATTGTTTATATAGCAAAAATGAAATCTATCCATCCACCCTATAGCTTAAGAAAAATCCTTCAAAAAGGGGTACACCACCTTTAGTACATATTTATATCTCATAAAAGGAGGCCTACATATGAATGCAATTAATAAAGATGAAACAGAAGGTACACTAGATACTAATTTTATAGAAGTTCTGTATATGCTTAATCAAGGTAGGGGGATTGAAGGTGAACAAAATTTTAGGGAATGTATGAATAAATGTATAAAGCTTCAAGTAGATTTATTAAATTCTATTAATCTTGTTGAACGGACATATTTTGAAATACATAATAAAAATGAGCTTACTCATTTAGCATTAAATGCAGAGTCCAACACTTAATTGCTGTTACAACTAGGGAATTGTATTCATTTAATGAAGGGAATGAGTTAAATGAACATAGTAAAAAATGATAGAACAATTGCTTTAAAGATTGATAGCTATGCAATGGCATTAGGTTATCAAGAAATGGGCGAACTAAATCTACTTATTTCAACAGAGATGGATCATTTAGAATGGGAGGCGCATATAATTATAGAAGGGTTATTAAAAAGGGTAAATGAATACATATAGGAAACTTAGAGGAATAGAATTGGTGTTTTCAATAACTCTGAAAAACCAATCGTTACTTAACATACAATACAACTTGATTTTTACATAATGTGTTGGAGCATAGTCCATGTATGCTCCTTTTTTAATTGAAAAATTAAGAAAATTTTTGAAACTTTTCCTGAGTGACATCCGTATAGTAGGTAATATGATGAAAAGGGGTGAGCAACTTGACGCTATTTGGCTATTCACTCGAGCAAATCTTTTTGGTGGTTTTGATTTTTGCTGGTCTTGCCACGATACTAGTTATGTTTTTTGGTGATGCAGTCGAAGGTATTGGGGAAGGACTGCCCATTTTTAATCCGAGTGTCATTCTTTCTTTCATTACGTTGATGTCTGCAGCAGGATTTATTTTAGAAAAACTAGCCTGGTTCTCTAGCGTTTGGAACATTATTGCTGCATGTATCATCGGCGCTATTTTAAGTACTTTATTTTATTTATTTATTCTCGTTCCACTACGGTCAGCGGATGTTTCATTAGCGTATACGGAAGAATCACTAGGTGGGCAATTAGGCAAAGTCATTGTACCAATTCCTGTAGATGGGTTTGGAGAAGTTGTTATCGAAACAACAAGTGGTATGATTTCGAAACGAGCAACAGGTTACGATAATGAAGCCATTGACTATGATGAAACTGTCCTTATCGTGGACGTGAAGGAAGGTACACTTTTTGTTAGAGCATATGAGAAAAAATTTGTCTAAAGGGGAGATATGTCTATGTCAATCGATATTCTAATTGTTTTAGGAATTGTAGCATTTGTATTAATTGCACTAGTAGGTTTATATGTAACAAAATATAAAACAGCAGGTCCGGATGAAGCACTGATTGTGACGGGTAGCTATCTCGGCTCTAAAAATGTACATAAAGATGAGTCGGGCAATCGCATAAAAATTATTCGCGGTGGCGGTACATTCGTATTCCCTATTTTCCAGCAAGCAAAGCCATTAAGTTTACTATCTAGCAAACTAGAAGTAACAACGCCTGAAGTGTATACGGAGCAAGGTGTTCCTGTTATGGCTGATGGTACAGCCATTATTAAAATTGGTGGTTCTATTTCAGAAGTTGCGACTGCAGCAGAGCAGTTTTTAGGAAAGCAAAAGGCAGAGCGTGAAGGGGAAGCACGTGAAGTGTTGGAAGGTCATTTACGTTCAATTTTAGGCTCCATGACGGTTGAGGAAATTTATAAAAACCGTGATAAATTCTCACAGGAGGTTCAACGTGTAGCTTCACAGGATTTAGCTAAAATGGGTCTTATCATTGTTTCCTTTACGATCAAGGATGTACGTGATAAAAATGGCTATTTAGATTCACTCGGTAAACCGAGAATTGCACAGGTAAAACGAGATGCTGATATTGCGACAGCGGATGCGGAAAAAGAAACACGTATTAAACGTGCAGAAGCATCTAAGGAAGCGCAAAAGGCAGAGCTAGAGCGTGCGACAGAAATTGCGGAAGCGGAAAAAGAAAATCAATTAAAGGTTGCTGAATTCCGCCGTGAGCAAGATATTGCCAAAGCACGTGCTGACCAAGCCTATGAGCTCGAAACAGCTCGAGCTAAACAGGAAGTGACGGAGCAAGAAATGCAAATTCGCATTATTGAGCGTCAAAAGCAAATTGAATTAGAAGAAAAAGAGATTTTACGTCGTGAGAAGCAATATGATTCTGAGGTGAAGAAAAAGGCTGACGCTGATCGTTATGCGGTGGAACAAAATGCCGCTGCCGAAAAAATGCGAGAGCTTGCTCAAGCAGATGCAGAAAAATACCGTATTGAATCTTTAGCTAAAGCAGAAGCGGAAAAAATCAGATTAGATGGTCTTGCTAAAGCGGATGCAGAACGAGCACAAGGGGAGACAGAGGCAGATATTATTCGCCTTCGTGGTCTTGCGGAAGCTGAAGCTAAACGTAAAATTGCGGAAGCCTTTGAGTATTATGGTCAAGCAGCTGTACTGGATATGGTTGTGCGCATGATGCCAGAATATGCAAAAGAGCTAGCGAGCCCACTTGGTAATATCGATAAGATTACAGTCGTTGATACTGGTGGTGGAGAAGGTAGTGGCGCGAATAAAGTAACGTCTTATGCCACTAATTTAATGTCTACGCTACAAGAAACGTTAAAAGAAACCTCTGGTATTGATGTGAAGGAACTGATTGAAAGCTATGCTGGTAAGCATACATTGCGTCCAGAATTAGAGCAAATTGCTCTAGGGCTTGAAAAAAAACAAACAACAGTTGAAGCTGAAGAAACGAAAGAAACAGTAGAACAACCATAAGTAAAAGCGACCTGATGATTCATGCATCAGGTCGCTTTGTTATTTTTGTTGCTGCCACTCAGTTAGAAGCATGCCATATACAACATGATCTACATAATGATCATACAGCCATTCTGCTGCTCGCAGGGTGCCCTCTTTTATGAAGCCGAGGCGTTCTGGAATAGCGCTGCTTTTTTCATTGCCAACAGCCACTCGAATTTCTACTTTGTGAAGGTGTAATGTTTCAAAGGCATATTGTAATAGAGCTTTTACAGTTTTGGTCATAATGCCATGCCCCTGTGCACCTTCACTAAGCCAGTAGCCAATGGTACCGATTTTATTAGTAGGATGAATAGTATTAAAGCCAGCGATGCCGACAATTTCATTTTTAAAGAGAATGACAAGAGAAAGGCTATTATTAGCTTCATGCCCCTTGATACAGCCTTCAATATAGGCGATTGTATCTGCTACTTCCTTTGTATAATCCAACCATGGTAGCCATTCCTTTAAATGCTTTCTTGAAGCATCGGTACATGCAAAAACTGCCTCGGCATCCTCTAGGGTAATTGTACGTAAAGATAAATCATCGTTAATGTAAATATCCAACTCATCACCTCATTATTATTTTAGGGCATCGTGCATGAAGCCTTTCATCTCTCGGCTTAGCACTGTCAGCTCTTCGATAATTTCGCTAAAATCTTGTACGAGCTGTGCTTGCTCATTCGTTGCATCATTGATTTGACCCATATTTTGTTTTAAATTCTCAAGATTTCTATTAATATTTCGTAAGGAAGCTTCGATATTTTCGGTTGCGCTAGACGTCTCAAAGGACAATTTTCGAACCTCCTGTGCCACGATATTAAAGCCAGCACCATGTTGCCCAGCTCGAGCCGCCTCAATGGAGGCATTTAATCCAAGTAAATTGGTTTGGCGAGAAATACTTTTAATTAGATCAGTTACGTCATTTGTTTTTTCCGAATCCTCTAATGCATGTTGTGCCTGCTTATTAATTTCCTCACTAGTAGCCGCTAATTCCTCTGAATGGGAAGCGATTGTATGTACTTTATCTTGAAGATTATTAACGATATTGTCCATTGTACTCATATAATCTTCGAGTTTTAGTTCATTATCAATAGGTAGTCCGAAAGCCAATGCTCCTACGACTTGGCCGTTTTCACGAATGGGGAAGGAAAAAGCATTGATGGCTACGCCGTATACATCCTTAGGAATGACCACATCTGCATTTTGTCCAGTAAAGGCAATGTAAACATTTTGATCATTAGCATTTACTTTTTGTCCATCCTGGTAGCCTGAATCCACACGTTTACCTGCTAAATATTTGATGACTGTTTCACTTTCCTTTTCAATGACAGCAACAATCGCTTCTTGTTTTAATGCTAGATGAATATAAGGTGCTGAAAGGGCTAAAGCTTCAATAATTTTCATAAAATTTCCTCCAAGTCTAGTCAATGAAAAATGGTTGGCTCATCTGTTTTCAATATGACAATGGTGCTAGATGATTACTTTTAATGTAGCACAATATTTGCCAAGTCAAAATAGCAAATTCTATTTTTATTTTTGGTGAAACTAGAAAATGTCTCTTTTTTATTGTCAATGAAAATTAGTCATTTAGTGCCGAAAGGTAGGGAGAGTTTGTCCATTTTTTGACGAAGGGGTGTGTTTTTTATGGAATATTGTATTAGACTAATAGATGTGTAGTAATGAAGGAGAGATTTTCATGGAATATATACAAAAGGGGACGAAGTCGTTTCATAAAGCTAATTGGGCTTTGTTTTTAGCAGGCTTTATTACGTTTGCAAATTTATATAGTACGCAACCATTATTGCCAACCTTCGCGGAAGTGTTTAAAGTATCACCAGCCGTTGCTAGTTTATCTCTTTCAGTAACGACCTTTGCTTTAGCGGTGAGTTTAGTCATCGTTGGTTCATTATCAGAGGCATGGGGAAGGAAATCGTTAATGACCATTTCGATTTTTGCTGCTTCTATCTTTACACTTACGCTAGCATTTTCTCCTAATTTTGAAACAATAATTGTGCTACGAGTATTGCAGGGTATTGTTTTTGCAGGATTACCTGCCATCGCTATGGCCTATTTGGGAGAGGAAATGGAGCCAGCAAGTTTAGGGGTTGCCATGGGCTTATATATTAGTGGAAATTCAGTAGGCGGTCTTAGTGGCCGAATAATTATCGGCACATTAACGGACCACTATAATTGGCATATCGGGATGTTTATACTAGGGTGTATTAGTTTACTTGTGAGTGTGTTGTTCGTCTGGATATTACCAGGCTCCAAACACTTCAGCCCCCGTCCCTTACAAATAAGGGCATTATCAAAGACTCTTTTTCAGCATTTGAAGGACCCTTCGATGCTTTGTCTATATGGAATTAGCTTTGTTTTAATGGGGAGCTTTGTCACTCTTTATAACTATATAGGCTTTAAATTAATGGCACCCCCCTATAATCTAAGCGCCACAATTGTTGGCTGGATATTTGTTATATACTTAGTTGGCACATTCAGCTCAGCGTGGTTTGGCGGTTTAGCTGACCGTTATGGGCGACAACGCATGCTATTACTAGCGATTGCCATCATGTTAGCAGGTGCCATCATGACGCTTCATAGTTTTCTATCTTTAAAAATAATCGGGATCACCGTTTTTACCTTTGGCTTTTTTGCAGCTCATTCCATTGCGAGTGGCTGGGTAAGTAAACGGGCATCTCATGATAAAGCACAAGCCTCCTCCCTCTATTTATTTTTTTATTACTTTGGCTCTAGTGTTGGAGGAACTGTAGGTGGGCTATTTTGGATGAAAAACGGTTGGGTAGGTGTCATAGCAATGATTGCGGTATTTTTAATGATTGCTTGTGGCCTATCATTTTTATTAAAAACTATTATTACTAGACAAAGAATTACAACCACTTAAATGATGTGAGGTGTTGTTTTGCTGGAATTAACGTTTTATTTTTTTATTATTTTAACCGCAGCCATTTTACAGACAAGCACGGGATTCGGCTTCTCTATTATGGCTACACCATTTTTACTGTTGCTTTTCTCACCACCACAGGCGATGCAATTAAATATTATTTTATCCCTTGTTATTTCATTTTCGTTGCTATGGAAGGTTAAAAAAGATATTGAGTTCGCGTTGCTAATAAAAATTATGATTGGGAGTATTGTAGGCGCACCTGTTGGTAGTCTTTTATTTGCCATCGTGGATGTCACTACATTTAAGCTGCTCATAGCAATTCTTTTAATTGGGTTAACAATTATGCTTATAAAGAACCTTTCCATTCAACAAACAAATGGAAGAGATTATGGTGTTGGCTTTATATCAGGGATGTTTACAACAAGTATTGGGATGGCTGGACCGCCACTGCTCCTCTATTTTGCAAGCACACATAAAAAGAAAGAAACGATTAGGGCAACGTCACTAGCTTATTATATTTTTATTTATTTGATTAGCTTACTATCACAATTAACAATCGAAGGTACAAGTAAAACCGTTTGGCTCTATAGTTTATATGCCTTGCCGTTTGTTTTGATTGGCCTGATAGTAGGACAACTATTATTTCGTAAGCTCAATCAGAAGCTATTTTTAATATTTATTTATGTACTATTAGTCGCCTCTGGTATTATGCTATTTATACAAACCATTTGGGCGATGCTATAAACGATAAAAAGGATCGAAGAGGCTTAGTGTTCCATCCTTTCACACTGTAGACAAACTCTCACTGAATTTTGAGATTGCCTACAGTCTTTTTTCTTTTGCCATGAAACGAAGTAAAGTCGTTGATATCCACTACGGGCGGAGTTGAGCTGCTTCCCACTTTTCCCGCAGGAGTCGCCGCCCTTCGTTCCAATAATGACAAAAGGATGGAAGAGACATAGTCTTCCATCCTTTTTTATTAACCCATAATATTGTAGCCAGCGTCGATGTAAATAGTTTCTCCAGTGACACCACGTGATAGGTGAGAGAGCATAACAATTGTCATATCGGCTACTTCATCTTGTTGAACATTCCGTTTTAAAGGAGCTGTTTCCTCGATTTTGTGTAAAATTGTATTAAAGGAAGGGACACCTTTTGCAGCAAGCGTACGAATAGCACCAGCTGAAATAGCATTTACGCGAATATTGTCTTGACCAATATCAGCAGCAAGATAGCGCATAGAAGCTTCTAATGCAGCCTTTGCTACACCCATCACATTATAGCCATCAAGCACTCGTTCCGCCCCTAAGTAACTCATTGTAACGATAGAGCCACCTTCTGTCATATACGGATGAGCTGCTTTGGCTGTTGAAATTAGAGAGTAGGCACTTGTATCTTGTGCAAATGCATAGCCTTCACGTGTTGTTTCTAAGAAGCGGTTGTGTAAATCTTCAGCATGAGCAAATGCTACGGAGTGGACAATACCGTGAATAACGCCAACCTTTGAGCCAATTTCATCAAACGCTGCTTTTGTACTTTCATCACTATTAACGTCACATTGAACAACAAGGGAATCAGTTTGACCAATATTATCTAATTGCTTTTGTAATTTTTTCAATGAGCGTTCTTGACGATATGTGAAAATAACGTTTGCACCTACATCAAATAAACGTTTTGCAATGCCCCATGCGATACTACGATCATTCGCTACACCCATGACAACAATATTTTTATCTTTTAATTGTAATAAATTATCCATCATTATGAAGAACTCCTTTGTGAGATAATATCTGTTATTAGTACCAACTACTAAAATCTTATCATACATAAAAAACTGTTGCAATAGAGTAGCCGATTATCGGGCAAAAAAAATTCATCTCTTCTAAGTGAGAGACGAATTAAAAAGCAACCTAAAAAGCTATATAATCTTCATACATATCTACTGCTTGATAAACAGCACTATTAATAGTGATTCTAAAGCAATTTTGGCTACGAATGGTTTGAGCAAGAATTTTGATGGCTCTTGTTTGGTCTCTATGGAAAGGAGTGTTGTCCGTTTGAAACCCATCATCTAAATATGCGAGAAAATAAGGTTTATCTTCCTGCGAATATAATAAATCTGCCTCAGTACTTTTCCCAACGGTCTTATAAACCCATAAATCAATGGCATTTCCTAATTGGAATGCAGCAAAATATTGTAAATCATCATTATTACACTCGTTTATTTTTTGAATTATTTGAATTTTTTTGAGCTCTTCCAGCAAAAATGTATTGATAGAGTAGTAGATGGCCTTAGAGGGATTGAGTATCAGTTCATCAGTATGCTGAGATTTTAAAAATACCCAATTATTTAAAACTATGGCCCAGGAATCGAGTGTATTTAAACATTTAGCATACACCTGTGGAAAAATCATTTGCCATTTTGCCGCAAGATTTTTAAATTGATCAATATGGTCTTGATCGATATGAAATAAACTATGCTCTACTTGTAACTGCTCAAACATCATCATCATTCCTCCAATAGATTGGTCCGTATAGAAAAGAGCTATATGATGGATTATCATGTTGCAAAAGTTAGCAAAATATTTCATCCAAAAGAAAAGGCACCCATTGAAGGATGCCTTTTGGGTATACAGACAAATTAAAGACTATTCGAATTTTAATGAGTCACCATCAAAAGTTTCATCTGCTACTTTGATAGAATCAGTTGGACACCCTTCAAATGCGTCTTGCATATCCTCTAATAGATCTTCTGGCACTTCAGCAGTTCCCATGTTATCATCTAAAATAACGAAGGCAATACCTTCATCATCATAATCATAAATGTCTGGCGCTGCGGCTCCACATGCGCCACAAGCGATGCATGTATCTTTATCAACTATTGTGTATTTAGCCATTTTTTTCTCTCCTTTAACGATGTTCCTACAAAGCTTCATACTCATTTTAAAGATGTTTATCTTACATTTCAACTTAAATACTATTAAATTGGAGGAATTTGCGTCAATGTTTCATCAAATACTATTGCAAATCTTTCAAAAACTCAATACGGAACGAACGATTTCGGCTGCCTATCATGTCCTGAGAGGAAAGCGTTCAGGTCAGACCATTCAAGACATTGGCCTTTTTCAATTGCATCAATATTTTGGCTTATTACCTAAGCTACCACGGACTACCTTTGATGAGGCAGTAACGTTATTTATGCAATATAGTTGGTTAAAAGTGCAGGATTCTGGTCATTTTTACATGGAAAAGCTGGGTTTACAGCGAGCACAACAAACGCCAACATTTTTCTTTGATGGATGGCATTATCGGGGGAATGAGCATGTGTTTTTTGCACGTCTTTCATTAATTGTGCAAAGTTTGTCACATCAAACTGCAGTTATTCGTTCTTTTTCGCCCATCAGTAGAGATCCTGCGATTCAAACTTGGGCTCGATCCTTTTTGCAGGATCATCATTACCTACAAGGTCAATTACAACAACAATTATTAGACGAATGTACCAGTGTACTAAAGAATCTTCCAGTTTCAGATAGTAGCAAACAGCTTGTCCTTTACCGTTTAAGTGGATATCGCTTACCTGGATGGACATGGCAACAGCTTGCCGATAAACGACAGGAAACTGTGCTTGATAGTCAATTAGCTTTTATTGAAACACTACATATATGGTTAAATGAAGTGCAACAAAGCAATGATTACCCATTGCTTAAACAAGTGGCACAAGGACTAAGAGTGAAAATATTGCTAACCGATTCTGCACAGCAAACAGCACAATTATATGAACAAGGATATTCAATTGAACAAATAGTGAAATTAAGAAAGCTGAAGCAAAGTACTATTGAGGACCATTTTGTGGAATTAGCGATGTATGAACCGAACTTTTCTATTGGTCCATTCGTCTCATATAAGGAAGCTGAAAAAGTTTGGCAGGCATCGAAGCATTTTCAAACGAAAAAATTGAAAATCTTACATGATGCTTTAAAGGAATTGAGTTATTTTCAATTAAGGCTTGTCCTTGCGAAGGGAGAAGTATAAATGGAACTGGAAGAACTATTGCATAAACATTTTGGTTACTCATCATTTCGACCAGGACAAAGGGAAGTCATTGAAGCAATACTTCAAGAGAAAGATGTAATGGCATTATTGCCCACAGGAATGGGAAAATCATTGTGCTATCAGCTCCCGGCCTATATTTTAGATAAACCTGTGCTAATCGTTTCTCCGTTGCTTTCTTTAATGCAAGATCAGGTAGAGGAATTGAAACGTTTTGGAGAAAAGAGGGTTGTCGCCTTAAATTCCTTTTTATCTCTCACTGAAAAACGGTATGTATTACATTATTTAGAACAATATCGTTTTATTTTTACCTCACCAGAGATGCTACTTCAACAGCAGATGCAAGACAAATTAGCGCAAGTGAAATTAGGTTTAATCGTAGTGGACGAGGCTCATTGTATATCGCAATGGGGGTATGATTTTCGACCAGATTATTTACGGATAGGTGAGTGGCTATCAAGGCACAATCGACCTCCACTGCTAGCACTATCAGCGACTGCAACAAGCAAGGTCATGCAAGATATTCGGGAAACATTATCGTTAAAGGAACCATTTGAATTTATGTATAATGTGGATCGGCCAAATATTCATTTAGGACGCATTGTTCTAGAGGATAAGGCAGATAAAGCGAGCTGGCTTATGCGACATGTCAAAGAAACTGCTGGCCCAGGAATACTGTATGTTTCCTCACGCAAACGAGCGCAACAATATAGTGACGCATTTTTACAAGCGGGTATTCGTACTGCAGCCTATCATGCAGGCTATGGGGCTGAGGATCGCCAATTTATTCAGCAGCAGTTTATTGATGGCGAATTGGACTGGATAGTGGCAACAAATGCTTTTGGTATGGGGATTAATAAACAAGATATTCGTCAGGTCATTCATGAATCAATGCCTGCTAATATTGCAAATTATATGCAGGAAATTGGTCGAGCAGGTCGAGATGGTGAGTCTGCGCTTGCCATTTTACTCTATAGTGATGGTGATGAAGAGCTAGCGAAGTTCGTTGTTACGGGTGATCTTCCGAGTCCACAGCATGTTGATCGCTATGAGGAACTCATTTCCCAGCAGGTACTGCCAGCACAGATGTTAAAAAATGGGGAACTAGGTGAGACGGCATTTCGTGTGTTAGACTATTGGATGCAACAAGAAACGAAGGAGCAAGTGAAGGCTCGACTAAATCATTTAGCCCTAGAAAAATACCATGCAGTCGATGAAATGTTGAAGATTATACAGACAAAAGACTGTATTCGTGAACATCTTGTCGGGTATTTCGGGCAAAAATTGCAAAAAAAACCGGAAAACTGTTGTGAAAACTGTGGAATCCATTATGATGAAATCAAGAAAGAACGCTTAACAGCCGAGAAAAAAATAGAAATGATTTCGTGGGAACGTCGATTGCAGCAACTTTTGCTGGGTAATTAGACTAAATCTGACGGTCATTTACTTTTTTCGTAAAATTCGTCATAATAGAATGACAGAAAGCGTAGTAAGGTTTGGGGGAAAGACGAATGAGTAAAGAAGATTATCGCGATAAAATAGAAGAACATCGACAATCATTTGAAGATGAGCAAAACGAACAGCAAACATTGTCGAGAGTTTCCAGAATGAATAAAAATGGAGATAAAAACAAAAAGCCAAAAAATCCGAAACGAAGAACACCGTTAATGACTATACTTTTTGTGATATTTATCCTTATCCCATTAACTATTCTTGTTTATTTTTGGAAGTTTTACGAACCAGGGAAATCAATAGAGCAAGCTGAGAAGGACTCAGCTGAACAGGTCGTCGAAATGGATTCTTCAGAGGCTTCCGCATCTGACAAAGACAAAAATAAAGACAAAGGCGATCAAGCTGATCAAAAATCAAACGAGCCATCTAAAGAAGATGCTGATAAAGTAACTGCAGATCAAAAAGAAGCTGAGGCAGCGAAAAAAGCACAAGAGGCAAAAAAGGCTGAAGAAGCAAAAAAAGCGGAAGAAGCACGTAAAGCTGAGGAAGCAAGAATAGCTCAGCAACAGGCAGAGGCAGCGAAAAAGGCTGAAGAGGCTAAAAAAGCAGAAGAAGCGAAACAAAATGCTAAAGCAAGTACACACACTGTCAAAGCAAATGAGAACTTATTCCGTATTGCATTAAATCATTATGGTGATGGTAGTGAGGCGACTTTAGCTAAAATTCGTGCTGCTAATGGTATGTCTTCAAATACCGTTATGGTTGGGCAAGTAATTAAACTTCCTTAAATAAAAGCCATATAATGGTCATATAGTTTAGCGAGTATAAAATAAAGGACAAACGTTCACACCAAAACGTACGTCTGATTTAGCAAAAAGACGATTCTTCATAAGAAACGAATCGTCTTTTTGCTGTCGTAAGGAGAAGTGAGAGAATGCTTTATATAGGGCTATTGCTTATCATAGTGGTCATCTTTTTGCTTTATATGTGGAAGATGGCTCATGAGAACAATGTTTTACATCACCAGCTACTATTAAAGGGAGAGCCGGAGAAGGTACGTTTATTTTTTATTTCAGATGTTCATTTGCGAAAAATTAATAAAAGAATGATTGCACAGCTAACAGAACATTTTGATGCGGTCATTATTGGTGGAGATTTAGCAGATAATCGCACACCTATTTCACGTATTCATGATAATTTACAATTACTAACTTCCATTGGACCTACTTATTTTGTATGGGGAAATAATGATAGAGAAGTGGGAGAAGATCGGCTGAAGAGTATTTTGCAGAAATATCATATTCAAATTATTGTCAATGATGCGGTGCTGTTACCTACGAAAAATCGCTTCTGGCTTAGTGCAATTGAGGATACGACGGTAAAAGAATATAGCTTTGAAAAAGCCTTTGAAAAAGTTGGAGAGCGTGATCTAGTGGTTTTTATAGCGCATAATCCAGAGGTTTTTGCAAAAGTCCGCGCTAAGTACCGTGCTGATTTAATGATGGGTGGACATTTACATGGAGGGCAAATCCGATTTGGTCCATATGGTGTCCATCCTAATGGTTCATATCGAGAGCGAGATGGTGTCATGACTTTAGTAAGCAATGGTTATGGTACTACATTATTGCCAATGAGACTTGGTGCCAAACCACAATGTCATATAATCGACATCGATATTTCAAGTAAATAAACAAACAAAACTTGCTAGAAGGCGTATAATATAAAGGAATCGTCTATTTTCATAATGGATGTAAGCAAGGAACAGCAACTAAAGCTGTCCAAATTCGATTGGAGTGTCAAGAAATGCAGCAAGCAGATGCCATTATTGTTGGAGGAGGCCCATGTGGTTTAGCAGCAGCAATAGCTTTGCAAAATATTGGATTAAACCCCATTGTCATTGAAAAGGGTAATATCGTCAATGCGATTTATCATTATCCTACACATCAAACTTTTTTTAGTACAAGTGAACGATTAGGAATTGGTGATGTGCCATTTATTATTGAAGGACGTAAGCCCAAGCGGAATCAAGCGCTTGTCTATTATCGAGAAGTTGTTCGATTAAAAAACATTCAAGTTAACCGCTTTGAAAAAGTGCAAAGTGTCGTGAAAAATAATGGTATGTTTACTGTTACTTCAGACAAGGATAAATATGAAACACCTCATGTCATTATTGCGACAGGCTATTATGATCATCCTAATTTTTTAAATATCACTGGTGAACAATTACCTAAAGTTTTCCATTACTTTAAAGAGGGACATGAATTTTTTGATACGGATGTTCTTGTTATAGGAGGCAAAAATTCAGCTGTAGATGCAGCGTTGGAATTAAATAAAGCAGGTGCTCGCGTAACGGTTGCCTATCGAGGAAGTGAATACTCTCCAAGTATTAAGCCATGGGTATTACCTGAATTTGAAGGGGTAGTCAAAACGGGAGAAGTTGACATGCATTTTAATACGAATGTGTTAGAGATTCGTGAGCATGAAGTGGTTTTAGAAATAGATGGCCAAGAAAAGGTGTTGCACAATGATTTTGTCTTTGCTATGACTGGCTATCACCCTGATCATTCCTTTATTAAAGCCATGGGTGTCGATATTGACGAAGAAACGGGCCGCCCTTATTTTACACCGGAAACGATGGAAACAAATGTGGAAGGCTTGTTTATCGCAGGCGTAATTGCTGCGGGGAATAATGCTAACGAAATTTTTATTGAAAACGGGCGTTTCCATGGAGATTGTATCGCTCAAACTATTGCTCAAAGAAAAGGATAATGGTGAGGCTGTATAGGCGTGTAGCTTATACAGCCTTTTTAGCAAGGAGGAATATGATTGATTGGTTTGTACTGGCTCTTCAGTTATTTAATAGGAAACTTCATGACAGCATTTTTCGTTGGAAAGATATATGGTGTCAATTTGCAGGAAGAACGCAGTAAAAATTTAGGTGCGCGCAATGCGGGAAGCGTCCTTGGCAAAAGGGCCTTTCTTCTGACTTTTCTAGGCGATGCCTTGAAGGGTGTGCTCGTGGTAGGCATAGGTCGTTTATGGTATTTAGAAGAATGGGTCATTGTTAGTGGTGCAGCCTGTGTGATTGCAGGTCATTTATATCCTTTCTGGCTAAAATGTAAGGGAGGAAAGGGAGTCGCAACTTTTATTGGAGTTGGTCTCGCACTATCACCAGGCTTGTTTTTATGGATGATTGCAGGTACTGCTGCCGTACTGATGTTGACAAGGAGCTTAACATTAGGCATGGTTGGAGGTTTTATCTTTTATGTTGGCGCGATCATACAGGCGGGACAATTAAAGCCCTACGCACTTTTGATGATTGCAATCGTGTGTATGCTCATAAGACATATGTCTAATATTAAGGAGTCATGGAAAAGAGGGAAGTAAAGAGATGTATTGGTGTAAAATAGCTCAAACAAATGAAGAATATGAGGCGATTGCGCGATTGAATTATGAGACATTTGTGGAGGAAATACCACAGCATGAGCCCAATATGCAAAGACTAAAAGTTGACCGATTCCATGAGCAAAATACATATATAGTGGTGTATAAAAAAACAGAATTAATAGGAATGGTAGCATTTAGAGATCAAAGACCCTTTTCAATTGATGAAAAAATTGGGAAGGTAGAGCAATTTTTACCGCAAGCGGTTTGTGACAAGATTTGTGAAATACGCTTACTTGCTGTGAAAAAAAATTATCGAACTGGGCGAGTCCTATTAAAGCTCACACAAGCTTTAAACACATTTGCCTATGAAAAGGGCTATACGGCAGCCGTCATTTCAGGAACAACGCGTGAAGAAAAGCTTTATAAGCAAATGGGTTTTCAACAATTTGCTCCTGCTGTTGGAGCAACGGATGCCCAGTTCTTACCTATGGTGCTTACTAGGGATGTATTTGAACATGACCTACAACGTAGGCTTGCAAAAGATAACTATACTTTTTATCCTGGACCAGTTAAGCAATTAGAGTCTATTGGATATACCAATTTATCGCATCGTACGCTAAGTTTTAAGGCAATCTATGAACGAGTACAGCAAAAGTTACTACATTTAGCGAATACCAAGCATGTTGGAATAATCGTTGGAACTGGAACATTGGCCAATGAGGTGATGCTTGCTCAATTACAGGCCCAGCAATTGGGGAAAGGTCTGATTCTAACAAATGGGGAATTTGGTGAGCGGTTGAGAAAACAAGCAGTCCGTTGGTCATTAGATTTTGATGTCGTTGAACAAGAATGGGGAGCACTATTTGATTGTGAGAAAATAGCGTTATTATTAGGAACTGGAGCATATGAGTGGATGTTGGTCGTGCATGGGGAAACCTCGACGGGGACTTGTAATGATTTAGATGGTCTTAGTCAATTGGCAAAGTGTTATAATGTGAAGCTATGTGTAGATAGCATCAGTACGTTCGGTGCTATGCCATTTTCGTTACAGGACTGTTATTTGGCTACTGCAGTGAGTGGGAAAGCAATTGGGGCAGTAAGTGGGCTCGCATTTGTATTTTCACAATACTTAGCGCAATCCGCCACTACACTGCCTGCATACTTGGACTTAGCCAATTACCAGCAAGGTGCCATACCTTTTACGCTTCCAGCCGTATTGCTTGGTAATTTAGATGAGTCTTTACAAGCCTATCCAGTCCGCTATGAGCAGCTACAGCAACGTTTTGAGGCACTACTGCAGCTGCCCTATATGCACTTTCAATTACCAACAACTCAGTACCCAATGCTTATAACCATTCAACTGCCAAGGACACTTTCAAACCTACACACCGATTTAGCCTTAAATGGACTATTGGTTCATGGTGATAGCCTATATTTACGTCAAAGAGGATTTCTTCAGTTTGCTGTCATTCAGCCAGATTTCGAAGATGCTTTTGTACGTCTTAATGAAATGCTCCACTACTATGAACAAATAATCGAGGCATAAGCAAGTGCTCAATATGAATACATTGGCTTTACAGGAAAAAATCCTTTAAATTTAAAGGCTCTCCAGTTGTGTTAAGTCCAATTAATAATTTTAATCGTGCCTTTTGTCCATTTATACCCGTGGCAAATATCGCACCTAAGTCTTCCAGCATTTTACCGCCACCAATATATCCATATACACCTTCTGCAATTCCATTAAAGCAGCGGGAAACGAGGACTACAGGAATATTTCGTTGGATCAGACTTTCAATGCCTTTAACAACAGAAGGAGGGACATTTCCTTGACCTAACCCTTCAAGCACAACACCCTCATATTTACATGCGAGCACGACATCTAGTAAATCTTCTTCCATACCAGCATAAACTTTTAGCATGGCTACGCGTTTAGATAAATTATTAATTTCTACGTATTGACGACGAATTGGTGCATGATGAAACAAAATACGTGATTTTGTAATCAGCCCAATTGGTCCATATTGTGGAGATTGGAAGGTATTTACTGAACTTGTGCTCGTTTTCGTTGTATTGACGGCAAGATGTACCTCATCGTTCATCACAACGAGAACGCCTTTGTCGCGAGCTTCATCATCGACTGCTACCCGGATTGCCTCCATTAAATTATAAATACCATCTGCTCCAAGCTCATTGGATGAGCGCATGGCCCCTGTCAATACAATAGGGATGGCTAAATTTGTAGTCAGTTCTAAGAAATAGGCAGTTTCTTCTAATGTATCTGTACCATGTGTAATGACAACGCCATCGATTTGCTTTGCTGTAGTTTGTTCCATAATCAAGTTGCGTAATTGAAGCATCTCTTTTGGCGTGATATGTGGAGAAGGTAGGTTAAAAGCTTCTATTTCAATAATGGTCGCTAATGAATTAAGTTTATTGCTCTCTTTCATGAGTGGATTTTCTTTATTGGGCATAACTGCTCCTTCAGCACTCATCGCCATGGAGATTGTGCCGCCAGTATGAATTAATAAAATTGTTTTTTTCATAAAAAATAAAATCTCCTTTTAAAAAGTTTTTTTGTCATTACATGGTATAATAATAGCAGTCTATTGTTGAAAGGAGCCGGCATCATGATCATTTTATTATCTGCTGCCATTGCTCCCGGTCTAGCGCTTTTTAGTTATTTCTATTTGCGCAATCAAATGGCTACGGAGCCAAGAAAAACTTTATTACAAACATTTTTATACGGTGCATTTTTAACGTTCCCGATTCTGTTTTTACAATATGTACTAACAGAGGAAGGGGTTTTTCGATATTTTTACCTTCAAGACGTACTTTTCTCTAGTGTTGTTGAAGAATTTTTTAAATGGTTTGTGCTATTAATTGCCATCTACAATCATGTTGAATTTGATGATCCATATGACGGTATATTGTATGGGGCAAGTATATCACTTGGTTTTGCCACAATCGAGAACGTACTTTATTTATTATCCTTTGGCTTGGATACAGCATTTATGCGCGCGTTATTACCTGTATCAAGTCATGCATTATTTGGCGTAGTCATGGGCTACTATTATGGACGTGCTAAGTTTTCAAAGTTTGCCAAGACGAAAGAAATGATTGCTATGGCGCTTTGTGCACCAGTGGTACTTCACATTCTATACAATACAATATTATCATTTAAAGGTCACTGGATTTATTTAATGATTCCTTTTATGCTGTTTTTATGGTGGTTTGGCCTACGAAAGGTGAAACTAGCGCATTATCATCTAGTACAACATTTGCATATGCATAAAAAAATTTAAAGCGTAGAAATCGTCAAGATTTCTACGCTTTATTCTTTTTTATCATGTATAAATTGCCTCTTTTGTTTCAAGCTATAAAAAAAAGGAGTGATAAAAGTGCGTTTAGTAAGCATACTTTTTGCTTTGATATTGGGAATTAGTATAATTGCGATTCCTCAAAATGAAGTGATTGCCTTTAGTGACCAGCAAATTACTCGTGGTGCCTATGGAGATGATGTCATTGAATTGCAAGCAAGGTTACAATACTTAGGTTTTTATAAGAGTAAAATTGATGGGAAATTTGGCTATAACACATACTGGGCATTACGTAATTTCCAAGAGAAATATGGTTTACCAGTAGATGGTATCGCTGGAGCGAAGACCAAAAAAACAATAGCTGGCTATTCTGATTACGATGAAAAATGGGTAAAAGCGCAATTAAATGCCGGTAATCAATTTACCTACTATGGTGGTGTTCCTCTTGATCAGCAAGTGAATAAAGGGACTAGTACAGGTAGTGGTGCCGGTAGTGGTGGAGGAAATAGTAGTGGTACTACTAATAACAATGGAACACAAACTCAAGTTCCTCCTAAATATACAGAGCGAGATTTACAGCTAATGGCGAATGCTGTGTATGGAGAAGCAAGGGGAGAGCCATATGAGGGACAAGTAGCCGTAGCGGCAGTTATTTTAAACCGTTTAGAAAGTCCCGATTTCCCGAATACGATTTCTGGCATTATATTCCAACCTTTAGCATTTACAGCTGTTGCAGATGGACAAATTTGGTTAGAGCCTAATGATAGAGCAAAAGAAGCTGTTATTGATGCAATGAATGGCTGGGATCCATCTGAAAATGCTTTGTATTATTTCAATCCGAAAACGGCAACAAGTAAATGGATTTGGTCTCGTCCACAAATTAAACAAATTGGAGAGCATATTTTCTGTTCATAGAAAGGAGGAAGATAGATGAAAACTTGGCTCGTGGTCTTAACGATAGCTGTTATCGGGTTAGGGGCATATAGTATAGATTTACATGGTGATAAAGAAGATTTACAACGTACTGTTCTAGCGCAGTATACAGATAAGCTAACAGATGCATCTGAAAAACTATCTCATCTACAGCGATCAGTCTCACAATCCCTACTGTTTCAAGATGAGCAAGCCATTCACAGTGAATTAGATTCAGTTTGGCGTTTAAGCTCAGAAGTTCGTTCTTCCATTGCTAATATTCCGATAGGGCAAGAATTATCTAATGAATGGATGAATTATTTAGGGCGACTTGGCGATGAAGCGAAGAGAACTGCAAAAACAGGCGATTATGATGCTTGGCGTGAAAAAATGCCACAGGTCTCTACGAATTTACAAGCTCTTTCTGATGATTGGACAGCTGCAACCGTTGATTTTTATAAACATAATGGGAAAATGGATGTTTGGCTACAGCAAGTCGATAATAAAAATCCAAACACGAATTTTGATAAAGTGAAAGACACGTTAAAAGGTTATGGAGAAAAAGATTTCCCGCTGACATTATCTGAGTCAGATTGGCAGAAAAAAATTGCATTAAAAGCTTTACAGGATGCTGAAATTACAGAAAAAGAAGCGTTGGAAAAAGTGAAGCATTTATTCCCAGTTATTAAAGATGCAACATTTACTGTCACAAAAAGCAGTGACACCGCACCATATCCTTTCTATCACATACAATTCCATCAAGGGATTCGTTTAGGGTATGTGGATTTAACGGTAAAAGGAGGACATTTACTGTCCTATTTAGTAGAACGCCCTGTTGACGAGGCGAAGCAGTCACAAGAGGAAATTCTCAAAAAAGCCGAAGATTATGTTAAGAAATTAGGCATGAACGATTTAGCCTATGTGGAATCTCGTGAAAACCATCAAGCATGGCATGTAACGTTTGCCCGTGTACATCCAGGAGATAACGCATTAATTTATGCTGATGGTGTTCAACTTAAATTAGCAAAAGATACAGGTGAATTATTAGGGGCAAACGCGATGGAATACATTCAAGAAGAAAATATTAAAAAGCAAACAGCAAAACCAATTGATTGGAAAACATTCTTCCAGGATGATATTCAAGTGCAAGAAGTAAAAAATATTTATACAGATAATGGTGAATTTGAACAACGTCTATGCTATGAGGTCATTGCCTTGCGTGATGGTAAAACACAAGAAACATTTAGAATCGTCATTGATGCAGAAAATCATAATGTTTTAAAAGTGGAATATTTAACTTAATAATAAGAAAATACTACCAATTTTTATAGCCAAAATTAATATCTCATGAGATAATTAAGCCATATTTATTGTACGGGGAGATGCTCATGGAGATTAAAATTGGCACACAATTACAACTTGAACCGACTTATACAGAGCGTGTGGAGAAATTCCGCTGTAAAGTTGTAGAGCAACAAGATCATATTCTTTATATTGATTATCCAATTAATATGGCGACAAAGAAAACAGCATTTTTGATAGATGGCTCTGAATTTAGAGCAACCTTTCGCACTGAGGACAAACAATCATTTGCCTTTAATACGGAGGTAATAGGTCGTAAAGCAGGCCATATACCTATGATTATGTTGCATTGCCCAAAGCCAGAGGAATTTATTAAAATTCAACGACGAGAATATGTACGAGTTGAAACACCCGTGGATGTGGCCGTTCAGTTCAAGGATCACAAATATCAGTTAGTTGCTGCGGATATTAGTGCAGGAGGCTTGGCCCTTGTTTTGAAAGGTGAAGTGGCTTTCAATGATGGGGATGAGGTGAAATTAACGGTTGCCTTACCATTTGCCAATGGGGATGTGAAATACGTGATAACAGAGGCAACTGTCGTGCGTATTTTTGAAAAAGATTCTAAACGAATTGCAACAATCCAGCTAACGGATTCTGATGATGTTGACCAACAACATATCGTGCGCTTTTGCTTTGAGCGTCAGTTAGGCAATCGTCGTAAAGAATTGAATCCCTTTAATGCTTAATATTTTGCATAGTAATTTTTTAAAAGCCCTCTCCTAGCAGAGGGCTTTTTATAGGTTATATGATACAATATGAGGGGACAGAAAGTAGGGAAGAATATGAAAAAAAACATTCAAATTGCGATAGACGGGCCTGCTGGTGCTGGTAAAAGTACTATTGCAAAAATTGTTGCTGAGGCACTTGATTTTACTTATATCGACACAGGTGCAATGTATCGAGCAGTTACGTATAAAGCGATGCAACAAAACATATATTTAGATGATGAAGCAAAATTAGCTGAAATGTTAGCAGCAAGTACTATTGATTTAAAGCCGTCTCCACAAGGGCAGCTTGTCTTTTTAGATGGTCACAATGTATCAGCTGATATTCGATCAAATGAAGTCACTTCATCAGTTTCTCAAGTAGCTGCCCATGCAAAGGTTCGTGAGTTATTAGTAGCTCAACAACAAAAACTCGCAGCAAACGGTGGCGTCGTTATGGATGGCCGCGATATTGCTACACATGTATTGAAAGATGCAGAACTAAAGATTTTTATGTCTGCAACGGTAGAGGAACGCGCAAGAAGACGATTTATAGATAATCAAAAAAGAGGAATCGACTCTTCACTTGAAAAACTTCAGGAAGAAATTGCATTACGTGATAAAAAAGATAGTGAGCGTGAAGCATCACCACTTATTCAAGCAGAAGATGCCGTATTTTTAGATACGACAGCGTTGTCTATCGAAGATGCAGCACAAGCTATTTTAAAATTAGCACAAGAAAAAATGCTATAAATCCTAAAATTTCAGACATTTTTCAAATTTAAAGGATTTATTTTTGTCTTTGTCTTCAATATCGAATAAAATAGTAAGGGAAGATGCGAAGGAGGGTTACATATGTCTGAAGAAATGAACTATGCAGAACAAACGTTTAACGAGGGTGATATCGTCAAAGGTATTGCAGCGCAAGTTGATGAAAAAGCAGTATCTGTATCAATTCCAGGTGCACCATTTGATGGTATTGTCCCAATCAGTGAATTATCAAGCTTGCACATTGAGAAAGCTTCTGATGTCATCTCTGTTGGAGATGAGTTAGACCTGATGATTACAAAGGTTGAGGAAGAAAATTTTGTCCTATCAAAACGTAAAGTGGATGCTTTAAAAGCATGGGATACACTTGAGCAACAATTTACCGCGGGAGAAATTTTCGAAGCGGAAGTGAAGGATATTGTTAAAGGTGGTCTTGTCGTAGATTTAGGTGTACGTGGCTTTGTACCAGCATCGCTTGTAGAAGACTACTTTGTCGATGATTTTGAGGGCTATAAAGGCAAAACTTTAAGCTTTAAAATTGTTGAGCTTGATAAAGAAAAGAATCGCCTAATTTTATCTCATCGCGCAGTAGTGGAATCAGAAAAAGCTTCCCAAAAGCAAAATGTTATTAATCAAATTAAGGCTGGCGATGTTTTAGATGGTAAAGTACAGCGTTTAGCATCGTTTGGAGCATTTATTGACCTTGGTGGTATCGATGGGCTTGTCCACATTTCACAAGTGTCTCATGAGCATGTAAGCGATGTGAGTGAGGTTTTATCAGAAGGACAAGGTGTAACTGTAAAAGTTCTATCTGTTGATCCAGCAAATGAACGCATTTCATTATCAATCAAAGAAACGATCCCTGGACCTTGGTCTAATATCGAAGAACGTGCAGCAAAAGGTGCTATTTTAGACGGAAAAGTGAAACGTCTTACATCTTTCGGCGCATTTGTGGAAGTTTTCCCAGGTGTTGAAGGATTAGTGCACATTTCGCAAATCGCTCATAAACATATCAATACACCACATGAAGCATTAAAAGAAGGACAAGAAGTACAAGTAAAAGTCCTTGATGTTAATGCTGAAGACGGTCGATTAGCGCTAAGCATTAAAGAATTACTCGAAAATCCTGAAGCAGAAGAAGTGATTGACTACGAATTACCTGAAGAAAACACAGGTTTCTCTTTCGGAGACGTAATTGGCGATCAATTAAAAAACTTTAAATAAGAAGAACGCGAGGATACAAGATTGTATCCTCGCTTTTTTGTTGGAGTGATGAGATAGGATTTGCAAAATGATAGATAGAATCAATGAAATGGGAGAAAACCTATAAAGTGATGGATAGGATTCGAAAAGTGAGGGATAGAACCAGCAAAGTGACGTGAGGCAACGAAGTGGGATAAACCTCCAAAAGTGATGGATAAAAGCATCGAAGAAGAAAATCCATAAAGTGACGGATACAACTCTCAAAGTGACCGATACAACCTCCATATAACGAAAAAACCTTCCAATTGATAAAAACCAAAAATCAACGGACCTACCCTCAACAAACCTTCCACTCACGCACTCAAAACACATTATAAAACCGCGAAAATAAATCGTTTGGATTGGTAAAGCCATACATAGCGTTCTACTTTATGGATATGATATGATATAATGGCATTTTTCGTGTATAATAGCGAAAGACAAGAAGTTGGAAGGATGAAGTACAGATGACGAAACCAGTAGTAGCCATCGTAGGTCGTCCGAACGTAGGTAAGTCGACGATTTTTAACCGTATCGTTGGAGAGCGTGTGTCTATTGTGGAAGATATCCCAGGCGTAACACGTGATCGTATTTATAGTTCGGCAGAGTGGTTAACACACGATTTTAATATTATTGATACAGGTGGGATTGAAATTGGGGACGAGCCGTTTTTAGAGCAAATTCGTCAACAAGCTGAAATCGCCATTGAAGAAGCAGACGTTATTATTTTTATGACAAATGGTCGTGAAGGGGTAACGGCAGCCGATGAGCAAGTAGCTAAAATTTTATACAAAACTAAGAAACCCGTTGTACTAGCAGTCAATAAAATCGATAATCCTGATATGCGTGAAATGATTTATGATTTTTATGCATTGGGCTTCGGTGAGCCTTGGCCAATTTCTGGCTCTCACGGCTTAGGTTTAGGGGATTTATTAGATGAATGTGCGAAACATTTCCCGAAAGAGGATGAAGAGCAGTACGGAGATGATGTAATTAAATTCTCATTAATCGGTCGTCCGAATGTGGGGAAATCATCTTTAGTGAATGCTTTCTTAGGTCAAGATCGAGTAATTGTTAGTGATATTGCGGGTACGACACGCGATGCAATTGACACACCTTATGCGTATGAAGATCAGGAATATGTCATTATTGATACTGCCGGTATGCGTAAAAAAGGGAAAATTTATGAGACGACCGAAAAATATTCTGTTTTGCGTGCGTTACGTGCGATTGAACGTTCAGACGTTGTGTTAGTGGTACTGAATGCGGAAGAAGGTATTCAGGAGCAAGATAAGAAAATTGCTGGGTATGCACATGAAGCCGGAAAAGCAGTTGTGATTGTTGTCAATAAATGGGATGCTATCGAGAAAGACGAAAAAACGATGAATGTATTCACGCAGCAAATTCGTGAGCATTTCCTATTTTTAGACTATGCACCGATAATTTTCGTTTCGGCTAATACGAAACAGCGTGTTCATCAGATTTTACCGATTATCCAACGTGTTAGTGAGAATCATGCGATGCGTATTCAATCTTCTATTTTAAATGAAGTCATAGAAGATTCTGTAGCACGTAATCCTGCACCAACCGATAAAGGTCGCCGTTTACGTATTTACTACGCTACACAGGTTGCAATTAAGCCACCAACGTTTGTGGTATTTGTTAATGAACCTGAGCTTATGCACTTCTCTTATGAACGTTTCTTAGAAAATCGTATTCGTGAAACATTCGACTTTGAAGGAACGCCGATTCGTTTAATTACACGTGCTCGTGCTTAAAGTTATCGTCATACACATACAATACGCCAACCCGACACAATTGTTGGGTGGCGTCTTTTTACAAGAAAATAAAGTAGTGTAGACAACCCACAATAAGGGAGGATTTTTTTTATGGAAAAAGTTTGTGTGTTAGGGGCAGGCTCTTGGGGGTCTGCGCTGGCAATGGTACTGGCAGAAAATGGCCATGATACGCTTGTATGGACACATCGAGCTGAACAGGCAGAAGAAATCAACCGTATGCATACCAATAAAAAATATTTACCTGAAACGGTATTGCCAACAAATTTACATGCTACGAGTGATATTGCAAAAGCAGCAACACATGCTGAAACAATCGTTGTCGCTGTGCCGACAAAAGCAATTCGTGAGGTTTGTGAAAAATTGACGGCTGAATTAACTAAAAAAGTTTTATTTGTACATGTTTCAAAAGGAATTGAGCCTGACTCTTTAAAACGAATTTCTGAAATATTAGCAGAGAGTTTACCTGCTGAAAAAGTGGATGAAATTGTAGTGCTTTCAGGTCCTAGTCATGCTGAGGAAGTAGTTCTTCATCATCCTACAACCGTTACAGCTGCATGTGCGGACATAGATGCTGCTGAAAAAGTACAGGATTTATTTATGAATCAATTTTTCCGTGTTTATACAAATGACGATGTGATTGGTGTAGAAATTGGTGGGGCACTGAAAAATGTTATCGCTTTAGCTGCAGGCATTACCGATGGCTTGAATTACGGGGATAACGCGAAAGCCGCATTAATTACGCGAGGACTTGCGGAGATTACTCGTTTAGGTGTAAAAATGGGTGGTAATCCATTTACGTTCTCAGGGCTTACAGGCATGGGTGATTTGATTGTAACGTGTACAAGCGTTCACTCAAGAAACTGGCGAGCAGGTAATATGTTAGGGCAGGGCATGAAGTTACAAGAGGTTCTCGATCAAATGGGGATGGTTGTAGAGGGTGTACGTACGACAAAGGCTGCCTATCAATTAGCAGAAAAGTATGGTGTGGCAATGCCCATTTCCACAGAGCTTTATAGTGTACTCTTTAATGAGGTAGAGCCGAAAGTGGCAGTAGACGCACTTATGATGCGCATGAAGAAACGTGAAATTGACGAGATGAAGCATTAATATTATTTTTATGATTAAATTTGTCATGAAACGGACATAAATAAGGTGTCTCGGTGAATCTACTGAGACACCTTATTATGTGCTAGTAATTGAATAGTTAAAGCATTTTAAAAGGTTGTCCATTTCTTGATAGTTATGGGACAACTATTTCTTTTTAACAAAGGCACATAGTATAATATACTTTGATTGTGTCTTGACATAGAAAGAAAGGTGGTTATTTGTAATGGGCCCGTTAGCTCATATGCCTGCTTTGGATGTAATGTGGGTATCGTTTTATTGTATAGGCTTTATGATAATATCAGTCGGCTTAATTTATTTAGCTCGTAACAAGATTTCGAATGTATTTTTACGAACAATCGTAAATTTATGTGCATACATACTGTTTGGACTTGGCACATTTTTAATGGTACTTATAGTTGCCACATGGCCAGCATAATAAATAACGAGGTGTTAGTAACATGAAAAAACTAGGTACTTTTCTGGTGGTAATTGCAACCGCCATATTGTTAGTCGGGTGTGCGTACCCAGAAGACGAGAAAAGGGCGAAGGTTACGCCTGATGTGGACCAACTAGCAGCTGTACAGCGTGCTGTTAATGAATACCGTGAAGCAACTGGTGGGCTAGTACCCATTAAAAATAGCGAATTAGATACAGATTTATATATCAAGTATTTAATTGATTTTGAAAAGCTTATGCCGAAGTATTTGTCGACGATCCCTGGAAATGCCTATGAAAAAGGCGGTATATATCAGTATATTATTTGGGATCCTGAGCATGAAGCGACCGTTAAACTAGTAGATTTAAATGCTGCAGAGCGCATTCGCGAAATAGGAATTCGGAAACTATCTACACAATATTTACCAATAACAGGTTCATCATCTGATAATGTGTACCAAATTAATTATAAGGATTTGGGCTATAAAACAGAGGTTACTGTGAAAAGTCCCTATTCGGGCGTCGAATTACCGCTCTTTATGACTGGTGACGGTGAATTGCATGTAGATTATTCCATTGATTTAGGACAACTTCTAAAAGAAGACAAGCCGGATGTCAAGCCTGGCGATGATATTCGCCAATTACTTGTCGATAAATTTCCTGTAGTACCTGCCTACTCTGTTCCGTATACAGTGGACGAGAAGGGTGAGCCAGTTTATGATATGGACACGTATAAGGCAGATGTTAAGAAGGCTCAAGAACGACAAAAACAAGAGGCAGAAGCCGCTAAGAAAAAAGAAGAATAATCAACAAGCTCCTTACATTTGTGAGGGGCTTTTTCATATTTGTCTACAGGCTCGCATATAGTGAAAAAGCGTAGATAAAGGAGGCAGAAACCTTGAGTGAAGCAGTATTTAGAGAAATTGCAGAGCGAACAAATGGCGATGTTTATATTGGTGTTGTCGGTCCAGTACGTGTAGGTAAATCAACATTTGTAAAAAAGGTAATGGAATCCGTCGTGTTACCAAACATTGTGGATGAAACAGAAAGAATGCGAGCACAGGATGAGTTGCCACAAAGTTCTCCGGGGCCAGTCATTATGACTGCTGAGCCGAAGTTTGTGCCTGCCCAAGCAACCCGTATTGTGGTCGGTGACGATGAAATGCCATTTCAAATTCGATTAGCAGATTGTGTGGGTTACATTATCGAAGGAACAAAAGGCTATGAAGATGAAAATGGTCCGAAATTTGTTCATACTCCTTGGCATACAGAGCCTATTCCGTTCCAGGAAGCAGCGAAAATAGGTACGGATAAAGTAATTCGCGATCATGCGAATATTGGAATTGTAGTAACAACTGATGGAACGGTTAACGGTATTAGTCGTCGAGCTGCTGAGAGGGCAGAAGAAGAGATTGTTGAGCAACTAAAGGAAATTGGCAAGCCTTTTGTCATTCTACTTAATTGCCAAATGCCAGCTAGAGAAGAAACTGTTCAACTGCGCAATGAGTTGTTTGAACGTTATAATGTTCCCGTTATCGCCATTTCAATTGATCAAATGAGAGAAACTGATATTCAGTATATTTTACAAGAGGCGTTATTTGAATTCCCAATCCGTACGATAGAGGTGGAGAAGCCAGATTGGTTAGATGTGCTAGATGCCTCACATCCATTAAATGTTGCATTGATTGATTCGATGGAAGAAGTACTTTCTTCTGTTATGAAAATTAGAGATGTGCAACAAGCATCCGATGCTTTTAAAGCTATTGATTTTATTGATCAAAGTGAAGTAGTCCATGTAGATGCCGGTATTGGTACAGCTGTAATTCGTGTGTCCTTACAGGGTGAACTATATAAATCGGTTTGTAATGAGTGGTTAGAAGAACCGATTGAAACGAAAAAAGATTGGCTATTATTTATTAAAGAAGCAGCAGAGGCAAAAGAAGCTCAAAAACGCTTTAAAAGTGCCATTCATGATGCGGATACGACAGGCTATGGTGTTACATTACCTATGATGCAGGAATTTGAGCCGACAGCCCCAGAATTAATTAAGCAAAATAATTTCTTTGGTGTACGAATGAAAGCGAAGGCGCCATCTTATCACATTATTCGTGTCGATATGGATTCAGAATTTGCCCCGTTAATCGGCTCTGAGTTCCATAGTCAGCAACTTTTAAAAGATTTGAACCATGCTTATTTACATGACCGTGATGCTCTATGGAATACACAACTTTTTGGCACACCATTACATGAAGTATTAAAAGAAGGTATTCGATATAAAATGGATGCAGTTCCAAATACAGCCAAAAAACGGATGCGTCAAACGATCGAACGTATGGTAAACGAAGGTGATCGAGGGTTAGTCACATTTATTTTATAGTGATAAAAAATAAAAATAAGTGTAAAAAATAGGAAAAGGGCTTTTCGTTTTTATGCGAAAAGTCCTTTTTTTTGATTTTTTGGGTGAAAAACTGATTTTTTGGTTATAATCATGAATGAATACAGTTGCGTAGCGGTTTTCTATGTGTTACTCTTTTTACAGAATTGGTTCATGACCCTTTGAGAGGAGGTGAATGGTGTGAATAAAACAGAATTAGTAAACTCTGTTGCTGAAGCTGCAGGTCTTTCTAAAAAAGACGCTTCTAAAGCAGTTGAAGCTGTATTTGATACAATTCAAGATGCTCTTGCAAAGGGTGACAAAGTACAATTAATTGGTTTTGGTAACTTCGAAGTACGTGAACGTGCGGCTCGTAAAGGTCGTAACCCACAAACTGGTAAAGAAATCGAAATCGCTGCTAGCAAGGTGCCTGCTTTCAAACCAGGTAAAGCGCTTAAAGACGCGGTAAAATAATACACGTCTAGTAGTTACATAGAGCAGTCTTCATGTGAACAACATGGAGACTGCTCTTTTTAACTTCAAGTTGACTATACATAATGATAATAAAAGCTAGATTTGCTAACTTGCAGCAATTTTTTTGTGAAACAAGTAAGTCATTTTGCGCTTACCTTTTGGATGTGCTACGATGCATAGGGAAATGTGTAATGTTTTGATACGCAGGAGGTTTTTTCGAATGTCGAATATAGATTTATTGAAAATAGAAGAGGCAGTAAAAATGATTTTAGAGGCGGTAGGTGAAGACGTAAATCGAGAAGGTTTATTAGATACACCAAAACGTGTCGCAAAAATGTATGCTGAGATGTTTAGTGGCTTACATGAAGATGCCAAAGACTATTTTAGAACAGTGTTCCACGAGGATCATGAAGAATTGGTCCTTGTTAAAGATATTCCTTTTTATTCGATGTGTGAGCATCATCTAGTTCCGTTCTATGGAAAAGCACATGTCGCTTACATACCAAATGACGGCATTGTTGCAGGACTAAGCAAATTAGGGCGTGCAGTAGAAACAATTGCTCGTCGACCACAGTTGCAAGAACGTATTACATCTTCAGTCGCTGATACCATTATGGAAATGTTGGCACCAAAAGGAGTGTATGTGGTGATTGAGGCTGAGCATATGTGTATGACTATGCGAGGGCTGAAAAAACCAGGCTCTAAGACAGTAACATCTGTAGCACGTGGTGTTTATGAGCAAGATGAAGTGAAGCGTAGAGAAGTTCTATCATTTATTCAAATGTCTTAAATTGCTTGTCTAATTATGTTATGATGAACTAAGAATTTGTCGGATTTAAGGAGTGTACAAGAATGTCACAAGATTATATTGTTATTCAAGCTGAAGAAGATGGTGTACATGTCATTGGTTTAACGCGTGGAACAGATACAAAGTTCCATCATTCTGAAAAATTAGATGCCGGCGAAGTTATGATTGCTCAATTTACAGAACACACTTCTGCGATGAAGATTCGAGGGAAAGCACAGATTCATACAGCACATGGTGTGATTCATAGCGAAGCAAAAAAATAATAAATAGACAAGATATGGTTTCATAATAGTTTTTATCCTGTGCCATTTAGGCACATATAAAAGAGTTAGATGTGAAAAACTAATTATATGGGCAGTAGCATTCCCTTTTCATGGAAAAGCTCTACTGCCTATCCTCTTGAAGAAAGCAAAATTTTTTTATTCCGCATCGTTGCGTATGCTATAATGACTCAGTAAGCAAACGTTAAGCCTTCAATAGGATTAACGTATTTGAAAGTGAAATGGAGTAAGGTCTATGAATGCAACATACATTCAAAATTCAATTGCCCAGTTAAAAACAGAGATTTTCATGGATGTTCGTCATAGAACTTTGCAAAAATACACAGGAATGCCTGTGTTAGATGAAAATCAATTGTTTTATTTGTTAGTCCCGTTTTTGAATGGTGAAGAGTGGCAACAAGAGCAACAAGAGGCTGCCATTACTGTTGGCATTGTGTATGCGGCATTGGCGGCACACGATCACATAAAAGAATTAGATGCTACTTCTAAAGAACAGCAGCTTACAGTATTAGCTGGGGATTTTTATAGTGGTCGTTATTACGAAATATTAGCGATGTCTGGAAATGTCGCATTGATACGAAATTTGTCACAAGGAATTGTGACACGATGTGAAAACCAGATAAAGGTGTATGAGACCGAACAAAGAACAATCGAGCAATGGTATGCTTCGATGTGCAATATTGAATCAGGATTAATTGCTCAGTTTTTCGAGCTTTATTCCTTTAGTGAATATATACCGTTGATGGAAAAAAGTTTATTGATCTTACGTTTAGAAAAAGAAATGGCAGCCTATCAACGTGGACAAACGTCCTTAATAGGTAAGGCACTTGAAGAAAGTGTTCAACGTCATGGTACTACTTTTAATAGCGTCATCAAGGAAAAAATAGTGCATTTAAAAATAGAGCTGTCGAAGATGGTGGAGAGTGCATCATTTTTACAAAGTGATGTGAAACGAGCTTTACATGCACATGTAGAGGCTTCTATTGCTTCTACTAACGGATAAGAGAGGTTTTTCAAAATGGCTAAAACGAAAGCAGAGCACGTTCACGAAGTATTTGAGAGTATCTCGGATAATTATGACAAAATGAACGGTGTTATTAGTTTCCAAATGCATATTGGTTGGCGTAACGATACGATGAAACACATGGCTGTCAAACCTGGGTCAAAGGCATTGGATGTTTGCTGTGGTACGGCAGATTGGACGATCGCATTGGCTGAGGCAGTTGGAGAAAGTGGAGAAGTAAAAGGACTCGACTTTAGTCAAAACATGCTTAAAGTTGGCGAAAAAAAAGTACAATCATACCCACAAATTGAACTGATTCATGGAAATGCTATGGAATTACCTTTCCCAGATGATACGTTTGATTATGTGACAATTGGCTTTGGTCTACGCAATGTACCAGATTATTTGCAAGTCTTAAAGGAAATGCACCGTGTCGTAAAACCAGGTGGAATGGTTGTTTGTTTAGAAACATCTCAATCTGAAATTCCTGGTTACCGTCAATTATTCCGTTTTTATTTTAAATTTATAATGCCGATATTTGGTAAAATATTTGCGAAAAGTTACAAGGAGTATTCTTGGCTTCAGGAATCTGCGAATGATTTCCCAGGTATGAAAAAGTTAGCGGCATTGTTTGAGCAGGCAGGATTAGAAAAAGTATCGTACAAAGCATACAGTGGCGGGGCTGCGGCAATGCATATAGGCTTTAAAAAGATACGTTAATGGGGGAAGGTTTTCACACGTGGAAAAGATGAAGTTAAAACTACTCTATTCCGATTTGAAATCAGATATCGATATCATTGAACGAGAGTTAGAAAATGCGGTGGACTCATCTTCATATTTGATCAACGATGCTTCTCTCCATTTATTACAAGCTGGTGGCAAACGTATACGACCAATTTTTGTATTACTAGGTGCAAAATTTGGTGAATATGACATTGAGAAGATGAAGGATGTTGCAGTCCCATTAGAGCTCATTCATATGGCATCACTTGTCCATGATGATGTTATTGATGATTCCAATATGCGAAGAGGACGCCCAACTGTCAAAGCGCAATGGAATAACCGAGTAGCAATGTACACGGGCGATTTTATTTTTGCACGTGCTCTCGAATATATTACAAAAATAGAAGACCCACTAGTTCATCAAATTTTAGCACGTACCATGGTTGAGATTTGTAACGGTGAAGTTATTCAAATTGAAGATAAATTTAGACTTGATCAAGGTTTAAAGGATTATTTTAGAAGAATCAAACGTAAAACAGCTCTACTTATTTCCTCTAGTTGTGAATTAGGGGCTGTTGCGGCAGGCGTTGATGCTAAAACTGTACGTCATTTAAAACGCTTCGGCTACTTTGTGGGCATGAGCTTCCAAATTATCGACGATGTGTTAGATATTATGGCAACAGATAAGGAGCTAGGAAAGCCGGCAGGTAGTGATTTATTACAAGGCAATATTACCTTACCGATTCTCTTGTTAAAGGATGATCCGGAGATGCAACCATTCTTGGTAAAAGTATTTGCCGGTACATTAACAGAAGCCGAACGTCAAAATATGTTGCAGTATGTGCGTAAATCTCATGCAATTGAGCAAGCTAATCGTATGAGTGATAAATATTTGAAAAAGGCTTTACAAGAAATAGATGCTTTGCCAAAACATCCAGTAAAGAAAAAGCTACGTGATGTCGCATTGTTCATGGGTAAGCGCAAATTCTAGCTTTTTGTTGTACAAAGCCTCATTTTTTGTTAATATTTATCGGTAGGTGTAAAACCTGTTAGAAGAATTTAAGGAGTGTTTTAAACATGGCAATTGAACAAACTTTTTTAATGGTTAAGCCAGATGGCGTTGAGCGTCAAGTAGTTGGAGACATCGTTGATCGTTTCGAGCGTCGCGGTTTTGTAATGAAAGGTGCTAAATTAATGGTAATTTCAAAAGATTTAGCAGAAAAACACTATGCTGAACATGCTGAGCGTCCATTCTTTGGTGAACTAGTTGATTTCATCACTTCTGGTCCTGTATTCGCTATGGTATGGGAAGGCGAAAACGTAATTAAGCTTGCACGTACAATGATGGGTGCAACAAAACCTGAGGAATCTAACCCAGGTACAATCCGTGGTGACTACGCAACAACTGTTTCTCACAACATCATCCACGGTTCTGACTCTCTTGCTTCTGCAGAGCGCGAAATCGCTTTATTCTTCGGTGAAGATTTAGTTTAATTTGCGAATAGATTAGGCAATCTCAATACAATTGAGGTTGCTTTTTTTTTCGCTTAAAATGGAGATGGCTAGTAGGTTAGTGGTTATTTAGATGGGCCAGTCAACTTAGTGAATCATCTAATTCTATAACCATATAGAATTGTTAAAAACTTCTTGTTCATGTACAATAAATGCTATAATATTCTGATAATTAAGTGAGGAATATATTAATAGTCTTGTCAATAAACTGTGAAGGATGACGAGGAAAAGGGGCAATGGAGATGAGAGAAGTGGTGATTGTTGCGGCTGTGCGAACGGCTGTGGGGCGAAGTAAGGGAGTATTAAGTCATGTTCGAGCGGATGATATGGCAGCCGATGTGTTGCAGGAGGCTGTACAACGGGCAGGCATAAATAAGGAACAAGTGGATGATGTTATTTTAGGCTGTGTGACGCAAACTGCAGAGCAGGGAGGAAATATTGCGCGGACAGCCCTGTTAATGGCTGGATTTCCTGATAGTGTGCCAGGTGTGACCATTGATCGTCAATGTGGTTCAAGTCAGCAAGCCGTGCATTTCGCTGCACAAGCTATATTAGCGGGGGATATGGATATCGTAATTGCTGGTGGTGTGGAAAGTATGTCTAGGGTGCCTATGGGAACTAACATGAAAAATGCTCATTTAGGTAATCGCTTACAGGGAAATTATAATATTATACATCAGGGACTATCAGCGGAGAAAATAGCCGAAAAATGGTCCTTATCAAAAGAGCAGCTTAATAGTTATGCCTATGAGAGTCATCAACGAGCACTAGCTGCCATTGAAGCAGGGTCTTTCAAAGACGAAATTCTACCTATTGAAGTCATTCAAGAAGATGGCACTGTCGCAACAGTTGTTAAGGATGAGGGACCTCGTGCTGAAACTACAGTTGACATTTTAAATGGTTTAAAAACTGTTTTTCAAGAGAATGGTGTCATTACGGCTGGTAATGCTAGTCAGATGAGTGATGGGGCATCAGCAGTAGTGGTGATGGCATTGGATAAGGCACAGGAACTTGGTATTCAGCCACTCGCTAAAATTACCACAAGAGTTGTTGTAGGTTCTGACCCGACATTGATGTTAACGGGACCAATCGAAGCAACTCGAAAGGCGTTAGAACGATCGGGCTTGAACATAGAGGATATTGATACGTATGAGGTCAATGAAGCCTTTGCACCTGTGCCACTTGTGTGGTTGCAGGAAATTGGTGGGGACCCAAAGAAGCTCAATCCAGATGGCGGAGCAATTGCACTAGGACATCCATTAGGTGCTACCGGAACAAAATTGTTAACGACTTTGCTCTATCGCATGGAACGAGAAAATTACCGGTACGGCTTACTAGCTATTTGTGAAGGTATGGGGATGGCTAATGCTACGATCATTGAAAAAATGTAAAGGGGGGTATGTGCAATGAGGAAGCATGCAGTAGTTGCAGTTGTAACAGGTGGGGCATCCGGTTTAGGAGAGGCAACTGTTCGTCACATCGTCGAACAAGGTGGCAAATCCATCATCTTTGATGTGAATGATGAACGTGGACAAGCTCTAGTAGAGGAATTAGGGGAAAATGCAATCTATGTACGAGTAGATGTTACGAAGGAGGAAGATGTAGCAACAGGTCTTGAGCAAGCCATAGCAGCATTTGGCCCTATAAATGTAGCGGTGAACTGTGCAGGAATTGCCGATGCGAGCAAAGTAATTTCTAAGCGTGGAATTCATGCACTTAGTTTATTTGAAAAAATAATTACGGTTAATTTAATCGGTACATTCAATGTCATTCGTCTAGTAGCTGAGAAAATGCAGCGTAATGAGCCGAACGAGGATGGACAGCGCGGCGTTATTATTAATACGGCATCCATAGCAGCATTTGACGGACAAATTGGACAGGCTGCCTATAGTGCGTCAAAGGGTGGCGTAGCAGCCATGACCTTACCAATTGCACGCGAGCTTGCTGAGTATGGTGTGCGTGTGATGACTATTGCACCTGGTTTAGTTGAAACACCTATGTTTGCATCTTTACCAGAGCCTGCAAGGACAGCTCTTGCACAAATGACGCCATTCCCTAAACGACTTGGTAAGCCATCCGAATATGCACTTCTGGTAGAAAGCATTATCCAAAATGGTTTGTTAAATGGTGAGGTCATTCGTTTGGATGGAGCCATTCGGATGCAGCCTAAGTAAATCTTTTTAATTGTAGCAGCAGTCAGCCTCAGTTGTTTCAAAAATTTGTCAGCGAAGGGGACCGGTAACATGCATATGATGGATACGCCTTTAATATTAACAAGTTTTTTGAATCGAGCAGAACGATTTTTTCAGTCAAAGAAAATATATTCGCGAACAAGCGCTACAACTATTCATGAATTTACGTATAAAGAGTATGTCAAACGAACTCGTCAATTAGCGGATGCTCTTACAGAATTAGGTATGCAGCAGGGCACGAAGGTTGGGACATTTGCTTGGAATCATCATCGTCATTTGGAAGCCTATTTTGCTGTACCATGTGCAGGAGCAGTTCTGCATATGATCAATATTCGACTGGCACCAGAGCATATTGTCTATGTTATTAATCATGCGGAGGATGAAATATTATTAATTGACGACAATTTAGTACCCCTTATCGCACCATTTGTTTCACAGTTAAAAACGGTTAAACACATTATTATTATGGGGGATGCTGTGGCACTAGAATCTATCCCCATTCCAAATGCTTTATCCTATGAAGCACTAATTGCAGATGCCAATGAGAATTTCACATTTCCAGAAGATTTAGATGAAAATACACCTGCTGGCATGTGTTATACGAGTGCAACGACTGGTATGCCGAAGGGCGTAGTTTATACACATCGCAGTATTGTCCTTCACAGTTTAACCGCTGGGCTTGCAGATAGTATTGCCATTTGTGAGTCGGATGTTGTACTACCTGTTGTACCAATGTTTCATGCCAATGCGTGGGGCTTCCCCTTTGCTAGTATAGCCTTTGGTGCCACTCAGGTATTACCAGGGCCTATGTTTACGCCTCAGCTTTTACTTGAGCTTTTTGACGTGTACAAAGTAACCTTGACGGCAGGCGTACCTACCATTTGGCTCGGTGTTTTACAGGAGCAACGTCTACACCCTCGTGACCTATCGTCAATGCGATTAATTGTTTGTGGCGGATCTGCCTCACCAATTGGTCTTGTAAGGGGCTTCGAGGAGGAGCTGAAGATTCCTTATATGACTGGGTATGGGATGACGGAGACCTCTCCACTTGTAAGCTTATCAACGTATTTAACCCATATGCAGGACTACACGGCTGATGAAAAAATGCATGTTCGCATTACCCAAGGGATGACCATGCCCCTTCTTGAAACTCGTGTTGTTAATGAAAATGGCGAGGTCCCATGGGATGGCGAAACAATGGGAGAGCTAACGATACGAGGTCCATGGATCGCAAATGAGTACTATCAAGATGAGCGTACAGATGAAGCCTTTAAGGATGGTTGGCTTTATACAGGGGATATTGCGGTAATGACGCCGGATGGCTATATAAAAATTACCGATCGTACAAAAGATTTAATTAAGAGCGGTGGTGAATGGATTTCGTCAGTTGAGTTAGAAAATGCCTTAATGTCTCATCCAAAAGTCTTTGAAGCAGCTGTGATTGCTATCCCACATGAAAAATGGCTGGAACGTCCCTTAGCATGTGTAGTACCAAAGCCAGAATATAAGGATTCCATTTCTAAAGAGGAGCTCATCGAAAATTTACAAGCGCAATTCCATAAAACATGGATTCCATATGATATTGTTTTCATTCAGGAAGTACCAAAAACATCTGTAGGTAAATTTTTGAAGGCGAAATTACGAGAAGATTTAAAAGACTACCGTGTACAAGTTTAGTCAATTAGCTAGAATGAAGGTAGTGAAAAGCTACCTTCTTTTTTTAATTGAAATAAATTCCTGAAAAGTGAAACTATTTTTTCCATTTTGCCGTATAATTTGAATAACGAAAGGAAGTGGACGTATTGTCAATTGCCATTGTAGCGATTATTGGTGGGGTTATTATTTCTTTAGCTGGGATTTTTACAGATTCTCGAACGAGACAGCAAAAAATTAAATTAAAGGCTATCGAAAAAGAAGTGGAATTAGAAAAACTTCGATTAGAAACCTATACGATTGAAACGGAAAAAATGCGCCTTGAATTAGAACAGTCGAAGGTGCTACTATTAGAGGAAAAACAAAACTCAAGCAAGTAGATGGGTATACATGAGAAAGACTATTTCAGGATTGTCTCTTTTCCGCTATAATGGAACTACGACGCTAGAGGGGAAGATGACCATATGTCTGATTATGAACAGTTTATAGAAGGTATCAAGCGCAAAACAGGAATAGATTTAGCGTTATATAAAGAAGCGCAAATGAAAAGACGATTAACCTCACTTTATGAAAAAAAAGGTTATCGAAATTTTGTTGACTTTCTAAAGGCACTTGAACAAGATCGTGATTTAATGAATGAGTTTTTAGATCGTATGACGATTAATGTTTCTGAATTTTATCGTAATGGAAAACGTTGGGACGTATTGCAAAAGAAAATATTACCGAAGCTATTACAAACAAATAAGCGTTTGAAAATTTGGAGTGCTGCTTGTTCAACAGGAGAAGAGCCGTATTCATTAGTAATGGTCTTATCTCAATTAGTGCCTTTATCTCAAATTCAAATTATTGCGACTGATTTAGATGAAAATGTCATTCAAAAAGCGAAATTAGGTGTCTATCCAGAACGCTCATTAGCAGAAGTGCCAAATGATATTAAAGCTAAATATTTTGAACAAGAGGGCTCCTACTACCGAGTGAAGGATGAGATTAAGCGTTGTGTGACCTTTAAAAAACAAAATTTGCTAAATGATACCTATGATAGCAATTATGATTTAATAGTTTGCCGCAATGTAATGATCTATTTCACGGAAGAAGCCAAAGATCAAATTTATAACGATTTTAGTAAAGCCTTACGCAAGGATGGCATACTATTTGTAGGATCGACAGAGCAAATTTTTAATCCATCTCGTTACGAATTTGAAGTAGAGGATACATTCTTCTATCGAAAAAACAGTTAATAATATGAATGAAAAGCTTTGTACAAATGACTGGTTTCATCATGTACATATAGTAACTAAAGCATTAACATAGATAATTCGTACGCTTTTCGCTTATCCTAAGCAAAGGCGTATTTTTTATAAATTTTAGCACTTCACTTCAGTAGTGTAGTAAGGTTTTATGCAAGTCGTTCAGAATATTCGCATTTAGGTTATGTAAATAGAATGAACTTAAAAGACATTTGCAAAAGGACTGTTTTTTTAAAGAATATATGTTATAGTGAAAAATACATACTTTAGCGAGTTGAAGGGAGAAAGCGTTTATGCGTTACTTAACAGCGGGTGAGTCACACGGCCCCCAACTAACAACTATTATTGAAGGTTTACCGTCACTCTTACCCATTACAGCAGAAAAAATTAATCACGATTTAAAACGACGTCAAGGAGGTCATGGACGTGGACGACGCATGCAAATCGAAACAGATACAGTAGAAATTGTCGCTGGCGTTCGTCATGGACAAACACTTGGATCACCTGTCGCACTAGTTGTAACCAATGATGATTGGAAGCATTGGACAAAAATTATGGGTGCTGAGCCATTAGCAGAAGATGTGAATCCTGAGGATATCAAACGTCAAATTTCACGACCTCGTCCAGGTCATGCGGATTTAGTTGGTGGCATGAAATACGGACACCGTGATTTACGAAATGTATTAGAGCGTTCTTCAGCTCGTGAAACAACTGTACGTGTAGCGGTTGGCTCAGTGGCGAAGGCTTTATTAAATGAATTAGGTATTTCCATTGTCGCACATGTTACGGAGATTGTTGGAATTAAGGCTGATACATCCTTAGTGGAAGGGAAAACAGTCGATGAAATTCGTGCCATCGTAGAAGCGGATCCTTGCTATTGTGTAGATCCTGTCGCCTCTGCCAAGATGGTAGAAGCGATTGATGAAGCAAAAAAAGCTGGCGATTCTATCGGCGGTGTTGTGGAAGTCATTGTGGAAGGTATGCCAGCAGGTGTAGGGTCTTATGTACACTATGATCGTAAGCTCGATGCTAAGTTGGCTGCGGCAATGCTATCTATCAATGCATTTAAAGGTGTTGAGTTTGGACTTGGTTTCGAGATGGCACGTCGTAAAGGCTCAGAAGTTCATGATGAAATTATTTGGACTGAAGAAGAAGGCTATACACGTGCGACTAATCGACTTGGTGGCTTAGAGGGTGGCATGTCTACTGGTATGCCAATTGTTGTACGCGGTGTAATGAAGCCAATTCCTACATTATATAAACCATTACAAAGTGTGGATATCGAAACAAAAGAACCATTTAAAGCGAGTGTTGAGCGTTCTGACAGCTGTGCGGTACCAGCAGCATCAGTAGTAGCTGAGCATGTTATTGCCTGGGAAATAGCGAATGTTATTTTGGAGCAATTCCATAGTGATCAATTACCACAACTAAAAGCTCAAATTGATGAACATCGTCAATATACGAAGGGGTTCTGATTTATGCGTGTTCCAGTTGCAACAAAATCACATCATTATGAGGTTGTACTTGGCCATCGATTTCTAACTAAAGCTATTCAAACATTTGCGGTTCAGCTAAAAAAAGCAGATAAACTGTTTGTCTTTACAGATGCTCATGTATGGGAGGCACAGGGAGCCTATTTCAAGGCAAATTTCCCATATGATTTTGAAGTGTTTATTTTGCCTGGTGGCGAAGCATGCAAAACCTTTGAGCAATATAATGCAGCTCAAACTTTTTTACTAGAGCAAAAATGCTCGCGGAAATCATTTATTTTTGCTTTTGGTGGCGGGGCTGTTGGAGATTTAACGGGGTTTGTTGCAGCAACCTATATGCGTGGAGTTCCATTTATTCAAATTCCAACAACTATTTTGGCGCATGATTCAGCAGTAGGTGGGAAGACCGCTATTAACCATCCATTAGGAAAGAATATGATTGGCGCATTTTATCAGCCAGAAGGTGTTATTTACGATACAGTTTTCTCTGAAACTCTACCTGTACGCGAAATCCGCTCAGGAACAGCTGAGTTAATCAAACATGCGATGATTTCTGATCCAGCATGGTTAGAGGAATTAATGGCAGCAGATTCCGTTATCCATTTTAATCAGCAGGAATTAGCGAGCCAGTTAAAAAAAGGGATTGAGGTTAAAGCAAAAATTGTAGCCGAGGATGAAACAGAGCAATCTGTTCGAAAGTTTTTAAACTTGGGCCATACATATGGACATGCGATTGAAGCGGCTGCAGGCTACGGCAAAGTAGCTCATGGTGAGGCCGTCATGATTGGCCTTGTGTATTGCTTATTATTGAGTGAACGATATGGGGAGCTAGACCGTTCGTTTACCAAAGCGTTTTTACAATTTGCAGTTAAAAATGGCTATCCTTTTGAGGCTGTTAATGATTATACATTTGAACAATTAACAAGCTATTTAATGAAAGATAAAAAAACGGAGTATGGTATTCTACAATTTGTTTTATTGGAAAAAATAGGTAAACCATTTGTGCGGGCAATTGATTTAGAAGAATGCCAAGAAGTAGATGCCGAATATAGACAGTTATTAGCGGAGGTGCTTGTATGATTCGTGGACTTAGAGGGGCAATTACAATTGAATCTGACAAGTCAGAGCTTGTATGGGATGAGACAGCAAGATTAGTGCGTGAGGTTGTGGCAGCAAATAATGTAGAAATAGATGACATTGCTTCCATTTTGATTTCTACTACGCCGGATATTACCTCAGCATTTCCTGCTCGTGCAGTACGCTTAATGGAAGGATGGCAATATGTTCCAGTAATGTGTACGCATGAAATGGATGTGCCGAATGCACTACCATTATGTATTCGAGTATTAATTCATGCAAATGTAGAGGTAGCACAAAAAGATGTGAAGCACTTGTATCTCAATGATGCAGTGAAATTAAGACCAGATTTAGCACAAGCTAAATAAGTAGAGGAGATGTTTTAGATGAAGTGGAAACAACAATTGGACGGTATGCAAGCGTATAAACCAGGAAAACCAATTGAAGAAGTGCAACGTGAATATGGCTTAAAAGAAGTGATTAAATTGGCATCAAATGAAAATCCATTTGGATGCTCACCTAAGGTGACAGCATATTTACAAAATAATGCAGTGAATCATGCCCTTTATCCAGATGGCTATGCACAAAATTTACGTACAGCTGTTGCAAATCATCTAGGCGTTCAAGAGACACAGCTTCTGTTTGGTAACGGCTCTGACGATATTATTGCTATTATTACTCGTGCATTGTTGTATCCAGGGGTAAATACTATCATGGCTGATCTATCATTCTCCCAATACTGGCATAATGCTGAAATTGAAGGTGCTGAAATTCGTAAAATTGCTTGTGTAGATGGTGCACATGATCTAGATGCAATGGCGGCTGCAATTGATGATCGAACAGCTGTCGTATGGGTATGTAGTCCGAATAATCCTACTGGTGTTGTAATTCCAGATATGGCTTTACGTGCCTTCCTTGCCAAGGTACCAAATGATGTACTTGTCGTATTAGATGAAGCGTACATTGAATACGTGACGCATCCTGAACATAAGGATACGCTACCAATCATCGATCAATATCCAAATGTTCTTTTATTACGTACATTCTCTAAAGCATATGGTTTGGCATCGTTCCGAGTTGGCTATGCGATTGGACAGCCAACTGTCATTGAAAAGCTTGATCCGGTCAGAGGTCCGTTTAATAATACGAGTTTAAGCCAAGCTGTAGCTGCTATTGCACTAAGTGATCAGGAATATATAGAAGCATGTCGTGAAGCAAATGAAAATGGTAAAAAGCAATATGTTGAATTCTGTGAAAAACATAATCTAAAATTCTTCCCATCTGATACGAACTTTATTTTCTTTGATACAAAGGCTGATAGTGATGTCATTTTCCAAGAGCTTATGAAAAAGGGCTTTATTGTGCGCAGTGGTAATGCTTTAGGATTATCAGGATTTATCCGTGTTACAATCGGTACCGAAGCCCAAAATGCAGCATTGCTAGTTCAACTTGACAATGTATTAAAAGAACAAGGAGTATTTGCATGACACGCAATGTGCTCGTAATTGGGCTAGGATTAATTGGTGGCTCCATTGCCCTTGCTTTACAGAAGGCACCAGACACAAAGATTTTTGGCTATGACATGGATGCTCAAACGCGTGAGCATGCGCAAGCTTTAAATATTGTACATGACACTGTGACGGATCCACAGGTAATTGCAGGTGATGTCGATATCATTATTTTCGGTACACCAGTTAATGCAACGCTTGAATGGATGGAGCAATTAAAATCATGGCCATTAAAAAATAAAGTCATCGTAACAGATACAGGAAGTACAAAAAAATTAATTATGCAAAAAGCTGGGGAATTACGTGAACTTGGCATTACGTTTATTGGTGGACATCCTATGGCAGGTTCACATAAAAGTGGCGTATTAGCTGCAAAGGCGCATCTTTTTGAAAATGCATACTATATGCTTACACCGCTTGCTGGTGAAGAAATTGTTCATATGGCACAGCTGGAAAGCCTATTAAAATTCACGCATGCAAAAGTGGTGAGTGTTTCTGCAAATGAGCATGACCATATGACAGCTGTGGTGAGTCATTTCCCACATGTCATTGCAGCTTCCCTTGTGCATCAATTAGGAGGGGAGAATGGGGAATACCCTATGACTCGCTCCCTTGCCGCGGGTGGTTTCCGTGATGTCACGCGTATAGCTTCTTCCAACCCGGTTTTATGGCGAGATATCACTTTACAAAATCGTGATGAGCTACTGACTCAGCTAGAAGGCTGGGAAAAAGAAATGGGCCGTATTAAGGAATTGCTGACGAATGGGACTTCTCGGGATATTGAAGACTATTTTTCTATTGCCAAAGAACTGAGAGATGAATTACCAATTAGCGCAGGAGCTATGTATACAGCGTTTGACTTATACGTCGATGTTCCAGACTATCCAGGTGTCATTTCCGAGGTAACAGGTTTGCTGGCTGATGAGGCAATAAGTATTACGAATTTAAGAATTGTCGAGTCAAGAGAGGATGTTTTCGGTATTTTGGTCATTAGTTTCCAAAGCGAAAATGACCGTGAACGTGCTGCAGCATGTATTCAAAAACGTGCCAATTTTGAAACGTATATTTCATAGAAAAGAAAGCGTCGGCTTTACGGCGCTTTCTGTCTTCATATTGGAGGGGAAAATGAATGAGTGAAAAAGTTTTACAATACAATAAGCCATCTATACAGGGATCACTAACTGTTCCAGGCGATAAATCGGTCTCACACCGTTCTGTGATGTTTGGTTCCATTGCTACTGGGACAACAACAGTAGAAGGTTTTTTACTTGGGGAAGATTGTTTAAGTACCATTGATTGCTTCCAGAAGCTTGGTGTGCATATTGAGGTGGAAGGAACGAATGTAACGATAGAAAGTCCAGGGATGAATAACTGGCAGGAGCCTAAAGAGGTGTTGTATACAGGTAACTCTGGTACAACTACGCGTTTAATGCTTGGAATTTTAGCAGGCTCGACAGTTCATTCAGTCATGACAGGGGATGCATCAATTGGCAAGCGACCAATGCGACGCGTCATTGATCCACTGCGTCTAATGGGAGCCCATATTACGGGACGTGCAAACGGTCAATATACACCGTTAGCCATTCAAGGTACAAAACTACAGGCCATTGATTACAAAATGCCAGTAGCTAGTGCTCAAGTTAAATCCGCTATATTACTTGCAGGCTTGCGTGCTGAGGGTACAACGATTGTTCGAGAAACAGAAGTGTCAAGAGATCATACTGAACGAATGCTGCGTCAATTTGGTGCCGACGTCGAAGTGAAGGATGGAGTCGTTTCATTAGAGGGTGGACAAACATTAAGTGGGACCCATGTTTCTGTACCAGGGGACATCTCGTCAGCGGCCTTTTTCTTAGTGGCAGGGGCAATTTGCAATACTAGTCAATTAACTCTTGAAAATGTTGGCGTTAATCCAACGCGTGATGGAATTATCGAGGTTCTTTCAAAAATGGGCGCAACGATGACAGTGATTCCAAACGATGATCGTCAAGCTGAACCGACAGCGACCATTCAAATTCAAACGTCTACTTTATCTGGTACAACAATCGAGGGAGAGTTGATTCCTCGTTTAATTGATGAAATACCAATCCTTGCTTTACTTGCTACACAGGCACACGGTCAAACGATTATTAAAGATGCCGAAGAACTAAAAGTAAAGGAAACAGATCGTATTACAGCGGTTGTAGCAGAATTAAAAAAGCTGGGTGCTAACATCGAAGCAACAAATGATGGTATGATTATTAAAGGGCCAACACCATTGAAGGGTGCAAGTCTCAAAACATATGGCGATCATCGAATTGGCATGATGGGTGCTGTGGCTGCTTTAATTACCGAAGGCTCAGTCACTTTAGATGATGCACAGTGTATTGCTGTATCGTATCCATCATTCTTTGAACATATTGAGGCAGTAAGGTAACAATTGAAGATGGACTCTCCAAGTTTTTGGGGAGTTTTTTCTTGTTTCGGTGGTAAATGTTTTGTAGCATAAAGGTATCAAAGAAAGAATAGGTGAATGACTGTGAACAATGCGATGACTGAAATGATGCAAGCACTTGAACAGGGAGACTTAGCATTAATAGATCAGCTACTTGAAACATTTTTAGTGAAGGAGCTACCCGAGGAAATTTACGCACTTGCAGAAATTTTTATGCAATATGGGTACATGAAAGAAGCTGACCGCGTTCTGGAGCATTTACAATTTTTATTCCCAGAAGAGGCACAGTTAAAAATAGATCGTGCAAATGTTTTAATGGAGCTTGGTGATGAAGATGAAGCATTAAATTTATTGCTTGAAATTGAAGAAGCATCACCAGAATATCCTCAAGCATTATTAGTTTTAGCTGATTATTATCAGATGCAGGGGTTATTTGAAGTAGCTGAAATACGTATAAATGAAGCACTAGCAATTTTACCAGACGAGCCATTACTGCATTTTGCCAAAGCCGAGCTGTTATTTGAAACAGGTCGTTTTTTAGAAGCTGCAAGATTGTATGAAGAATTATATGAACAACAAGCTGAATTTGCTGGTATTCATCTTGTGGAGCGATTGGCGGAGGTTTATCGTGCCGGGGCTGCCTACGAAACGGCATTGGATTACTATTTAAAGGCGCTTGAGGATGAGGTAAAACCAGATATTTTATTTGGTGCTGCATATTCAGCCTTCCAATCCCAAAAATACGAGATGGCTATTAAACAATTAGAGGAATTGAAAGAGTTAGATCCTGATTACTTCTCAGCTTACCTATTGCTAGCAGAAAGCTATGCGATGACAGAGGAAAATCAAAAAGCCTATGCGGCAATCCAAGAGGGATTAAAACGCGATGAATATGATAAAACACTCTATTTATTTGCTGGGAAAATGGCATTGAAAAATAGTTTGCCAGTAGATGCAGAGCAATATTTACGAGAAGCAATAGCGTTAGATCCTGAATATATGGAAGCCGTATTAGCACTAATTTCTGTGTTAGGTCAACAAGAACGGAATGAAGATGTTATCGAATTATTTGAGACTCTACAGCAAAATGATTTTGAATGGAGCACATTATACCCATTTGCGGCGGAGGCATATGAAAATTTAGAATTGTACGACCGTGCATACGAATTTTACCGTTTGGCATATAATGATTTTAAGGAAGACGCAACATTTTTAGAAAAATATGTGTACTTTTTATTAGAGGAAGGAAAACGTTCAGAGGCGAAAGTGGTTCTTGAACAATTAATGAACATTCAACCAGGTGAACCAGAATGGCAAGAGAAGTTAGAAGCCTTAGAATTTGAGTAAAGGAGGGAGTGGGTATGACTGCTTCTGTATCAGTTGTTGATAAAAAAGCATTTGTTCGATGGTTTTTAAAAAATTATCAATTGAAACGTCGTGAGTGTGTTTGGATTTTAAATTACTTACTTAGCAATGATGACTTATTAAAGCGAATCCGATTCGTGGAAGAAGCTCACTATTGTCCGAGAGCAATGGTGATGTCAACAGTTGATTCAACAGGTGTTCCTTTTCGTTTCTATAAAGGCAATGTAATGACAGCAGACGCCGAAAAGTCTTTCCATGATTTACGCTTACACGAGCAAGAAGATATGTATATACAGTTGAATTTTCCAAATATACCACCAAGTGCACAATACTTAGCAGTTCTAGAAGAAAACCCTTATATGCCAGAGACACTGTTAGTTAGTGAAAAAGATCGTTTACTGGCAGAAGAACTGCTTTCCAATAGCTTACTCGTATTCCAAGAAGAAAAATTACTTGCACAAATTGATGAAGCCCTCGATCAGGGAGATGAAGAACGTTTTTATGAATTGTCTAATTTGTTACAAGCATTAAAGGAAACGGCTAATTTACCTTAGGTATAGGTAAAAATTGAATGTCCTTTACCCACTTCAATATGGTAACATTACTAGTGAATGAATGATTGTTTTCACTTTTAATTGGGTATCCTATTTGAAGAGTGGAAAAGGGCATTTTTTATTATGCGACAAAGGAGGTTTGTTGAATGTACTTTAATGCAAACGATGTGACATCGTTTTTGGGACAGAAGGATTTCATCGATACTGCGATAGTTCCGCTCATATCCATCGATTTGGCTCCTGAGAAAATGAAACAAAGTGGTGCTGAGGTAGATTTTCTAATGTCTTTAACTTCTTTCATAGAACAACAGTTTAAAGGCCGTTTACTAGTCATGCCACCTTTTTCTTATATGACTTCTTTAAAAAACGAAGAATTACCGAAGCAATTTGAAACACAATTACATAATGCTGGCTTTAAGCATGTGTTCTTCATTACTTGTGACCACTCTTGGACAAATATTGGAGATATAGTAAATATTATTTGGTTACCAGCAATTCCGTTAGAAAGTATGGATGCAGGTGTGAAAAAATCCATTCTCGAAGATCAATTACGACAAGTGGTTCCGATGCTTTCGACCAAATGGGCACAGATTTAACAATTAGTTTCAATAAATGTTCACATTCTCCAGCTTTCCACAGAATGCTATATTGACCAAGCTATGGACTTGATATATCATATATATGTCCTAGTATTACTATTTGTAAAAGTATGTCCGTTGGACTGACCTTTAAGTTAGAGGGGGGAAAATAATGAGTAATAATCGAGTTTCACGTCGTCAATTTCTAAGTTATACTCTTACTGGTGTAGGTGGATTTATGGCGGCAGGTATGCTAATGCCAATGCTTCGCTTTGCAATTGATCCTGTGCTACAAAAGCATGAGGGTGGAGATTTTGTAAAAACAGAGCATAAAATCGCTGACTTGACTGAGGAGCCTGTAAAAGTTGACTTTTCATATGAACAAGTGGATGCATGGTACAAATCACAGGTTACAGATGTAGCTTGGGTTTATAAAAGTGGCGATCAAATCATTGCCCTTTCACCTGTTTGTAAGCATTTAGGATGTATGGTTGACTGGAATGGAGATTCTGCACACCCAGGTCAATTCTTCTGTCCATGTCACGCAGGACGTTATGAGAAAAACGGGAAAAACATTGCAGGTACACCGCCTCTAGGTCCGTTGGATGAATTTGAAGTACAAGAACAAGATGGCTATTTAATGATTGGTCCAGCTAAAGCAAATACTCTAGTTAAATAAGTAAGGGGGTACGACAACAGTGCTAAATAAAATTTATGATTGGGTCGATGAACGCCTAGATATTACACCTATTTGGCGTGATATTGCCGACCACGAAGTGCCAGAGCACGTTAACCCTGCACATCATTTTTCAGCATTCGTTTACTGCTTCGGTGGATTAACATTCTTCATCACAGTAATTCAAATTCTTTCTGGTATGTTCCTAACAATGTATTATGTACCAGACGTTGTGAATGCCTGGAAATCAGTTTATTATTTACAAAACGAAGTAGCGTTTGGTGAAATCGTGCGCGGTATGCACCACTGGGGAGCTTCATTAGTTATCGTAATGATGTTCTTACATACACTTCGTGTATTCTTCACAGGTTCTTATAAGAAACCTCGTGAGTTAAACTGGATGGTTGGTGTAGGTATTTTTGGTGTAATGATGGGTCTTGGCTTTACAGGATACCTATTACCATGGGATATGAAAGCATTATTCGCTACTAAAGTAGGTATCGAAATTGCAGCATCTGTACCGTTTATCGGTTCGATGATTAAAGTATTATTAGCGGGTGACACTACAATTCTTGGTGCTCAAACGTTAACTCGATTCTTTGCGATTCATGTATTCTTCTTGCCTGCAGTATTGTTTGGGTTACTTGCAGCACACTTTATCATGATTCGTCGTCAAGGAATTTCAGGACCGTTGTAATTGTCTTGACGGTTCGATGATCTTTAAAAGGAGGGGACACTATGCATCGCGGAAAAGGAATGAAATTTGTCGGCGATTCTCGTATTAAAGCGAATCACAGAATGCCGAATGTTCCAAAGGATTATTCCGAATATCCAGGTAAGACGGAAGCTTTCTGGCCGAACTTCTTACTGAAGGAATGGATGGTAGGTGCTGTATTTTTAATTGGATACTTATTATTAACTGTCGCTCACCCGTCACCACTTGAAGGGCCGGCAGATCCAACTAGAGCATATACACCGCTACCGGACTGGTACTTCTTATTCATGTATCAACTTTTAAAATACTCATTTGCTTCTGGTCCATACAATGTAATTGGAGCAATTGTAATTCCAGGTCTTGCATTTGGAGCGCTATTATTAATGCCATTTTTAGACAAGGGTCCAGAACGTCGTCCATCTAAACGTCCATTACCGACAGCGTTTATGTTATTAACTCTAGCTGCTATGTTCTACCTAACTTGGGAGTCAGTTGTTAACCACGACTGGGAAGCTCAAAAAGCTATGGGTGCAATCGTAGAAACAGTTGAATTCGATAAAGAATCAGAAGGTTATAAACTATACGCTGGTTCAGCATGTATTACATGTCACGGTGAAGGATTAGAAGGTGGAGCAGGTGCACCATCTCTAATGAACACTGGATTAACAGCTGATGAAATTAAGGACATTGCTCATAATGGTCGTGGTAACATGCCACCAGGATTATGGACAGGTTCAGATGAAGATCTTCAGAAACTTGCTGAATTTATCGAAAGTTTAAAAGCTGAGTAATAGTAAAAGAGTCAGGAAACTGGCTCTTTTTTTTCGACCTTGTTATAATATTGGGACTGAAAGCTAGGCGAAAAGGTTCCCTTGTCCTAAGCAATTTAGCGAAAAATGTCGAAAAATAGATAAAAGCGAATGAATTTAATCCATTAGCACATATTGATGTTGTGGAAATAATTTCACTTGGAAATAAAAATCTTCCCTATACATAACAAAGAAATATTAGTAAAGCGCAAGGAGTTGAATTTATGCAAATAACACGGGCAAATCTTTGGTATCTTCTAAACCATAAGTCATTCTTAATAGCGCTGCTTATTATTAATCTATTAGGCACAATTTATGGATATTATTGGTATGGATGGCAGCTTGCTATGACTAAGCCTATTTTTTATATTTTTGTTCCTGATAGCCCGACAGCCAGCTTATTCTTTTGCTTTGTGTTAATGGCTTGGATTATGGGGAAAAGATGGCCGCTAATGGAAGTATTAGCGCTTGTAACATTAGTGAAATATGGTTTGTGGGCTGATGTCATGAATATTTGGACATTAGTTGAAACAGGATCGATCGGTTGGCAAGGTTGGATGCTAGTTGGCTCACATTTTGCAATGGCGGTTCAAGCTATATTATATATGAAGAAATATGTATTCACTTATTGGCATGTAGTGATAGCAGCTGTCTGGACGCTCCATAATGATGTCATTGACTATGTGTTTGGACAGATGCCTATGTATGGGGATTTAGTCAAGTACACAAGCTATATTGGCTACTTTACATTTTGGTTATCAATTGCATGTATTCTCCTTGCGATTTTCTCAATTAGGTGGCGCAAATATTTGCCGAATTAGGGTATAAATTATAGAATTATAGTATCGAGGTAGAAAGGGGTTAGAATATTGTCAACAAGCATGTATATTGTTTATTTTATTATTATTATGCTGCTGCCACTTTATGCACAAATGAAAGTAAAAGGCACGTATAATAAATTTGCGAAACAACGTACAATGAAAGGCCAAACAGGTGCAGAGGTAGCGCGTGCGATTTTAGATGCGAACGGCTTATATGATGTACGAGTTGTGCCAACACAAGGTGTGTTGTCTGATCATTACAATCCGGCAACCAAAACAGTTGCTTTATCAGAAAGTAACTTTTATGAAGCGAGTGTTGCAGGTGCTGCGGTAGCTGCCCATGAGGTAGGTCACGCCATCCAACATAAAGAAGCTTATTCTATGCTTACATTACGTAGTAAGCTAGTGCCCGTGGCAAATATTTCTTCGAATGCGTCTTGGATTTTCGTAATGATTGGTATTTTTGCAAGTAGTACGAATTTCTTGCTTTTAGGTATCATATTATTAGCAGCAGGTGTTGTTTTCCAATTAGTGACACTTCCAGTGGAGTTTGATGCTTCAAAGCGAGCATTAGTTCAAATGAATTCACTTGGCATTATTACAAATGAAGAAGAACGACCAGCACGAAAAGTATTGAGTGCTGCAGCATTAACATATGTAGCAGCCGCAGCAGTAGCTGTACTAGAGTTATTACGTTTAATTTTAATTTTTACGAATATGCGTAGCGATGACTAAGAAAAAAACTTGTTATGGTGGTACACCACTATAACAAGTTTTTTATCTTCAAACACTTAATGAAGCGGTTGTTTTTGATCATCCAGAGTGAAGCCTTCTCCTGCTACATCACGTACTTCTATAATAGAAACGAAAGCGTGCGGATCCACTTCATGAACAATGGATTTTAGGCGTACAACTTCGTTCCGACCGATCACACAATAAATAACTTCCTTAGGCTGTTTAGTAAAGTGTCCATGACCTTCTAATATAGTGATCCCACGCTCCATTCGTAGGGCGATTGTTTCCGCAATAACACCTGACTTCTCGGATATAATGAGAGCACCACGCGCTGCATAGGCACCTTCCTGTACAAAGTCAATAACACGAGCGCCAACAAATACAGCGACTAATGTGTACATCATAGAACGCGCATCTAAGAATGTAAGCCATGACAGGATGATGACAATGGCGTCGAAGACAAACATCGTTTTACCCATACTCCAGCCAAAATATTTATGCCCAAGTCGTGCTAAAATATCGACGCCGCCGGTAGTGCCACCAAACCGGAAGACAATTCCTAGGCCAAGACCGACGAATATACCCGCGAACAGAGCAACGAGTAACATGTCATCTTCTAAATGAATGGTAAACTGATATTTCTGGAAAATCTTTAGAAAAAGAGAAACAGATAAAGTCCCAACAAGCGTATAGACAAAAGATTTCTTTCCAAGTAATCGATAACCAATTATAAACATGGGAATATTTAATAATAGGTTCATTAAGGCGGGGTCCCATCCTAATGTAAAGTATAGTATGAGTGTAATTCCACTTAGTCCACCTTCACCTAGCTGATTTTGAATGTTGAAGTGAACAAAGCCGAAGCTAAAAATGGCTGCTCCGAGCATTATTGCGATAATATTACGTATTTTAATCTGTTTTAACATTTGACCTCCTGTAGTTCCAAACAAATGAAGTAGTGATATCTATTATCTGACATTTTATTGGTTTTGACAACAACGGTGTAAATTATATAGGATGGTAAATAGGAGTGTGATTTAAATGACCGATCAACTAACTATGCAAGCATTACAACAACGTGTTGATAATTATATAGGACAATTTAAAGAAGGATATTTCCCACCATTTGAACTGCTAGCTCGTTTAACAGAGGAATTAGGAGAGCTATCTCGCGAGGTTCAGGATGTATATGGACAAAAAAAGAAAAAGAATACAGAGGAAATAAACAGTATTGAAGAAGAGCTTGGTGACTTTTTCTTTGTTTTAATATGCTTTGCCAATGCTCAGGGCATTAAATTAGATGAAGCTCTATTAAGAGTCATACATAAATTTGAAACAAGGGATAAGGATCGTTGGACGAGAAAGGATGAAGAATGATGTCGATTCGTGTAGCTATTGCAGGAGCAAGAGGAAAAATGGGGGCTGAGGCTGTACATACGGTCATGAAACATGACAAAATGGAATTAGTAGCTGTACTAGATTATAAGGAAGTAGGAAGAACATTAGCTGATTTAGACATGTTCCCAGCGAGCTATACAGTACCTGTATTTACGGAAATGCATGATCTTGTAGAAGCAACTTCTCCAGACGTGTTAGTGGATTTAACGAACCCACATGCTGTATATAATCATACTAAAGAAGCATTGAATTTAAATGTACGACCTGTAATTGGTACAACAGGATTTACTGATGCACAACTAGAAGAATTATCAACCATTGCTAAAGAAAAAGAGTTGGGCTGCATTATTGCACCAAACTTTGCGATTGGCGCTATCCTGATGATGAAATTTGCGAAAGAAGCGGCCAAATACTTACCAGATGTAGAAATTATTGAAATGCATCATGATCAAAAACTGGATGCACCATCTGGAACAGCAGTGAAAACGGCTCAATTAATTCAAGAGGTACGTACGCAAAAGACTCAGGGGCATCCAGAAGAAAAAGAAACCATAGAAGGTGCAAGAGGTGGAGATTTTGATGGCATGCGCATTCACTCTGTTCGCTTACCTGGTTTAGTGGCACACCAGCAAGTATTATTTGGTGGAGATGGGCAGCTTTTAACGATTCGCCATGATTCATTGAATCGAAATTCTTTTATGTCAGGCATTACCTTTTGTGTAGAAGAGGTTATGAAAATGGATCAGCTTGTTTATGGTTTAGAAAACATCATCTAAAGATTGGGATGGAAGCTATATGAAAATCGCATTGATTGCACATGATCGTAAAAAAGATAATTTAGTACAGTTTGCTATTGCTTACAAAGAAATTTTGCTTGAACATTCACTTTATGCTACCGGTACAACAGGACAGCGTGTCATTGAAGCCACTAGTTTAGAGGTAACACGTTTTCGCTCAGGCCCACTTGGTGGCGACCAACAAATTGGCGCAATGATTGCCAACAATGATATGGATATGGTTATTTTTTTCCGTGATCCATTAACAGCACAACCACATGAGCCAGATGTTTCTGCACTTATCCGTCTTTGTGATGTTTACCAAGTGCCGCTGGCGACAAATATGGGGACAGCAGAAATATTATTAAAGGGCCTACAAGAAGGCTTTGTGGATTGGAGACTGATACAAGAAAGACGTAACTAATAAAAGACGTGATTTAGAAAGGATGATCATCGAATGAAAAAGCTAAAAATCGGCATTACCTGTTATCCAACAGTTGGAGGCTCTGGTGTAATAGCAACAGAATTAGGCAAAATGCTTGCAGAAAGAGGACATGAAATTCATTTCATTACCTCAAGCGTACCATTTCGATTGAATAAAATTTATCCAACCGTCTTTTTCCATGAAGTCGAAGTTAATAATTATTCAGTGTTTCAATATTCACCATACGATATTGCATTAGCGAGTAAAATGGCAGACGTCATCAAGGATGAAGAGTTGGATGTGTTGCATGTGCATTACGCAATCCCACATGCAGTATGTGCTGTGTTAGCACGTGAAATGAGTGGGCGAGATATTGGCATCGTTACAACACTTCATGGCACAGATATATCGGTGCTTGGGCAGGATTCTACGCTTTCACAGGCCATTAAGTATGGGATTGATAAATCTGATATTGTGACGACCGTGTCACACGCATTAAAAGAACAAACTTATGAATTAATTGATACAGTTAAGCCCATTGAAACAATTTATAACTTTGTGGATGAACGTGAGTACTTCCCTCGTAATTCAGGAAACCTAAAAGAGCAATTTGGTATTCAAGAAGATGAAAAAGTCCTCATCCATGTCTCTAACTTCCGTAAAATCAAGAATCTTCCGCATATCATTGATGCCTTTATGAAAATCCGTACTAATGTGAAGGCGAAACTCTTATTAGTCGGTGATGGGCCAGAAAAGCATCGTGTAATGGACCAAGTAAAGGAAAGTCCATATATGAAGGATGTTCTATTTTTAGGGAAGCAAGAAAATTTAGCTGAACTATATGCAATTAGTGACCTAAAGCTGTTACTTTCTCAGCAGGAATCGTTTGGATTGGTTTTATTAGAGGCAATGGCTTGTGGAGTGCCTTGTATTGGAACAAATGTAGGAGGTATCCCGGAAGTCATTGAACATGGCGTGGACGGTTTTATTGTGGAATTAGGAGATACGGAAGCCGTTGCTGAATATGCTGTTCAGTTATTACAAGATGAGGAAAAATTACTGCGTTTCAGAGAAGCGGCCATTCATGCAGTCAGTGACAAATTCCACTCGTCCAAAATTGTAGAACAATACGAAAATCTGTACGAGAAGGTTGCGGAAAGAAATCATGCAAAACAATAAAGAATGGCAAACAGCCTATTCAGTAATAGAACAATTAGAACAAGCGGGCTTTGAGGCGGTTATTGTTGGCGGAGCTGTTAGAGATGCTTTACTGAATCGTCCTGCACATGATGTCGATGTAGCGACAAATGCGTTGCCTGAAGAGGTAAAAACAGTTTTTCAACGGACAGTTGATATTGGAATTCAGCATGGGACGGTACTTGTTATCGTACCTGCTGGGCCAGTTGAAGTAACTACTTATCGTACAGATGGGGAATATACAGACCATCGAAGACCAGATAAAGTGCAATTCGTTCGCTCTCTACAAGACGATTTACAACGCCGTGATTTTACAATGAATGCCATCGCTATGCGACGTGATGGCTCTTTTGTTGATTATTATGGTGGTCGCCAAGATATTGATCTTCGTATTATTCGAGCTGTTGGAGATGCTAAAAAACGCTTTGCTGAGGACGCCTTGCGTATGTTACGAGCAATCCGTTTTTCAGCGCAGCTTGATTTCACAATAGCGGAAGATACATTGATGGCGATACAAAATAGAGCGGCCGATATCGCTTTTATTGCGAAAGAGCGAATCAAGGCAGAGCTAGATAAGCTATGGCTAGGAACGACTGTTTTTAGTGGCCTACAAAAATTAGAGGAAAGTGGCTTGGCAGCGTATTTACAAGGAAGTTTTCAGGCTGAGCGCTGGTATGAATTTCAGACTGAGGACAAGCATGTAGGCTGGGCCTATTTTGCGCTACTTCAAGGAGCAAACTGGCGCGAGATTTTGCGGGATTATCGATTGTCCAACAAAGAAATGGCGTTTGTTAAATCTGTTTTGACAGCATATGAAGCGTTAAAAAGTGGCTGGACAAACTCCCATTATTTTACCTACGAAAAACAGGAGCTGGAAGCAGCGATATATTTTGCAAAACTGCTCCAAGCGGACGTTTGTTTACCAAGCGAGCCTATTCGTATATTGCAGGACAAGCTGCCGATTCGACAAAAGCAAGAAGTTGCAGTGAATGGGGCGGATTTACTTAAATGGTCTGGCAAAAAAGGAGGCCCTTGGGTAAAAGAAGTACTAGAGGACATACTGGAAGCGATACTTCATAATGAGCTAGCAAATGATCGACAGCAAATAAAAAACTGGCTTGATCACAACTATTTCCATGAAACATGAGTATATATACCTTACAACAAGCCATCTCAGGAAAGTGTGGGACGGCTTGTTTTTTATATCACTGATGGTCATTTCAGTTGATTTACAGTATGATTAAATTTAGTTACATAAAAAGCAGAGTTTACAAAAGGATTGATGTGAACATGACAATGTCCATGAAAGATGAAATTTTAAAAAGAATACTAGCTGCCAATGGAGAAGCGGTTTCAGGTCAAGAATTAGCGGATTCTCTTGGCGTCTCAAGGACCGCTGTCTGGAAACATATGCAGACGTTACAAGAAGAGGGCTACACATTTGAAACAATAAAGAAAAAAGGCTATGTATTAACGGGTGTACCAAATAGTTTAAGTCCCACTCAAATTGAACTTTTTTTAAAAACAGAGCATTTCGGAAGAGAAATTCATTATTTCGATATCGTAGATTCAACCCAAACGATTGCCCATAAGCTGGCACAGGAAGGCGCACCACATGGCACAGTCATTATTGGTGAAGAGCAAACAGCAGGACGCGGTCGGATGGCTCGTCCATGGGAATCAGTTCATGGTAGTGGTATTTGGATGACCGTTATCGTTCGACCGGATGTCACACCTCAACAGGCATCCTCTTTTACGCTTGTTGTAGCAGTCGCTGTCACTATGGCCATTAAAACACTATATAGCGATATTGAGCCAGCTATTAAATGGCCAAATGATCTATTAATTAATGGTAAAAAATGTACAGGTATTTTGACGGAAATGCAGGCGGAGGCAGATCTGGTACAGGCATTGCTAGTTGGCATTGGAATAAATGCTAACCAGGAGGCGGCTGATTTTTCACCGGAAATTGCAGATATTGCTACTTCCCTACGATTAGAAGCAGGAGAAGAAATTAATCGTGCGGCACTTGTAGCCTTAATTTTACAGTATCTAGAGCAATTTACAGAGCTATATATCGAAGAAGGCTTTGCTAGTATGAAAACTCTATGGGAACAGCTGTCTTGTACAATTGGTCAACGTATTGAGGTAACGACAATACGAGAGCGCTTTGAAGGAATTGCTAGTGGAATTACAGATGATGGGGTGCTACAGCTTACACAAGATGATGGATTGGTCCGCACCATTTATGCAGGAGATATCAAAATACTATAAAAAAGAAGCTGCAAGGTGCGTACCTGCAGCTTTTTTGATGACTTCAATTATTATTATTGGAGTGAAACATTGACATCACCATGCGATAAAGAAACATTTAGCTGGTCATCACTTTTATAAAGCTGAGTGATTGTGCCACTTTCTTCTGTGCCATTAACCGTTATATCGCCAAAACTTGTTTTTACTTCATAACCAAGATCACTTTGTTTATTTTGTAAGTGAAGCGTTGCATCTCCAAAGCTAGATGTAATAGTTGATGTCCCATTTAAAGTTCCAGCAATATGAATATCACCATGCTCACTTTCGATGTTTACACCATTACTAGAATATTGCTTGAAAGTTAAATCACCAAAGTCTTGTGTAATCTCTGTGCTTTCTCCAGTTATGTTGTTGAAGGTAATATCTCCGTAATTTTGCATCAGATTCAGCTGTTGATAATGCAAACCACGAAGGGTTGTATCGCCAAAATCACTATCTATTACAATCGTCTTGAGGTTAGTATTTGCTGGAACATAGATTTTGATAGAGGGAGAAGAAAAGCTAGAGAAGCCAAATTCAAACCCATTTTTTTTCTTAGCCTTTGTTTCTATCTGTAAAGTTCCATCTTCAATACGATATGAGACGTCTTGTTGTTCGAGTACATTCGTTTCTAGTTTATATTGGTCTTCAGTGGCGACAACGGTAATATCCCCATAATCATTCGCTATATTTATACTAGTAAACTTATCTAAGTTATACGATTCACTAACTAGTTTATTGCTTCCTGGCACGTGAATGCCATCCTCATCTTTGATAATGAACCATCGACCGCCTGAAAAATAGCCGACCAATGCTAGTAAAATACCAAACGCAATTATGGTCATGGCAATAAGGGAATTTTTAGAAGCCATTTACAAGCCCCCTTTCCTTGTTTTCGTTATTTTGTGGAACAATCTGCCCAATGTTTCTACAGAGAGAAGGACGGTTTTCTTAATAAAACGGGCAACGAATGGAAAGAGTAAGACACTCAACCCTGTAATGATTAAGCCAATACCCATAAATAATAAGGCAGTGGGCCAATGCTCTGTTAAAATAAAGATACCTGAAATAAGGGCTGCAATTCCCCCAATAAAAATACTTAAAATACCTGCTCCAATCGCAAAAATCAAACTAATAATGACAGCACCAAATGATAATATAAGGGCGATAGCTGTTGCAAGAAGTGGTAAAGAAAGTGGTGCAGAAAGTATAGCAAGAATAATAAGCCATAAAGCTGTCATATTCTTTTTGGTTGATTTCTCTGAAGTGTTTTCTAAATCCTTTAAGGCAAAATCAGCCAATATTTGTGAGGCAACATGAGAAGGGGAGCCTAGTTCTGAAATAACCTGTTGCTCATTATTCTCTCCTGCTTCATCAAAGTATTCTTCATAATAGGCAAGAGCAGCGTCCAGCTCTTGCGCAGGAAGGCGCCGTAATTTCCCTCGTAGCTTTTTCAAATAACTAGCTCTATCCATCTATATTCCCTCCTAAAAGTACACAATCAACCTTTTCCTTATAGACACGCCATTCTTTTAAAAGCTCTAATAAGCGTATACGGCCATGCTCTGTAATTTGATAATAGCGTCTATTTCTACCTTGATAGGGCTGATCGTAGGTAGTTAAGTAATCTGCTTTTTGTAAGCGACGTAATACGGGGTACAATGTAGACTCTGAAATATCCATGACTGATTGTACTTGCTGCGTTAAGGAATAGCCATAAGCATCCTCTTTGTCAACAATGGCCAATACACAAGCATCCAGTAAAGCTGAGCCAAGCTGAAATGTCATCTTTCCACCTCACATTCATTACTTATACTTCATTTTATATTATATGCCATATAGTATGTGGATAGTATATGACGTATAGCATTGATTGTCAAATTTTATAAATAAATGTTTTTACTATTAGAAAATAACATTTGAAGATTACAAGTTTTATTGTTATAGTATGTGCTGAAGGGCAGTATCCATTGTGAACGGCACCTTCAAAACGTAAGATCACATACTAACAAATATCTGCCTTGATCTTTATGACAGGGACGGAAGAAAACAATGCGTTCAAAAAGTAGCTTACTTTCTAAGTGAAGCTAGTACCTCTTGCTGAGATATGCAGGGGCTTTTTGCTAACGAACGAATCACAACCCTTCTGTCCATTTTGGAACCGAGGGGTTTTTCTGTTTTCTTCCCTTAAAAAGGAGGACTACAAAATGAGAACGACAACAGATTTTTTAAAGATGAAAGCGGCAGGCGAGAAAATTGTGATGGTGACTGCCTATGATTATCCAGCCGCTACATTTGCAGAGGCTGCTAATGTAGACATGATTCTTGTAGGGGATTCACTTGGAATGGTTGTCCTTGGCTATGATTCTACAATGCCAGTGACGGTAGCAGATATGATCCATCATGCGAAAGCAACGCGACGTGGGGCAAAGGACACTTTTGTTGTAGTGGATATGCCATTTGGTTCCTATCATGGTGATGTCAATGAAACATTGAAAACAGCCATTTATATGATGCAAGAAACAGGTGCTGACGCTTTAAAAGTGGAAGGGGCTGGTGATGTCATTCCGGTCATTCGAAAGCTAACAGCTGCAGGAATTCCAGTGGTTGCTCATTTAGGCTTGCTGCCACAATCAGCAGGAGTACTTGGTGGCTATAAGGTGCAGGGGAAAACGGCAGAACAGGCAACGCAGTTGATTGAGGATGCCAAGCAGTGTGAAGAGGCTGGTGCATGTGCGGTCGTTTTAGAATGTATCCCACATCAGCTAACAGAAATGATGTCTGCTAGTCTTGTTATTCCAACAATAGGTATTGGAGCGGGAGTCGAAGCAGATGGCCAAGTGTTAGTTTATCATGACATGTTAAGCTATGGGTCACACCATGTGCCAAAGTTTGTTCAACAATTTGCGGATATGGGGAAAGAGGCAAGTGAAGGAATGGTTCGCTATGTGGAAGCAGTCAAAGCGGGTACTTTCCCAGCTCAAAAGCATTTCTTCACAATGAAAGAGGATGCTCTCGACCAGCTATATGGGGGCGTCAAATCATGAAAGTCATCACAACGATACAAGCATTAACAGCTGAAATTCAGGCAGCAAAACAAGCCCATAAAACTATTGGCCTTGTTCCAACTATGGGCTATTTACATGAAGGCCATTTAACATTGGCTCAAACAGCACGTGCAGAAAATGATTTAGTTGTTATGAGTATATTCGTTAACCCCACTCAATTTGGGCCAAATGAAGATTTTGAAAGTTACCCACGGGATTTGCCAAGAGATATTGCGTTGGCAGAGTCTGTCGGTGTTGATCTTATCTTCGCTCCAAGTGTAGAAGAAATGTATCCACAGGATGGCGGAATTCGTATCCATGCTGGTGAACAGGCTATGATTCTTTGTGGCGCCAGTCGTCCAGGTCATTTTAATGGTGTGTTACAGGTTGTAGCTAAACTATTCCACCTTACGCTTCCAACAAGAGCCTATTTCGGTCAAAAAGATGCCCAGCAAGTGGCCATTATTACAACAATGGTACGTGATTTTAATTTTCCGTTAGAAATGCGTGTTGTACCTATCGTTCGTGAGGAAGATGGGCTAGCGAAGTCTTCTCGCAACATTTATCTAAGCGAATCGGAAAGAGAAGAGGCTCCTGCCATACATGAAGCACTACAATTGGCTCAGGATAGCTTTTTAGCGACTGGAGAGGTTGGGCACGCATTAGCAAAGGCCAAAGCCCATATTCAGGCACGAACTCATGGCCGAATTGACTATATTGAATTATTAGCCTACCCAGATTTGATACCAGTGACTGAAACGACACAACAAGTATTGTTGGCAGCTGCTGTGTATATTGGGCAGACTCGCTTAATTGATAATAGTATCTTTACTGTGAAAGAGGGACTATAAATATGTTACGAATGATGATGAATAGTAAAATACACCGTGCAACAGTGACGCAGGCGGATTTAAATTATGTGGGCTCTATAACAATCGATGAGGATATTTTAGATGCAGTCGGTATGCTGCCAAACGAAAAGGTACATGTTGTTAATAATAATAATGGCGCTCGTTTTGAAACGTATGTTATTGCAGGTGAGCGTGGTTCAGGTGTAATTTGTGTGAATGGAGCGGCCGCAAGACTCGTACAGCGTGGTGATATTGTCATTATAATTTCCTATGCGTATGTGGATAATGATGAGGCAAAGAATCATAAACCGACTGTGGCCATTATGGGAGCAGGTAATACGATTAAAGAAATGATTTCCTATGAACCCGAAGCAACAGTGATGTAAGACAAGAGAATGGTCCAGAATCAACAATGAGGAAAGTTGCTGGAAATTGAATTAAATAGGAGGATGGCAAGGCTCAATTAGTGTAGCCGAATAGCCATCCTCCTTTTTTATGTGGTTAAAACTACTACAAAAGTACTGGTAAAATTTTGTTTTTCTAACTATTAAACTAGTTTGTGAAATTAAAATTTTACAAATGTTCTAGTATTTTATGAGATATTTATGTAGAATTTAGTTGTTAGTACATCATTTTACTAGTGGAGGTATCATTTGTAATGGAAAATAAACGTAACAAATTTTTAACAGCTACTGCAGCAGCATTGGCTATCACAGCGGTAGCAGCAGCACCAGCATCAGCAGCTAGTCCATTTTCGGATGTAAAGGAAAGTCATGCAGATTATAAGGGCATTTCGACACTTTATGCGGCAGGTATTATTAGTGGATTCCCAGATGGTACATTCAAACCTGATACAAATGTCACACGTGGGCAAGCTGCAAAAATGATTGCAGGCGCATTAAAGCTAGACACGAAAGAAGTTGTAAATCCAAACTTTAAGGATATTGATACAGCTAATACGTATTACGGTCCAATCGCTGCATTAGTAGGATTAAAAGTTGTTTCAGGCTATGGAGACAACACATTCCGTCCAAACCAAACGATTACACATGGTGATTTGGCAAAAATCTTATCATCTATTCCTAACTTACCAGAATTAGAAGGTGCTAAAAATCACGAAGCTAGTAAAAGCGTAACACGTGGACAACTAGCAACATTGATTGCAGAAGCTCTCACAAAATTAAACACAGAAACGCCTGAAAAACCGGAAGATGCATTTACATTATCAGTTCTACATGTGAATGATACACATGCTCGCGCAAATGAATTACCGAAACTAGCAACTGCTGTAAAAGAGCAACGTGAAACAAAGAAAAATGTTTTAACATTACATGCTGGCGATGCATTTAGCGGTACTTTATACTTCAACGAATTCCATGGTCAAGCAGATTTAGCGCTATTAAATGAAATTGGCTTTGATGCTATGGTATTTGGTAACCATGAATTTGATTTAGGTTCATCGCCTGAAGGACATCAAGCACTTGCAGACTTTGTTAAAGGTGCTAAATTCCCATTTGTGGGTGCCAATACAGATTTCTCAGCGGATGATAAATTTACAGGCTTATTTACAGATTTAGTTTCAAGTGAGCCTGAAAACGGTAAAATCTATTCAGGTATTGTAAAAGAAATTGATGGAGAAAAAGTCGGTATTTTCGGTTTAACAACAGAAGAAACTTTGGATATTGCTTCTCCAGGTAAAGTGAAATTTACTAACTATATTGAAGAAGCGAAAAAGGCAGTAGCTGCATTTGAGGGTATGGGCGTTAATAAAATTATCGCTTTAACACATATTGGTTACAATGATAATCCAAATGTAGATAATGATATTTTACTAGCTAAAAACGTACCAGGAATCGATATAATTGTAGGTGGACATGACCATACAAAATTAGACGAGCCATTTGTTGTAGATACAAATACTGTAGGCGAAGCAAAAGATGCAACATTAATCGTACAAGCTAATGAATATGTAAAATATTTAGGAACATTGGATGTAACATTTGATGGCAAAGGTGTTGTCACTAAGTATGGTGGCGAATTAATCGACCTTGGTAAAGTTGCTGAAGATGCAGCATTAGTAAAATTACTAGCGCCATATAAAGCAAAAATTGATGAAGTCAACAACAAAGAAATCGGTGTGAAAATTACTCAGGAGTTAGCAAATCCACGTGCAACTGAAACAAACTTAGAAAGTGTACGTAGCAATGAAACAGCTCTAGGTAATATCATTACAGATGGTATGTTGGCAAAAGCGCAAAAATATACAGATAAAACAGTTGTCATGGCACTACAAAACGGTGGTGGTATTCGTGCAGCGATCCCAGCTGGCAATATAACTGTTGGACAAGTGATTACAGTATTACCATTCGGTAACACATTAGCATTAATGGATGCTACAGGAGCTGAGCTTAAAGCAGCATTTGAAGTTTCCTTGAAAAATGCACCAAAAGAAAATGGTGGTTTCCTACACATTGGTGGAGCGAAATTACAATATGATTCATCAAAAGAAGCAGGCTCACGTGTTGTTTCAATCGAATATTTAGATAAAGCAACTGGTAAGTATGTTGCACTAGAAGATGGTAAAACATATACAGTGGCAACAAATGCCTTCACTGCTAAAGGTGGAGACGGCTTTGATATGTTTGCTAAAGCATATGAAGAAGGTCGTGTTACAGATTTAGGCTTATCTGATTGGGAAAACCTACAAGAGCAATTACTATCATTAAAAGAAGTGAAAACAACAGCAGAAGGTCGTATTGTTGATGTTGCTAAAAAGCAATAATACCTTCAAAAGAATAGCTTACAAACGACATTCGCTTTAAATTATGTCACATCGCTATTTCCGCAACCTTAAGGATAACCCTGAGGTTGCGGTTTTTTTATTGTACGGCAGCAAAAGGGATTGAATATTAGACGGCATATAGGGGAGAAAGGATGCCGCTGAACCAAATATATGATAAAATTCTTCTTATCTAATGTGAACTGTGAGTTGAGATGTATGATGGAAAGTCAAAAATATGCCATTGTGGATTTGGAGACAACGGGTCATTCACCAGCAAATGGGGACCGGATGATTCAAATTGCCATTGTTATTATGAAGGATTGGGAAATTGAGCGTACCTATACGAAATTTATTAACCCGGGAAAAGCCATTCCATCGTTCATTCAAGATTTAACGCATATAACAAATGAGGATGTTAAGGATTCATATCCTTTTGAAGAACATGCGGATTACATATATGAGCTACTGGCTGATTGTGTATTTGTAGCCCATAATGCCGATTTTGACTTATCATTTTTACAAGCGGAATTTAAACGGGCTGGCCTTCCAAAATGGCAAGGTAAAAAAATGGATACAGTAGAGCTGGCAAAAATTTTGTTTCCGATGTCACTCGGCTTTAAGCTAGGTGACTTGGCAGCAGAATTAAATATAGAGTTGGCCAATGCACATCGAGCGGACGACGATGCTCGTGCTACTGCTGAGCTGTTCAAATGTTGTTGGAAAGAGCTTTTAAATCTTCCTCAATTAACATTAGAACAAATGCATAAGCGTTCATTTCGCTTAAAATCGAATATTTCTCAGCTTTTTTTCGAGGCCTTACAAATAAAACGTCAACATAAAACAAGCAATGAGAATGTGCATTATTACCGGAATTTTGCGATTTGTAATGGTCGTAATAAACATGACCATGCATCAGAGACAATTGATTATCCGCAAACGGTGGCTGATAAAACGGCATTAATGACAAAGGCCCTCCCGAATTTTGAGGAACGTCCAGCTCAATTCAAGATGATGGATACGATTTGGCAAGCTCTACATGAGCAAAAGGAATGTGTAATTGAAGCCTCTACGGGAATTGGCAAAACGGCGGGATATTTACTGCCAGCCATCGTATATGCTCGTACTGTCCATAAAAAAATCGCCATCAGTACCTATACATCCTATCTGCAAGAACAGCTTGTAGAGGAGGAGCTACCAAAGATAGAAAAAATCTTGGGAACAAAAGTAAATATTTGTGTACTCAAGGGGATGCAGCATTATATTGATCTAGATCGTTTTGAACAATCCATGGCATATGCGGACGAATCCTATGATGATACGTTTTCTATTTTACAGATTCTCGTTTGGCTGACGAAAACAGAGACCGGTGTGTTAAGTGAGCTGAATGTTTCAGGTGGGGGACAACTGTTCTTAGAGAAAATCCGCAAAATACCAAATGACAAACCATCTAAAGGCTTTGATTTCTATGAACAAGCGCTAAAGAACAGCGCATTTGCTGACTGTATCGTGACAAATCATGCTATGGTGTTAAGTGATTTAGTTCGTCAAACACCGATATTTACACAAATAGATGGCTGGGTCATTGATGAGGCACATCAATTTATACAGGCTGCGATGCAACAGGATGAAATAGTCTTCTCCTATACGCAATGGAAATATATTTTTGGTCAAATTGGCACAATGGAAGACACAGCACTTTATCAACTTTTTTGTGAAGCGGCGAAGAAGAAACAACGTGTGTCCATGCAAAGCTTACAGCGACTGGATGCTCAATTTATACGGTTACAGCGTGCATTTGATGAGACCATTCAACGAGCTGCACAAAGCATGCAACAACAGATGAAAGGCAAGCGAGCTAGTAGTAAGTGTACCTTATTTATAGAGGATGTAACGCTTGCCAAAGAGTCATTTTTACAAGTAAGTAAATTAACGCAGCAATGGCTTGATCTTGCGACTGAAGCAGCTCAAGCATTTGAAAATAATATTGAGCAATTAGATAAAAATGATAGGTATATTTTATCCGAATGGCATTATTGGATTCGAGAAGTGAAAATTAAAATTGCAGAGTGGGAAGACATTTTCCTGTCATCGCATGATGGAAGTTCGGTTTGGCTAGAATTCGATGTTCGAAGTGTTCCTGGCAGTTTACATGTTTTTAAGAAGCCAGCCAATGTCACACCGATTATTGAACAAGTGCTAGCACCTCTTCGTAAGCAAGCGAGCATTGTATGGACATCAGGTACATTAACGGTACCAGGCAATGAGCGTTTTGTTACACGACAATTAGGAATTTCTGATAGCGTTGAAGTGATAAAACTACAGGCACCGCCAGCCTATTACGCAGGTGCAAAGGCATTTATTGTCACGGATATGCCAGACATTCAGCATGTCAGCCAAGAAGAATATATTGAGGCAGTTGCTCATGCGATTACGAGGACTGTTAGAATGACGGAAGGTCGTTGCTTTGTGCTCTTTACAGCTCAGGATATGCTGCGGAAAACAGTCGAGCTCATTCAAGATAGTGAACTTTTAGATGATTATATGCTTTTTGCGCAAGGTGTTACAGGTGGTAGCCGTATGCGCATTCTGAAATCATTTCAAAAATTTAGCCACGCTGTTCTTTTTGGAACAAACAGTTTCTGGGAGGGTGTCGATGTTCCTGGAGATGCTCTTGCCTCTGTTATCGTTGTACGGCTGCCATTCTCTTCACCAGAAGAGCCTGTCTTTAAGGCGAGAGCTAAGCATCTTACCGCACAAGGACGCAATTCCTTCACAGAGTTGTCATTGCCCGAGGCTATTATGCGCTTTAAGCAGGGCTTTGGTCGCTTAATTCGTTCCTCTCAGGATAAAGGCGCATTTATCGTCCTAGACCGTCGAATAACTAGCAAATCCTATGGGAAAGAATTTATTAAAGCATTACCGCCAATTGATGTAAAGAAATTGCAGCTACCCGAATTATTAAAAGAACTGAATCATTGGCAAAAATAGAAATTACCCCTTTTAGCATGAGCTAAAAGGGGTTTTTAAGTGGTTACCAATAGATTTATAACTGTTGGTTGTTATGTTCCTCATCAAAAAGATTGGCATTTCGAACAATCTTAGTAATATAGCTCATAACGATTTCTGTTGCTTGTTGGGCATCATAGCTTTTTCGATTATTTAAAAGGTTAGTAAACATACCTTGCCAAATTAAGAGGGTGATTTCATTAATGGCATCCACATTACCCTCGGTTAAATAGCCTTCTTTTAAAGCGATCTCTAACATAGAACGCCCCCGTTTTGTCAGGCTGTGCTGAAACAGTATAGTCTTTAAATCTTCAGGGATATTAATTAAATCATTAGGGTAAAAGTTATAATAATTTTCCAATAGTTTTTCTGGTGTTTCCCCTAAATCCATAATAAAGACGGCATGAAAAATTTGTGGCTGTTTGAAGGAGTACTGGCAAAAACATTCCCAAGCTAATAAATATTTATCAATAGGGTCCTTGCCTCTTTCTATGTAACGAGCAACTTCGTTTGTATAGTCTTGCATGCACCTCATCGATGCAAAAAAGAGGAGATGAGAGATTTCTGAAAAATAATTGTAAATGGTTGCACTGTTATAACCAGCCTTATCGGCAACCTTTCTAATCGTGACATTTTCCATTCCTTCTTCTTCGATAATTTCCGCTGTGGCGTCTACAAAGTATTTCCACATACGACTCCTTTGTATTTCCTTTTTTTTCAAAGTAATAGCCCCCCGACGTACAATGGTCATGTAAAATTATTAGTTTAATTCGTATATTTATCATTTTATAAGCTAATTTAACCTTATTATAGCATAACAATTTTTATGTCTATCTCCCATTATAGCATTAGCTTTTAGCATTTTCAGTGTTGTGCATTGGATTTTCAAATGATATACTAATCACAATTATTTTATAATCATGATTACTAAATAATTAAGATTCGGAATAATTAGACGAAGTGGATGCAAGAACAAAAAGTTCAAACACAAGGGGAGGATTAAATCAATGAGTAAAAAAATTGTGACACAATTTGAGTGTACATATGAAACGATTGAAAACACATGGATTGAATTAGCAGACGGCACAAAGCTTTCTAGTCGAATTTGGTTACCGACCGTAGCGGCAGGACAAAAAGTACCGGCTATTCTGGAGTATATTCCTTATCGCAAAACAGATGGAACGAGAGCGAGAGATGAGCCTATGCACGGGTATTTTGCGGGACATGGCTATGCTGTTGTACGAGTAGATATGCGAGGCTCTGGTGAGTCAGATGGCTTATTAAAAGATGAGTATTTAAAGCAGGAGCAGGATGATGCGCTTGAAGTCATTGAATGGATTGCTAATCAAAGCTGGTGTGATGGCAATATCGGGATGATGGGGAAATCATGGGGCGGATTTAACTCTCTGCAAGTAGCTGCTCGCAGACCAAAGGCATTAAAGGCGATTATTACAGTAGGCTTCACGGATGATCGCTATAACAATGACATTCACTATAAGGGTGGTTGTTTATTAAATGATAACTTCTGGTGGGGCGCTATTATGTTAGCGTATCAACTTCGTCCGATTGACCCTCACATTGTTGGGGATAGCTGGCGTGAGAAATGGATGGAGCGCTTAGAAAATATGCCTTTATGGATGGCACAGTGGATGGAGCATCAAACAAGAGATGACTACTGGAAGCATGGTTCAGTTTGTGAGAATTACGATGACATTGAAATCCCTGTTTTTGCACTAGATGGTTGGGAAGATTCCTATACGAACACAGTCTTAAGTTTAATGGAAGGGCTTTCTGTTCCTAGAAAAGGCATTATTGGCCCATGGGCACATGTTTACCCACATGATGGAGTTCCTGGTCCAGCAATGGGCTTTTTACAAGAGGCTGTGAAATGGTGGGATCATTGGTTAAAAGGAATTGACAATGATGTAATGGATGGACCAATGGTGAATGTTTGGGTTGAAGAAAGCATGGAACCATCTGTTAAGAAACCAGTTAGCCATGGCTATTGGGTTGGACTGGAATCATGGCCAACAGCAGAAGAGGTACAAACGAAGGCGTATCAACTGACACATGGAAAATTAGTAGAGCAACGTAGTGATCAACAAGAACAGGTGCAATTAAAAACACCACAAAATCACGGTCTATTATCGGGAGAATGGATGGGTGCTGGAGTACTTGGCGAAAGTCCAGCAGATCAACGAGTTGATGATGGGATGGCTATGGTTTTTGAAACGGACATGCTAGAGAATCCACTAGAGATTGTGGGTTATCCGAAGTTTGAAGTGGAATTAATGAGTGATAAACAACATGCAATGCTATTTGCGCAGTTGTCAGACGTAGCACCAAATGGAGCTGTTACTCGTGTATCCTATGGGGTGATGAATTTAACACATTTGAATGGTCATGACCATGTAGAACTGTTAACTCCTGGTGAAAAAGTGAAAGCCTTTGTGCAATTAGATTGCTGCGGACATCAATTTAAAGCAGGGCACCGTTTACGCTTATCATTAGCCACAACATTTTGGCCTATGTTTTGGCCGATGCCAGAAGATGCTACATTAACATTAAATCTTGAAACAGCTACTTTCACATTGCCAACCTACCATGGACATCAAATAGCTGGACCCAATATGAATCCTGAAAGTGCACCATTAACACCTATCACAACACTCCAAGAAGGAAGAGTGGATCGTTCTATTTCATACGATATTTTAACAGATACATGGACATGTATTACAGATGGGGTTGGAGGCGTTTTTGGTGAAGGGATATATCGCTTTGATGACATTGATGTCACGGTAGAACATAATTTGAAGCGGGAATTAACCTTAACGAATGCTGATCCATTGTCAGCTCAGTATACAATCTATCAAAAAATGAAAATAGGTCGTGAGGGTTGGTGGATTGATGCCGATATTACGGTTACTAAAACATCTACTCTAGAGAACTTCCAAATTGTTGGGGAAATGGCGATCAAAGAAAATGACAAACAGGTCTTCCATAAGGAATGGGATCAAAAAATTAAACGTCATGGCTTGTAAATAACATATAAGGGGTAAATATATGGAAGCTAAGTTAAAAAAGAATACAGCTACTTTAGTTATTTTAGCTGTTTCAGGTGCATTAATTTATGCATTACCGTATTTTAGAAATTACTATTATGATGTCTTTCTCGATGCATTTCATTTGACGAATACTCAAATGGGGACACTTGGTAGTGCATATGGTGTTTGTTGTTTAATTTCTTATATTTTTGGAGGATTTTGTGCAGATCGTTGGAAAACAAAATATTTATTAACTATTTCTCTAGTGGCCACAGGGCTATTAGGTTTTACATTATTACTGTATCCACCATATCCAGTGCTTCTCCTCATCCATGCTGCTTGGGGAATCACGTCCATTATGACATTTTGGGGAGCGCTAGTAAAAGCAGTACGTTCTTTAGGTTCTGAAAATGAACAAGGAAAAGCTTTTGGATTTTTTGAAGGTGGCCGTGGCGTAACCAATATTATTCAATCTGCTGTGATTTTAGGGATATTTGCTTTTTTTGCGAAGCATATGAGTGATAAAATGGCGCTCTCAGCGGTTATTACAGTGTATTCTGTCATTTGTCTTTTGTTAGGATTCATGATTATGATGCTTTATAAAGACCCCGATCAAGGGACTGTAGCTAGTGAGCATAAAGATGGTAGTAAATCATTTGATTGGGCCGTCCTTTGGAAAGTATTAAAGATGCCAACAACTTGGCTGGCAACTATTCTTATTTTTACGTCTTATGCGATGATCATTAGCTATTATTACATCACACCTTATGCAACAGCCGCATTTGGTGCATCTACGTTAATTGCTGCTGCTTTAGGTTACTTTTCTCAGTATTGTCGACCAATCGGCAGTTTTAGTGCAGGCATTATTGGTGACCGGATAGGTGTGTCTAATATGGTGTTAATCGGCTATATATTATTAGCACTAGGCTTAGTGGGACTCATCTTATTACCAGGCAAAGCTTCCTTTATCCTGATGCTCTTAATATTTATTGGGATTATTTATACATCCATGTATGCTTTGCAGGCAATGCATTTTGCTATTTTAGTAGAAGGAGATTATCCTGTTGAATCAACAGGAACAGTATCCATGCCGCTAATGATTATTGGCTATAGTGGGGAAATCTTTATGCCAATCATTGCAGGCGCTTGTTTAGATTATTGGGGTGGCACAGCAGGCTATAAAGTATTCTTTGGTATATTATTAGGTTTAGCTATAATTGGATTCGTTACAGTAGTCATTTGGCAACGTGTAACGAAAGAAAAACGCAAGGAGATTGCATTGCAAAGAAGGCTTGCGAAGGAACAAGTACTTACTTAATTTAGCTTCAAAAAAATTCATAGAACGTCTTCCAATGAAATAAAAGATGACTTTGGCATAAGCCGAAGTCATCTTTTTCGTCAAGAGAATCACAGGGTGGATGCCTCTTGATTAGTCTCTGAATTTTTATCATTCTGTAAAAATTCCACACGGTTTCTACCATATTCCTTTGCTTGATATAAAGCTTTATCACATCTTGATAATAAGGAATGAATCGTATCGCCAATGACAAAGCTTGTTACACCAAAGCTACTCGTTTTTTGATGAACAACTGGAAATGAATGTTGTTCAAGCTGCTGTCGTAGATTTTCAGACAGTTGCACAGCATCCTTTAAGCGAGTGTGTGGACAAACAACTAAAAATTCCTCGCCGCCCCATCTACCCACGATGTCTTCTACTCGTACGTGATTTTTCAAAATGTCTGCTGCATGACGTAACACAAGATCACCCACTTGATGTCCGAATTCATCATTCACAGCTTTAAAATGATCAATATCCAACAAGATAATCGATAGGGGTGTGCCATTTTCTGTAGCTTGTTCAAATTCTTTTTCTAATACGTCATCTAAGCGTACACGATTTGGTATTTGAGTGAGTCGGTCTGTGTTTGCTAATGCTTCAAGCTCAAGCTTGGCTGATTCAAGCTCTTTTGTCCGTTCTTGAACTTTATATTCTAATGTTTCATTTAATGTTTCTTGCATGAGTTGATGTTCTTTTTTAATAATGTTGATTTTATCACCCAATGCTAAAGATAAAAAAATGGATTCAAAAATAGCACCAATGGCTGGTACTTCCTCAAAAACTCGTGGATGGAATGGAATAATACTTAAAAACGCCAGCGCTTGAACAATGATGGAGCTTAGTAAAACTGTCCAGCCAATGATATAGTATCGAGCCATCTTTTGCCCTTTTCTGAAAACGAAAATGCCAGATAGCCATAGAAAGATAAAGACTACTACCGCAAAGGTAGTTGTGAAATTATTGATAAATGCAACGTCAGAAAGAATAAAAGATGCCATTAAAGAACAGATGGTGATCCATAAAAGTAGTTTTCCGATTGTATGGAATGACGGTAGAAATTTTTTCAACTCCAAAAACTGAAGACAAAATAGGAGCATAAATAAAAGCAGTAGATTGCCGCTAATGGTTAATGATTTAATAAAAAATTCTTGTGACAACCAATTGCCCAATAATTCTATGTCTAGCGAATTTAACGTTGCTTGATAGAAAATAAAACTTAGCATATATAAAACATAGAAAAAGTAAGCTTTATCTTTCAATGAAAAAAATAAAAATAAGTTATAAATTAATAGAGCTGATAAAAAACCATAGAAAATGCCAGTTAAAAATTTATATTCACTCATCTTATTTGTAAAACTTATTTCGGTATATAAAAAGGAGGTAATACTTAGTGGTAATGCACCATCTAGCTTAATAAAAATTTCTTGAGTAGAAGGGTCGTGGATGTGAAATAAATTAGAACGAGATGGAAGTGATTGTTCCCCTAGATTAGCAATGCCTCTTCGTTGCACATCATAGGAGCCATCCGCTTTTACTGAGAACAACTCAATGCTATCTAATTTATCTGTCACCTCTAGCCAATAAGGTTCCCCTTTATCTAATAAAATCTTGTCCATAGATAAGCGTAACCAAATGGTATCTTGAGTATGCCAAAAGAATGGATAGGGTTGATTGCTGGCCACAAAGAGATGGTCATAAGTGCCGTTCAATATATCTTCAATAGGGACCTTTTTTGATGGATCTCGAAAAATTTCATAATGCTCTCCTACTATAATAGGTTCTACTAGCTCATCTGTTGGGCTCATAGCACTTACAGGAGGTATAAGGATGATAAAAGAAAGGGTAAAACAAATCAATAACAGGGTTTTTCTGATCCTTTTGTTTTTCATCAAAAATTCATTGCTCCCATTCTACCGTTACTAGGTGAAGTTAAATAGCTACAACATTTGTTTAATTTTCTCTTTTCGGAAATTTAAGTTAATTGATACCTCCTTATTATAGACTATAACAGCAAGATTGAGGACGAAATAAATGGGAACTTCCTGATAATATGAGGCTAGTAAATGATAGGAGGCTTTCAATATGTCAAACATTCAGAAATTTAATGATTTACATGACTCGCAGGAGCTTTTATTTTTAGGGAATGCTTGGGATGTGTTATCAGCGCTCATATTAGAAAAAGCAGGTTTTCAGGCGATTGGTACAACTAGCTGGGGGATTGCGAATTCACTAGGCCATGCAGACGGGGAACTGATTGATTTTCAGCGTCATTTGGCCATTATTCAAGCTATAACAGCGCAAGTAAATATCCCCGTATCAGCGGATATTGAAGCGGGATATGGTCATGATGAGCAATGCATTATTGACAATGTGTTAAGGACTGCTGATGTTGGAGTAGCTGGAATTAATATTGAAGATTCATTCAAACATCAAGTAGGCTTAAGAAGTCTTACAGAACACTGTCATTTGCTTACAAATATGAGGTCTATGTTAGATAATCGTGGTTATCAAAATTTTTTTATTAATGCTAGAACAGATACGTATTTTCAAGTTGAACAGCCATATCAAGAAACGATGACTAGAGCAATGGCTTATGTCGAGAGCGGAGCAAGTGGTGTTTTTATCCCAGGCTTAACAGATGTAGATGAAATAAGAGCTATCACAAGCAATGTGGATGCACCGATCAATCTACTTTCTTTACCAGGTTTAACAAATTGCCAAACATTAAAAGAATTAGGGGTAAGACGCATGAGTTTTGGCAATGCACTTTCGGATAAAATCATTGCCTATTTGACAGCGCATACTGCACAATTAGTGAAAGACCAAGATACTTCTTCTTTATATGTGTAATCTATGAAAATGAGGTGAGCCATTCATGGACAATGCAATCCATTTATCCTTTGAGGAGAAGTGGGAAAAGATTATAGCCTGTGATCAAACCTATGATGGACTATTTTATACGGCGGTTAAAACGACTAAAATTTATTGCCGTCCTTCCTGTAAATCAAGAAAGCCAAAAAAGATGAATGTTGATTTTTATGAATCTATTCAAGAAGTCGAGACAGCGGGCTACCGTGCTTGTAAACGATGTCAGCCTGAAATCGAATGTTCACCACACACACAATTGATTCAACAGGTAACAGCTTTTATCATTAGTGCGTATAAACAAAAGGTAACCTTGCAGGATATGGCAGAGCATGTTGGTATTAGTCCATTCCATCTTGAGCGACTATTTAAACAAGTGACAGCGGAGACGCCTCGAGCCTACCTTGAAAAAATAAGAATTGATAAGGCGGCCCACCTTTTAAAACATACAGACTATACAAATTTGGATATTTGCTATAAAGCTGGGTTTCAAAGTCCGTCTAACTTCTATAAAGTGTTTCGACGATTAAAAAATTGCTCGCCCACAGAATTTCGTAATCTTTCATAGAAAGGGGTAGGCTATGAACTGGATGAATCACGCTCATTATGTGGAAATCGAACCTCCAGCGGAATTTAATTTTACAGAGTGTTGGATGTTTTTAAAACGATCCAATCAAGAAATTCTCCACCAAATAAAAGAGGATGTTCTCTTTAAATTACTAAAAATAAAGGATCAGCTAATTGTATGTAGAATAAGTGAGCAAGCTTATAAAATGAAAGTAGAATTTCCGATGAATCAGCCATCACTCCATGACAGAGAAGGAATTGTCCGCTATCTTATAGAATGGTTTGATTTAGAAACGGATTTGGCTTGTTTTTATCAGATGGCTAACAAGGATAATATTTTACAGCCATTGACAGAAAAATATAGAGGATTACGTTTATTGGGAATACCTGACTTATTCGAGGCTCTCGTGTGGGCTATTATTGGACAGCAAATTAATTTAACGTTTGCCTATACACTTAAAAAGCGCTTCGTTGAACAATTTGGAGACAGTGTTACCTTTGAAGGGGAAAGCCACTGGTTATTTCCAACACCTGAAAAAATCGCTACTATCCAAGTGGAAGATTTAAGGAACCTTCAGTTTACGCAAAGAAAAGCAGAGTACATCATTGATATTGCGAAATGTATAGCGAGCGGCCAATTGACAAAGGAAATGCTGCGCCAAAAAAAGGACTATGAGGACATGAAAAACAGTTTAATGGCTATTCGGGGCATTGGGGCATGGACGGCTGATTATGTGCTAATGAAATCTTTCCAAGAGCTATCCGCATTCCCCATAGCAGATGTGGGTCTACATAATGCTCTAAAAAGGCAATTAGGTTTAAAACGAAAACCTACGATTGAGGAGATCACCCACTATTCGCAACATTGGCAAGGATGGCAGGCTTATGCCACCTTTTACTTATGGAGGTCATTATATGAAACAGTTTAAATTAGATTATCAATCACCGATTGGCATCATTGAAATCGAAGGACATGAAGAAGCAATTGCTGGCATTAATTTTGCAGAACGAGAAGAGCTCATCCATGTTCCTCAACAAGACACACCAGCAGTGCTCCTAGAATGTGCAAAGCAAATACATGAATATTTTAGTGGGGAACGACATGAGTTTTCTTTTCCCTATGTTTTTAAAGGGACAGACTTCCAACAAGCCGTTTGGCATGCTTTACCTAGCGTAGGCTACGGTGAAACAGCTTCCTATAAAGATATTGCTGTGGCTATTCACAATGAAAAGGCAGTGAGAGCAGTTGGTAGTGCCAATGGTAAAAATAATATTAGTATCGTCGTTCCTTGTCATCGAATTATTGGTTCTAACGGATCTTTGACTGGATATGGTGGTGGAATGTGGCGTAAAGAATGGCTCCTTCAACATGAACAATCTCATCAATTAAAGGGCAATGCCAAAAAAGGCTAATTACACCTAGTCCATCTGGCCACCTCCTGTATAAAAAAGAGGTTATTGCAAAAAATAAGACCGTCAATATGGCGGTTTTAATGACTAGTCTTTATCATTTTATCGCTTCTTATGACACCTCTCTGCTAAAAAAATTAGCTAGGAGTAAAAATGATAAAGGAGGTGTACTCATGAGCGTGCTCTATAGAATCGCATTAGTGTTAGTCATTATAGGGGCAATCAACTGGGGACTCATTGGATTCTTTAGATTTGATTTAGTGGCTTATTTATTTGGCGGGCAAACAGCGGTTTTATCGCGATGGATTTACGCACTAGTCGGAATCGCTGGTTTAATTACTTTACCAATTTTGGTGAAGCGATTTGAAGACGAGGAAGACATAGATACTTATACGCGTATCGATCGAAATCCTAGCTATGGCATGGAGGCTGGGGAAGAAGCGGATTTCACTGAAGTAAAGAAGACAACTGAAGTGAAAAAAGTGGAGAAGAAAGACAATATGTAAGCTTTTGATAAAAACTGGTGGCCATATTTGGTTCATCAGTTTTTTTCAAATAGGGGAAAACTCGCGTAGTCCATTCGATGACTACGCAAGTTAACTTTATGCTTGATTGCTTGGGAAGGCAAAGGATGATGTAGTGTCATGATCCTGTGTGATCCATTTTTCTGAAATGGTCTTTGTTTTTGTAAAGAAGCGTACCTGATCTGGTCCAAACATATGTCCCTCACCAAATCTTGAGCGTTTCCAGCCACCAAAATTATGATAGCCTACTGGAATGGGGATAGGTACGTTCACGCCAACCATCCCTACTTCAATTTCAGTGGTGAATTTACGAGCAGCTGCACCATCATTCGTAAAAATTGTCACGCCATTACCTAGTTCATGGGCATTGATTAAAGCAATCGCTTCATCCAATGAATCCACACGAACCATATTGCGGGCTGGCCCAAAAACCTCCTGCTCATAAATTTCCATACCAGGTTTAACATGATCGAGGAGAGTAGGACCTAGATAAAACCCTTTTGATTGCTTGGCAATTTCCGGATGTCGTCCATCACAAACAATGGTTGCGCCTTCCTGTAGGCTACGATCAATATAGCCAATAATCGTTTCCTTCGAATGCTGTGTAATAACTGGACCGAAATCAACGTCGGGGTCTGTATAAGGTCCCACTTTTAATTTGGCAATTTTATCAGCTAGGATGGAGACTAATTTATTCGCCGTATCCTCCTTTACAGGAATAATGGTAGAAATCGCCATACACCGTTGAGAAGCTGCCCCATAGGCTGCTCCTAAAAAGGCATTTGCGACATGCTCTAAATCAGCGTCTGGCATGACAACCATATTATTTTTCCCACCGCCTAGCGCAGTCACACGTTTCCCATGTTTAGAAGCCGTGGCGTAAATAGCTTCTGCAACAGGAGTGGACCCTACAAAGGAAACTGCTTCAATTAGTGGATTGGATAACAGCTCATTGACAGCATCTTTATCACCGTTAATGACCGTCCATACACCATCTGGTAAGCCTGCTTTTGTCCATAGCTCTGATAGATATAGCGCAGAACAAGGGACACGCTCGGATGGCTTTAAAATGACACAGTTTCCTACTGCGACAGCCATGCTTGTAATGGCTAGTGGGACCATAACAGGAAAGTTAAATGGTGAAATGGCAGCCACTACGCCTAATGGTGCTTTTGTGGAATAAGCATTAATTTGACCACCCACATTAACGGAATACTCACCTTTTAGAAAGTGTGGGGCATTGATGGCTAAATCAACCGATTCTAAACCACGTGTAATTTCGCCCTTCGCATCTTCTTTGGTTTTGCCGCTTTCCTTACAAATCATATCGATGAGCTCATCCATATTGTCTGTTAGTAATTGGCGAAACTTGAGCATAATTTCTGCTCGTTTCCCAACGGATAATGCGCGCCATGCAGGGAATGCTTTTTGGGCAGCATTAATCGCTTCTTTTACCTCTTCTTGTGTTGCTAGGGGAACTCGCGCAATGACAGAGCCTGTGCTTGGATTATATACATCAGAAAAATGTCCACTTTTTCCTAAAACAGTTTGTCCATTCATAAAATGGCCTAATTCTTGAATATCCGTATTCGTTATCATTGAGCTGTCCTCCTACAATTTTATAGCATGTAAGGCTTGGGTGAATTTTTCCACAAGGAAGTCAATCTCCTCAGAGGAGACGATTAGTGGAGGAGATAGCGTTAAAACATTATTGTAGCCTGCAACAGTTACACCGTTCTTACCAATAATTAGCCCCTGCTCCTTACATTGCGCAATAACGTTATTAACGAGTGTGACATCTAGTGGGGCTTTGCTCTTCTTGTCTTGTACAAGCTCTATACCGATCAAAAGACCTTTTCCACGAATATCCCCGACATATGGGTGTTCCTTTAATTGCTCTTGTAAAGTTTTAAGGAGCGTTTCTCCTAACGTAGCGGAATAGTTAAATAAATTTTCCTCTTCCATAATTTCAATATTTTTCAATGCCACGGCACAAGCAGCGGGCGAGCCACCAAAAGTATTAACATGGCGGAAGAAGTCGTAATCATCATTCCCTGCAAAAGCCTCATAAATTTCACGTCGAACAGCAGTAGCAGATAGTGGCATATAAGCGCTTGTTAAGCCTTTAGCCATGGTCACAATATCAGGCTGTATGCCGTAGTTTTGGAAACCAAAAGCTTTCCCTGTACGCCCAAAGCCACAAATCACTTCATCCACAATTAATAATGCACCATGTTTTTCACAAACTGCTTTAACCCCTTGTAAGTAATTCTCATGGGGCATGATCACACCGCCGCCAGTAATGATTGGCTCCATAATGACAGCAGCAATAGAATCAGACATTTCCCAAGTCATGACATGGTCGATCGCTTGGACGGATGGCAGTGCACATGGATCTTTACTTTTAATATGGTCTTCATTGGCACGATACGAATCAGGTGGCGTGACATGGATAAAACCAGGTGCCAATGGCTCATACTTGTATTTTCGCTGAGCTTGTCCAGTTGCCGCTAAGGCCCCCATTGAGCTCCCATGATAAGCGCGATAACGAGAAATAATCTTCGTTCGATTGACATGTCCTTTTTGTTGATGATATTGTCGAGCGATTTTGAAGGCAGCTTCATTCGCTTCAGAACCACTGTTCGAGTAAAAGACGACATAATCATCTCCTAATAGTTCACTAATCTTTTCACTTAATTGAATGGCAGGGATATGCCCGACAGATAACGGTGTATACGTATTTTCTAGTAATTGATCATAAGCAACTTGAGCAATTGCCTCTCGACCATAGCCAACATTTACACACCATAAGCCTGCCATAGCATCTAAATAGCGTTTTCCTTCAGTGTCAGTAATCCATGCGCCCTTAGAAGATTGAACAATCATCGTTGCTTTTGGGTTGTATGGCTTCATGGAGTGCCATACAAATTGTTCATCTTTGACTTGCCAATTTGGTCTTGTTACATTGGTCACTATATTCACTCCTTAAACAGATAATGGCAGAACATGCATACGTCTTAGGTCAGATGTGGACAACAAAAATGCAAAGTCGACCCCATTTGTACTTTATATGTATGCCTTAAGAGTTTTAGAAGGAATATTTTTTGATAGAAAATTCGGATAATTAAATGGCTACATAGCTATTATTGATGTGTTAAAACATCCTCTATTAAAAAGGCAATATACAAATTTGTCTTAGTAAAGGGATTACTCAAGTCCATATCTAAAAGCATTTCAATTTTTTTTATTTTATAAAGAACCGTGTTGCGATGAATAAACTGACGCTCACTAATCCTACTTGTACTGCCATTTTCCTCAAGAAAAATGCGTAAAAATGGTACATAATCTGTGTTGTGCACATCATCATAGTGGTAGAGATGACCAAGAATATCTTGGCTGAAGGATTTCATGAGTGATTGATTTTGCACAGCCATAATAATTTTATAGGCACCTATTTCTTTATATTTATATAAAAAACGATTGTTGTGTAGCTGAGCTAAATGAATGACTGTTAAAGATTCATCATAGCTTTTGCGGACATTTTCAAGCTCTTTGTGATAGTTGCCTTTTCCAATAATCATATCCAAGCAACCATTTTTCAACGTAATTTTTTCATAGATTTCTTCAACGATTTTTGAGAAGGGTATATTTGGTGTATTGATCTGTGTTTTATCAATTAAAAAGATGAGGTAGTTTTTATGTTTTAATTTTAAGAAGCGTTGATAGCGATTTTGAAAAGCGAATTGCACCAATACCTCATATCGATCAATGGAGGCTTGAGTGCCGACCGTTGTGCAAGTAATGATGGCTAATTCTCTCCCTTGAGGAAAACCGAGCTGTGCTAGCTGATCCTTCATGGTGTTAGCGTTTTGTTTGTAATGGAATAATAAATTGAACAGAACCTTTTCTTCGATGGATAGCTCCTGATGGTGGTTGGCGATAAACTGAAAGGTCGTTTTTAATAGATCGGCAATTCGAAAATTCCATGGCATTTGAAAAATAGGGAAATGATATTGATTGGCAAATGAGATGACGGCCTCTGGAATATTAGGAATGAATGGACCTGTATTAATAATAAAACCAGCTACTTTTTTGGCGTAGGCTTGTTTCACAAGTTGTTCTAATGAATTTACATCTGCATCTAAATGAATACCAGTTGTGACGACTAATTCATTGGGTCTACAAAACATGATTAAATCATTGCTTTCAACAACATTAATACCAGTAACTCTTCGATACGTACCACTATGTCCAGCGACTAATGTGAGCATTGGGAATTGAACTCCCTCCACAATTTTACGAATCGTCCCCATATTTCCCCCCCTTAATTATGAACATAACTTACCATATATGATGTGCAGTTGCACATATTTTTTTAGTTTTCTATCCATATCTCTCAAATTTTATCTATTTTAGAATGTTTAATAACTACTGTGAAAGAGAGGACTTGCATATGTATAAATGTAATAGTAGACGATTGCAAGAGTTAATTGAACAATTTAGTCAATTTGGGGCTACTGAAAATGGTGGCGTCACACGTTTGTCTCTTTCGGATGAGGATGTATTAGCACGAAACTATTTTTGTGAGTGTTGTGAAGCTCTAGGTATGGATATTGATGTGGATGATATGGGAAATATTTATGCGACTCTTGCTGGGAAAAAGGATGTGCCACCAATTGTTATGGGTTCCCATTTAGATTCGGTGGAAAAGGGTGGAAGATTCGATGGGGTATTAGGCATCTTAACGGCTATCGAGGCAATTCGAACGATTAAAGAAAATGAAATTGAAGTGGATATTCCGCTCATGATTGTTAATTTTACGAATGAAGAAGGGGCTCGTTTTGACCCAGCAATGATGAGTTCGGGGGTGATCACCTCTAAATTTGCCAAAGAAAAGATGCTCCAATCCACAGATAAAAATGGTGTTCGTTTCCATGAAGCGTTACAAGCAAGTGGGTATGAGGGAGAGCAAGCCAATCGTCTGAAGGAAGCACTAGCTTATATCGAATTGCATATTGAGCAAGGGCCGGTGTTAGAAGCGAAACAACGTGAAATTGGGGTTGTAGAAGGTGTGCTTGGCATGGTTTGCTACGAAATTACGATTACAGGGCAATCGAACCATGCTGGAACGACACCCATGTCAATGCGGAAAGACCCGATGATTGTTGCCTCAACACTCATAACAGAGTTACATGAGCAATTAGGAAAGATTGATGAGCAATTAGTGTTTACATTTGGCCGTCTGAATGTTTTGCCAAATATTCACACAGTCATCCCTAATCAGGTGACAATTACGATTGATTCTCGTCATCAAGATCCTGAGGTGATGGAACAAGTTGAGGATATTCTTCATGCACTACCCGAAACGGCAGGAGGATGTAATATCCACCCAGTAAAGCTATGGGGTAGAGAAACCGTGTATTTTGATACAGCTATTTGTAATGAGGTAGAAAGAGCCTGTCAGAGCTTCGGTTATACTGCACATCGCATGTTTAGTGGAGCAGGACACGATGCCCAGTATATGGCGAGTATGGTTCCCTCGGCAATGATTTTTGTTCCAAGTATTCAAGGGAAGAGTCATTGTGAGGAAGAGAAAACAACCTTTGAGGATTGTGCAAAGGGAGCAGATATTTTACTAGAAACGGTTCTAACGCTACAAACAAAATTTAGTATGGGCGAAACGTATACATTGCATTAAACATGAAGTATTCTCTAATTTTGTGATGAAGGGTGAGGGGCACAGTGAAAAAAATCATTAAAGGTGGAAGAGTAGCAACTGCTGCGGATGTATTTGAGGCAGATATTTTAATTGATAATGGCAAGATTGTGCAAATCGGACAAAATTTAAGTGAGGATGGCGCTGAAATCATTGATGCAACTGGTAAATTTGTGTTGCCAGGGGGGATTGATCCTCATACGCATTTAGATATGCCATTCAATAATACAGTGACAGATGACGATTGGAAGTCAGGAACGATTGCGGCCGCTTTTGGTGGGACAACCACTATTTTAGATTTTTGTTTAACAGCAGGTGAAGAAAAATTGTCAGCTGCCGTAGAAAAATGGCATGACAAAGCCAAAGGAAAGTCTGCTATTGATTATGGTTTCCATTTAATGATTGGTGATTTAACGCCTGAAACCGAAGCCGAATTACCTCAAATTTTAGAGCAAGAGGGAATTACCTCTGTCAAAGTCTTTATGGCTTATGCTAAAGAGTTCCAGGCTTCAGATCGAACACTTTTTAAGGCGTTTAAAATTGCCAAAGATCTTGGAGCATTGGTGATGGTCCATTGTGAAAATGGCTCTGTGATTGATGAACTTGTCGAGGAAGCAAGACGTGCAGGTCATAAGGAGCCGATTTATCATGCTTTAACACGTCCGGCTGAATTAGAGGGAGAGGCAACAAAACGTGCCATTGAATTAGCGCATATTGCCGGAGCAAAGCTATATGTAGTGAATGTAACATGTAAAGAAGCGGTGGATGAAATTATTGCTGCTCGTGAAAAGGGCTATGACGTCTATGGTGAAACATGTCCACCCTATTTAACACTTGATCAATCAGCTCTTGCCCAGCCAGGCTTTGAAGGGGCCAAGTATGTTTGGTCACCTCCTCTTCGCCCGAAATATCATCAAGAACATTTATGGAATGCCCTAAAGGCGAAACAGCTTCAGACAATTGGCTCTGACCAATGCTCCTTTAGCTTTAAGGGTAAAAAACAGTTAGGCCTAAATGATTTCTCAAAAATTCCAAATGGAGGGCCTTTCATTGAGGATCGCTTCAGTATTTTATACTCTGAAGGCGTTGACAAAGGTAGAATTTCGATTCATGAATTTGTCGATATGATTTCAACAAGTGCTGCAAAAATATTTGGTTTATTCCCGCAAAAGGGAACAATCGCCATCGGCTCTGATGCAGATATCGTTATTTTTGATCCAGAGGCAAAACGCCAAATTTCGGCTAAAACACATCATATGAACGTCGACTATAACCCATATGAGGGATGGGAAGTGACTGGCGAGCCTGTTAGTGTGCTAGTACGTGGCGAATATGTCATTGAAAATAAAGAATTTGTTGGTGTACTAGGTAGTGGACAATATATTAAACGTCCTTTAAAAACAGTAGCTGCGGAAGCCTTGAAGATTTAGCTTCCTTCAGTTTTGGACCGATTGTTTTGGCTGGAGAACAAAACAATCGGTCTCGTCAATTGATGCACGGAAAAAAGAACACATGAGGGGGATGTGGAATGGTTCCGATTCAAGAAAATGCGATGACCTTGCAGCTTAAACGTAATTTTGTGGAATTAAAAAACAAGATGACAAAGAATGAGGCTATAGAGGAAGCCAATCGTTGTCTTTATTGTTATGACGCACCATGTATTAAAGCTTGTCCGACAAGTATTCAAATCCCAAATTTCATAAAAAAAATCGCATCTGGTAATATGAAGGGTTCTGCTACGACTATATTAGAAGCAAATCCTATTGGTGCAAGCTGTGCAAGGGTTTGTCCAACGGAAGAATTATGCGAAGGAGCGTGTGTCTTAAACTCTTCAACAAAGCCAATTAAAATTGGGGAGTTACAGCGTTATGCAACGGATTGGGCAATGGAAACGAATGCTCAGCTATTTAAACAGGGGCCAAGTAATGGTCATAAGGTAGCTATCATTGGAGCTGGTCCTGCTGGTTTATCGGCGGCACGTGAACTAAGTCGTTTTGGCTATCAAGTAACTATCTATGAGGCTGAAGCGAAGGCAGGTGGCTTAGGTAGTTTTGGTATTGTAGCGTTCCGATTACCTAATGATGTTGTTGATTGGGAAGTCGAGCAAATTGAACAGCTCGGAGTGGATATTCAAACTAATACGACGGTTGGCGTCGATATTACTGCGGATGAAATTTTGGCAGAATATGACCATGTTATTTTAGCTGTCGGTATGGGGGCTGTTCCCAATCTAGGTATTGAGGGAGAAGATTTAGATGGTGTCCACGATGCTATTGAGTTTGTCAGAAAAACAAAAATGGGACCGCTTACAAATGAAATTGTAGGGAAATGTGTTGCTGTTATTGGTGCCGGAAATACAGCGATAGACGGAGCTACAAGTGCAGTGCGTTTAGGGGCAGACAATGTCCAAATACTTTATCGAAGAACGCAAAAAGAAATGACTGCCTATCAATTTGAATATGAATTTGCGAAGCAGGATGGTGTGGAATTTAAATGGCTCACAGCACCAAAGAAGATTATTGGCAATGAGGATGGCAGGGTAATAGGTATTGAATGCGTAAAAATGAAGCTTGGTGAACCTGGTCCTGATGGTCGACAAAGACCAGAGGAGGTACAGGGCTCTAATTTTATCATCGAAGTGGATGCGGTCATTAAAGCCATTGGGCAAACTCGTTTTGTTTCATTAATTGAAGCATTTGGTTTAGACCATACAAATGGCGTTGTTGATATAGACGAGACGACGATGCAAACGTCCAATGACAAAGTGTTTGCATGTGGAGACGTTGTCTTTGGCAATGGACAGGGAGAAGCGATGGTGGTGACTGCTGTACAGCAAGGAAAAGATGCAGCATACAAGATTCATGAACGTTTAAGAAAACCAAGTGAGATTGCATAAAGGGGGAACTTACATGGCAGACTTACGCATTAACTTAGCAGGCATCCAATCGCCGAATCCATTTTGGTTGGCATCCGCACCACCTACGAATTCAGGTTATCAAGTACAACGGGCATTTGAAGCTGGATGGGGTGGTGCCGTATGGAAAACATTGGGGGATCCGATTTTAAATGTATCCTCCCGTTTTGCGGCTGTTAGTTTTAACGGTCAGCGTGTAGCCGGCTTCAATAATATTGAATTAATTACAGATCGACCGTTAGAAGTAAACTTACAAGAAATTTATGAGACAAAAAAGAAATTTCCTAATCACGCGATTATAGCCTCTTTAATGGTGGAGCCGAAGCAGGAAAAGTGGCATGAAATCGTAAAACGTGTAGAAGATGTGGGGGTTGATGGTCTTGAGCTTAACTTTGGTTGTCCACATGGGATGGCAGAGCGAGGCATGGGTTCTGCCTCTGGTCAAGTCCCTGAACTGGTGGAAAAACAAACGTACTGGGTAAAGGAAGTGGCACGTACACCTGTCATTGTGAAATTAACACCAAACATTACGGATATTACAGTTACGGCAGAAGCGGCTACAAGAGGTGGAGCAGATGCCATAAGTATGATAAACACGATCAATAGTTTGGCAGGTGTAGATTTAGATACTTGGAATACAGTTCCTCATGTTGCTGGTAAAGGAGCACATGGTGGCTATTGTGGGCCAGCTGTAAAGCCGATTGCACTCAATATGGTAGCAGAATGTGCTCGTAATCCATTAGTCAATGTACCGATTTCGGGCATTGGCGGAATTTCTAATTGGCAGGATGCTGCAGAATTTATACTAATGGGTGCAACCGGCGTTCAAGTTTGTACAGCAGCGATGCACCATGGCTTTAGTATTGTGGAGGATATGATTGATGGGTTGAACAATTATTTAGACGATAAAGGTTTAGCTTCCGTCATGGACTTAGTAGGTCGCTCCGTTTCAAGATATTCCAACTGGGGTGATTTAAACTTAAATTATAAAATTGTCGCAGAAATTAATAATGATGTTTGTATTAATTGTAACAAGTGTCATATTGCTTGCGAGGATACGTCACATCAATGTATTGATCTTTATACAGAAAATGGACGTCCATTGCTAAAAGTTCGTGAAGAAGACTGCGTAGGTTGTAATTTATGCTCTATTGTTTGTCCAGTAGATGGTGCCATTTCGATGGTTGAACGTAAATCAACCGTGCCACCAATGACATGGAATGAACGCCAAACGCTCATTAGCAGTCTCTCAAAATAAAGACTTTTCATCTTTATTCAGTAGTAGACATTTATAGGGATGAGCTATAGCCTATCGAACACCAACTGAATGAAGATAGATGAATAAAATCGAAATTCCACCTTCCTTTCATCAAGTGGCGATGGAGGAAAGGAAAACTTCAAGTAGGTTGTCACGGAAATTAGAAAAAAAGGAGAGAAACTTTATGGAACGTGAAGGGAATTATTTAAAATCCCCAGATTTACTTCCAGTGACACATCAACAAAGAAATATTGGAACATTTGGTTTTGCGGTGATTTGGATAGGAATGGCGATTGTTTTAGCGGCTTTTGCAATTGGCGGTTCAGCCATTATGAATTTATCCTTACCAATGGTTATTTTAGCTACGTTGGTAGGCTCCTGTTTGATCGGTGTCTTTATGACGTTAATTGGTGATATAGGTATTGAGCATGGATTATCATTCCCTGTTTATATGCGTGCACCATTCGGCACATTTGGCACTCATATTCCTTCACTTGTAAGGGGTATAACAGCCGCATGTTGGTTTGGTCTTAATACGTATTTTGGAGCATTGGCGATAAATGGGATTTTAAATTTATTGTTTGATTATGATAATTGGTTTATTTGTTTCCTTGTATTTGCGGCACTTCAGCTCTTTAATACATCACTCGGCATTAAGTCCATTGAGCGCTTCGCTGATTTAGCAGCGCCAGTCATTATTTTAATTTCTTGCTGGATGTATTATACATTAGCTGATAATGCCACGTCGCAAGGGAAAAATATTTGGACGTGGGTAGAAACGCCAACAACGGGCTTTGCTGCCTTTACAGCTTTTATGGTAGTGGTCATGGCAAACATGGGCTTTTGGTCAACACTGGCAGCTGATATGCCATCATTATCTCGCTTTTTTAAAGCACCTAAAAATGAACGCAATTGGTTCAAACGGAATAAAACACAGCTCGTGGGCTCATTAATTGTTATGCCAATAACGAACACATTTATTGTTACAATTGGTGCAGTTTGTTATATGGCAGTAGCATCTGCTGACCCTATCAATGCTTTACAACAAAGTGCGAGTGGTTTTATTTTAGGGGTCCTTTTGTTGATGATTGTGTTAGCACAATGGTCAACGAATACGTCTGCTAATGTTGTACCAGCAGCTACAATTTTCTCAAATATCGGTGGCCCCAAAGTACCTTTTTGGGTAGGGGTTGTTATTGCGGGAATTATTGGTATTCTTGCTCAACCATGGAGTTTATTTGATGTAATGGTCAATGTTCTATTGATTATAGGTGGAATATTAACGGCGATTGTAGGGATATTATTTGCGGATTATTATCTCATTCGCAAACGACGTGTACATGTCAAGGAACTCTATGAATTAGATGGACAATTTAAATACTATAAAGGTTTTAATATCGCCGGGTTAGTGGCCTGGGTAATCGGTGGTGCTATTGCCAATATTTTTTCTACTTATTCTTCTTTAGTAGGGTTCTTTGTAGGAGCAATTGTCTATTATGTCTTAGCGAAGTATTGGTGGTTTAAAAAATACCCTCAAGCAGAGCTAGAAGATCCAAGTGATGCGAAATTTTTAGGTATTACAGTCGGACATAATTTGGATGAATTATTTGGCCAACAAGTACATGCGCCACTGACAGATCAAGAGGAAGAAGAGTTAGTGGAGCAACCAGACCCTCTGCTAGAAATAAAAGGTGCCGAATAAGTGACACTACATCAAGACATTTTCAAAAGAAGGTGAGGTGATGGCATGTCTGAATTCCAACAAAGCAAAGAAGAAATACAAAAAGTGGATCATTATTTAGATAGCGGCTTTAAAATCAAATATGTCTACGAAAATTTAAGTGGGATGTTTGTAGAATTTGCTCGTCAGGAAGAAGTGACATTACTACAAATTCTAACAGCAGATGCACGAAAGTATTTCACAGCAAAATTACAGGAACAAACCTTACTATAATAACGAAGTAACCTCTATTTCATTCGCCAAGGATGGGATAGAGGTTTTTATGTTTGCCAGTTCGTTATGTAACAACAGAGCAAGCCTCTAGTTTTATAGGAATTGACATTAATTAAATTAAAAAAGATGTCTCTATGAGAGACACCTTTTTCTTATCCTTTATTCATTTCGCTATGCTTTCGACCATAAGCCAAATAAACAATGAAACCGATGATGAACCAAATACCACATGCAACCCATGTAAGGACAGAAAGCTGTGATATTAAAAAGAGACATAATAGGAATGATAAAATCGGTAGGACTGGGAAAAACGGTACTTTAAAGCCCCCAGAAGGAATATTTTTATTTTTACGTAAATACACCACACCGATGGATACAATAGTAAATGCGACTAATGTACCCATATTGACTAATTCGGCAAGCTTAGAAAGTGGTACAAATCCTGCACAAAAGGCAACTAGTAATGCGAAAATCCATGTGTTTTTCACGGGAGTTTTAAATTTGGGACTGAGCTCAGCCATACTTTTTGGCAGTAAACCATCACGGCCTAATGCGTATAGTAGTCGTGTTCCTCCATAAGACATAACTAATATAACAGTCATCATTCCAACTACGGCACCTAGTGAGATAATTCCCGCAATCCAATCTTGGTGGACCATCTGCATCACATAGCTAACAGGGTCACTAACATTTAACGCATGATAAGGAACGATACCCGTTAAAACCATTGATACAGCAACATAAAGCACCGTACAAATAAGTAAAGAACCGATGATACCAATGGGCATATTCCGCTTTGGATTTTTAACTTCCTCAGCAGCCGAAGATACCGCATCAAAACCTAAATAAGCAAAAAATACAAGTGCTGCTCCACTGAAGATGCCACTTATGCCAAATGGTAGAAAGGGCTCCCAGTTAGTAGGCTTTACATAAAATACCCCCACGCCAATAAATAGTAAGATGACAGCGACCTTCAAGAAAACCATCCAAGTATTGAATCGAGTGGATTCTTTAATACCAAGGGTTAATAAAAATGCCGTAGCAAAAATAATCAAAATCGCAGGGACATTCATATATGTGCCAGCAGCAGGATTAAAGGCTCCTGAAATTGCTTGAGGCAAAACGATATGAAAGCCGGCAAGAAGTGAGTTTAAGTAAGATGACCAACCTGTTGCAACAGCGGCAACAGCCAGTCCATATTCCAAAAGCAAAGCCCAACCTACTAACCACGCTATAATCTCGCCAAAGACAATATAGCCATACGTATAGGCGCTCCCAGTTACGGGGACACTTGATGCAAATTCGGAATAACACATGCCTGCAAAAGCGCAAACCATGGCAGCGATAATAAAGGAAAAAACGATCCCAGGCCCAGCATGTGTTGCTGCCACCGTTCCGGGCAAGATGAAAATACCAGTGCCAACGATGGCACCCACTCCTAATAATATAAGATCAAAGGCACCTAACGTTTTCTTTAGTTGAATAGTCCCGTTGTTTTGTAATAGTTCCTCAATTTTCTTTTTTCTAAATAATGTTTTACTCACATTCAATCCTCTTTTTCTTAGAAATATGTAAAAATATTATACTTTTTTGATAATTAGGTCAATCTTTTTGTCGAAATAAAGTGAAAAAACTAATATATTTAGAATTTTTTGAATAACGATAGTAAGAGAGCCCTCCATATGCCAAATCTATCAAAAAAACATTATTTTTTGTTTTTCCTAAAAATACAATTGTCTTTTTTAGAAAAATTGATTATGATTTTAAAGTATATTCAACGTAGATAGAACAACAGGAAAAGAGGCGTTATGGAGTGGCCAACAAAGAATTACAACGAGGATTAGAGGCACGTCACATCCAAATGATCGCACTTGGCGGTACGATTGGTGTGGGCTTATTTATGGGTTCTGCAAGTGCCATCCAATGGACAGGACCTTCAGTACTCCTTGCCTATGGAATTGCAGGTATTTTTATATTTTTCATTATGAGAGCAATGGGTGAGATGCTTTATATGGAGCCAAGTACAGGCTCTTTTGCAACATTTGGCTATAAATACATTCACCCTCTAGCAGGCTATTTAACGGCATGGAGCAACTGGTTCCAATGGGTAATTGTTGGGATGTCTGAAATTATAGCAGTGGGAACGTATATGCAGTATTGGTATCCCGATTTACCAGCATGGATACCGGGTCTAATTGCGATGATAATATTAGGTGTGGCAAACTTCATCTCGGTTAAATCTTTTGGTGAATTTGAATTTTGGTTCGCCATGATTAAAATCGTAACCATTATATTAATGATTGTAGCGGGGGTTGGACTGATCTTCTTTGGCTTTGGTAATGATGGTATTGCGATTGGCCTATCAAATCTATGGAGTCATGGTGGCTTCTTTACTGGTGGCTGGACAGGCTTCTTCTTTGCATTATCGTTAGTAGTTGCAGCCTACCAAGGGGTAGAGCTTATTGGTATTACAGCAGGGGAAGCAAAAAATCCACAAAAGACAATTACGAATGCTATTCAAAGTATTATTTGGCGCATTTTAATTTTCTATATCGGAGCTATTTTTGTCATTGTGACAGTGTATCCGTGGGATGAATTGGGTACGATCGGTAGTCCTTTTGTTGCGACATTTGCTAAGGTAGGTATTACAGCTGCTGCTGGTATTATTAATTTTGTCGTTATTACAGCTGCTATGTCTGGCTGTAACAGTGGTATTTATAGTGCAGGACGTATGCTATATACGCTTGCGATGAATGGACAAGCACCGAAATTTTTCGCGAAGCTCTCTAAAAATGGTGTACCTTTATTTGGTACAGCTGGCGTGCTAATTGGTTTAGTGATTGGTGTCATTTTAAGCTATATTGCACCACAGAATTTATTTGTCTATGTGTATAGTGCAAGTGTTTTACCAGGAATGATACCGTGGTTCATTATATTAATTAGTCAAATGAAATTTAGAAAAGTAAAAGGTGAACAATTAGCGAATCACCCGTTCAAAATGCCATTAGCCCCTATTACGAATTATTTAACGATTATCTTCTTAATTATGGTGCTGGTTGGCATGTGGATTAATGACGATACGCGTATATCATTAATCGTAGGAATTGTATTTTTAGTAATTGTAACTATTAGCTATTATGCTTTTGGTATTGGCAAAAATCGCTACCGTACGGATCAGGGCGAATAGCAAAAAAAGGTGCTTCTCTCAACAAGAGAGGCATCTTTTTTTTGCCTATTTTTGCTAGCAAATTTTTTACATAATCATCCGTAAACATGCCAAACTATAAAAAATTACATGTGGACTGGTATTCGTTGAAATAAAAGGGGTTGAACGGAATGCACGAAATGCCTGAACAGCTTGTTGCAAAATTAAAAAAGGAAATAAATGATGTAGATGATGTAAAGCTAAATATGATTGCAACAGAAGAAGGGGATGTTACCCTAATCTATTTTTCTTCACTTATAGAAAAAATGACGTTACAAACAATGGTATCTATTCCGTTAACCAATAATATTAAACAAATTCATCAAATGGCTCAATATGTGGACCCTAAAGATATACAAGGCGTCATTAAAAAATTGAACTCTGGGCAAACACTGCTATTTTTCCATGAAACCAATGCACTTTTAAGTATGGATACGTATAGTGCACCTACAAGGGCCATTACAAATACTGAAACAGAATCAACAGTTATTGGGCCTCAGGATGCATTTACGGAATCTTTGGAGACCAATATTTCTCTAGTGAGAAGACGAATTCAAAGCGCACAGCTAAAAAATGAAAATCGTATTGTTGGTTCAGAGGCTAATATTAAAATTTCCATTATGTATATGGATAATATTGTGAACCATAAAAACTTAGACGATCTTCGGAATCGTATTGATCAGGTGGAATTCCCTTTATTTACGGATATTTCGGTGTTGAAGCAATTAATTGAGGATAATCCGCTATCCCCATTTCCACAATATTATATGACGGTACGCCCCGATAGTATTTGTCGATACTTAATTGACGGCCGTATTGTCATGTTTATGGATAATAGCCAATTAGCGATTGTCTGTCCGACCTCATTTTTTGAAATGTTCGTGTCGATTGAGGATTATTATAACCGATGGACAACAGCCTCTTTACTAAGGATGCTGCGCTTCTTTGGTTTTTTCTTAACGATCATGATTACGCCCATGTATATTTCTGCCTTAACCTTTCATCCAGAAATATTGCCATATGAGCTTTTGTTAAATCTTCAAGAATCGAGAAGTAAAGTGCCATTTCCCCCTCTTATCGAAGTGTTATTTATCGAGCTTATTGTAGAGGTATTACGGGAAGCGGGTTCTCGAATGCCTGCCAAAGTCGGACAAACAATCGGTATCGTAGGAGGTATTGTCATTGGGACTGCGGCTGTGCAGGCAGGATTACTTAGTAATATTCTCATTGTGTTGGTGGCCACTTCTGCACTATTATCTTTCCTACCACCGATTTTCTTAATGAGTAATACGAGCCGATTTGTACGTTATATTTTCATTTTATCTGCTGGGTTATTTGGTCTATTTGGACAAATGCTTGCCTTTGCTTGGCTAATACATCATTTATTAAGTTTAAAATCATTAGGAACTCATTATATGACGCCAGGTATACCGAGAAAACCAACGGATTTATTAGATAATGTCATCAGATTTCCTATCAACTATTTAACGAAAAAGTCGGGTATTTCAAGGGCTCAGAAAAAAACGACAGAGGAGAAATGAGGTAAAAGACTTGGGCGCAGCTAACGCAAAAATGTTAAATCGCTATCACGTCATTTTTTTGGCCCAAAGTATTATGGTTGGGACTGGGATACTGTCATTGCCACAAAAATTGAGTGCGATGGGCTATACCGAGTGGTTTATGCCTGTCATATTCGGTATAGTCGCTACCTTAACACTTTGGCCAATAGTTTGGCTTTGCTCCAAATACCCGAATGACCATTTATTTCGTATCAATGAAATTCTGTTGGGAAAAGTGTTAGGGAAGGGCGTGAATTTCTTATTTGTTATTCAATTTATTATCTTTAGTGCAGGAATTATTAGCAACTATATGCATCTCATACAAAGTACAGCTTTACAAGAGCAAACGATCACATTACCTGTTTTTTGCTTCTTACTTTTACTGATTTATATTGTAAGCGGGGGCATTAAATCCATTGCTAGATTTTGCATGATGGCTTTTTTTATTACGATTGGGATGTTCTATTTTACACGATGGGCCATTGAAAAAGGGGAGGTAAGTCATTTACTTCCTTTACTTAATTTTAGTGGGAAAGATTTTTGGAATGCATTTAAAGAAGGATATTTATCAATTCTTGGCTATGAATTAATTTTATTTTATTTTCCCTATATTATCGATCAGAAAAAAGCCTTTCGCCATTCATTGATTGGTATTTGGATTAGTATTTTTCTTTGTTTTTTTACGACAGTAGTCAGTGTCATGTATTATTCTGAATGGCAGTTGAAAAATGTAGAGTTTTCCGTCTTAAATTTATTTAAAGCAGGCGAGTTTACCTTTGTAGAACGAATCGATATTATCGGTATTACATTATGGGTATTTTTAATATTATCGACAGTCACAGCCTATGTATGGTGTGCCAAACTAGGGGTGGAATCCGTGTTTAAAAAGAAAAATAGTTTTCCATTATATGTGATTGCAGCAGTCATTTTCTTCATTATTAGAATGCCATTTTCTAGAGAATTCCAAGAGAAGCTTTTTACAGCGAGCAATTATATTGGTTATATGCTAATTATTTGGCCAATCTTCTTAAGCATGATCTATGTAGTACGAAAAAAGAAGGTGCAACAATGAATAGAAAGCTACTACTAGTCATATTTACGCTCTTAGTGTTATTAGCAGGTTGTTCAAGAAAAGAGCTGAAGGTCCCATTAGAGGATATTGGTATGGTTGGCACTATGGCTTTTGATTATATAGACGAAGACCAAATGAAATTAACGGTAGCCATTCCTCAATATGCACCAGAAGCACCACAAAACACACAAATTTTCTCGGTATCTACAGATCTTGTATCGAATGGCATCGTAGAAATCGAAAAGCTTTCGGATAAAAAGATTGTCTTTAACCAATTACGTGTCGTGCTCGTTAATGAAGAATTTGCGCGAAAAGGTGAGATACGAAAGGTTATTCAGCATCTATACAGAAATGCTGAGGTGGGTAATAAAGTACTCATTGCTATTGTGAAAGATAAAGCAGAGGGAATTATAAAAGGAAATTATCCAGATAAACCAAATATTAATTTATACATTAATGATTTATTGGAACCAAGCATAAATACGGCTTTTAATCCGAATACGAATATTCATGATTTTATGTATACAATAACGAATCCTGTAACGGATACGATTATTCCATATCTTGAAAAGCATGATGATAAAATTGAAATTAAGGGTGTGGCTGTTTTTCAAGGGAACCATATGCATGATGTCATCAAGCCTGAGGAGGCACTTATTGTTCAGGCATTACTAGGCAGAAAAAGTCTAGCGCCTCTCCATCTAGATATACATGAGGGACATGGGGAGGAAAAATTGATGATAGATTTAATTGAGAGCTCTATCAACATGCAAAGTAATAAAAATATTGAATCACCACAGCTCATCATTCGTCTAAAGATTAAAGGAACATTAAGTGAATACAAAGGAGCAAGAGAGTACAAGCTGAATACGATTGAGAGCATTAGCCGGTTAGAAAAAGATGTTAATAAGCAACTAGAAGTGGATATTACCAAGTTTTTAGATAAACTAAAAAATATGGATGTTGATCCTAGTGGGCTAAGTGAAAAATTTAGAATGTATGATCATGGAAAGTGGACGACCCAAAAAACGAGGGAAGTCATAGGTAAATTACAAACGGAAGTACATGTCGAGACGTCGATCATAAGTACAGGTACGTTAAAATAAACAGGACAATCCTTCTGAAGTTAAAGTGGATTGTCCTTTTTGTTCGTTTAAGATTTTCGCATGATAAAGCTTAAATGTCTGCCTGCCTGTTTGTCCTGACGATAGGAGAAGCCATCAGGGCTAAGGAATGTACAAGTGGCATCAATTTGGATTTGCTCAGATGGAATACCAGCAAGCTCACATTGTTTTTTCACCGTTTTTTGATTATCAATATGGTATTTATTCGTCTCAGCATTCAAATACATAAAATCTTCTGCATAACCAAGGCTGTGGAACTTCTCATAAACATCAGCATCTACCTCGAATTTTTGCTGGCTTAATGCCATACCAATTTGAACGTGAAAATCCTCTGGTCGACATTGTTCTTCTTCCGACAGATGCTGAAACAGTTTAGGTGTAATTTCTTTAATTGTGCCCTGCCAACCTGAATGAATGACGCCCACTAAACCATTGACCACATTATAAAAAATTACAGGAACGCAATCTGCTGTAAAACTGCATAATAATAAATTAGGCTCAACTGTATAAAGAGCATCAGTGTTTTTCACAGCCGTATCCATTTGCTCGGCGCCACGTCCTTTATCGGCTAAGGTCACTCGATGGAAATTGGCACTATGTGTTTGTTCCGTACAAATAAAATCTTGTAGGTCGCAGTTCAATGCTGTTGCTAATTGTTGACGATTGTCAATGACATCATGGATATGATCGCAAACATGCAACGCCATATTATTATGCTCTAATTCCATCGTATCCTTTAAGGTAGTGCCAGCGATAAATTGATCATTATCTACATATATTTTTGATTTCATTCAATCACCCCGCTTTACTATATAGGATTCCACTAAGAATGTATAGGTTCCATTCCCTTGAATATTTGTTACTCCTTTCCCTTACCCTACTAGCAAACTTTTAGACATAATGAATAGATTTCTTAACATATAGTATGGGGAATCATGTGTGGAGGGAGTGAGGAAAAAATGGCTCAATTAGATATTTTATTAATTTGCCAAATAGGCATGGGTCTTTTCTGGATCATTACATATCTATTAGTTATTTATAAAGGGTGGAAGGATAAAAAATACGGCATGCCTATGGTTGCTATTTGTGCCAATATTGCATGGGAATTTATCTTTACTTTTCTTTACCCACAAAATGACCTTCAACGATTGATTACACTCACTTGGCTCATATTAGATGTCGTTATACTGATGCAATTTTTACGTTTTGCACCACCAGAATATCGGAGAATCCTCTCTAAAAAATTATTATATGCTTCTTTTTTGGTCACTTTAATTTTTAGCATGTTCCTGATTTTAGGGATTATTCATCAATTTCAGGATTTTGAAGGGAAGTACGCAGCGTTTTTGCAAAACCTTATGATGTCAGGATTATTTATCGGTTTATTATTGCGAAGAGGGAATTTAGATGGTCAATCCATGGGCATTGCTGTCTGTAAGATGATTGGAACATTGTTTGCTGCAGTTGGTTTTTATCTTTATTTCCGTACGCCGTTCATTACCATTATTTCTATGGCTACTCTTTTTTATGACTGTCTCTATATTCTATTAATTTACCAAATGAAGAGGAAATTAGTAGCGAAGTAGGGTTTCTTCAGTAAATAGGGAAGGCTTATTTAGTTGGTAATGTTTGTTAATGACAATTAGATTGCAATTTGATGACAAGGTGTATCATGAAAAATGGTGTTAAATTGGGATTCGTCGATTTTTGTTGATCGTCTGTCATGTATTTGTAAAAATCCTTCCAAATATTTTGTGATGATTATTGCTCCGAAACTATTTACGATGATAGGAGAGCAAACAGGAAGGATGATAGACATGTTGAAAAAAGTAAAAAAAGCGGCACTTGCTTCAGTTATTGCAGCTTCATTATTAGTACCAGTGGGGGCAATGGCGGCTGAATCCTATACGGTCTCATCTGGTGACACTCTTTGGAAAATCGCATTGAAAACAGAAACAGGTGTGCAAGAATTAATGGATGTAAACCCACAGCTTGCCAATCCAAATCAAATTTATCCTGGACAAAAAATAAATGTCCCTGTAAAGGAACAAGCAAGCATTGAACAAGAAGTCATTAAACTAGTGAATGCGGAACGTGCCAAAGCAGGTCTTTAAGCATTACAAGACGATTGGGAGTTATCAAGAGTAGCCAAATACAAATCTCAAGATATGCATGATAAAAAATACTTTGACCATACAAGCCCAACATATGGAACGCCATTTACGATGATGAAAAATTTCGGCATTTCATATCGATCAGCCGGTGAAAATATTGCCAAAGGGCAACGCTCTGCACAGGAAGTCGTTACAGCTTGGATGAACAGTGAAGGCCACCGTGCGAATATTCTCAACAAAAACTATACACATATCGGTGTAGGTTATGTAGCAGATGGCAACTACTGGACGCAAATGTTTATACAAAAATAAAAGATGAACTGCCCAATCAGGTAAGACTGAGTTTGGGCAGTTTTTTTACTAGAATTTATTATTATTTCACTGGATCTTCTAAGGGCGGTGTACAATTATAAATAAATGAATCTTTATACCAAAAGGCATCCGTGTCAGTCACCGATGCCTTTTAGGAGCTTTAATGTTTTTTGAGTGCAATCGCCTTGGCTCGTGAATTGACCCCTAGCTTACTATAAATTGTAGATAAATAAACACGAACAGTGCCTTCTGATAAATGCAGACGCTTAGCGATTTCACGATTAGTTATACCATCTACTAGCAAATCATAAATATCTTTTTCCCGTTGTGTCAGCATTGATGGAGCTTTTGTAGGAAATGCTGTACCTTCTTTCAGATAACTAAAATAAACTGTCGGTATGGATTCCCATCGTTGATGAAGCTGTTTGAAATAAATTTCTAATAGCGGCTCTAAATCTTTTTCATCTAAAAAGGATCGAACATAATAGAAGGGTGCTGCGAGTTCGAAAGCCTCGTGTAAAGTTTCTAAGGCAAGTTCTTGGTGACCTAGTCGGTATTGACAAATAGCTTCAAGAATCGTGGCTTCAATAATTGTAGCAATTTGCTCTTCCTGCTGGCCTTTCATTTTTATCTGAATCAAGCTCGTTAAGGCTTCGTTCGGCTTTTCCTTCAATAATAGTAAACGGGCGTGTACTAAGAGCCAGAATGGTTGCTTTGATTGGGTAGACTGTAAGATCAACTCAGCCTGATGACGATCGCCTGCAATAATATGACAGTAGGCTTGCATAATTTGTATAGATGTACGCCAGTGCTTTTCCGTCACATCCTCTAATAGCTGGGTCAGCATAGCAACAGCTGAACTTATTTGATGTTGCTGGATATAGATTTTTGCTTTCAGGAGATACATGGGGATACATAATCCAGGATCTTGTAATTGATGGCCAAGCTTAAGTGCCATTTCTATTTCTTTATGCGTAAACGGTATTAGGTTGCGTTCATACAATGATTCGGCGGCAACACCATAGCTAAAAGCAGTTACATTAGCTGTTTGTAAAGACGTTTCTCGAAAAAGCTCACTTATGACTGCTCCTTGTTCCATTGTTTGAAGTTTTCCTTTTGAGCCAATGCTTGTTCGTAAAAGCTTATATTCAAAACTATTATAGGGAATAGGCACATGATCCCATCTAGAAGGGATATGTCCTTTGGCGAGCTGTTTTCTCATAATTTGTTCCACTAACTGTAAATCACCACCAGCGGCAACGATAGCAAAAGCCTTTGCGCTTTCATAAATATAGGTCATGGCCGCATGTTCCTCTTGCTCCATCCATTGTTCAGTCAGCTGCCGCAATTCAAGTTCCTCCATAAGAGATGACGCTGCTTCAACTTCGGTGGTTGAAATCGATGTCAAAAAGCCAATGACGAGCATTTCATAAGAGACTTTATATTGGTCATGACGAAGCTGGTGCAACCACCGCATAAACGTTGCTGTTTGACCTGATAAAAAAAGCTGAACAAGATGATCGGTCATCCATGGCGTCGCTAGGTCATATTGTCCATGTTTAAGTGCTAATTCAATAGCAGAAATATAATCCCCTTGGTCATAAATGAATTGAGATGTTTCTAGAACGAGATTATGTATGTCCTGCTTCGAAAATTGTCTTGTTAATTCCATTTGCAATGCTTCCGCTAATAAATGATGGTAACGGAATATGGGCTGTTTGGATTGCAGCCGAATGGTGAAAAGTCCTTTTGCTTCTAAATGTTCCAATTGTTCAAGACTATTTGTCTGTTTGGTCAATTGATCACAAATAGCAGGATCCAGCTCCTGCAATAGGGAAGTGCGCAGCAAAAATTGTTGTGTTTCAGAAGGTAGATTATGAATAATTTCTTGCCATAGAAATTCTGAAATAAAGGGCTGTGCGGCTTCTTCCAAAGCTTCTATATCAGGGTCATGCGCAAAGCTGGTTAACAATAATCCGGCAACCCAACCTTCAGTTTTATCTAAAATAGCTTGCAGCTGTTGGTGGTTGAGAGTAGGTAAATGTTTGCAGGAAAAAAATCGCTTCACCTCCTGTAACGTAAAGCGTAAATGTCCCGAATGGATTTCATGTATCCACTGCTTCACTCGCCACTTAGCTATTGGTAGTGTAGGGACGGAACGAGAGGACATATAGATATGGGCATGACTAGGTAAATATTCTACGAATTGTGTCATGAGTTGATGTATCACTGGATTTTCTATGACATGATAATCATCTAGTACAATCGAGATGGGCTGTTGGATGGCATTCATTTCTTCTAACAGAGAATAGATAAAAAATTCAAGTGTTGCAGGGTCCTGCGAGTTGAGGAGCGGTGTAAGAATCTGATCTATTTCACTTTTAGAAGACCTAGCAATAGCGTGTAAAATATATGTCCAGTAACGTATCGGATCATTATCAGCAGCATCTAGGGAAACCCATGCAGTGGTTTCTTTTTTATTTTTCAACCAGCTAGTTAGTATACTGGTTTTTCCATATCCCGCTGGAGCTCGTAAAATCGTTAATTTAACATGTATATATTGATCGAATAAATCGAATAATTGAGTTCTTTCTATTAAAGTGGGTGAATGATGTGGCATTGTTATTTTAGAAGATAATAATGTTTGAGGCATCTTAACTTCCTCCTTTAGTTCAGAAAAGTTCCACAATTTTCATTGTACTAAACTATTATCATTTTTTCGTATGTTAATAGTCCTATCATTTCCAACTTTCATTGCTTTTTTGGTGTCTAAATGTAATGGTAGTGGACATTCAAAACTGAGTCCATCGTTCTTCCTCTTTTTCATGATCCATTTCAACATGGTACAAAGCCTATCTGCCCTCACGCAAAAAAAAACTAAAAGTGCTTGGCATCTCATGTAAACAACTAAACTACACATTTCACAGAAGTTCAAATAGGTGAATATACAAGAAACCCAGTTTGGTGGGCATATAGTAGCCATATATGTCTGGGAGGTTGTTCAGTGTGGGAAAAGAACAAAAATTTTTTAGGATCAAGTTTAAATCAAATCCAGGTTGTCATTGCCATTGCTGCGGTTTTTGTTGCCCTTGTCGTTGTAAGCACCCATTTTTACCAGTACCACCGACTTGTCACTATCTTGTCTATGTAACAGACGCTGGACAGTTAGCAACTCCTGATAACAGAGTATCAGTGATCGATACAGCAACCAATACGATAGTTGCTTCCATTCCAGTAGGAACAGCTCCACTAGAAGTAGCAATCACACCAAATGGTGCGTTTGGTTATGTGCCAGCACTCTTCTCCGATAATGTCACAGTTTTTGATACAGCGACAAATATGGTAGTCACTACGATTCCAGTAGGAAGTGAGCCTCTTGGTGTAGCGATTTCACCAAATGGTGCCCTTGCCTATGTCTCCAATCACGGATTAGGCGCTAACTCTGTATCCGTCATAGATACAGCGACAAATACTGTCACGGCTACTATTCCAGTAGGGCTTCAACCTCAAGGTATCGCCTTTACGCCGAATAGTGCGTTTGCTTACGTGGCAAATGAAAATTCAGGGAGTGTATCTGTTATAAATACAGCGACAAATATGGTGGTTGCTACTATCCCTGTTGGAATTCGCCCAAGATCAATTATCTTCACATTAAATGGACAATTTGCTTATGTTACAAATGAAAATAGCAATAATGTTTCTATCATTAATGTTGCAACCAATACAGTCGTTGGTACAATCCCTGTAGGAACTGGACCTGTAGGATCAGCCATTACACCTGATGGAACACTTTTGTATGTCGTCAACAAAGGTAGTGATACCGTATCTGTCATCAGTACAGCGACCAATATGGTGATAGCAACAATCCCTGTTGGATCTTCACCTGACCAAGTAACGATCTTGCCGAATGGCACTTTTGCATATGTCACAAATCAAACGGACAATACAGTGTCTGTCATAGATATAGCAACCAATATGGTAGTGGATGTAATCCCAGGATTTAATGGACCGACTGGTATAGATACAGGGGTAATTTGTTTATAGCCTGTAATAAAGGCAGTTAATTTCATCCACCAATGTTCTGGTAGCTGAAAAGTTTCAACAAAATAATTGTTGAACATCATATTGGGGTAGCGGTCGTTTGTTTAAACATGTCTTGATGCCAAGCTATCCCAGCTTTACATAATAAAAAGCCTACCTAATTCACTGTGATCTTTCATAGTAAGCAGATGCGGAAGTTTCATTTTGTCAGGCAAACAAATAAATATCTACAAAAACCACACACTATAAACAATATATGAATAAGATGTCTCTGTAGTATGACCATAGAGGTAGGTGTATATGTTGAAAAGGAAGTTAGTTTACGCATTTTGTGTTTTATGTATGGTGGGACTAGTAGGTTGTCAAAAAAATATGAACAACGACCAAAGTCTAGAGCAAGAAAATCAACCTTTAAAACAGCCAATCGAAGAAATGAAAAAGCCTGTTACCTATGAGCAAGTTCCACAAAAGGGGCCGGGGCCGACTCTTGTGGAGATTGTAGATCCTAATACAAAGAAGATCATTGAAACCATTTCACCAAAGGATAGCGGCTATGAGACAAATATGCATGTCTATCAGCAGCATATTGAGCAGTTAGCAAAGGAAATAGCAAGAGGGACGGATGAAGTGGAAGGCTATGACCAGCGAATGATGCTTGATCGTTTGGATGAAAAAGGAAAAGTAATCAAGGGAAGGCCACAAATGATTTTAAAAGAAAGTGAATTAGTAGAGAAAATTCTGGCAGCCTCTGCGACTGGTGGTCAAGTGGAGATACCTCTTTATTTGACGCAAAGTGGTTATTCTTTTGAGGACATTCCTTATTTAGAGGAGGTCGTTGTAGCATCCTATACGACTTATTTTAATAGCGCTGATCTGGGAAGAAATAAAAATATTGAGCTTTCTGCTGAGGCTATTAATAATGTTATCGTGGGTAGTGGTGACCATTTTTCATTTAATACGATGGTTGGACCTCGAGATGAGGCAAATGGCTATCAGCCTGCACCAGAAATTATTAATAAAAAAGTGGTAATGGGGATTGGTGGGGGTATTTGTCAAACTTCCTCGACCCTCTTTAATGCAGTGGATCAGCTACAAGTCAAGTATGTAGAACGTCACCATCATTCTCTAGATATTGGATATGTGCCAAAAGGAAGGGATGCGACGGTTGCCTATGGAAGCTTGGATTTTAGGTTTCAGAACACTAGTGATGTTCCATTTTTAATTCAAACTACCTATGGAAAAGATTTTTTGACGATCGACATACGAACTGCTGAAAAATATGTAGAAATATTGACAAAGGGTTAATACTGCGAAAAGACACCATAGGACGTTGGTGTCTTTTTATAAGTGTCATGATATAGTTAAAATTGAATAGTTAGTAAATATTTGGGGAGGGGGACAGACAATGCATCCAAAACTCATGGCCGTCATAGAGACGATGGATTTATATCAGGCAACATACCCAGAAGATGCTTGTGTCATAGTGGCAGACACTGAAAAAGTACTGGCCTATAAGCCGGGGAAGCATGTTGACTTGAAGGTAGGTGTAGGTGAGCCTGTACATAAATATCGAGGAACAGCAACGGAAATCGCGTTGAGTTCAGGTCGATTCGTTAAAGAGGAACGAGGAGCAGAGGGGTTTGGTATGGCCTATATCGCCTCGGCACAGCCTATTTTTGATGGAGGTCAAATTATAGGTGTAGTAAGTGCCATCATTTCCAATGAAAAAATGGATCATATGCGTCTATTGGCGACGGATCTTTCGAGTGCGGTTGAAGAAATGACTGCCACAAATGAAGGATTAGCTACAGCCAGTATAGATGTTTCCAATCGTTTAGGGGCACTATCAAATTTCTCCGAATCAATGGCAGGTGATATTGAACAAATTAATGTAATTGTTCAATTAGTAAAAGACTTAGCGATGAAATCTAAAATTCTTGGATTGAATGCATCGATTGAAGCGGCACGTTCAGGGGAGCATGGTCGTGGTTTTGCAGTTGTTGCATCTGAAATACAAAAAATGTCCCAAAGCAGTACAGAAAGTGCGAATAGTATTACGAAACAATTAGAAAGCATTAAACAATCGATTGATCAGGTGAATGCTTCCGCAAATCAAGTTGCTGCGTTTACCCAGCAATTTGCGACGAGTATGCATGAATTAAGTGATGCGTATAAAGGGGTAAATCAGACAGCTGAAAAGTTAATGCATATTAGCGAAATCAAAGTTTAAACATAGAAAGGATAATAGCCAGTAAAGGGCTATTATCCTTCTATTAAATAATCTCTAAAATTTCCTCAGGCGTTGCTACCTTGTATTCTGGCTCTTCATTTTGTATAACTTCAATGGCATCATAGCCCCATTCCACCCAAATAATAGGTACTCCAGCTTTTTTACATGCTACAATATCCCTTTGTTCATCCCCTATATATACCACTTCAGTTGCTGAAACATTCGATTCCTTTAAAAACTTCTTCATGACTTTATCCTTGCCAAAAATACGATTGGAGCAAAGGACATCTGCAACACAGTGAATGCCATTCATTTTGAGAAACTCTAAAATATTTTCCTTCGAATTGGAAGATATAATTATAATCTTATACCCTCTTTTATCAATTTCGAGCAAAACTTCCTTCATCCCTTCAAAAAGATGAACATCGTTTAAAGATTGGCGATACAATTTGTAAAATTGTGGTAAAATCATAGGTAATTTATACATGGGGAAGTCAAATAATTTACTACGTTCTGAAATCGATAATTTTTTTAATGTATCAATTTCCTTCAATTCAATTCCTTTAAATTTATATTTTTGTGCTAACGTATTCCATGCTGATGCAAACACGGCGGTCGAATCTGCCAGCGTTCCATCAAAATCAAAAATTATATGCTTCATGGCAAACTTTCTCCTTTATCATCTAGTTGTATTGACGTTTTATGCTTAAAAATGTTACATGTAATGGGCAATTGATTGGGTCATGAAACATGGAACAACAATCAAAATAAAAGGTCTGTAAACATCATATGGTAAATATTATCAGAAAATGCGGCGTTTGCAACGGAAATCATGTAACAAAAGAAGGTGTCACAAAAATCAATGGATATTTGGAATGTTTAGCTTTATCTCTGATACTAAAGGATTAACACAGCTTGTATCATTTAGACTAGCGAAGGATAATATGTTTGGCTGAAAGCTATGAAATAATGAAGTAATTGGACCGAAATTAATAGGGGAGCGATACGTATTTCCAGACCTATCACGCTAAGGTAATAGGTCTGGTATCTATGCGAGTATTATTCTACTTTTTCTCGTGTTTTGACTAAATAATAAGCATTGACGGAGGAAGCGATAGGAATAATGAGGGCAATGCCGATGCCAGCGCAAAAAATCGTCATCATTTCTGCGCTAAAGACTTTGGAATTGACGATTTCACCAATAGAATAAGAAAGATCCTTAAACCATATTAATAAACTTAAATAGCCACCAAAGAAAGCAAAAAATAAAGTATTTGTATCGGTTCCTAAAATGTCTCTTCCAATACTTAATCCAGAGGTAAACAGTGACTTTCTACTAATCGAAGGATTACGATAAAAAATTTCATGCATCGAAGTCGCGATGGAAATGGCAACATCCATTATGGCGCCAATTGTACTCATAATAATGACCGATGCCCCTATCTGCACGAAATTCACACCAATATAGAGAGAAAAAATACTTATTTCCTCCGTTGATTCTTCGCCAAAGCCTTGAATCATCGTTTTTTTCGTTACTAACGTAATAAAAAGTAATAAAACAACGATCGTCACCATTGTAGAAATAAACGCTGTAATGGTTTTACTATTCGTTTTATTAATATAAAACAAACTAATGCAACTGATAACAGTGCACGCAATAAACGTCAGGACAATAGGGCTGTTTTTAGGGTTTGTCATAAGAAAAATAGTCACAAAAAGCACGCCGAAATTTAAAAATAAAGATAGAAATGAGCGTAAGCCTTGCTTTCCTCCGACTACCACCATTAAGAAACATAAAATGCCTGCCAATACAACGATGACATTCATGCTTTCACCCTCTTTCGATTAATGAAAAAAATAACGGTATATTGACTAATCGGTATGGTGAGGACGACTCCAATGCCTCCTGCAAGTGCACGAGCTAGCTCTAATGAAAGATTCAAAGATAGTGTCAGTCCTAATGTTGAAGAATTTTTCAAATAGAGTATGACCATTGGTATGGAGCCACAAATATACGCGAAAAATAAAATGCTTGTAATGGTGCCCATAATGTCTTTTCCAATTTCATGACCGGATGCTTTTAAAGCTTGTAAAGAAATACGAGAATCCTGTTCGTATAGGGCGAAAATAGAAGAGGACATCGTAATGGCAACATCCATAACAGCCCCAAGTGAACCAATAAATAAACCAGCCATAAAGACGGTTCGGTAGGGACGTGTTAAAAATTGCATTTCCTCATAGCGTAGACCATTTTCCCCCGTCAGCCACATCACAGCTGTGCTAATTATGAGGGCTATCATTGTCCCTAGAAGTGTAGAGATAATGGCTGCATATGTTTTCGTATTCAAACCACTAATCAGTAACAAGGAAATAACGGTAAATAATAGGACACAAACCCCACTTATAAATAATAAATTGAGGCTGCCATGCTTTACGTAAAGGTCTAATGCAAATGTTAAAATGCAGGCATTTACGACTAAGCTAATAATGGCAAATAAACCTTGTCTCTTACCAATGATGAGTAGCACAAGGATAAAAATCCAAGCAATCATCATAATTGTTTGATCTCGTTTCAAATCGAGAATGGTGCCCGTTAACTCTGATTGTGTTGAATGTGCGTCTATGGCGACAAAGATTTCATTGCCGACATGGTATTCTTGATCAAAGGCACCAGATGAAGAATAGTCATTCTTCAAATTAATCGTTTGTCCTTTGTGCTGCCCATTTTTAAGTACGGCTTTAATTTGCTGTGTATACAACATATCTTCATTCTCATACATATCTGTTATTGGCTCAGAATCTGTCACTTTGACTTTCAGAATTTCAGCAATAGGTCGATCATAAAATTGTTCATTATGATGAACGAAAAAAATAGATAGTGCACAGCCAAGTAATAACAAGGCATAGAAAATACGTTGTTTATACGTTATGTTTTTTAAATAGTGCAATGGAATGACCTCCAAACTAGTGGACTGAATAGTCACTTGTACAGGAACGATTTTAAGAATTGTAAGTTCCAATATATTCTCAAGTTTAACGATAGGAATGATAGATTCCAAGGCATTTATGCTATAAAAAAGCGGGAGGACATTTGTATTCTAGTAAAAAATATGATAGATTATTTAATACTATAAATTCGAAAGGAGGGCGAAGTAATGGAAACTGTTTGTGCGAAAGGTTTAACTGAAGTAGAGGTAAAATCTTACAATCTTTGTGGGGATTTGCTGGCTAAGGGAGAAGTGTGCCCTTTTTTAAGCAAATTTCATATCGATGCAGGTTCCGGTTGCTTTTTGCCTTCTTTATTTCTTACTGATTGACATCCAATTAAATGGGATGTATAGATTGCTAGACGCCGGTTCGTAACGGCGCTTTTTTTGTTTAATTATAAAATTTAACATACCCTTTTTCTCATAGGGATGTTTGTAAGGTGCCGTTTTATGACGGCGCCTTTTTTGTGTTTGAAAGGAGTGAAAAGTGATGTGTAACCTTATATGTCCATTTATTTCTTGAGCAATTCGCTTAGTAGTAATGGATAAAATAAATAAGGAGATTGAAAAAATGATACTTCAATTAAATGGAATTAGTAAGAGCTACTTGGGAGAACCGATTCTTTCAAAGATAACCATGAAAATAGAACGTGGCGATCGGATTGGACTTATAGGTGTAAATGGGGCAGGAAAATCAACGTTACTAAAGATCATTACAGGGGATCTTCCCTATGATGAAGGCGATATTTTTATAGGGAAGGGAATGAAACTAGGCTATTTACGACAAGATAGTGGGTTGCAGTCAGACCATACGATTTGGACTGAAATGCTTGGGGCATTTACTGAGCTTCAAGAGGCTGAAAAGGAACTCCGAGAGCTGGAAATGCAGATGGGTGAGCCTTCCTGCATAAATGACCATGAAAAGCTGGAACAAATAATGACGAAATATGCCAGCAAATCAGATTGGTTTTCACAGCAAGGAGGCTATGATGTTGAGGCAAAAATAAATAGTATGTTAAATGGTATGGGCTTTGGTAGCATCCCAACAAACACACTTATCGAATCATTAAGTGGTGGACAGAAAACTAGGCTGGCACTTGCTAAAATTTTACTAGAGCAGCCGGACTTGTTGCTGTTAGATGAACCAACTAACCATTTGGATTTTGCGACTTTAAATTGGCTTGAGAGCTATTTACGTGGCTATCAGGGAGCTATTATTGTTATTTCGCACGATCGTTACTTTTTAGATGCCCTTGTCAATAAAATTTATGAGATTGAACGCACCCATGGAACAACATACAGCGGTAACTATTCGAAGTATGTGGAAAGCAAGGCGAAAAATCGCGAATTAATGGAAAAAAAATATACGATGCAACAGCAGCAAATCGCCAAAATGGAGGATTATATTGAGCGGAATATTACGATGGCTACTTCCTCGAAAAGCGCTAAGAACAAAAGGAAGCAGCTTGAACGAATAGATCGTCTTGAAAAGCCTCAGAAGGATCTAAAACACGCACAAATGACATTTGCTACAGATAAGAGATCTCATAAAGAAGTGTTGAAGGTAAAAGATGTAGTGCTCTCCTATCAGCTAGAAGATAGCAAAAAAATATTATTGCAAGATATTGAGTTTTCATTGGATAGAGGCGATCGGGTCGCATTAGTAGGTCCAAATGGTGTGGGGAAATCAACGCTTTTGAAGGCGTTATTACATGAATTGTCTCCGGACCGTGGCGTTATCACATGGGGAAATGGTGTGACAATCGGCTATTATGATCAAGAGCAAGAGACATTACATCCTAATAATACGGTATTACAAGAGGTTTGGAGTACTTTCCCTTCAATGGAAGAGGCAAAAATACGATCAGTACTCGGTAATTTTTTATTTACGAAAGAGGATGTATTTAAAAAGATAGCCTCCCTTAGCGGTGGGGAAAAAGCACGTGTAGCGTTAGCAAAGCTTATTTTGCAAAAAGCCAATGTACTTATAATGGACGAGCCGACCAATCATCTTGATTTATTTAGTAAGGAAGTATTGGAGGAGGCGCTATTGCAGTTTGATGGCACCTTATTATACATTTCTCATGATCGTTATTTTCTTAATAAGCTAGCCAATAAATTGCTTGAATTATCACCAACTGGGATGACGGCCTTTTCGGGAAATTATGATGATTATGTTCAAAAAATAAGCCATTAAAGGATTTAGGGGCCACCTCTATAGCAAGAGGTGGCCCCTTTTTAAAAAAATTACAAACAGAAGTATAGATAATATAATTAAATAGTGTTATCGTAAGAACTAGCTAAATAAAATGATCCTTCGGGGTAGGGTGAAATTCCCGATCGGCGGTGATGAAGCAATTCAAAGTCCGTGAGCGCAAGCTGATTTGGTGCAAATCCAAAACCGACAGTAACAGTCTGGATGGGAGAAGGGTATAAGTGCGAGCTTTTTAAATTCAATGTAATTTAGAAGGTCTATTTAACTATGCATTTATGACACTACTTCCCGCAAATATGTTGGGGAGTTTTTTTATTTAGCCAATCAATTGAATAGAAGATGTTCTTCGGGGTAGGGTGAAATTCCCAATCGGCGGTGATGAAGCAATTCAAAGTCCGTGAGCGCAAGCTGATTTGGTGCAAATCCAAAACCGACAGTGATAGTCTGGATGGGAGAAGAACAAATAAGATACTAGTCTATGGAAAAAATGTATATCCAAATAGGCTTATTTATTGATGTCTTATACTCCCAAAACCCCTTTGTCAAAGGGGTTTTTCTTTTTATATGAGCTTTAAGAAGGGAGACGGATAGAAACGTAAGAGTGACGGATAAAAACTCAAAAACCACAGATAGAAGCTATGAAAGATCAGTGTGAAAGCAGGTGAAAGAAATGTTTACAGGTATTGTGGAGGATATTGGCACTATTAAAGCCTTGCAAAGCGATAAGAACAGTATGAAAATTACGGTTCAATCATCTAAAATTGCTGAAGATGTGGGATTAGGGGATAGTATAGCGGTCAATGGTGTTTGTTTAACGGTGACTCATTTTACGGATCAAGAGCTTACGATGGATGTTATGCCTGAAACCGTCAAAGCTACAAATTTACATCAGCTAACAATAGGGGATCCGGTTAATTTGGAGCGTGCGATGTCTGCTAATGGGCGATTTGGGGGCCATTTTGTTGCTGGTCATGTCGATGGTGTTGGGAAGATTTTACGAAAACGTCCGATGGCCAACGCGGTTTATATTGATATCGAATTGTCTGAGGAACTAACAAATTTCTGTATTCTGAAGGGCTCCATAACGATTGATGGCACAAGCTTAACAATTTTTCATGTTGAAACGAATCAGGTCACGATTTCACTGATTCCTCATACTTACAAGGAAACGATTTTAGGTATGAAAAAAGTGGGCGCTTTCGTCAATATTGAAACAGATTTAGTCGGTAAATATATTTTAAACGAAATGAACAATGGGCAAGGCAAGTCAATGATTACTAGAGATTATTTAGCACGACATGGTTTTTAAAATCACATAATGAGGAGATGAAAAATAGTGCTACATGCAATTGAAGATGCCATAGAGGATTTAAAGCAAGGTAAAGTAATCGTCGTAGTGGATGATGAGGATCGGGAAAATGAGGGGGATCTTCTAGCGCTTGCTGAATTTATTACTCCGGAAACGATCAACTTTATGGCGACTTATGGCAAAGGGCTAATTTGTACGCCGATTTCGCAGGAGCTAGCACATCAGTTAGATCTGCACCCAATGGTTCAGCATAATACGGATAACCATCAAACAGCCTTTACCGTAAGTATCGATCATATGGACACAACAACGGGAATTAGTGCCTTTGAGCGTGCATTCACTATACAAAAAATGTTGGGGTCTCAGGCAAAAAAAACTGATTTTCGTCGGCCAGGACACATTTTTCCACTAATCGCAAAGGATAATGGTGTCTTAGAGCGAAGGGGCCATACGGAGGCGAGCATTGATTTAGCCAAGCTTTGTGACAGTATTCCTGCTGGAGTGATTTGTGAAATTATGGGAGATGATGGTCACATGATGCGCTTTGATGAGTTGACAAAGTATGCAGCACATCATGGATTAAAAATGATTTCCATTGAGGCGTTAGCCGCTTATCGAAGTCAATCATTTACAACAAACTAATAACGAGGGAGATATAAAAAAATGGGTCAAACATTTGAAGCACAATTAATTGGGACGGATTTAAAAATTGCGGTAGTCGTAGGTCGATTCAATGAGTTTATTACAAGCAAATTATTAGATGGTGCAATGGATGGATTAAAAAGACACGGTGTAGATGAAGCATCCATTGATGTTGCATGGGTGCCAGGAGCTTTTGAAGTGCCTTTTATTGCGAAACAATTAGCAGAGACAAAGAAATATGATGCCATTATTGGTTTAGGGACTGTTATTCGTGGTTCTACAACACATTATGACTATGTGTGTAATGAGTCGGCAAAAGGTATTGCGAATGTATCCTTAACGACCAATGTACCAGTTATTTTCGGTATTGTTACAACAGAAAATATTGAACAGGCGATTGAGCGTGCGGGAACAAAATCAGGTAATAAAGGCTATGATTCCGCGATATCGGCAATTGAGATGGCTAATCTACAAAAAATGATTGGTTAAGAGCATCCTAAATAGGTTATCACAGTATTTGTTTCTTGAATAATTTTTATGTCCATGGGAAAAATATGCCTAAGTATATTTATTACATGTCGTAGTTTTCATAAATGTACTAAATTTGAGTAGGCTCAGTAGGAGATGAGAAGTATTTCAATGGAACAAATGATGAATTTGAAAATGTTGAAATCACTATTTCAACGCTCTGCTGATATAATATTCCAACAGTATAAATTTCAGCAACATACAGTCCATATGATAACCTGTGATGCTATGATAGACGAAGAACTCCTTCAAACGGTTGTGGTCGAACGTGTTCAATCCTTATTTAACTGTGGTTCTGATGAAACGTTAGAGGAGCTTATCGAACAGCATCTTCATGTGCCCTATTTACAAAAGGTCACTAAGAAAGAAGATATGATTACAAGAGTCTACAAAGGCCATGTCTTATTATATTTTGAGGAAGATCATTTGATTTATTCCAGTGATATTTCAAATAGACCTAATCGTGAGCCAGGGGAAACAACGCTTGAGTTAGTTGTAAAAGGACCAAGAGATGATTTTATTGAAGATGTATTTATTAATATAGCTTTATTACGAAAACGTTTACCTACGAATTCATTTAGTGTAGAAACATTAGAAATCGGTCAACGCTCTAAAACAACGGTAGCCGTACTATATATGGAAGACATTGTGAATTTAAATATGCTAGAACAAATCCGATTACAATTACAAAAAATTGATACAGATATTGTCGTCAATGGTGATTTACTGATGGAGGCAATTGAACAGACGGCTAAAGTTCTCCCTAGACATGATTATACGGGAAGACCCGATTTTGCTCTTCAAGCATTAATGAGAGGGAGAATACTAATAATGATCGATGGCGTTTCCTATGCCATGATTATTCCTGCCAATATTATGCTGCTCTTTAAAACATCTGAGGACAATGAATATCCAATCATTGTCAGTTCAATGGAACGGGTGCTCCGAATATTTGGGATACTGATCAGTATGTTACTTCCTGGTTTTTGGCTAGCCGTAACAACCTATCATCAAGAGCAGCTCCCCTATCTTTTACTTGCGACAGTGGTTGAATCAAGAACGGGATTACCGTTCCCGACGATACTTGAAATCATGATGATGCTATTTATGTTTGAAATGTTCCGTGAGGCCAACTTACGCTTGCCAAGTGCCATCAGTGGCTCGATCAGTGTTGTTGGAGGGTTAATAATTGGAGATGCTGCGATTAAGGCTGGCGTGACAAGCCCTTCGATGATTGTTATCATTGCGATTTCAAGCATTGCTGCATTTACATTGGTCAATCAAGCCTTTGTAACAGCAATGAGTATTTTTCGATTAATTATCATTTTATTTTCAGCCTTTTTCGGTCTTTTTGGATTTTTTATTTCGGTCTTTTTCATTATTATCTATGCAGCAAATATGCGTGTACTCGGTGTGCCCTATATTAATTTTAGTGCAGATTTTGAACAGGGTAATATTGGAAAATCCTTACTGCGTTTATCACCGAAGGGTTATAGTCTAAGACCGTCCTTCCTAAAACCACAGGACCGGACACGAACGGCAAATAATAAATCAAAAAAAGATAAGGGTGTATGACCGTTACCTGACATCAGACTATAGACAAGCTCAAAAAATTGGAGTTTGCCTATAGTCTTTTTTTATAATTAATGCCACTACGGGAGATGAGCTGGTTCCAATCCACTTTTAAGAACTCTGTAGTGCTGAACGTCTTTTCTCCGCATATGAAAGAGAAAGAATAACAAAAACCATTGAGAGTCATTATCTTCTCAATGGTTTTTGTCTAAAGCTCTCTACATTTTGTAGCTATTTGAAGGGAATATGGACGATGGCAGTCGTTTCAAGATGTTTCGATGATTCAATCGAAATATCTCCATGATATTTATGGACGATTTCTTTCACAATAAATAGTCCTTGTCCTCGAATTTTCCCATTTTCATGCTTCTTCGTAGAGAATCCTTGTTTAAAGATTTGGTTTGCGTCTACAATATTCGGTCCTGTATTCGTAATTTTAAATTCATATTGTCCTTCATCAGCTTGACAACAAATCATAATTTTACGTTGCCCCTCAGGCAATTCATTCGCAGCATCAATCGCATTGTCAATTAAGTTCGATAGAATCTTGATTAAATCGGTCGTTTTAATTTTATTAAAATCGCCCTGAGAGATGGTGAAATCCATATCAATATTATGATTCTGTGCTGTTAGCTTTTTCGTTTGTAATAATATGGATAAACCTGGATGGTCAATATTTAATTTTAATGATTTAATCGCTTGTACTTCTTTCGACAGTGATGCTAAATATTGTTTTGCTTGATCGGTTTTTTCTAATTGTAAAAGGCCATGTAAAACTTGGATATGGTTCGTGAAATCATGACGTAACGATGACACCGAAGTAATCAACGTTTTGATCTCTGCTTGGTAAGTGTCTTCTGTGGCGCCTACTTCCTTCGCTACCTCTTTTTGGTACCATCTTTGTAAAAATAAAAAAGAACCAGCAACAATTAAAATAAATACACCGTTGAAAATAAAAATAAATAGGTTATCTTCAATCACTTTGCCTTTAATACCATTCAATGTATCTGCACTTATATCAATGCCCAGGTAACCGATTATTTGGCCTGTATCATCTTTAATTGGCGCACCAACAGATAAATAAGAACCATGGACTGAATCATGGATTACTTCTGTGACATAGGTTTCACCATGATAGGCTTTTTCTACTTGTTTAGCTGGAACAGTACAAACCTCACCTATTTCAAATCCTTTTTTTAGTTCACTTGGCAGACCCATCACCATTGCTTTTGATACCTTTGGATTATCCACCTGCAATGTATAAACAAATAATGCACCTAGCTTTATCCTTGCATCATTTAAGTAACTTCTTACTTCCCAATAATAATCATTCTTTTGCGGATTATTCAAAAATTGCTGATAAGCAATTGTATCGATGGAAGCAGCAATGGAATTAGCAGCCTCTAGACTTTGATTAGCAATCGATTCTTCAACGGTCTTTTTAATTTTTACATAGGATGTAATGATGTTTAAACTTGTAAACAAACATAATAAAATGGTGGATAGAATTAATATAAGCTTTATTTTTCGATTTTTCATATTACTCGGGACTTCCTCATCTATTAATATTCTAGAATATTAATTAACTCTATTTTTTGTTTGTAAACCAAACAATGCTTGTTTATCCTACATAAATTAAAACACAAAATCAATATGACTTTAAAATTACACACCGTAAACACTAGTTTAATAATCCTTTACAAGAAAGTAAACTAAAAAGGTGAAACAGTATATTTTAAGTCTCATTTCCTATACTCATGGAAAATTCAAAAAGTTTCTAAAACAAAGGTCACATAAAAAATGAGTGGGTGCCAGTCATATATAATCTTTTCCCTTATATTTGTAGATAAAGTACTTTATATAAAAGTTAAAAGAAATGAGGAGCGGCAACTCCTGCAGAAATCGACAGTTCCTTTATTTCCATGTGAAAAAATAGGGAGCTTTTTTCTATTTGTAAGACATACATTACAAAGAATAAAGTGATAAAATGAAGGGGATGAAAGAATTGGAAAAGGATCTCCTGAAATTATTAAAAGAGGGAGGACTTATTTTATATGCAAGACATGGGACTGCAACAGTTGGTGTAGATCAAGTAAATGGTCTATTTCAAAGTTGTCAGTATCAAAGAAATTTATCCGAACAAGGCCGTCATGAGGCTGTATATTATGGCCAAATGTTGCGTTATTGGCAAATTCCCATCCTTGCGCCTATCACTGCAAGTCCTTTTTGTCGAACGATTGAAACAGCTCAGTTGGCTTTTCCCAATGTTCAGGTACAAATAGACCCTTTTATGTTTGAGATTTTTATGTTAGGAGGAAATCTTTCGACTGTTCAACAAAATTCAATTCTAACGGCTTTTCAATCTATGCTGGAAATGAAACCACCAGAGGGAATCAATAGAGTCATAATTGGTCATAGTTTTCCGAAAAATGTGGGACTAGGGGTCATCTCGAATATGGGCACGGTTATTATAAAACCTAAAGGTTTAGGTCAAGGATATGAAGTTTTGGGGAAACTGACATTAGAAGATTTAGCAAAATTGGATTCCATTTGAGATGAGGGAAACGATGAATATTAAAACAGTTGCACAATGTACATTAGAGGAAGTATTACGGGCGTGGAACAAAGGCTTTGAAGGATATTTTGTGCCCATTGATATGACGGCAGAGATGTTTTTACAACGGCTTGTTGGGGAGGGACTGTCAGCTGAGCACTCCATTGTCGCTTTTGACGATCATGAACCCATTGGTATTGTCATGAACGGCTTTCGTCACATAGATGGCAAGAAAATAGCATGGAATGGAGGCACGGGTATTTCGCCTACTTATCGTGGGAAAGGCGTTTCACGATTACTAATGGAGGAAACTCTAGCTATCTATGAACGAGAAAATGTTGAAATTGCCACACTGGAAGCAATAAAGGAAAACTCAGTAGCAATTGCTTTGTATGAAAGATATGGCTATGTTATAACCGATCATCTTCAGTTTTTAAGTGGGGAATATGAGGCGAAGGTAGAACATACGTCAGCTATTAGGACTGAAATAATTCGCCCAGAGCAATTACCTCATGTGCCGTTTTATCAGGAAGCTATCCCTTGGCAATGTAGCTGGCATAGCGTTAAGCAGGGAGAGGCTAGGGTTTTCTATAATGAAGCAAATGATGTGCTCGGCTATATGTTATATAAAACAGTGTGGGGGAAACAGGGTGAGGTGGAGCGGGTCATTCTGTATCAATTGGAAGTATTAGAAGAGTATAATGTCGATTTACTAGTGCGCTTCTTAGCCAGTGTGACAGCTCAGAAGGTGAATATAACCGCCGTTAATTTCCGAGCAAGCAACCCAGCAACGAGCTATTTAGTGGCAAATGGACTAAAGGTGACGACAGAGCAGGTACAGATGAAAAAGCAAATCTAACCATAGTTGTCAACCTAACGAAAATCCAGTATACTAATGCGATAATGAATGGGAATAGAGGATGAAGGACATGACGTTTGAAGAAATATTACCACGCTTAAAAGCAGGAGAAAAAAGTATTCGTGAAGGCTGGGGCGGTGCTGAACTATATGTGAAGCTAGTTGGTCAAAGCCAACACGATGGTGAGACTTTGAATCCTTATTTTTTAATTAATGTACGCGGAGAAGGCTACACAATGTTCACGCCTACAGTATGTGATTTATTAGCAGAAGATTGGATTGTCGTTGAATAATAATAGGAGAAGTCATCTCAATTGTGAGGTGGCTTTTTTTGGTAAGGAGACATGGTATGAAGTTTGAAGAATATAAAAATAAAACTGTTTTCATTACGGGGGCAGCGTCTGGCATTGGATATGCTCAAGCACTTGCATTTTTAGAAAATGGTGCGAATGTATTTGGATTTGATATAGAGGTACGAGGGTTAGTCCAATTACAGCAGCAATATCCAGAGCATTTTGCCTATATGGTAGGCAGTGTTTGTAGCCAACAAGATGTGGAACAGTCGTACGAAGCTGCTATTTCTTCATTTACACAAATTGATATTTTATGTAATACAGCAGGCATTTTAGACGGCTTTGCCAAAACGCTAGATACAGACGAAGCACTGTGGGATAAAATTATGAACACGAATGTCAAAGGAACGTTTTTTGTGACCAATAGAATCTTGTCTCATATGATTGCACGTGGAGCTGGTACGATTGTCAATATGGCTTCAATTGCTGGACTTGTTGCAGGTGGTGGAGGAGCGGCCTACACAGCTTCTAAGCATGCTATTGTTGGCTACACAAAGCAGCTAGATTTAGATTACTGTAGAGCGGGAATACGGGCTAATGCAATTGCTCCTGGAGCCATACAAACGCCGATGAATCAGGCAGATTTTGAAGGCGACGGGGAAATGGCGAAATGGGTGGCAGAGGAAACGCCAGCTGGACGCTGGGCACAACCTCAGGAGGTGGCCAATTTAACCTTATTTTTAGCAAGCTCAGCAGCAGATTATATGCATGGCGCTGTCTTACCAATCGACGGCGGCTGGTTGACCAAGTAGCATTGTTCATTCAGTTATTCTTCTGCTATAATACGCAAGTAAGAAAAATTGCTTGCACTACGGCACTTCAGATAGGGCGCTAAGCTCTCTTCCTTTGGTCGTAGTTATTACTAAAATAGCGATTAGCTATTTTACAAAGGAGAATAAAATTGAATACTTCGATTGTAAAAGATTCAAGCCGTATGTCAGTAAGTGAGTTGACAAAGACGGCTCTTGTTGCAGCTCTTTATATTGCTGTAACAGTTTTATTGTCAGTCATTAGCTTTGGCGCTGTTCAACTACGATTGTCAGAAATGTTTAATTATCTGGCATTGTACAATAAGCGCTATGTAGTAGCAGTGACGTTAGGCGTCATACTTGCAAATTTCATGTCGCCCACATGGATAGTAGATGTGCCGATTGGTGGGATTGCCACCTTCTTAGTCTTATTACTTTGTAGAAGTCTTACAAAGCATATCGCTAATGATATTGGAAAAATGGTAGTGACAGCCCTGATATTTGCTGTATCTATGTTTACGGTTGCTGGGCAATTAACTATTCTTTATGACCTTCCTTTTTGGGCTACATGGTTCACAGTGGGAATTGGAGAATTATTGTCTATGACTGTTGGTGGACTGACAATTTACTTATTAAATAAAAAAATAGATTTGTCTAAATAATTGAATGATTATAGCATGATCCATACAGCAAGAAGGGACTCCCATTGGTCAATAAAGTACCATTGGGAGTCCCTTCTATTTATCCTATTGGTTAACTTGAGCGTCTTTGGACGCCTCACCACTAGTATTATCAGGCTTTGCCAGAAGCATCACTGAATTGGACGTATTTGATAGATAATTTCCTTTGCCCACAGCTAAAACCTTAGCCACATATTCTGTGGATGCTGTGAGTGGTTTTCCAAATGCATCCAAATCTATATTTAGACTTTGACTTACATTGGGGAGACCATTCTGATAAATTCTAGTACTATTATTATTGTTAATGGCATCACTATCTTTGAAGCTATCTGCTTGATTTTTAGGTAGCATAAATACTCTATATTCCGTTACATTTTGTCCGTTATTGACCTTGAAGCTAATTGTAATATCGGAATATTTATTAGGACCCTCAGTAAAACTCAGTTGCACATTCTCCATCGTTACAGGTGCAGAGTGATCCACTAAAGTAATAGAAGAAGATGGGTAGGATAAGGTATACATGGCCTTGGCATTTCCATTACCTACGGACAATATATATACACGATACTCTTCACCATTCGTGATAAGTCTTCCATCTATATCTTTACTATCAGTTGCCAAACTCATACTAGATTGACCTTTATTTATATCTGTAAAATTAGCGACTTTACTAGCTGCGTTCACATCAAAGCCATTTGCTTTTGATGCGGGTACGACAAGAATGCGGTAACTACCTATATTCGATTCATCAGAAGGCTTGGAGAATGATATTTGTAAATCTCGACCATCTCCATAATCACCAATATCGCTTGCAGTAACATTACTTACCGCTTGAACAGCTTTACTTTTACTAAGTGTTATTACAGGCGAAGCGGAGGATAGGGCATAGGTATTTGGAGAATTCCCATTGGAAACAGTCAGTACATAGACGCGGTAGCTAGTTCCTTCCGTAATATAATTACCACGCACATCCCTAATCCCATCCAACGTTCTAGTTGTAGCGGTATTCCCACCTTTGCTCTCTGTGATGTAATAATTGCTACTATTGGCTTGTGAAAGATTAAAGCTGCTGTAATACGCTGTCGGTACGATTAGAATTCGATAATGATTGACATTTGATTCATTAGAGGGCTTCGTAAATGTTACTTGCACATCACGGCCATCACCATTATCGTCTATATCTGTGACATTTAGATTGGTTACAGCTTGCACATTAAAGTTCTTATTTAATGTCATCGTAGACGTCGGCGCAGAAAGTGCATTGCTTCCTATGCCATTCGCGACAGTTAAAACATAAATACGGTAGCTAGTACCTTCCTTGATCGTATTACCGCGCACATCCCGAGTATTTTCAGACAACGTTTGCTCATACGTAGATTTTCCAGATTTGTATACAGTCGTATAATTGCTGCTGGATACATTATTTGCTTCCGTCAGACTGAAGCTATTGTAATATGCTGTTGGTACAACTAGAATCCGATAGTGACTAATGATTGACTCGTCTACAGCTTTATTGAAAGAAACAAAGAGGTCACGTCCATTGCCATAATCACTTACATCGCTAGCATAAAGATTCGATACTGCACCTGCATTGCTGCTAAATAGCGTAATCGTATTGGAGACTGAAGACAGCATATTATTCGCTGAGTTATTTGCTACGGCCATAACGAACACACGATAGCTAACTCCATTTTGAATGGGATATCCGTCAGTATCTCTTGCCCCTGAAGAGAGCACCTGAGTAATATTGTAGCCTGTTTTATTTACTTGTGTGTAATAAGTGCTAGATAAGCTGTTCGCCTTCGTCAATGTAAAGTTCGAATAGTTGTTAGCTCTTACTACAAAAATTCGGTAAGCGTTGATAGTAGATTCATCGGACACTTTATTGAAGCTCACTCTCAAATCTCGCCCATCCCCAAAGTCATTAACGTCATTCACTTGTGTAATAATCGGTGTAGACATTGTATTTTGACTAAGTGTTACTGATGACGATCCAGTTGACAGCTTATTTCCTAATGAATTCGTATTACTTACAGATAGAACGACCGCTGTATAAGGTACGTTGTTTTTTATGAGATCACCGGCAGTATCACGTGCAGTGGAGGACAAAGTCCCTGTCAAAATACTGCCGTTACTGCCCGATTTATTCACAGTTGTATAGTAGCTGCTTGATAAATTATTCGCAGTAGTCAGATTAAAATTGTTAGCATCCCTAGTTTTTACGATAAACACACGATAATTAGTAATATTGTTATCATTTTGCGGACGAGTGAAGCTAACGGAGATATCGCGCCCATCGCCAAAATCGTTTATATCATACATTTTCACATTTGTTACCTCTGTAACAGACGACAAATTGGTTAAGGTAATTTTTGCAGAAGAACTCGATAAAACGCTAGAATAAGAACCTTTCCCAACAGCAAGGATACGAACCACATATGGCTGATCATTTCTAATATAGTCTCCGTCCACATCTCTTGAATTCTGCGTTAAAGTAATAGCACGGTTCGAACCTGATGTAGACACTACTGAATAATTAGAAGGAGAGACTTTCAAGGCAGATGCCAAATTAAAGCTCTTTGAAGCCTTCAACACCATTACCCGATAATGATCGACGTATGATTCTGTAGATGATCTGGAAAAGCTAACCTCCATGTCACGCCCATCTCCCTGATCATTGACATCGCGAACCGATACATTGCTCGCAGGAGAAATACTAATATTGCTTGGTGTGTCATCAGATATAATCGTTACGGTCTGATTTCTTGCGTTCCAGTCAACTTCCTGACCAAGCGCTTCACTTACGAAGCGGACTGGTACCATTGTTCTGCCTCTTAAAATTTGTGCTGGTACATCAAGTGTAACGGACTGGCCATTAATAGTAGCTACCTTCGATTTCATCTTGAGAACTACTGTTGTATCTCCTTTATAACCTGTTACCGTTTGACTCCTTGAATCCCAATTTACACTGGCACCCAATGCCTCAAAGATTGCTCTAAGTGGTAGCATAACCCGCCCTTGAATCATTGCTGGCGGCTGATCGGTCTTTAATTGAACCCCGTCCACAGTAATTGTGATGGCTTTTGCCGCTTGTGCGGTTGCCGGTTGCAGCAATAGCGGTACAATAAGCATTGCTGCGAAAAATAAAGTCCATATTTTTTTCATAAATTCCACCCTTCTTCATGCCATATGACTGACGCAGCATGACAACTAATTTAACGTATCAAAGGTCTAAAAGTTTCACCATTTTACCTCTAAAAGAAAATTTAACCATTAGTGACTGTGTAGCGGTATTTCCTAGGGAGGTGGATCGACTAAAATAGAGGATCACACTGATCTTTATAAAATAAAGAAGGCAACCCTCTTACCCATAGTCACTTCCACCGAATGAGAGGTTGGTGACTATAGATAAAAGAATTGCCGAGAAATTAGAATGGCTTACTTTTTGGTATTATTCCACTGTTACTGATAGTTCCTTTACAAGCAGAGATGAGGAGCCATATCCTTGTGGCAGGAAGTAAAGCTCAGAGCTAGTTTCTTTAATATCATGTAGGACCTCGAAAAAATTACCAGCTATGGTCATTTGCTTAACAGGGGAGGCAATTTTACCATTTTTAATATGAAATCCTTTTGCAGCAACTGAAAAATCACCTGAAACCGTATTCGTACCAGAGTGAAGCCCAGATAATTCAGTAATCAATACACCATTACTAACTGAGTGAATTAACCCATCTAGCGTTTTCTCACCAGTTGAAATATATAAATTTTGAGGCGCAATCGTTAACGCTCCCTTATAGGAATGTTTATGGGCATGCCCAGTTGTTTCGCAGTTATCTTTTTTAGCCGTTTTTCTATTATGCAGAAGTGTTTGGAGTGTACCCTCTAAAATGATTTCCTGCTCTTTAGTTGCTACACCCTCACCATCAAAGCTTGCTCCAGACAATGCGGCAGGATGGAATGGAGTGCTCAGCAATGTAACGGCTTCTGATGCCACTTTTTGCCCAACTTTTCCTTTTAATAGAGATTGATCTTTTTGAGCATTTTCAGCGGACAGTATCGGCATAAACGTTTCTAATAAGGAGGCTGATGCATCAGAGCGAAGAATGATTGGATATTTACCACCTGGAATCGATTTTTCACCTAAATTCGCAAGAGCTTCCTCAGCTGCTTCCTTTGCAATAGCATCCGCCTGTAGAGAATGAAAATCACGTGTCATTTTCAAATAACTGCCTGTTTTCATTTCTTCGCCCTCTTTTACAACTGTGGAGAGGAAAATCACGAAGCCGTTCTCCTTATGGGATAAGGCAAGATTTTTACTATTCACTAATGAGCGTTCAGCCGTAAATTCTTCCATGAAACAATAATCAAGAGTAATAATGCGTGAATCGTATGCACGAATCTTTTCCTCGATGGAACGAAGAAGCTCTATTTTTTCTGAAATTCCGATCGTTTCTAATTTTTCATTGTAATAGTCATAAGATGGGTATTCGGAGCTGCCATCATAAATAGCTATGCCCTCATCCTCATCAAGTATGATTGCATTGGCTTTAGCGCTATTAATTAAAAAGGGAATTGAATCATCGTCTAGCTTTTCCGTATAGGAATAGCCCATTTTACCGTTGTAAAGTCCTCGTAGGCTTAGACCTCCGTCCTCAGACGTTTCGTAGCTATCAATCTCGCCCTTGTAAAGCATGCATTTGATTGATTTATTTTGTTCATAATAAACCTCAGCTTCTATAAAACCAGCTTCATGTGCCTGATCTAATAGTTTTTCCTGGTATTTAGCAATATTCATCCATTATTCCCCCTTCGTTCCACCAACTGTTATTTCACTTACGCGAATCATTGGCTGACCTACATTGACAGGAAGACTACCACTTAGAGAACCACACATACCTGCTCCATGTGCGAGATTATTACCTACTCGATCAACAAGCTGCAATGTTTTTGCGCCATTGCCAATGAGTGTAGCGCCACGTACAGGGCGTTCGATTTTTCCATCTTTGACGATATAGGCCTCCATTACCGCAAAATTATAATCGCCAGTAGAAGGGGAAACTTGTCCACCTCCCATATACTTTGCGTAAATACCATACTCTGTCGATGCGATAATATCGGCTGGCGTAGATGAGCCTGGGGCGATATACGTATTGGTCATACGTGATGTAGGGTTAAATCGATAGGATTGTCGACGAGAAGAGCCTGTTGGCTGTGCATCCATACGGCGAGCATTAAATTTATCAATTAAGTAACCCTTTAAAATACCATTTTCAATTAAAATGTTTTTTCTAGTTTTTTCTCCCTCGTCATCAATATTTAATGAGCCCCACTCGTTTGGAAGTGTACCATCATCAATATATGTAACAATTTCAGGAGCGACTCTTTCACCGATACGATTGGCAAATACGGAATTATTTTTGGCAACAGCAGTTGCTTCTAAGCCATGTCCACAAGCCTCATGGAAAATGACGCCACCGAATTCATTATCAATAATGACGGGGAATTTACCGCTTGGACATTCATCTGCATGAAGCATTGTGACTGCGATACGTGCAGCTTCACCTGCATAATGGTTTAGGTCTAGCTTTTCAATAAATTCAAAGCCTGCATGTGCACCTGGGCCATAGAAGCCCGTTTGTACCTCAGTACCCTCTGTAGCTGTGGCTTGCATACTAAGTCTACTGTGAACACGCGTATCCTCAACAAATTTACCTTCTGAATTTGCAATTAGTACATTTTGTTGTTCATCGAAATATCGAACTTTTACCTGGTGAATTCGGGGGTCATATTGTCTGGCAATCGAATCTGCTTGTCGCATAACAGCTGTTTTTCTTGCATGCTCCACTGTATGAGGCATGTGAAGAATTTGATGAATAGGCGTGATGATCTCTTTATGAAGAGGGTGAATGGTACCCGATCCACCACCTTTGATGGCTAAGGCTGCACGTTCTGCCGCTGCAAGTAAACCTTCCTCAGAAAAATCATTGGTATACGTATAAATGCTTTGAAGTCCTGAAAAAATACGGATGCCGATTCCAAAATCACGCCCAGTAATACTTTGTTCAATCTTGCCGCTTTGTAAGACGAAGTCATTGACATATTTATCTTCAATAAAAATTTCTGAAAAGTCCCCACCAGTCGCTAGAGCGGCTTCAAGGACATTTTCAATAATGGATTGTTTGATCATATATCTTCCTCCTTTTCTTGATTATACCAAATAGTTAAAAAATTCTGCATTATCCTATTTTCCTAGATTTGAAGATAGGGTCACATAAATTTATGTATATTACATAAAAAATTTTTTTATGACATATTTCTCTAATCATTTCACCACACTAACAGAAAGACAGAGGAAGGTGAAAAGATGCAACAACCATATAATGTCGGAGATATCGTTTATATTTTTTATCGGAATCCTCATATTCAGGATGTAGCGAATATACAGGAAGCCGCGGTGGTCAATCATCCAGAGCAACCAGAGGAGCTAGCTGTATTTCTATTTGAAACCTATTATCCGATAACGAATGACATGTTAATTTTTTCAAGTGAAATGGCGGCTGAGCAAGCCTACCACCAGTATTTTCATTGAGGGAGGATTACGATGAATAAGCCATTTATCCCTCAGCTCGTCTATTTTGAGCCTGATGCGCTCCACTATCCGTTAGGTCAGGAGTTAAAAGAAAAATTTGAGCAAATGGGGATTGAAATACGTTATACAACTTCGCATAATCAAGTAAGAAATCTCCCTGGAGACAATGATTTTCAAAAGTATCGCGTAGCGAAATCTACTTTGGTGGTGGGCATTCGGAAAACGTTAAAGTTTGATACATCCAAGCCCTCCGCTGAATATGCCATTCCATTTGCAACTGGCTGTATGGGCCATTGCCATTATTGTTATTTACAAACAACGATGGGGAGCAAACCTTATATTCGTACGTATGTCAATGTAGATGAAATATTGGAGCAGGCGGATCATTATATGGCTGAACGAGCTCCTGAGATCACACGTTTTGAGGCATCCTGTACGTCCGATATTGTAGGGATTGACCATCTTACACATACATTGAAACGTGCTATTGAGCATTTTGGACAAAGTGAGTTAGGTCAATTACGATTTGTGACGAAGTTCCACCATGTGGATCACCTATTGGATGCTAAACATAATGGTAAGACAAGATTCCGTTTTAGTGTCAATGCGGATTATGTTATTAAACATTTTGAGCCAGGAACTTCTCCATTAGCCAAAAGAATTGAGGCGGCTGGGAAAGTGGCAAGGGCTGGCTATCCGCTCGGTTTCATCGTCGCCCCCATTTATCTACATGATGGATGGCAGGAGGGCTATTATCAAATGTTTGAGCGGCTAGATGCTGAATTACCAAAGGATGTACGAGAGGATATTACGTTCGAATTTATCCAGCATCGCTTTACGAAGCCAGCTAAGCGTGTGATTGAAAAAAATTATCCTATGACAAAGCTAGAACTTGACGAAACCGTGAGAAGGTATAAATGGGGGAAATATGGAATAGGTAAATACATTTATCAAAAAGATGAGGAAGAAGATATTAAAGAACATTTATATGGCTATATGAAAAAGTTCTTTCCACAAGCAAAATTAGAATATTTTACGTAATGAGAGAGAGCCTTTGTCGTTCTCTCTAAATTTTTATTTAAGCTACATATGGTTCAATGAAACGACGCTTCAATTCATGGTATTGTTTGTGACTGCTGCTATTGTATAATCCCCCTTTCAATGGTAACGCTAACAGAGAACGACAAGCAGAAGGGGAGAACAAGGATGGACTCATTTCAAGTAAATTGTTGGTCGGAGCATGAGGAACTAAAGGTGGTCATGCTTTGTGCACCTTCGATAGTAGATGTAACTGATTCAAAAATAGCTGAGCAGGTTGGGTGGAGTGGGCCTGTCAGCCATCATAAAGCTATGGAAAATTTCCTGGCTTTGAAGATAACTCTTGAAAACGCTGGGGTAAGAGTGATTGATTATGCCGAAGAATTATCAAATGAACAGCAGCTGTTAAGTGAGCAGCTCATTAATCGTTATTTTGTGCGCGATTTAGCCTGTGTTGTGGGACAGCAGCTTTTACCTGGAAATGCAGGGAGCTCGTTAAGGCGCCCAGAGTATCCACATGCTCATGCTATTTTAGCCAAGTGGTTTCCTGAACAATTTATGCGTAAAGCACAGCCCTCTCAATCACTTGAATGTGGGGATGTGATGCTATTAAATAAGGATGCAGTTCTCATGAATCTAGGGATGAGAACGTCAATAGTGGCTATTGAAAGCTTGAAGGAGCGCTTTTTTCAACAAGGATTTTCAGAAATTGCGGTCATTGATTTACCGAAGGGCAATGATACGCTTCATTTAGATATGAATTGTAATGTTGTACACCATAACTTAATGATTGCAAAAAGCTTTGTGCGTTATTTTCCTGTACAGGTGTTCACACCCCAAGGGAATTATTATGATATGCCAGAACTATTTTTAAAGCGGCATGGCTTTGATGTTTACTGGCTCGAAACCTATAAAACCATTCCGGACATTAACTTGATTAATCTTGATCCAGAAACTTTAGTAATCAGTAAACAGGCATCTAAGCAGCAGTTATTAAAGCATCCGTTACTGCACAAAAAGAAATTACTTGAAGTGGACGTCACAGAGCTTGAAAAAGGTGGGGGAGGCATTCGATGCATGACATTGCCTTTAGTCAGAAAGTAGTGAAGGGTTGATTACATGACATCAAATACAAGTAAGGGCAGGTTGTCTTGGTGGCAACTTTCGCTTCTCGGTATAGGTTGCACATTAGGAACAGGTTTCTTTCTTGGAACAAGTATGGCCATTCATAAAAGTGGACCGGCTGTTTTAATTCCTTTTTTATTAGCGGCCATTTGTACGTATATTGTTTATGATGCACTTGTTAAAATGTCTGTTGAAAATCCTGATAAAGGCTCATTCCGTACTTATGCTAAACAGGCATTTGGGAGGTGGGCAGGATTTAGTAATGGCTGGGTCTATTTAATCTCTGAGATTCTTATTATGGGGAGTCAGCTCATGGCACTCGGTATTTTTACGAAGTTTTGGTTTCCAGCGTTGCCATTATGGATTGCAGCCTCTATCTATGCTGCTATAGGGCTAGTTGTGATTCTTACAGGCATGAAGGGTTTTGAAAACTTCCAAAACATCTTTGGGGCATTAAAGGCGGCAGCAATTGTAATGTTTATTATTGTAGCTGTTGTAATTCTCATGAAAGGCTCACAAGCATCAACATTGGATTCACTCTATGCGAATTATGAACAGTTTTTCTCCCAAGGTATAAAAGGAATTTGGCTGGGACTATTGTATGCCTTTTACGCCTATGGAGGCATTGAAGTAATGGGGTTAATGGTCATTGATTTAAAAGATCCAAAAGAAGCACCAAAGGCAGGAAGAATAATGTTAGTCGTTATTACGATCATTTTTTTAATGGCTATTGCCCTTGCGTTAGCGCTTGTCTCTTGGAAAGACTTTACGATTGATGAGAGTCCCTTTATTACGGCCCTTCAAGGTTATCACATTCCCTTTGTAGCGGATATTTTTAATGGTGTTTTAATCATTGCTGGTTTTTCAACAATGGTCGCTTCTCTCTATGCGGTGATTACGATTCTTATTACACTTGCAGAGGATCACGATGCACCCAAAATATTAGCAAAGAAAGGAAAAAGAAAAGTACCTATTCCTGCCTTTATATTTTTAACTTGTGGCTTAGTCATAACCATTGTTATTGGCTTTCTCATGCCAGAAAAAATCTTTGAATATTTGATGACGGCAGCGGGTTTAATGTTGATTTATAACTGGCTCTTTATTTTAGTGACATATATGAAGCTAATGGAGTTATCTAAGTGGGCGCATGTGAAAAATGGGTTGGGGATGCTGCTCATTGCTGTTACGGTATCTGGTACGTTAGGAGAAAAAACAAGCAGACTCGGTTTTTTCGTGAGCCTGCTCTTTATTGTCCTAATAGGGATTGCAACCTGGATTGTTGTGAAAAGGCAAAGTCATAAGCAAGCCTAATGAATGTTAGTTTTGTTGCCTCCGTAAGAACGGACATTTAGACGGACTTTGATTGTCATCACTTAAAAAATATTGCTTCCATTCATAACTATTTTCTTGTCCGTACCATTTTAAATCGGGATGCCCTGGTAGTGCATCATAATGGGCAATGCGTTGACGGATGAGCTTTTTTAATTTCCGCCCAAATGCAGTAGAGTCGTTTATTTCTTCAAAAATCCAGCGTGGTTGAATGGCCATGAGCAAGGTAGAAAAATGGCGACTCCTGCGCAATTTATGTGCGGGTGTTGCACAGGAAATAAAATAGGGCTCCCCGTTAAAACAAAACTCCCATTCATTGTGGGTAGGGTCAGTTGGTATTTCTTCAGGCCAATCGAGTTCATCGATTTTAGTTAATTGGTTAAGAATGCTCCAAAATAATTGCTGATAATCCTCGACTTTATAGTGAGCGAGCATATCCTGAGGGCTATGAAAGAAAACCGTGAGTGTCGTATATTTACCAAAAGTTTGGGAGGATTTTGCGAATTCCTTTAAACATTGTGCTAGCTCATGAATGGATGACTCCTTCCGTGGATCTCCGATAAAACTATAGCGCAAATGGTTCGATAAAAACCCCATTCTTGCAGGTACACACGGAAAGGTATTTTCTTCATCGGCAATTGTGGCGGCAAAATCCGTGTAGGCAGATTGTTGCCAAATGGGAAGGGTGTCCAAATGTTCCTCCACCCACTTCCTATCAAATACTCCTACGTCCACTTGAGTCTCCTCCTTCTATACACCTTTATTCTATTAAAGAAAAAGCCAATAGGTTACGAAATGATGATGAATATGTAAGGATATATGGATCGATTATTAATCACTCAATGGATAGAATCAATGGTAGAGTTTTGCTTAAGTTGAATTGTTTTGAGCTCAATTGTTATGAAAACCAGTGCTGCTTCAATGGCTGACAAACCAAAACCATAGAAGCAGCACATATTATTCTTTTTGTTGAAAAACCTTTTGTTCAAGGATAGATAGGGCATGTTGAATATCCTTTATATCCTCCTGTGTCGCATGCTGAATAAGCTGTAGAAAGCGTTCCTCGATGCATGCAAAGGCTGCCTCCATCATTTTTTCCCCCTCAATAGACAAGCGAATATACTGCTTTCTTCGGTCCTCCGTGTCGTTCCATTTTTCAATGAGGTTTTGGTCTTGTAATTTTCGTAATTCACGACTTGTGTTGGGTAAGGACATATGCTGACATTCGCTTATTTCGGTAGGCGTGACGGGCTGACTTACTTTAATATATTCAAGAATTTTATATTGAAGCGGTGTAATATTGGCAACGGTCACGTTTTGTGTCAGCTCGTGTGTCACTTGGTGGACATTGGCTGTAAACGTTACGAATTGATGAAATAAACTGCTTTTATCCAATCGGATCACCTCTTATTGTCAAGATACCAAATAACTTGTCTTAAAACAATTATCATTTGACAACAAAAAACGAATCCGTTATTATTTAGTTATCAAATGATAAGTAATGGAGGCGTAGTATGAAAACGTTAATTGTCTATACATATCCAAACCATAAGAGCTTAAATTATGCATTTTTACAGGAAGTAATGAAGGGGTGTCAAGAGAATCCAGCCATTGATGAGATACAGCTACTAGATTTATATGAAGAAGAATTTGATCCTCGTTTAATTTTCCATGAGCATAAACGACGTCGGGATATGTACCGTGATCCGCAATTGGAAAAGTACCGTCAACAGCTGACATGGGCAGATCAAATTGTATTTGTCTATCCAATATGGTGGGGAAGACCGCCCGCTATGCTGTTAGGCTATATTGATCAAATGTTTGCATCGAATTTTGCATATCGGGATACAAAGGGGTTATTTCCAGAGGGACTTTTAAAAGGAAAGTCGGTTGTTTGTGTGTCCACGATGAAGGGGCCGACCAAATATCCACTGTTATGGCTGAATAATGCTCATAAAATTTTGATGAAAAGAGCGTTATTTAGCTTCGTAGGAATGAAGAAAGTGAAGTTTTTTGAGTTTGGAAACATGGAAAGTAAAAAAGGGCAGCAACAGCGAAAGCTGAACAAAGTTTATCAGTATTTTAAAAAGGTTGCTTACTAATAAAAAAACTCGTGCAGACATCCTTAGTCGTTTGCACGAGTTTCTATAGTATCCATGGGCAATGTAACGGAAAAAGCTGTAAATTCTCCAAGCTTACTTTCGACGGCGATAGTTCCATGGTGCATATCAATAATTTTTTTGACGATGGCTAAACCGAGACCACTTCCTCCATTTGTGGCAGTCCGTGATTGGTCGGCCTTATAAAATCGTTCAAAAATATGCATTTGCTGCTCTTCGGATAGCCCAATACCAGTATCTTGCACAATGATGGTCACGGTATCTAAATGCTGTGTCATAGTTAAAGTAATTGCACCTCTGTTGGATGTGAATTTAATGCTATTCGTTAGCAAATTCATCCAAACTTGATTCAGTAAATCTTCATCTGCAGTAATCGTTATATTGTCTAGTTGAAGATCGAAGTCCAGTTGTTTAGCTACCCAATTTGGTTCAAGAGCCAGAACGACATTCCGCAATTGTTTATCCAAGCGATAGGTTGTCGTTTCAAATGGATGATGCTGTGATTCTAAGGAAGTCAGCTTCAGCAAATTATCACTAATCTTTGATAACCGATTACTTTCCAATTCAATAATGTCTAAGTAATGTTGACGCTTTTCTTCAGGCAGATGAATGTTCTTAAGAGCCTTCGCAAAGCCATTAATAGATGTTAAAGGCGATTGAATCTCATGGGAGACGTTTGAAATAAATTCCTGTCGCATTCTTTCAAGTTCTCCTAATTCAACAGCCATATGATTGATGCCATGGATTAATTGGCCAAATTGGTCTTCCTCATTGCCTTTTACATCTAATTGGATATTAAAATCCCCTTTTGCCATTTGTCTTAAGGCTTCAACAATAGCGTCCCAGTAATTTCGTTGTCGATTGAGCCCAATTAAGAAGATAATAGCGGCCGAACAGGCAAAGAGCACAAAAACACCAAGGACGGTGCCTAATTGCTGCCAAAAATCATGAGGTTCTGTACCTAACTGACCATATAGCCATCCTGTTGCATGATAAGAAATAAAGGCAAATAAAGTATTCGTAATGAGAAAGAGGAATAGAACAAATAGAATTCTAACAAAGAATTTTCGTTTTCTCATAATGCTAGTTCCAAACGGTAGCCAAGACCACGAATGGTGCGGATGGCAAAGCCGCTAATCTCCTGAGGAAAACGCTCACGTATTCTTTTAATATGGACGTCTACTGTGCGTTCGTCTCCTTCATAATCATAGCCCCAAATTTCTTCAATCAATTGTTCACGAGAAAATGTTTTGCCCACATAGCTCGCTAATGTAAATAATAATTCGAATTCCTTTAACCGAAGGACAATGATTTCTCCGTTCAGATCAACTTCATGTGTATGTCGATCGAGTTTAACATTGCCAGCTTCTACTACTTGAGAGAGAGCAATACGATATCTTTTTAATATCGATTTAACACGCACAATTAGCTCGGCAGGTTCAAAAGGTTTTACCAAATAATCATCTGTCCCTAAATGGAAACCCTTGACCTTTTGAGCGGTTTCTCCTTTAGCAGTTAGCATAAGAATAGGGAGATCTGTGTTGTATGAGCGAATTTCCTCACATAAAGCCCACCCATCCATGTTTGGCATCATGATATCCATAATCACCATATCTACCTTTTCAGAGGCCAACTTGGACAGTGCATCGACACCGTCCGTCGCCTCAATAACCTCTAGACCTTCATTTTGTAGAAATACTTTTACTAATTCTCGAATATGGGCATCATCATCTACCATTAATAGTTTGGTCATCTAAACAATTCCCTTCGTTAGTCCTCTTTAATTCGTAATTGCTGCTTGGCAAACTCACGATACATGGCATGCGTTTCAAAGAGTGATTCATGTGTACCACAACCTGTAATATGTCCTTTTTCTACAAATAGTATTTGATCGGCATCGACTACCGTTGAAAGACGGTGAGCAATAACTAAAGTTGTGCGACCTTGCATTAAATTATCTAACGCCTTTTGTACATAAATTTCTGACTTACTATCTAAACTTGATGTAGCTTCATCGAGCATTAAAATTTGTGGATTCCGTAGTAGCGCTCTGGCAATAGAAATACGCTGACGTTGCCCCCCTGAAAGCTTGATGCCTCTTTCGCCTACTTCTGTGTCAAACTTATCGGGAAGCTCGTTAATAAATTGATCAGCATAAGCCATTTTAGCCACACTTTCTAGCTCATCATCCTGCACTTCACGGTCAACACCGTAGCAAATATTTTCTCGAATCGTTCCTGACAGCAGGGCACTTTCTTGAGCCACATAGCCAATTTGACTACGCCATGAGTGAAGTGAAAATGTCTCAATTGGCGTTTCTCCTAGCGTAATATTACCGCTAGTTGGCTGGTAATATCGTTCTAACAGGGAGAATGTGGTTGTTTTACCGCCACCACTTGGACCTACAATGGCCGTTACTTTGCCTGGCTCTATTGTGAAGTTAATATCGGATAAAATCGACTCCTCGCCATATGAAAAATCAACATGGTTAACATAAATCGGTTGATCTATTTTTTCAACAGTAATGCCTTCTTCAATATGTTCTTCTTCGTGGTCCAGTAACTCACTAATGCGTTCCGTGGCACCCATTGCTTTTTGAAGTTGCGTAAAGAACATCGTTAATTGTGTCATGGGCATGATGATTTGGATTAAATATAAAATAAATGCCACCATATCACCAGCTGTCAGCTCACCAGAGGAAACGCGCACGCCTCCATAGCCAATAATAGCGACGAGAACTGACATTAAAACGAATGAAATTAATGGTGAAATAAGCGCATGGATTTTAGCTTCTTTTAAGCCAAAGTTAAAGAGGTTCGTAATGCCCTTTTTCCCACGCTCATATTCTATTTGCTCGGCATTAGAAGCTTTAACCAAACGTGTTTCAGGTAAAACTTGGTTTAATACCGAAGTAAACTTAGCGGTTTCGTCTTGCATCCCTTTAGAAATCACAAACATGCGTTTCCCTAGCAGCATTAAAATAACCATCGCTAGTGGAACAGCGATTAACATCACTAATGTCATTTTCCAATCTAGGAATAATAGAATGATAATGGAACCGATGATAGAAATAACACCCGATAAACAGTTTGCTAGATGCTCTGTAATGAGCTCCTTTACGACCGCTGTATCATTTGTTACACGACTTAATGTTTCACCCGTATCGTTTTCATCATAATAGGGGATGGGTAAATGCAGCAGCTTGCGCCAAAGTTGATCCCGCAATTTTGCTACTACATGTTGACCTACACGATTTAAATAATAGATAGATAGTCCACTTGCAATGGCTTGGGCGATAAAAGCAATACCCAGCAAAATGATCTGCCAATAATTAAGCGATTCTAATGAAAAGCCGTCCACTAACTGTTTTGTAAATAATGGGACGATAAAACCTACGCCCGTAGTTGCTAAACTCATAATTAAAGCTATAACTAGGAGCCAAATAGGTGGTTCAGCTCGTTTTACTAATTGTATAAAACGACGCCAATCTGGTTTTTTAGTAGTTTCTTTTGATGTCTCTTGCAAAGAAATAAGCCTCCTTCAATATCGTCAAACAACGTATGTCGTTCCTATGGCTTTTACTATAGCATGTGTTTATGAACTGAATATGAAATGAAATAAAAGGTGATGTGCAATTCATCATCACCTTTTAAATAGGACTAATCAGCAAACTCATCATGGTATAAAGACTTACCGAGTAGTCGATAAATTCTTAGAGCTAATTGTATTTGTAATAGCTCCTCATAGTTTTTTAAATCGGTCTTTAAAATCTCTTTAATTTTTTCGATACGATAAATTAATGTATTGCGATGAATAAACATTTCCTTAGCGGTTTCGCTAATATTCATGTGGTAAATAAAATAATTTTCTAATGTAATTAAATAGCTCGTCCCATGTAATAAATCATGCTCAAAGACAGCCCCTAAGCTCTCTAAGAAAAAGTCTTTTAATTGTACCTCATTAATATTCGAATCTAAAAAGTGATAGATGGAGTGATCAGCAAAATGGGCCACTGCACTGCTTTCCTCGAATCGGTGCATGAGACGGAGAGCTTCGTGAGCCTCGGCAAAGCTTTTATGAACGTAACGAATTTGTTTGTATTCTTTCCCAATACCAATTAAAAAGGTAGTTTCTGCTTGATACTGACTTAATAATTGCAAAATTTCCTCAGCATATTGTTTCGTTTCATTAACAGTCATATCTTGCTTACCTTCTTGTTGTCCCACCAACACAATAATTTGATGATTTCGATAAAGGCATGTAATTTCACCATTGACGGTACTCGAGTGTTTATAGATTAAATTCATACATTTTTTTGCCATATTATCAGATTCGTACTTTCGAGAAATTAAATCATGATGATCCTGCAGGTTATCACGGATCATTGAGATAACAATACAGTAATATTTATAATGGACATTTAAGCCATGGAGATCACAGAGCGTTTGAAGTGTCTCGCTAGATGTGATTTTCCCCGTTAATAAATCATCAAAAAACTCCTGTTTGATTTTAAGTCGGACATCCTCAATTTCCTTCTGTTTAATCCTCTCTAATGCCACAATCGTGGAGGCTTGCTCTAAAACAATATAATCAAATTCATTGAGATCATGAACGGTTTGCCAAATGACGATGTAGCCGTAAATATAATTGGCTACTGCTACAGGGAGAATTCTGCATTTTACAGTAAGATCCTCTAAATGATAATTTCTTGTAATCGATTTTTGCATCTCATTGAGATCCTTAGGAATGGAATCGATAAATTCCTTTGAAAAAGTCGGACGATTTTGTTTAAGGTTGATGCCGTAGGCAAGTGGGACTGGATTGGCATCGAGATCAGTGAAATGGAGTAAATTCCAATCCTGATCTAAAAAGATAATCGGATTATTAATGGTTTCCGCTAATTTTGAGGAAATCGATTCGATGCCTCCTCCTTCTAGTGCCACCTTAAACAATGTGTTGTGCATATCCAATGATTTTCGATTTAATAAGTCATAGCGACCAGAGGCCTTTTCATTAATGATCGATATGACCTTGGATAAGATGTAGTTATAAGGTAACTCCAATAAAGGTAATCCATATTGATTGGCAATATCGATCATGTTTTGAGGTGTTTTTTGGAGATAACGTCTCATTTTAATGACGAGGCCCGCACAATTGACTTTGGACAGTTCTTGCATAATTTTATTTTGTAGTTCTTCATCATCTTGGAAGATATAACCGGTTGTTAATAATAATTCATTCGGTGTTAGCCAATCAAATGCATCAGGATTCTCGATAATGTTCACAAGTGATATTTTATTGTGAATCCCTTGCTCTCCCGCAACAATTTTAATTCCATCCAAAGCCTTAATTTCTAATAAATCTTTAATTGTTAGCAAATGATTTCACTCCTTTGCCATAATCTTATCACAAAACATTGTACATATTGCCCAAATCATCTCCATTCTTTTTGGTATTGCTAAACAATGATATATAGGGCATAAGAGAATAAAATAAAGCGTGTAAGACGGGAATGTGAAAAAACTAACATTCTCGCAATTCATTTCCCTTTAGATGAAATGAACAATAGGTCGGGAAAATGGAGGAATGAAAAAATTGGAAGATACAATTATCATCTCAGAATTTTTAGCGGCAGCTGAAGCGGGAGATATAGATACTTTGCAACGTTTTTTACAACAAGGTGTAGATATTAATGCTCGCAATAAGCAAAAGCGTACAGCCATTTTACTTGCTGCCATGAACGATCAATTAGAAACGGTGAAATTTCTAATACAAGAAGGTGCCGATATTAACCTTCAAGATCAAATTTGTTTAAATCCATTTTTATATGGCTGTATTAATGGAAAATTAGAGCTTGTGAAAATAATGCTCCAAGCAAACACAGATTTAGAACGTTTAACACGTTTTGGTGGAGTAGGTGTTCACCCAGCAAGTGAGAAAGGATTTGTTGAGGTAGTTCGTGAGCTTGTGACAACGACAGATATTAATGTTAATCATACAAATATTTGTGGTTGGACACCATTAATTGAAGCAATTCTTTTGAATGATGGTGGAGAGAAGCAACAAGAAATTGTTCGTTTATTAGTAGAGCATGGTGCAGATACACAATTAGTCGATCAATATGGAGTGACTCCGCTAGCAATAGCTAGAGAAAAAGGATTTACGGCCATTGAAAAAATTTTACTAGAAGCTGGGGCAAAATAGGAGCAATCCTACGACTTAAAGAGGTGTACATATGATACACGCTAAATCTGGTGATAACTATTTCCTTCAGCAACTAGTTGAGACGGAGTTTACGGGAACGGTTCATAGTGTATTTAGGCATGCATTAAATATTCGCAGTACTGCAAATGATGAAATTTTTACACTTGCAACGAAAGCTATGGATAATGCCCCCAATTCGCTTGTCATTGATCTTGATACTTTGGACAATTTGCACATAATCCAAAATGACCCTGTTAGGATCAAGCATCACCAATTATTAATAGAAGATAAATTAACTATAGCGTTAGAAACAGCCACTCATTGGCAATGTCATCTACCTATTTTCCCGTCAGACATGGCAACGTTAAAACAGAATATTGTTCAAGTGAAACAGTTTATTGATATATATGGAAAAAGTGGGGGAATGAAGCGCAGTGATTCACCAGTTAGTGCATTTGAGGCAGAAACTTCGAGATTGCTAAAAGAGCGCACAGCATTACTCCATGAAGAATTATGTAATCGCCGTTTTAATAATTTTCAGCAGTATGTACTTGATTTAGTGGGCCTGGGACCAGGGTTAACACCATCAGGTGATGATTTTATAGTTGGATTATTGACGATCATCCATTTAGAACAGAGTCCGTGTTCTATTTATCAGCCATTGTGTGAAAGCGTCATCAAATGGATGAAGCCTTTAACCAATGAGATTAGTTATACAACATTGAACAAGGCTGCATATGGACAAGTTAGGGAATCTATTCATGCACTTGTCTCGGCCATGCTATCTGGCACGGAAGGTGAAGCGATCGAAGCACTGAAGAAGGTACTTGCCATCGGCTCTTCATCAGGTACAGATATCGCCTTAGGGCTAATAAGTGGCTTTGAAGCCAATATAAAATTAGGAGGATAAAAATGAGTATTAAAGTTGTAATTAAGCGAAACACATATTTTGATTCAGTATCATTGATGTCACTTTCAACAAAAGCGAATCAAATTGAAGGCGTTGAGCAAGCCATTATTGGTATGGGTACAGAAATGAACAAGGGAGTCATTCGCAACGTGGGTTTAATGACTCCTGAAGTAGAGGAAGCAACAGCAGGGGACTTAATGATTATTGTGAAAACTGCTAATGCGGATGAAACAGAAAGCGCTTACTTAGCGGTGGAGGAATTATTTACAAATAAAAATTCAGCACAAGCAAAAAGTGATATTAAATACGCAACGATTGATTCAGCTGCACAAGGTATCCCTGATGCAAACTTTGCTGTCATTTCTGTGAATGGTGCTTTTGCGGTTCGTGAAGCACGCAAGGCTCTTGAGAATGACTTACATGTTATGTTATTCAGCGATAATGTAAGCGTGGAAGACGAAGTGGAATTAAAAACATTAGCACATGACAAAGGCTTATTAATGATGGGTCCAGACTGTGGTACAGCAATCATTAGTAATATAGGACTTGCCTTTGCAAACGCTGTAAGAAAAGGCAGTATCGGTATCGTTGCAGCATCAGGTACTGGTAGCCAAGAGGTAAGTGTCCGTATTCATGACTTCGGTGGTGGGATTACTCAACTTATCGGTACGGGTGGCCGTGATTTAAGTAAAGAAGTAGGCGGAATTATGATGCTAGATGGTATCCAAGCTCTTGATGCCGATGAAGCGACAAAAGTAATCGTTCTTGTATCAAAGCCACCTGAAGCTAGTGTGGAGAAGAAAGTATTAGCACAAATTAAAGAGTGCAGCAAACCTGTTGTTGTTTACTTTATCGGTGGTAATGAAGAAGCAGTAGTAGCAGCTGGTGGACAGTTTGCTAAAACGTCTAAAGAAGCAGCGTTACAAGCGGTATTACTTGCTGGTATTGATGAAGCAGGCATTAACAAACGTGCACTGAACCTTCCATTAATTGAAGAAGTTCGTGCTAAATTATCGCCAGAGCAAAAATATATCCGTGGATTATTCTGTGGTGGAACGCTTTGTGATGAATCTATGTATCTAGCAATGGAAAAATTCGATCATGTATATAGCAATATCCAAAAAAATCCTGACTTCCTATTAAAAGATATTAATGTGAGCCAGGAACATACTTTCATAGACTTTGGGGATGATGACTTTACAAACGGTAAACCGCACCCAATGATTGACCCATCTTCTCGTATTGAGCGTTTCTTACAAGAAGCAAAAGATCCATCGGTTGGTGTCATTGTAATGGACTTCGTTTTAGGCTTCGGGTCACATGAAGATCCAGTTGGTGTTATGCTTCCGGCTATTATTGAGGCTAAACAATTGGCAGAAAAAGAAGGCAGACACTTAGAGATTATTGGATATGTTCTAGGAACAGATTTAGATAAACCAAGTTTAGAAGATCAAGTGAAAAAATTAGTCGATGCAGGTGTGACACATGCAAGCAGCAGTACAAATGCGGGCTTACTGGCTAGAGAAATGGTTTTGAAAGGAGATCATCATGAGTAAGATTAATGAACTTTTTACAAGTAAAATTAACGTAATTAACGTAGGTATTGAACTTTTTAACAATGATATTTTAGCGCAAAATGCGAGTGCTACACACTTAGAATGGTCACCACCAGGTGGAGGGAAGCCACAAATAATCACGGCACTAAACAAAATCGATAAAGCTGAATTGGCTGAAAAAATTGAAGTAGCAAACCGTCTTGCAGTCGAAAAAATTGTTAACTCTCAACCGGTTCTAATTGGTTTCGACCAAGCAATTAATGTAGTACCAGGCATGACGAAGAAAACAATTTTACACGCTGGCCCTCCAATTACATGGGAAAACATGAATGGTCCAATGAAAGGTGCCGTTATGGGAGCTATCATTTTCGAAGGCTTGGCAAAAGATCTTGAGGAAGCGGCGGCAGTTGCAGCATCAGGAGAGATTATATTCTCACCATGTCATGAGCATAACGCTGTAGGATCTATGGCTGGTGTTACATCTGCCTCCATGTTTGTGCACATTGTTGAAAATAAAACATACGGTAATCGTGCATTTACAAACTTAAGTGAGCAAATGGCTAAAGTTTTACGTATGGGTGCAAACGATGACAGCGTTATTGATCGTTTAGTATGGATGCGTGATGTTTTAGGACCCATTTTACGTGACGCTATGAAGCTCAATAAAGAGGGGATCGACCTTCGTTTAATGCTCGCACAAGCACTTCATATGGGTGACGAGTGTCATAACCGTAATAATGCAGGTACTGCTTTACTCATTCAAGCTTTAACACCTTATATTTTAGAAACAGATTACCCTGTTGAACAGAAACGTGAAGTATTTGACTTTGTAGCAAGTAGTGAGTATTTCTCAGGTCCTACATGGATGGCTTGTTGTAAATGTGCATTAGATGCTGCACACGGTATTGAGCACAGTACAGTTGTGACAACAATGGCACGTAACGGTGTAGAATTTGGTGTTCGTATTAGTGGGATGGCAGGTAACACATGGTTCACTGGCCCTGCACAACAAGTTATCGGGCCAATGTTTGCTGGTTATAAGCCAGAAGATTCAGGTCTAGATATTGGAGATAGTGCTATTACAGAAACATACGGTATCGGTGGTTTTGCTATGGCTACTGCACCAGCAATCGTTGCCCTAGTAGGCGGAACAGTGGATGAAGCAATTGGTTATTCACGTCAAATGAAAGAAATTACTACAACTGAAAACCAAAACATTACTATTCCATTATTAAACTTCATGGGAATTGCTACTGGTATTGATATCCGTAAAGTCATTCAAACTGGTATTCTTCCAATTATTAATACAGCGATCGCACATAAAGACGCTGGTATTGGTATGATTGGTGCCGGTATTACTCACCCTCCAATGGAAGCTTTTGAAAAAGCATTAATCACAATTAGTGAGAAGTGGGCTTAAACCCACTTCCTATAAGTAGGAGGAGCTTTAAATGGAACATGCAAAAATTGATCAGTCCTATCAAGACTATAGAGCACTAGGCTATTCGGAAGAACTATTACCAAAGGGTCCTCAGGAAAGAGATTGGGGAATCACTAACTACATCACAGTTTGGATGGGCGCAGTTCACAATATTATGTCTTATATGACGGTTGCAGGATTTTTCATCTTGGGATTATCTGTTAATCAAGTTTTCTTAGCCATCATGCTATCAGCAGTGATCGTTTCTGCAGGCTACGCCTTAAATGGATATTCTGCCTCTAAATATGGTATACCATTTGCAATATTACTAAGGGATGCATTCGGAGTAAAGGGTTCCATTATTCCAGCCTTATGTCGTGGATTAATTGCTGGGGTTGTTTTCTTTGGTACAACCACAGTGGTAGGGGCTCAATCTCTAAATGTTTTATTCTCTAGATTCATTCCGAACTATATGTCTATTGGTGGGGACTTCACTCTTTTTGGCTTAGATGTTCCGACAATGATTTCTTATAGTATTTTATGGATAGTTACAGTTTTACTATTTTTGGGCGGCATGGATATGCTTACTGTTTTCGGTAAATATTCATCACCAATCGTTTATATCTTCATCATTGGAGCAGCGATTTGGGCAATTAATATTGCTGGTGGTATCGGTCCAATTTTAGATTACACACCGGCAACAAAAATGGAAAGTCCATTAGTATTTATTGCTTGTGTCAGCGCATTGGTATCCAATTGGGCTGGTCCAATCGTTAATATTGCAGACTTTACAAATAGAGCTAAATCACCAAAAGCTATGGTCTATGGTTTATCTATTGGTATGATCGGTTCGTATCTACTATTTGCCATCACTTGTATTAGTTTAATAGCAGGGACAGAAATTGCATTCGGACAACCAATTTTTAATATTGTCGATGCAATCGATAAAATCCAAAATCCATTTTCTGTTATTGTATTAATTTTAGCATTAAATGTTGGGGCAACTGCATTTGTCGTATTCGGTAATTTACTACCATCAGGATTACAAATGACAACGTTATTCCCTAAAGTATTTACAGTAAAAACAGCAGGAATTTTAACAGCCATTGTTGGAACAATGATTTTGCCTTGGAAGCTAGTATCTAGTACAGAAACTTTATTCTTCTTCTATAGTTTTATTGGCTCTATGTTTGGTCCAATCGCAGGTATTATGTTGTCAAGTTTTTATATCGAACGTAAACGTCGTATTGAATTATCTACAATTTATGTGCAAGAAGGTAACAATGGGGCTTATAAATCTGGCTATAACATCGTAGCATGTGTCGTGCTCTTGATTAGTTTTATGCTACCAATGTCAGGTGCCTTCCTTAAAGGTGTGCCTTTCCTAGTGAAGCTAAATGATTTTGCCTTCTTTAGCGGACTAATCGTATCGTTCATTTTATATACAGTGTTATATCGATTTAATAACCGGAAAATTCAAAATAATGTGGAAAATGAAGTAGGGGTGTAGTTGTGAGTAAATTAGTAATTGTAGCAATCGGAGGCAACTCGTTAGTAAAAGATAGCGGTAGTGAATCTATTCAAAGCCAGCAGGAAGCTGTTGCTCAAACTGTCGAACATATAGCAGATATGATTCAAGAAGGCTATAAAGTGGTTGTCACACATGGCAATGGTCCTCAAGTAGGCTTTACGCTACAAAGAAGTGAAATTGCTAATGAAATATCTGGCATGCCAGCGGTACCTTTAGTGAACTGTGTTGCCGATACACAAGGCGGAATTGGTTATTTAATTCAACAAGCCCTAATCAATGAACTGGCGAAGCGTCAAATTAATAAAAAGGTAGTTAGTGTGATTACACAAGTGGAAATCAATGAAAATGATCCGAACTTTGTTAATCCTACTAAGCCAGTAGGTTCATTCTTTACGAAAGAGCAAGCGGATGCTATGTTAGTGGAACATCCAGATTGGAAAATGATAGAAGATTCAGGACGCGGTTATCGTCGTGTGGTGCCTTCACCACTACCAATTGATATCGTTGAAAAGGATGCAATCAAATCACTGATTGACAATGATTATGTAGTTATCGCAGTAGGCGGAGGCGGTATCCCAGTGATTAGAAAAGAAAACAATATCTACGAAGGTGTAGATGCTGTTATTGACAAAGACTTTGCAACAAGTCTGTTAGCAGCTCAAGTAAATGCGGATTCATTAATTATTACAACAGGTGTTCCTCGAGTATTCATTAACTTTGGGAAGCCTGAACAACAAGCACTTGAAGAAATTACAATTGAAGAAACAAAGAAACATGTTTTAGACAATCAATTCCCACCAGGAAGTATGCTACCAAAAATCGAAGCCAGTTTGAGCTTCTTAGAAAATGGTGGTCACAGAGTTATTATTACAAATCCTGAGAGTCTAAAAGAGGCAATCAATAATCAAGCAGGTACTCATATTATTAATTAACATAGGGGGAATCACGGTATGGAATATATTCAATTAGCCGTTGACAAAACTAAAGATGGGATCGACCAAAATATTGGCGGACCATTTGGTGCAACAATTGTAAGAGGTGATGAAATCATCGCTGTTGTCGGAAATACGATGATGCGTGATACAGACATAACAGCACATGCAGAAATAGTAGCTATTCGCGAAGCTTCTAAAAAGCTTGGCACAATGGATTTATCGGATTGTGTCATCTACGCAACATGTGAACCATGTCCGATGTGTGTTTCAGCAATCATTTGGTCAGGAATTAAAGAAGTGCATTATTGCAATACAGCAGAAGATGCTCATGTGCATGGCTTCTCTGATATGCATGTACGTGATTACTTAACTGGAAAAGATAAAAGTGTGCTAAACATGCATAAAATGGAGACGCCAGAAGAATGTGATGCACTATTCCATCATTTCAATAACAAAATGGCTAATAGCAAATAATAGCCTATGATCAAGATTAGAGTAGGGATCTCGTTATCGAGAATCCCTTTTCTACTTTTCATCCAATAAGATATGAAATAATTGGTACAATAAAAAAAGATACAGGGCAAAAGCAAATTTGGTTTGATTTTCATCTTCGTAATTCTTAAGAAGGAGTTGTTTACATGGTTGGCAAAGAACGTTATCAACAATTACTAAATAAAATGAATCAATATAATTCAGGTGAGAAAGGAATTACGAGAGTTGCTTATACAAATGAAGAGCAGGCTTGTTTACATGCCTTCATTCGTTTATGTAAAGATGAACATCTTCAAATTCATATTGACCCATGTGGAAATCTTATTGCTCGAAGAGAAGGTAAAGTACCAGGATTACAGCCTGTAGTCATGGGCTCTCATTTAGATACAGTTTATCAAGGTGGAAAGTATGATGGAGTTGTTGGCGTAACGGCAGCCCTGGAAGTAATCAAACGATTCAATGAGAAGTCAATTGTGACAAAGCATCCTATTGAAATTATTGCATTTGCCTGTGAGGAGTCTTCTCGTTTTGGTGTATCAACGGTCGGCAGTAAAGCAATGGCAGGGCTTATAGATAAAGAAAAATATCGTCATCTCGTAGATCGCGATGGCATTTCCATGGAAGAGGCCTTTGCACACTGTGGGCTAGATTTTAGTAGTGTAGATCAGGCAAATAGAGCAGGGGAAGGTTTCCATGCCTTTTTTGAGTTACATATTGAGCAAGGTCCAATGCTTATTAACTATGAGAAAAAAATTGGAATTGTTACGGGGGTGGCAGCACCAGTCCGTTTATTAATGACATTAAACGGGAAAGCCTCCCATTCAGGTACAACACCGATGAATATGAGGAAGGACGCTCTTTTAGGGGCATCAGAATTGGCACTAGAATTGGAGAAAGCTGCGATAGCCGAGCAAGAGTTTGGAACAGTGGCAACGGTAGGTATTTTAGACGTTGTTGCAGGGTCCATGAATGTAGTCCCAGGACAAGTGGAGCTAACAGTTGACATTCGCTCCTCCTCAGTACAATCAAGGGATCGAGTTCTTCAGCATTTCTACACAGCCATCGCAAATGTTCAACAAAAGCGAATGCTTGCTATTGACTATAAGGTCATTAGCTCCGAGGAGCCTGTCCTACTTTCGCCAAGTCTAATGAAAGGGTTGGAAAGTATTTGTATAGAAAAAAATCTCTCCTATCAATATATGCAAAGTGGTGCGGGACACGATTCGATGAACATGACTAGACTTGGACCAGTCGGCCTTATTTTTATCCCATCAGTCGACGGCTTAAGTCACCATCCTGATGAACATACTGACCTTGAAGATATTTTATTTGGCATAGATGTTTTAGAAGAAGCGGTTTTAAGATCCGCAATAGTCATCTAGCATGCTGCGTGATAGACAATAGCGGAGCGTGGTTTGTCGTACAGACATGCACTACTTAATTACTCACCATAGCAAATTCTTATGCGATGACAGCTAATCGCCCAGTAGAAACTCAGGTAAAAGAACGAATACTAAAGCGACACCCCTTACAATGACTGGACAAAATTCTAGGAATGAAGGAAATGAGGTCATTCGTAGAAAGACGACTTTTAAGTATGTAGTCGTCTTTTTCGTATGAATTTAATGGGTAGCATGAGGCTTCTGATTACCAATTTTTAATTGGATCATGATCATGACGATCACGATTATCATCATGCCAATAATGGCAGCTGTAAAGTTCCCTGTGTAATCTCTTACAAGGCCCACAAATAGGGGGCCAAGAGCAGCAAATACGAAGCCGACAGATTGGGTCATAGCCGCTAAGAAACTAGCTTCTTGGATATCTTCGGCTTCATCTATTGGTAAAGTTAATCCTAATGAGAATAAGCCACCTGCCCCAATGCCGATAAGAACACTGCTTAGCCAAGGGTTAATGGAGAAGAGCAGCATTGATAAACCGATTAATTCAAGTAATGAACAAGCTACTAGCCAAACAGCTCGATGCTGGAAGCGATTATTTAAAATAGGGACTAAAAACGTTGCAGGCATTTGGGCAACCGTTAATAGGGTGAGCATCATTCCGGCATCATGTTTGCTATAGCCCATATGTTCAGCTATTGGTGGTAACCAGGCCATAATCGTATAAAACATGAAGGCCATTAAACCAAAAAAACCTGTTAATAGCCAAGCTTTTTCACTTGTTAAAATTTGCTTGATAGAGATTGTATTTTTATTACCTGTAGTACTTGTAGTATGTGCTTTCCGTTCAATAGGCTTCCACCAAAAAAACAAAGCGATGATCGCAAGTAAAGCCCAGGAAGCTGCAGAGATTTGCCAAGAATGAAAAATGGTGCTTAATGGGATGGATAGACCTGAACCTAAGGCAGCTCCTACAACTAAAGCGAGTGAATAAATACCGCCGATACGAGAAGGATTTGCAAAATTTGCTTTAATAAAACCTGAAAGTAATGGACCAACAATGGCAATACCAATACCCGCTAATAGGGCTGTAACGTGCATGACCCAGGCAGAGTAAGCAAAGTACCTTGAAGCGGTTGCAAGCCCAATTAATATGAGGGAGTAGGCAATCGCTCGTTCAATACTCCAACGATTGGCGAGTTTGAGCGCGATCGGTGCAAATAAACCCATACATAAGACAGCTAATGATGTTAATAAACTAGCGCTTGCCGCACTCATATGCAATGATTCTCGGATAGTTCCTAACAAAGGTGAAACGGAAGTAATGACAGGTCTTAAATTTAAAGAAGCCAAAATTATGGCTATGATAGGTAAAATCGTTTGCTTCATTTTCATGCTTTATCAACTCCGTAAGTTTGAATAAATAAATCCTAAGTTGAAGTCTATAACAACATAAATGATTGGACAATACTATTATTACTATTACAATGATAGATACAAACTATGATTGGTTGTGATTCATATGGAAATACGTCATCTACATTATTTTATGGCAGTCTGTGAGGAGCTACATTTTACAAAAGCGGCTGAAAAGCTAGGTATTTCTCAACCAACGTTAAGCCAGCAAATACGGGTGCTTGAGGATGAGCTAGGAATGCCGTTATTTGATCGGATTGGCAAAAAAATAGTGATGACAGAGGCTGGTACCTTATTGTTTACCTATGCTACTGCAATGCTTAATACACTACAAAATGTCAAAGATGCTATTAAAGATTTACAAGAGGTTCAAGGTGGTCAAATACGGGTTGGTATTATGCCATCTGATTTAGATTATCGAATTACACAACTTGTCATTGATTTTCATCAAAAATTCCCTAGGGTAAAGCTTACAATCCTTGCTTCTATCGATATTATGAGACAAGTTCTTGAAAATGAAGTGGATATAGGTATTGGGACGAATGTTGAGCCCCATGATCGTTTAGTCATTATTCCTTTAAGAAAGGAGGAGTACGTTGTAACGGTTTCAAAGGAGCATCCATGGGCGCAACGAGAAGCGGTCACTATTGCTGAATTAAAGGACCTTCCATTGGTCATGTATCCTGAAGGCTTTTTAGGAAGAGAAATAGTCGAGGAGACAGTGAAAAAGCATGGTTTCCAGCTCCATACTATTCTTGAAACAAGCTCTGTTACGTCTATTATGAATCTAGTACGCGCAAATATAGGAGCTACGGTGCAGCCCTATCCATTAATTCAGCAAATGAATGACTCAGATTTACGTATCATTCGTCTAACAGATGCTATTCCTAGTCGAAGTTTGTCAATTATTTACCGAGTGGATCGCTATGTAAGTCACGCCACCACAGCTTTTATAGAACAAATAAAAGCATATTTAAAAGAAGAATTTTGAAAACTCCCCAAAAATATAAGTTCCTTTTTTTGGGGAGTTCCCATATACTAATTATAAACCGACAGACGGTCTAAAAGTGTAGTATAAGTTTTAGTCACAACGAAAATCTAAACTTATTGCTACACTTTTTTTATACAAAAATAATGACCGACAGTCGGTCTATAAAAAGGGGACAGTATATGGATACATTCGTAAAGGAAAAAGGATTTTCGAAAGATTTTAAAATTCTTGTATTTGGTCAGATTATTTCTATTTTAGGTTCTGCCTTATTAAGGTTTGCGCTATCGCTTTTTGTTTTAGATATGACGGGCAGGGCCGATCTTTTTGCCGTGCTATTTGCCATTTCGAGCATACCTATTCTTCTTACGCCATTCGGTGGCGCCCTTGCCGACCGTTTTAATCGACGGCATTTAATGGTTTTATTTGATGTTATTAATAGTGTCGTTGTCTTAATATTCTATCTCTCATTATGGACTGAATATCATTCAGTGTTAGGGATAGGCGTAGTTATGGTGCTCCTGTCCATTATTAGCGCTATGTATTCACCTGCAGTCATGGCTAGTATTCCGTTATTAGTAAGAGAACAGCATCTTGAGCAGGCAAATGGAATCGTGAATGGGGTGCAGGCTTTGGCCGGTGTTGCTGCACCAGTACTAGGTGGAATTCTATATGGATTACTAGGCATCAAAATTCTGGTCCTTGTAAGTGGTCTATTATTTTTCGGTACAGCCATCGTAGAAATGTATATGACCATTCCATTTGTGAAACGAGATGATGATGGACAATTAGTCATGACGTTATTCAAGGATATAAAGGAGGGATTTACATATGTTGTGAAGCAACCCTTTATTTTAAAATGCACGGTACTAGCCGCCTTATTAAATTTATTATTTACACCGCTCTTTATCGTAGGAGTACCGATCATACTTCGTGTCACGTTAGGAGTAAGTGATTCGTTGTACGGAATAGGGATGGGCATAATTGATTTTGCAACCATACTTGGTGCCTTAACGATGGGCTACTTCGCTAAAAAACTCCAAATTAACAGGCTATATATTTGGATATTGGTGACTGCTTTTTTGGTGATTCCTATGGCCATTGCCGTCATTCAGCCCATGCTTCAAATAGGCTATTATGCTTCATATTTATTATTTACCGGTTGTGCGCTTGTGATGGCGATGATGATGACAATCATTTCAATCTACGTAATAACGCTTGTGCAAAAGGAAACACCGAATGAAAATTTAGGAAAGGTCATGGCGATCATGATGGCTGTTTCACAATGCATGGCACCACTTGGGCAAATGGGCTACGGACTGTTATTCGAGACCTATCGCGCAAACCTTTTTATACCGATTTTAATGATTTGTGTTATGATGCTGCTTTTGGCGCTACTCACGCATAGATTATGGCGTATACATGCTTGAACACAAAAAAACTACCACTAAAACGGTAGTTTTCTTTGTGTGATTGACTTGCTAAAATCTTCTAGGTCTACGAGGTCTAGGTCTATTTGTATCAGTGCGTGTGGACGTAGTAGTTGGGAAAAGCAGGATGGGCCTATGTTGATCATTATTTCCGATATGTGTAGACTCCTCTGCTAGTGATTCCACAATTTCTTCCTCCTCTGTGAAAGGAATTTGAGAAGCATTTAATAATGGTGCGGGCGACTCATTATGATGGGTCGTACTAGTAGTATTGGTCGTAGGGGTAGATGCTGTCGTCGTACTAGTAGTAGTAGCCTCATGATGGGTAGGCTGTTCTATTTCAGCATGCGGCTGTTGAACAGCGTGGACATCCTTCATGACAAGAATAGGTCGCATCATATCATGGTCCTCATGCTCAAGGAAGTGACAATGCCACATGTAATTCCCCACATGATCCTTCCAATGCATAATAATTTTCGTAACTTTGCCAGCATCCACTTTCACCGTATCTTTCCAACCACGCTCATAGTCCCGAGGCTCCTCTGGTGGTCCTGTAAAAGATACGATTCCTTCATTTTGATAGAGTTCTAAATCAAATGGCCGACGTTCAAGAATTTTAAATTGAATGAGATGCAGATGAATAGGATGTATAAACGGCGTAGTATTAATAAAACTCCAAACTTCAATACTATCTAAGGAAGGTTTTTCTGTCGCTGGGTCATGATACATTCGGTTGTTCAATAACAGCATAGGTCTTCCGAATTCATCCGTTGTTGCTGTCAAAGGTAATTGTCTATCGATATGTGCATGATGTGGATGTAAATCCATTGTGACTGCCAGTCTCTCAGGAATTTCACTCGTATCCTCACATTTTAAGGGAAGTGATACTTTAAATTGCATAATGACGTTCGTATGCTCATCGATAAAATCTGTATCTGTGTTGAGTAAGGTGATTTCCTGCCCCTCGCAAGCTGAAAAATCGATGATGATATCTGTGCGTTCAGCAGGTAGCAGCTCTACAGATTGAATCGCTTGAGGCGCTGATAAAAAACCGCCATCTGTGCCTATTTGCATCATAGTCTGCTCATTTGACAAGCTGATGACATAGCCTCTTCGATTGGAGCCATTCAGGAACCGAAATCTATATTTACGAGGCTCAACATCTAAATATGGCCAAAGCTTTCCATTGACTACAATGGTGTTACCTACGAAGCCAGGGGTAATTGATGGATGTACAGTAACTGGAAATGGTGGTTCATCAGGATAAAATAAAGAGCCATCCTCATTAAATGATTTATCTTGAATTAAAATAGGATATTCGTATTCTCCACATGGTAAATTGGAACGTTCCTCCAGGGCATCTCTAAGTAAATAGAAACCTGCCAAGCCTGCATAGACATTTAAACGTGTTAAAGCCATAGCATGGTCATGGTACCACATTGTAGTACCAGGCTGATGGTTCGTATATTCATGGATTTCTTTATTAAATTTTGGACCAGTATGTCGATAATCTCTGGTGTACCATGCCTCTGGATGACCGTCGCTCTCCCAATCCACATTAGCTCCATGTAAGTGAGTGACGGTTCTTACCTCTTGGGAATCGTTAGCGGCATGAAGTGTAAAATCCACTGGTAAAAAGTGCTTTAGTGGTAATTGATTTTTATATTTAACGTAAATCGGTTTATCTTTCGTCGCTTCTATAGTTGGTCCTGGATAAAGTCCGTTGTACCCCCATATTAATGTATTAGGAAAATGCTTGTGAAAACGATGCTCGCCCTCCATCATGACCAGTTCGTAATAATCATGTTTTTTTTGTCCCCTACAGTACTTTGGCTTTGCTGTCACTGGTTTCTGTAGAGCATCTACAAATTTTGGAATGGTAGCTGGATCAGAAGGGTTAATTGGTAAACTCAAAACATCACATCCCTTTTCAATTACTTAACATGCCTAGTTATCACATCATATGGGTAAAAACAACAGTTGACTGGGACAATAATGGAGAAAAATGTGTAAAGGTATAAAAATTTAATGGAGGGGGAAAACAAAAGGGCAGTATATAGCTGTCTTACAAAAGTTTTTTGAAATCGAGGTAATAGTTGGTATATTGCTAAAAAGTCAGACGAAGTGAATAAATATGTCTTATAATTGTTACAGCAAGAAGTGAAAGTGGATTAAATAGGGGCTTGGAAAAGTGGTGAGACAGTGGTGTTAACATTAGAGGAATTAAATAAAACAATCATGGAAATGCGCATAAAGGGGTATTTAACAGATGCGCTGAAACTGGCAGATCAAGGTCTTTTAGTAGCTTTAGAGGGTAATAACTATGCGTATGTATTGGATTTGTACTATCAGAAAATTTTAGTACATCACTCTATGGGTGATACTCTAGCCATTGTCAGCCTTATTTTCGACTATGAGGCTATCTGTGAAAAATATGGTACTAGCAAAGATTTGATGCAGTATTATTTAGTCATGTCCTTAATTTACGATATGGTAGGAATCCGTGAAAAAACAGCAGAGATGACGAAAAAGGCAATTGCTTATGCTCAAGAATTACAAGATTTTATGATGCTTGTTCGTTGTCATAATAATTTATGCTATATAGAGGTAGAAAAGGGCTGTACGAAGGAAGCCCTTCAAGCAGGTTTGTTAGCAAGAGAATACAATAAAACGCTATATGAGACACAACCAGATTTAGCAAGATTATTAGATATTCGCATTAATAATAATTTAGCAGATGTGTATATTTTGGAAGGGGATTTTGTGGCAGGGAAGGCATTGCTTGATGACTCATTAACCTCTAGCATAATTTCTCAACATAAACCTGAAAAAGTAGCAGCTTGGTTTGGCTATGGCTTTTTATATGAAAAGCAGCACAAGCTTGAAGAAGCGGTGCAATATTATCAACAAGCAATAGAACTTGCCAAATCCTATGGTGATAAGCCCATTACAAAAAAAGTAATGCGCTTATTGTTAAATGTCCTGTACCAATTGAATTGGCGAGATGAAATTTTTGATGTCCAAAAAGAATATATTGATCTTTCCGAACAGATGAGCGTTGATAATTTATTACAGCAAGTGTTGAATTTGGAATTTAAGCGTCAAAAAGAGAGATTAGAAAGAAAAGCACATTATGATCCATTAACAGGTGTCTTGAATCGACACTTTCTGGATCATGAGCTAGATGAATGGTTACATGCTGCTAAAATGGCGGAATCCTATGTATGTATTACAGTTCTTGATATTGATAATTTTAAATTATTTAATGATACGCATGGACATTTGTTTGGCGATCGAGTTTTACAGCTGATAGCTAATGGCTTGAGGGAGTTTTTGCGGGAGGAAGACGTAAAAATTATTCGTTATGGAGGGGATGAATTCATTATCTGTATTCGCCATCCACAAAAGGATTATATGATAGAGCTTGTCCAAAATACACACGCTCATTTGCTTACGTTAGCATTAGAAAAAGACCAGAAAAGCTATCCATTAAAGGTCAGTATGGGAGCTTGTATAAATGATCGAAAAAATTATCATTATAATGACTTATTTGATCAAGCTGATCGCTGTTTGTATGAGGCAAAAGATAAAGGCCGTGCCACCAATGTTATCTATGAACTATTATAATTTGAGTGATTCCTATTTACAGTGTTGAATAGGAATTTTTCTGTTGTTTGAGGGAATATTCTTGAGAGAAATTGAAGCGACATCGCAAATTACAACGAGGTAAAATGATACGGAATGAAATTTACTGTACCGATCATTTGAAAACGTTATTCTAGCAACGTACAATATATGAAATTAAGAAACACGACAGCACAAAATTGTTGTATAATGTTGTGGTATGAGGAAAGAAAGCAGGTTGACAAAATGGAAAGCAAAATGAATTGTTATGCAGTTAAAAACACACACAAACATCCGCTATGTGTTGTGCCAAAAAGGCACGATATGAAACAACAGGTGAATAGATGAAAAACTGGTTAATTTTCATTTCTGTCTTTATTGTTTCGTTGTCACTTGTCATTAGCATTTTAGTACTCTGGAAAGCCGAGGCTCCGTTCCGTTCAATTGAAGAGCAGGCTGAACAGTTGGCACTCGATGCCAAAGCCCTCGCAGTTGTATCGGAGTCCTACACATATAATGGCAAACATTCGTATGTTACTGTGTTCGGGGTAGACGAATACGGTGATAAAAAGGCTGTCTTTGTTCCCACGAATCTAGACAAGGATTCCATTCAGGAAGTGTTATTAGAAGATGGTATTACGGAAAAGCAAGCATTATCGGTTTTTAAAAATGAAGGAAATGTACAAAAGGTCCTCCACATGAAATTGGGCTATGAGGAGCCGGGCGCTGTTTGGGAGATTACATACCTAAACGACCATGACAAACTCAACTATGTCTATATTATGTTTAAGGATGGCGACTGGTGGAAGCGCATTACGAATTTATAAGAGGAGTAGATCCCGGATGAAAAACTTATTAGCAACACGTGTAAAAACTTTAACACCATCTTCAACATTAGCTATTACTGCGAAAGCAAAAGCATTAAAAGAGCAAGGTATTGATGTCATTGGCCTTGGAGCTGGTGAACCAGACTTTAATACACCTCAAAACATTTTAAATGCTGCCATTGATTCAATGGAAAAGGGGTATACAAAATATACACCTGCTGGCGGACTTCCAGTACTAAAAAAAGCTATTATTGATAAACTACAGCGCGATAATAACCTTACGTATCAGCCAAATGAAGTGATTGTTGGTGTAGGTGCAAAGCATATTTTATACACATTATTCCAAGTTATTTTAAACGAGGGTGATGAAGTTATTATTCCAATCCCTTATTGGGTGTCTTATCCTGAGCAAGTTAAATTAGCGGGCGGAGTACCTGTATATGTTGAAGGTACACGTGAACAAAACTATAAAATTACTGCTGATCAATTAAGAGCAGCTGTGACTGATAAAACAAAAGCGGTAATTATCAACTCACCTAGCAACCCATCTGGTATGATATATTCACGTGAAGAGCTTGCAGAACTTGCTGCAGTTGCAGAAGAAAAGGATATTTTAATCGTGTCAGATGAAATTTATGAGAAGCTTGTATACAATGGTATTGAGCATTTTTCAATTGCACAACTTTCTGATGCAGTGAAAGCACGTACAATCGTTGTAAATGGTGTAGCAAAATCTCACTCTATGACAGGCTGGCGTATTGGCTATGCTGCGGGTGATGCGGACGTAGTGAAAGCAATGACTGACCTTGCATCACATTCAACATCTAATGCGACGACAACTGCACAATATGCAACTGTTGAGGCGTATAATGGACCACAGGACGCGGTAGAGGAAATGCGTCAAGCATTCGAATCTCGTCTTGAGAAAATTTACCCACAGGTAAGTGCAATTCCTGGCTTCCATGTATTAAAACCACAGGGTGCATTCTACTTATTACCAGATGTAGCAGAAGCTATGGCTCACACTGGCTATGATTCAGTAGACGCATTCGCTGCGGATATTTTAACAGAAGCAAACGTAGCTGTAATTCCAGGCTCTGGCTTTGGTGCACCAACTACTATGCGATTATCTTATGCAACATCTTTAGACTTACTAGAAGAGGCAGTCCGTCGTATTGATACATTTGTAAAATCAAAATGGCAAGACTAATCCCTCTAGACGACTTTGGAGGATTTCTATGAAAAAAATTATGATTAAAGATATGCCACAGCATATCGGTGAAACAGTCAAAATGGGCGCTTGGCTAGCTAACAAACGTTCAAGTGGTAAAATCGCCTTCTTACAACTTCGTGATGGCTCTGGTTTTGTTCAGGGTGTTGTCGTGAAAGAAGAAGTGGGCGAAGAAATTTTTGCAACAGCTAAAGGACTAACGCAAGAAACTTCGATGTATATTACAGGAGAGGTGAAAGCTGACGAACGTTCAAGCTTTGGCTGTGAGCTAGCTGTAACAGGAATTGAGGTTCTACATACAGCAACAGATTTCCCTATTACACCGAAGGAGCACGGTCCTGAATTTTTAATGGATAACCGTCATTTATGGTTACGTTCTCGTAAACAACATGCCATTATGAAGGTTCGTAATGAAATCATTCGTGCAACTTATGAATTTTTCAACAACAATGGTTTTACAAAGATGGACCCACCGATTTTAACAGGATCTTCACCTGAAGGTACATCTGAGCTATTCCATACGAAATACTTTGATGAGGATGCATTCCTTTCTCAATCAGGGCAGCTTTATATGGAAGCGGCAGCAATGGCACTAGGAAAAGTATTTTCATTCGGTCCAACTTTCCGTGCTGAAAAATCTAAAACGCGTCGTCACTTAATCGAGTTCTGGATGATTGAGCCAGAGATGGCTTTTGTAGAGTTTGAAGAAAATCTAGAAGTACAGGAGCAATATGTGACGCATATTGTACAATCTGTTCTGGCTAACTGCAAATTAGAATTAGAGCGACTTGACCGTGATACATCGAAACTTGAAAAGATTCAAGCGCCATTCCCTCGTATTTCATATGATGATGCGATTAAGCTTTTACATGAACAAGGTTTTGATGATATTGAATGGGGCGACGATTTTGGGGCACCTCATGAAACAGCTATTGCCAATTCATTTGACAAGCCAGTATTCATTACATGCTACCCAATAGGCATTAAGCCTTTCTATATGCAACCACATCCAGATCGCGATGACGTTGTATTATGCGCTGATTTAATCGCACCTGAAGGCTATGGTGAAATTATTGGTGGTTCTGAGCGTATCCATGACTATGATTTATTAAAATCTCGTCTTGAAGAACATAACCTATCATTAGATGCATATGCATGGTATTTGGAGCTTCGTAAACATGGTTCTGTTCCACATTCAGGCTTCGGACTTGGATTAGAGCGAACTGTGGCATGGATTTCTGGCACAGAACATATTCGTGAAACAATCCCATTCCCACGTTTACTGAACCGCTTATATCCATAAGCAAATCAATTTAAAAGTCGCGTAGTGAAATATCTACGCGGCTTTTCTACTTACTTAAAGAAGGAGTCTAGAGGAATATGAATGCAAATAATCATCGACTCCGTACATGGACTGAGCAGAGAATGATTCCCATTCCCCAGCTTTTTTTTCAGTTTTATAAGGAGTTAAATATAGAGGATGAAGAGGCGCTAATTGTTATGCACTTGTTAGCCTTTCATATGGAAGGCTATGACTTCCCTACACCAAATGATCTAAAGAATCGTCTCACAATGCCAGAAAATGAACTAACATCCCGTTTACAACGATTAATGCAAAAGGGCTTCCTTGAAATTACTCGTGATGTGGATACAGGTGGCAAGCTCTATGAAAAATATTCGGTTTATCCACTCTGGGAGCGAATTGTGCAGATGATCGAGATGAAAGAGCAACAAAAATCTACCACAACACTTCAACAAGAAGAAGGAGAGATTTTCCGACTCTTTGAAGAAGAAATGGGACGTCTTTTATCTCCTTTAGAGCTTGAAAAAATAGGATGTTGGCTTGATGAGGACAAACATAGTCCAACACTCATTAAAGAGGCATTGAAAGAAGCTGTTTTTGCTGGGAAACTGAGCATTCGTTATATTGATCGTATTTTGTTAGAGTGGAAGAAGAAAAATATTACGACACCTCAAGCGGCACAAAAGCAAAGTGAGCAGTTCCGAGAGAAGCAAACATTTAGCAGGACTCCAGCACGGACAGTTCAGCAAGACGCGCAACCAACTAACAAAGTACCTTTTTATAATTGGTTAGAAGAAAGAGAATAGGGGGCATCCAGTTTGTTAACCAAAAAACAGTGGGAGCATTGCCTAGAAGAAATGGATCGAATGTTCCCTAATGCACATTGTGAGCTTGTGCATGACAATGCCTTTGAGCTCACAATTGCGACATTATTATCTGCACAATGTACGGATGTACTTGTTAATAAGGTAACCAAAACATTATTTCAGAAATATAAAACGCCTGAAGATTATTTGGCTGTCCGGTTGGAAGAATTACAACAGGATATTCGCTCTATTGGCTTATATCGCAATAAAGCAAAGAACATTCAGGCTTTATGTCAACGTTTGCTAGATGAATATAATGGCGAAATACCAGCAACTCGAGAAGCACTTGTAACATTGCCAGGAGTAGGTCGCAAAACAGCCAATGTGGTGCTATCAGTAGCCTTTGATATTCCTGCGCTAGCAGTTGATACCCATGTAGAGCGTGTTTCCAAACGTCTAGGTCTATGTAGATGGAAGGATTCCGTCCTTGAAGTGGAAGAAACAATCATGAAAAAAACGCCAATGAATAAGTGGTCGAAAACGCATCATCAGTTAATTTTCTTTGGTCGTTATCATTGTAAGGCCCAAAACCCTGGCTGCCATACCTGCCCTTTACTAAGCGATTGTCGTGAAGGTCAAAAGCGTTTGAAGAAAGGCTTGGTGAAGGAAGCATGAATAGTGAGGCAATCGCAAAAGATCAGGTAGATGCTTGGTTTGCACAATGGACAACCCTTCAAGCAACTATCCATGAAGCCCATGATGCTAGAAATGGTATAGCAAAAGGCTTAATGGAAGAGGCGATCCAATTGTTTGAACAGCTGGTACAAGCGGCGGGAGATGAGGTACTGCCTATTAATGGGGTTGAAAGACTTGCCTTTATCAAAGCGAAGCCAGGGCAATATGCTTGTTACCGTCAGCTAGATGAATTATTTAAAGAAACGAAAAAGCGTACAGCACGTTTACGAATTCAAGCAAGCAAAAAATAGAGTGGCAGAATAAAATACTTGTGCCGACAGAAAAAAACCGAGACGCATTAAATGCGTCTCGGCTTTTTGGTTATTCTGAGCTTTGTTCTTCATTATTTGGGTCTACAGGATCTGTAGGAGGAGTTGGTTGCTGGCTTCCATCTGAACCGCCATTGTTACCACCGTTGTTGCCGTTATTCCCATTTCCATTATTATTGTTATTACCACCGTTGTTGCCATGGCCGTTACCATTGCCATTATTATGACCGTTATCTTGGTCTTCTTCACCAGGGTCTGTTGGTAAATCAATGTTTGGCTCTTCCGGCTCTTCCGTTTCTACATCCTCTTCTTCAGTTGTACTTGTAATTTGGAAAGTTGTGGTACCAGGCTCACTTCGTGTACCATCCACAATGGCTACGACTGAAATCGTGTAATTGCCATCTTCCAACGTATTAGCAACTGATAAACCTTTGCTCTCTGTTTTACCAAGGTCAAACTTTTTACCGTCATCACGGGTTGCAGTTACTTCAAATGAAGTTGGTAGTGGTTCATCTGTTTTTGGATCCAAGCTGGCATCATGTTCCCAAGAAATATTGATAGACTGTGCCCCTAAATCTAAGCTTGCAGATACGTTGTATGGTGTAGCCAATTCTGGTGCCTCATAAACATTCGACACTTCTGTTGGCTCAGTACCACGAACGAATAGCTCTGTTTGACGTAATTCGCTTGGTGTAAAGTCACTTGCCAATTTCAATGGCTTAGAGCCCACTTCAATCGTTGCTTCTACAACTGTACTTGGCTTTTTAAAGCTTTCTGTTTCAACGTTTGCTGAAATGTCTTGCATAATCGATTTGAATAGATTTTGTGGTAACCGACGTTCTTCCCACGTTGTAATTGGATCAAAGTGTTTTTCATAGCCACTCCATATAGCGATGGAATAGTTTGTCGTATAACCAGCAAACCATGAATCTGGCACACTTGTGTTCGGTAAATTATATTTATTGAAATCTTCAGCTGAATAGTTGGTTGTACCTGTTTTACCTGCGATGTCTAGTCCAGGGACATTAGCTGCTGTACCTGATGCGTCAGGTTTGTTGCCAACTACATCACGTAGCATATCTGTTACCATATAAGCTGTAGCTTCACTCATCGCTACATTAGGCTCAGGTGTATAATTTTTAGATGTTTTCCCATCACGGTAAACAATTTTTGTAATAGCGTGTGGGTCTGTGTAAACGCCGTTATTTCCGAATGCTGCATAGGAAGCCGCCATTTGAATAGGGGAGATAGTAATCGCTCCACCACCAATTGCGTCTGATTCATAAAGGTTTTCTGTTTCAATCCCTAAACGTCCAACAAATTCCTTCGCATTTTCAGTACCTACTTCTTGTAATGCTTTGACAGCTGGTACGTTTCGTGAAGCATACAATGCCTTACGAGCAGTCATGGCACCCATATATCTGCCATCCCAGTTTGTAATAGTCTGCTTTGAATTGGAATAGTTCATAGGTTCATCTACAAGTGTATGACCTGTAGACCATTTTAAATATTCGATGGCTGGACCGTAGTCCACTAATGGTTTCATAGTAGAACCAGGTTGATTTTTTGTTAAATCATCTGCATAGTTCCAGCCACGTTCGGCACCATAATGTCGACCGCCACCAACAGCTTGGATAGCTCCTGTTTTCGTATCAATGACCGCTACACCTGACTGAATATCTTCTGTTGGGAAATTGCTGTCATCGTTCATCACATTTTCAACAACTTTTTGGGCATTTGGATCAAGTGTTGTATAAACTTTAATCCCTTCTGCCATGGCTGAACCATCGCCATTATTTTCTAATTCATTAATCACGACATCTAGGAAGGCATCGTATTTAGAGCCAGCAAATGATTGACGTGTTGCATCGTCAGCAAGACCTGCTTGGACATCAACGTTTTTAGCTTCTTCCATTTCCGTTTTTGAAATTTTTCCGTGTTGATACATTAATCCTAAAACCGTATTACGACGTTGCTTGGCAAGGTCAGGGTTTTTCAATGGATTATAAGCATTTGGTCTTTGTACGAGCCCTGCTAATAAAGCTTCTTCATCTAATGTTAAATCTTTTAATTCTTTTCCGTAGAAATATTGAGCTGCTGTACCAAAGCCATAAATACGGCCAGACATTAGCATTTTATTGAAATACATTTCAAAAATTTCTTCTTTTGAATATTTACGTTCTAATTGAAACGCTAGCCAAGCTTCCTGTGCTTTACGTTTTAATTTCTTTTCATTTTGTAAAAATGAGTTTTTCACCACTTGCTGTGTTAGGGTAGAGGCACCTTGTGCACCAAAGCCATCACGGAAGTTAGCAAGTATAGCACCACCTAGACGGTAAAAGTCCATGCCGTGATGTTTAAAAAAGCGTACATCTTCCGTTGCAAGAATAGCGTTCACCATATCTTCGGGAATATCTTCATATTTTATATATTTACGGTTTTCAGCACCGATTGTTGCGAATATTTCACCGTTTTTATCGTAGAACTCTGAAGACACAGGGTCTTTCAATAATTCCTCATCAAGCTTAGGAGCTGTGCTTGCATAGTAAGCAAATAATCCTGCTCCTCCAATGAAGCCTACGACACCGATGACTAATAACGTTAAGAAAATACGTTTTATCCACATTTTAGCGGGTGTTGACGACTTTGTTGTTGTTTTCTTACCTTTTTTATTTTTTTCAGCGAGAGCCTTTTGATGCTCTCCACGTGTTCGACGACGTTCAGTCATACTATTTCTCCTCACTTTCAAACCCGCAGCATTTTTCATCGATCAGTTGTTGGATGATGGGTAAATAATCGATCCGTGGATAATAGCTAGTGGGAATTTCATACGCCTCATCTACAATCGTTGAAAAGGGTATGGATTTACGATGGCCATTTTCCATTGCTTGCCAGGCTTTTTGTAAAACTTCATATGGCACAATAAAATATCGTTCAAAAGCTGAAAAGCGAACGATAATAAAAGCCACACCATTTTGTTCAGTCACTTGCTGCATATGGGTCATTTGATGCTCATGAATATTTTTTAAAGGGAAACTTGTTTTGGAAGCAGTTTCCTTTGCATCAAAATCAATATAATGCCCATTCCAAACACCATTGTAGTCGGTTGTAGAGGGTGTTCGAAAATATGCTTCACGAATGACAGCAGCGCTTCGTGAAGGGTACTCTACTTTGACGATTTGTACAGGAACAGGTTTCTTATGAATGATAGCAAGTCGCCTTTTAATATAATAGTCGTTTGCTTCATTAATTTCATCTTCTAGTGTCTTTCCACGATTACTAAAAGACAAATCTTTACTATTACTTTTTTTTTCTGTTTTCTGTACAGAAGTATGGGGGGTATACAATTTCCCATTTGGATAGCGAATTGTCATTTAGCTCACCCTTTATTAAACTGCTTTCCTATATATTAGTTTACCATGATTTGATGGCTCTTCTCTACCTCCATCCGTGTTGTCTTTGTTACAAGAGTAGTAGACAGTGGATGCAAAGAATAAACAAATTGCGTCGAAAAAAAGCTAATGATTGGCTTCCTTGAATCGTCAAAATAACTGATAAATTTAAACATAGAAATGGTTGAAGAATGGTGAATTATCTACACCTTTCATTCAGGACGCTTTTTTAGTTGGAAGGTTCATTTATAAAAATTTATCGAAAATCTTCTTCTTTCAGCTAACTTACGCTTATTTTGTCACGCATGAAGGTAATTCTATACATGCGAGGAATACTTTAAGTAAAGCAAAGGGGGCGTTATTTTGAACAAGTTAGAACAATTAGTTGCGCAGTTAGATCTGGTCAATCAATTACTTTTCACGAGAGTGTCACTGGAGAACAATGCTCAGAATATGCACTTTTTTTTGCAGCTCAAAGCAGTTAGCCAGAAAGTAAGCTTAGCAGAAAAGAACTGGCAAGTAAAGAATGCTTGTTCGCCTATTAGTAGTGAAAAATGATAGACTTTGGTACACTTATCTCATAAGCAATTGAACTAACTCTATAGCATTAAAATTGATACAGTATTTACCACAAAACAAGTAGGGGAAGGTAAAGGTATCAAGAGGTGCCATATTTTCGTAGTTGAAATGATGGACAAGACATACTCATCATATATATGTACTTGCTACGAAAAATATTTGCTTACGAGTAATTGATGAGAGATGAGGTGCAAAATTGTTAGTTATTCAGCAAACATCCAAATTAATAGATGAATGTGATCGATGTGTGTCACGTTTTTGGCAAATGCGTGAGGAGGACCGTACACCTGACTTTTTTCAAGAGGTGAAACCACACGCTGATAAAATTCACCAACTGTTGAAGGAATGGCAGCAAGAGGCCAATAAATGGATTCAAGAGAATCGACCGAAATATATGCATACACAACAAATTGCCTCAACGGTAGAATCGATGGAGCAATTTGTTGTGCAATCTTTTTATAAAGAAACAAGTAAAAAACGCTTTTTAGATGCGATTCATTCTACCTCCTTTACAATGAAAAACTTTGAACGATTGGTAAAGGAGGAGGCAGTAAATGCTATCGAAGAAACGAACGATTAGCGAGCTTTTGCATGAGTGGAGATATGATGAAGAATTAAAAGAACGTATTCTACATTGGCAAACACTTGAAGGCCGACCTGCTAGCTATGCTCCTTTCCCAGAAAATTTACATCCTTCTTTAGTGAAGGCTTTGCAGGCAAGGGGAATCGAGCAACTTTATACGCATCAGCGAGAGGCCTTTGATTTGGCACAAAGTGGTACATCTTTTACGGCTGTTACACCAACCGCATCAGGTAAATCATATTGCTATCATTTGCCGGTGTTGCAAAAAATAGTAGAGGATAAAAACGCACGTGCAATCTATTTATTTCCAACAAAGGCTTTAGCGCAGGATCAAAAAAATGATTTGAATGAACTGATTGAACAAAGTGGTGAGGAAATTTTAAGTTATACCTATGATGGTGATACGGCTCCAGGCATTCGTCAGAAGGTTCGCAAAGCAGGACATATCGTTATGACAAATCCTGATATGCTTCATTCAGGAATTTTGCCACACCATACGAAATGGGTATCACTATTTGAAAATTTACAGTATATCGTGATTGATGAATTGCATACATATAAAGGGGTATTTGGTTCCCATGTTGCCCATGTTATTCGTAGATTAAAACGCATATGTGAATTTTATGGTAGTAAACCTGTGTTTATTTGTACATCGGCAACGATAAAAAATCCTAAGGAGCTGGCCGAGCTATTAACAAATGAATCACATGCGCTCATCGCAGACTCTGGAGCCCCTGTCGGTAAGAAAACATTTCTGTTCTATAATCCGCCCATTATTCATAAAACTTTTGGGGTGCGTAGAAGCGCCGTGTTAGAGGTAAGTGATTTAGCTAAGAGGTTATATATAGCTGGTATTCAATCAATCATTTTCGCTAAAAGCAGAGTACGGGTTGAAATGATTGTCACTTATTTAAAGGAGCTCACTCGCAATAAGCTGCTGGATGAATCCGTGCGTGGCTACCGAGGTGGTTATTTGCCATCTGAACGTCGGGTAATCGAAAAAGGCTTGCGTGATGGAACCATTCAAACCGTTGTCAGTACCAATGCGTTAGAATTAGGGGTCGATATCGGCCAGTTACAAGCATGTATTATGACAGGTTATCCAGGAAATATTGCAAGTGCCTGGCAACAAGCAGGACGTGCAGGAAGACGACAGGATGAGGCATTAATTATCTATGTTGCACAATCGACCGCACTGGATCAGTATGTGGTGAATCATCCTTTATTTTTACTTGGTAGTGCACCAGAGGAGGCACGTATTTATCCAGAAAATATGTTAATTTTAATGGATCATTTAAAGTGTGCCGCTTTTGAATTACCTTTTTCTATAGAAGATACGTATGGTGAATATGACATACAAGAATTGCTAGATTATTTAGCAGAAGAGGGCGTTGTCTTTAAGACGAGCGATAAGTGGCATTGGATGAGCGATCGTTTCCCAGCACATGATATTAGCTTACGGTCGGCTTCACAGGAAAATGTGGTTATTATTGATCTGTCTATTCCTGCCCAAACAAAGGTAATTGGAGAAATGGATCGTCATAGTGCCATGACATTATTACATGAAGAAGCGATTTATTTACATCAAGGGATTCAATTCCAAGTAGAGAAGCTCGACTGGGAAGAAAAGAAAGCTTATGTCCGTGAAGTCGACATTGACTATTATACAGATGCCAATCTTGCCGTTGAAATGAAGGTATTAGAGGAAGATCGAAGCCGAACTTATAACGGCGGTACGATTAGCTTTGGGGATGTAGGATTAGTTGCGCAGGCAACTATTTTCAAGAAAATTCGCTTTGGAACGCATGATAATATAGGATCGGGGCCTATTCATTTACCCCCAGATGAAATGCATACAAGCGCATCATGGCTATCACTTCATCTAACAGAACAGTGGTCAGAGGCGGAATTGACAGAGGCAATGATTGGAGTAGCCTATGCCATGAATGCCTTTATTCCTTTATTTATTCAATGTGATAGCAGTGATGTAGCAGTTGTCCCACAAGTCAAAGCATCCCATAATGAGTTGCCCACATTTTTTGTTTACGATAAATACCCTGGTGGGATTGGTTTAAGTGAAAAGGTCTATGACTTATGGGAAGAGCTATTAATGAAAACGTTAGAGCATGTTTCAAATTGTCCTTGTGAATCTGGATGCCCATCATGTATTGGTGCCCAAGACAGTTTACAGGAAGGCAAGAAGAGAGTCATAATACTTCTTCAAAGATTAAATCAAATTAATTAACATGAAAAAAGAGGGCTTGAGGAATAACTAAATTATTTCCTCAGGCCCTCCATATTTAATAATATATAGCTCAACTAATGGTTAATGATAGTAAGTTTTTCTAACTTGTGTCTAGCAACACTTTATTAGGTTAAAGATTAATTGATAGATATTTTATGTTTTTCGTTCAGTAGTGTAGTACCATTTACTTTAACGACGATATTTAGACTGAGTAATCCACCAATTTTTACTTTTACGGTAGAGATTGTGCCATCCGCTTCTGTAATTTCACCTTTCAATGTAACATAAGGGTAGATTTGTTTGAACATATTATCTCTACTTTTTTTATCTACTACTTCATTATTAATAGCAAGAACTTCTTCAGTCACGGCATTTACAATTCGAATAATATGGCCTTTATAGTCTAATTGCCATACTTTAAATACTTCTTTTTCTAAATCCTCGGTTGTGTTTTTCCATTCTTCTTTTATTTCTTCACGCAAATTTTTAAACAAGGCATTTCCTCCAAAAAACATAATTTTATCACAATTTATATGTAATTTCATTTTATAGGAAATACTTACAATAGTACACTGGCAATAGACAATAGCTAGAGGTTTCTGTACAAAACAGTAACATAATCAATTGATATCGTTCCTTTAATGTGGATAGGACAATGTTTGATGTCATTAATGAAAGAAATAGAGTTTCTATAAACAAGAATTTCCTGCGATGAAAATTTTGAATGAGTCAAGCAATCATGGTAATCTTGCAAGAGAGTCTTATATTATAAGCAGAAAATGAGTGAAATACATGTCTTATGAAAATAAAATACTACAAATGAAAAAAATGCTTAGTAAAAAACCAGCGGCGGCTCCACAAAAGGTAGAGGAACCAGCTTATCAAAAGCCAACTAGGCCGAGCTATACCGAGCGATGGGAAGAGGCTGGGCTTACGGTTGTAGAAAATGACTTTGGTATTGTGTTTAAGCGCCATGTACAGTATCCATTTTCTTTTCAGCATGGTCATTATCAGCTACAGTCATTTTTTGATGCGTTGAAAAAATGGCAGGATGCTTCGTTTGATCATCCGTATGCACTGGATTTTCATGAACCTGTATTATTTTTTGATACAGAAACGACAGGCTTAAAAGGTGTGGGCACGCATATTTTTTTGCTTGGGTTTTTAGAGGTAGACGAAGAATGTTTTAGTTTAACTCAATATATTCTTGCAGACCCTGCACATGAGGCGGCGTTTTTGTTTGAATCAAAACTGTGGCAAAAATCGGCAACGGTTATCACCTATAATGGTAAAAGCTTTGATTGGCCGCAGCTTGAAACACGCTGGACATTGCATCAAAAAACATTACCGAAATTAAGATCACAACGACAAATAGATTTATTGCATAGTTCCAAGCGTTTATGGAAAAATGATATGGAGCGCTTAAAGTTAAAATCTGTGGAGGAAGAGAAGCTTGGTTTTTCTCGAAAGGGAGATATTCCTGGTCATCTTGCCCCTATTATTTATTTAGATGCTGTGAAAAGTGGCGTACCAGATGCTCTTATGAAGGTTTTGCTGCATAATGAGTGGGATTTGCTGTCGCTTATCACACTGTATAGTCATTCTACTCAGCTCTTGTTTGACGAGGGATATGAAGAATCTGCAAAAACCTTTACCAATATTGGGAAATGGTATGGTGATTTAAAAGAAAGCACACAAAGTGTTAAGGTGTTAGAAAGGGTGACAACCCAATTTGATGCACTGGAAGCGGGTAATGCTCAATATTATTTAGCACTACAGCATAAAAAGAGTAAACGCTATAGTGAAGCGATTGACGCATTTGTAGCCTCTCTCCATTTTGTCGAAGCAAGAACAAAGTTGCATGTCCTTGAGCAGCTAGCCATACTTTATGAACACCAAATAAAAGATTATAAGCAGGCCCTTTATTATACGCAACAAGGCATACATCTCATTCAAAAGAATGAGCAATGGAGAGCAGAACAAAAACAAAAATGGGTAATTTCTTGGGAAAAGAGGTTGCTCAGATTAGGAAATAAGAAATAATTTCCCAGGTAATCGCATAAAACGACAAGTTTAGCCTTACAATTGGAGTTTTCAGACGATATAATGTGTTGAAGTATGCTATAATGAATTCGTGTATGTAGTGTGAGGAAGGGCGATGTGAATGGACATTAAATTAACGTCAAAAATGATCCTTGAAAAGGAATTTAAAAAGAACTTTAAAGGCTATAATGTGGAAGAAGTAGATTCATTCCTTGATGAAATTATTCAAGACTATGAAACGTTTGAAAAAGTGATGGCCCAACTACGTGAAGAGAATAGACAATTAAAAGAAGAAATTGAAAATACACCGAAGAGACAACCCGTTGCATCAGCGGCAGCAGCAGGTACAACTAATTTTGACATTTTAAAACGTCTTTCAAATTTAGAAAAACATGTATTTGGTAGCAAGCTATACGAATAAATTTAGTCAATTATATTGTATTTAACATAAAACTCTAGTATAATCTTTCGTATCATCATGAAATTCTGGTAATCGCTGCGGCGCTAGACGTCGTAGAGGAAAGTCCATGCTCACACGGTACTGAGATGTCCGTAGTGTTCGTGCTTACTGAAAAAATAAGGTAAGGCAGCTGTTTAGGCTGACGGCGGAAGGAAAACCTAAGTCCTTGGATATGGTTGACACTTCCTGAAAGTGCCACAGTGACGAAGCTTGCTTGGAAACATGCAAGGTGGAACGAGGTAAACCCCACGAGTGAGAAACCCAAATTATGGTAGGGGCACTCTCTTGAAGGAATTGAACGGATAGAGGGACGGAGCTTGCTCTGTAGATAGATGATTACTACCTGGTCGTACGAGGCGCAAGCTGTTTGAGTACTCAGGAACAAAACATGGCTTATGGAATTTTTTTGATGCTTATTTACGAAATAACAAGCGCTCTCCAACTCGGTGGAGAGCTTTTCTTTTGAGTTTATGAGGAAAAAGTAACCTAGTTAATCAAGTCTTGGTATGCGCGATACGTTTGAGAATGGCTATTTGCTAGCCAAGCCTCTATCGCTACCGCTTCTAAGTCACAACATCTGAAAACGGTGATCGCATCAATGTGTATTTATCTTGATTCAGCAAAAGTTTGGGTACCTAGCAAAATGTTAGATACACATGACTCTACTCGATAGGTAGCGAGAGTTTGCACATTTTCTTTCCATTCAGGTGGCGACAGGACAACTGCTGAATCAAGTATAAACCTCTAAGGATGTCACAGATTTTTAAGACGAGCTTACGAGTTACTCAAAAAAACTGTACACCATCTAAATGGGATGTCATTGATTTACATACGAGTTGGCCTGACGTAAGTGCCCTTTAAAGGGGAGTATAGAGAGATAGGATGGGGCGGAACATGAACGGAGTAAATAATTGGGAAAGTGTGGATAAATTGAAGTTGATTTCTCAATATCCTACTACCTTAATACTTAAAATCTTCGAAAATGTATCTGAAGGTATCATGATTACTGATAAATACAAAAAAATAGTAATGGTTAATCCTGCCTTCGAATTTGTCACAGGTTATAAACGTGATGATGTGGTGGGAAAAACACCTGCCGTTTTACAATCAGGTGTTCATGAATTACCGTTCTATTTAGAAATGTGGGAACAGATACGACAAGAAGGAATTTGGCAAGGAGAAATATGGAATCGTCGTAAAACTGGAGACGTATATCCTGAATGGTTAACAATTGTTTGTGTAACCAACGATGAGGGTGAGGTTACAAATTATTGTGGTATTTTCACAGATTTGTCTGAAAGAAAAATAGTAGAAAACGAACTAGAAAAACGTTTACTGACTGATTCACTAACAGAAGTATCCAATCGTTTTGCTTATATTGAAAGAATGGATAATCTTTTAGAATCAACTTCTGCTATTTCTCATTCAGTGCAGCATGCAGTCTATTTTTTAGATTTAGATAGATTTAAGCAAATTAATGATACTTTAGGTCATGCTGTCGGAGATTCCATTTTAATAGAAGTCGCTAAACGACTAAAACATTTACTGAAAAACAAAGATATTATCGCAAGATATGGCGGAGATGAATTCGTCATTACATTAACGAATGTAAAAAACGTAAAAGAAGCTGCACAATTTGCTGAACAAATAATAAGTAGTATTGAAAAGCCAATGATGATAAACGGCCAGGAAGTGTTTATTTCTACAAGCATAGGCGTAAGTGTCTATCCAGTAGATGGGAAAAATACGGAAGAACTCATTAATTGTGCTGACAGAGCAATGACCTATTCAAAAAAGAATGGTTTGAATGGCTATTCTTTTTATTTTGATGAACTGCAAACAGATGCACAGCGTGTCTTATTGCTAGATTCAGAATTAAGAAGAGCCATTGACAATCGTGAATTTGAGCTGCATTTCCAGCCGAAAATTTACATGGACAATGAGCAAATTCAAGGATTAGAGGCATTGGTCCGTTGGAATAATGAAAGGCTAGGCTTTGTCTCTCCTGGAGAGTTTATCCCTTATGCCGAGGAAACAGGATTAATCATTCCTTTAAGTGAGGTCATTCTGGAAAAGGCGTGCGAGGCAGTTATTCAAATGCAACAATATGGGTGGAAAATACCGGTTGCCATTAATATATCAAGCATTCACTTTAAACAGCAAAATTTTTTAGAATCGATCCAAGCAATATTAGAACGCTATAATATGCCAGCAAACAATTTTGAAATAGAAGTGACGGAACGAACAGTCATGAACAGTGCTAACGAAACCGTGAGCAAATTAGTTCGTTTGAAACAATTAGGCTTTAAAATCTCCATAGATGATTTTGGGACAGGCTATTCGTCTCTGAGCTATTTAGTTCGCTTTCCGCTAGATTGTTTAAAAATCGATCGAAGCTTTATTCAACATATTGGGTCGCTCGATGAAAAACAGGCAGTTGTAGATGCTATTATTCAAATGTCCCATCGACTAAAAATGAAAGTTGTGGCAGAAGGTGTAGAACAGGCACAACAAGTGGATATACTACGTAAAATGAACTGTGATATTATTCAGGGCTATTATTACAGCAAACCATTACCATTAAACGACCTTATGGAGTTTATGGAATATTGGGAAATTGAGCATCAAGGAAGGAAATAATCTATGGCAAATTATCAATTAGTAGCAACGTCAGCAATGGGTTTAGAGGCAATTGTAGCCCAAGAAGTAAAAGCACTTGGTTATGAAACAACTGTTGACAATGGTAAAGTATATTTTCAGGGTGATGAAACAGCGATTGCACGTGCCAATTTGTGGCTACGAGTAGCCGATCGTGTAAAAATTGTCGTTGGACAATTCTCAGCAAAATCATTTGAACAATTATTTGAAAGTGTAAAAGCTTTACCTTGGGAAAAATATTTACCCGTGGATGCTGCCTTTCCTGTATCAGGCAAGTCGGTTAAATCTAAATTATTTAGTGTACCTGATTGCCAAGCTATTACAAAAAAAGCAATTGTTGAACGGATGAAACAGCATTATAAGCGACTTGGCTTTTTAGATGAATCAGGTGCTACTTACAAAATTGAGGTTTCGATTTTAAAAGATGTGGCGACACTTACGATTGATACATCAGGCGCAGGTCTTCATAAACGTGGCTATCGTCAAGCACAAGGCGAGGCACCGTTAAAAGAAACCTTAGCGGCGGCGCTTATACAAGTTTCAAAATGGAATCCAAATCGTCCGTTTGTAGATCCATTCTGTGGTTCTGGAACCATTGCTTTAGAGGCAGCCATGTTTGGACAAAATATAGCACCAGGCTATAATCGTGAGTTTATTTCTGAAGACTGGCCATGGATGAAAGCGCAAATCTGGGACACTGTCCGAGACGAAGCGGAAAGTTTGGCCAATTATGATCAACCGTTAGAAATTGTAGGTTCTGATATTGACCATCGCATGGTAAGCATTGCACAAGAAAATGCTACAGAAGCAGGATTTGGTGAGCTAATTACGTTTAAGCAAATGCAAGCACGTGATTTCACGACTCAGTTAACAGATGGTGTAATGATCGGTAACCCGCCATACGGAGAACGTATTGGTGATGTTGAAGTTGTTGAACAGGTTATCCGTGATTTAGGGAAAGTTATGAAAAACTATCCAACTTGGTCTGTATATATGCTATCCTCCATGAAAAATTTTGAAGAATTATATGGACGCCAAGCGACGAAAAAACGGAAATTATTTAATGGTTTTATCGAAACAAATTATTATCAGTTCTGGGGACAAAAGTCTAAAAGAGATTAACGAATAGTAACGGAAGATAAGATTTTTTCTTATCTTCCGTTTCGTCGCGTATAATAGCACCAGATAGTAAGAGGGGGAACATCAATTGCGTAAATCTTTACCATTTGCATTATCAAAGGACCGATCATTTTTTGATTCACTAGGTGACTGGATGGGTGACGTCCTTTATGATGAATTGCCTGAAAAAGGCTTTGAATGTCGTGATGAGCAAATCTTTATGGCTTATCAAATAGAACAAGCGCTAAAAGAAAAAAACGTACTCTTTGCAGAAGCGGGTGTTGGAACTGGGAAAACAATCGCCTATTTACTCCCAGCTATATCGTATGCACGCTATACAGGGAAACCGGCGCTTATTGCATGTGCTGATGAAACATTAATCGATCAGCTCGTTAAAGAGGGCGGAGATATCTATAAGCTACAAAAAACGCTTGGTCTGGAAATTGATGTTCGTTTAGCCAAATCACGGGATCAATATTTATGCTTAAAACGCTTTGAGGAAGCGGAAAAAGTTGAATCGGATGAATGGATTGATGATATTTCCTTCTCCATTCCGGATGGTGTATATGCCCAAGGTTCAATGATTGCTATTCATCCGTATGGAGAACGTAGTAATTATCCAACTGTCAGCGATGAGGATTGGCAAAAAGTTAATTACAACTCGATTATGCAATGCTCTGTATGTGATCTACGTAATCGCTGTGGGCAAACATTGCATCGTTCTCATTACCGTAAATCAACGGATTTAGTTATTTGTTCGCAAGATTTCTTAATGGAACATTTAGCTACAAAGGAATCTCGTGAACGTGAAGGACAGCTTGCCTTATTGCCAGAAGTGTCTATGATGGTTTTGGATGAAGGACATCTGTTGGAATACGCTGCACAAAAAGCAATGACTTATAAAGTACAGGCAACAACGATTGTTCAGCTTTTAGAGCGATTAATGGTAGATGGTGTGCGAGAGCGAACATTGTATGCTATGGAAAAATTGCAAGATGATCACGAGTTATTTTTTGATCAGCTTCGTGATGATATCGTTGCTTCAGATGAGGATCGTAAACGTATCAATAAATCCAAAACATTGCTTACTTATGGAAAACAATTGATACATGATGTGGAAATATTGATGGAAGAATTTGTTTTTGAATCTGAAATGTATATGATTCCTGAATATGAGTTAAATATGGCAGAGGAATATTTAGAACAATATGAGGCTTCCTTACGTATTTTCATAGCTCAAGGAGATGCAGTGGATTGGCTGGAGGAAACAGATGGAGAAGAAACGTTGGTAATTATGCCTCGTCTAATTACAGAAGTTTTAGCAGAAAAACTATTCTCTAAAAAGCTTCCGATCGTCTTTTCGTCTGCCACACTATCTGTTAATAAAGACTTTTCGTATATCGCCTATAGTTTAGGTATTAAAGAGTCCCAATCATTTTCAGTCCCTTCGCCATTTGATTATGAAGAGGTAATGAAAATCTATTTACATGAGCTTGATCAACATGCTAAAACCGCACGTGTACAGCAATTACTGCGTGATGGAGAGCAAACATTAATTTTATTTAAATCCAAGCAAGCCATGTTGAAATTTAAAGCCGAATTGCCATTAATGGAGCGCATGCACGTTGCCTTTGAAGGTGATCGAGAGCTCTCCGCCATTGTTCGTGATTTCCAGCAGGGAACCGTTAAAACATTATGCTCATATCATTTATGGGAAGGCTTAGATTTACCTGAAGAAGCATTAACACGTGTCATTATTTATGATTTACCGTTTCCTCCACAGGATCCATTATTTGATGCGAAGCGTACGTTTGCTGAAAACCCATTTGAAGAAGTGGAGTTACCATTTATGCAATTGCGCTTGCAGCAAGGAATGGGCCGCTTAATTAGGACGTCAAACGATCATGGCGATATTCATATTTTATTGAATGAAGAAGAACAAAAACAACGCGCAGCCTTTGAAAATATATTAGCTGTTGCCCCTGAAATAAAGTAGAAATAAGAGAGTTTGCTAAATCAGCAAGCTCTCTTTTTGTTATATCGAAATAACTATTTCCTCCTTGTTAAATAATGTAATAACAAAAAGATGTTGAATATTTCTCTTTTAAGCTATATAGTTCTTTGTAATGCAATGAATTTTGATGAAAGATAATATTTTTTGTATTGAAAATAATTTCACAAAAGGTTTATAATAATGACAAGAATTTTTAAGAATAATCAAACTGATTGTTGATTATTCAGTGATGGGGGGCTTTAACCTGTCGAACATTCAATCATTGTGTAGAAACTATACTAATCTTTCGGCAACGGATATTGACAAGTTAATAGAAATAGAAGCTACGCTTAAATATTATGCAGAGCTCACTGATTGTTATATGTTCATAGATTGTATGATGGATAATTTATCACATGCAATTGTCGTGGCAGAAGCATTCCCTAACAAGGAAAAAGGTTTATACGAAAAATCGGTTATTGGAAAATTCGTTTTTGAAAGTTTTGAACCAGCCGTATTTACTGCGTTTAAGCAACAAGAAAAATCATCGATTTCCAGAGCCGTTACACAAGAAGGCATTACGGTCGAGCAAAATGTGATTCCGATCTTTAATGAACAACAGCAAGTAATTGCTGTATTGATTCAGGAAAAGACGGTGAAGATGCAAACGACACCAAAAGATGATTTTCAAAATATGCCTTTTGCATTAATTGAACATATTGTAGAACCTAATTCTCAACCGATACCAGTTGTTTCTGATTTACTTGTAGAGTCAATTATTCTTACCAATCACGAAAACAAAGTCATCTACAGTAACCCAGCTGGCTATCATTTTATTTCAGAACTTTCGGGATTAGAAAACTTTGACAATGTTGCGTTGGATAAAATCTTACCGTTTTTACAGGAGGTCTATGATAAAGGCGACGATGTCTTTTTCCTAGAAATTACGATCGAACGTAAATCCTTTATCGTCAAGAAAATTCCAATTCGCAGTCAAAATGACAAGGTTACACTCCTCATTATTCATGATCTAACAGAGCTAAAGCTGAAAGAAAATGAACTTATGATGAAAACATTTGCCATACGAGAAATTCACCATCGTGTGAAAAATAATCTTCAGACAGTGACAAGCCTATTACGCTTACAAATGCGCAATGAATTGTCGGCTGTCAATGCAAGTGCTTTTCAGGAGGCATTAAATCGAATATATAGCATCTCATCTGTATATGAGCTTATTTTAGAAAATGAGGATAACGCTGAAGAAAAAGTAGACGTTATTGCATTGGCTAAAAAAATTGGACATAAAATGATTGGCACGTCCAATACAGCAACTATTCAACTAGCATTTCATCACGAGCATTTGCAAGTATTTTGCCATTCCAAAAAGGCAGTATCCCTTGCACTCATTATTTGTGAGCTACTACAAAATGCATTAAAGTATGCTTTTGTAGGTCGTGATGAAGGAGCCATTGATATTCATTTCATGCAGGAGGCTTCAACTATTTCACTTCATATTTCTGACAACGGCGTTGGAATGCATGAGGTGAAGGCATCATTTGGCATGGAAATTATCACAAGGCTTGTGGAATATGATTTAGCTGGCTCATTTTCAATTATCCCTAGTGAAGAAGGTACACATACTCAAATTCAGTTCCCTGTAAGTGAGGAGGTATTTATCGTAAATGACTAGGAAAGTTATGATTGTCGAAGATGAATCATTGATTGCCATTGATTTGAAGTTTATGCTAGAGGATAATGGTTACGAAGTAGTGGCACAAGCTAATAATGGTGAAACCGCTATTGAGCTAGCCTTTTTGCATAAACCACAATTAATCTTAATGGATATAAAAATGCCTAAACTAGATGGTTTAAAGGCAAGTAAAATTATTGAACAACAGCTTGGCATACCTGTTCTCTTCATCTCGGCATATAGTGAAAAAGAATTATTACTATACATGAAGCAGGATAATATATTAGGATATGTTATGAAACCGTTTTCTGAAAAAAATGTGTTGCCTGTGTTAGAGGTTGCTTTTCATCAAATTGATAAGTTCAATCGTCTCAATGGGGAGATTTTACATAAGCAAACACAATTAGATAAGCGAAAAGTCATTGAACGAGCAAAGGGCTTGCTTATGCAGGCAGAAAATATAAGCGAGGACGAGGCTTACCGCAAAATTCGCAATGAAAGTATGCAAACACAGCAAGAAATGGTGCATATTGCGGAGCAAATTATTTTAAACTTACAAGTTAATAGTTGAAGCAAAGGCGCTTTAAAGAGATTTCTTCTTTAAAGTGCCTTTTTTTATATAAATTTATTAATCATAAAGGGGTGATGAGTAAGATGGCAATGATAGGAACGATTATCGTTTATATTATTATGATTTGTGCTGTTTTAGGGGCGATCGGAGCAATCCGAGATGCTGAGTATGGAATTGGTAAAGAGTTTATGAATGGTATCCATACAGTTGGTCATATTTTCGTCCCAGCAGCAGGGATCATGGCAGCTATACCTTACTTAACATGGTTTATTAGTCATTTTATTAGTCCGATTTTTGAGTTAATTGGTGCAGATCCTGCGATTGCAGCGACGACTATTTTAGCTTCGGACATGGGTGGTTACCAATTAGCCAATGCTTTAAAAGAGTCATATGAGGGATGGGTAATGGCTCTAGTCGTTGGATTTATGTCAGGTGCTACTATTGTCTTCTCGATTCCAATGGGTCTTGCGATGTTAGATAAGCGTGATCATAAATATATGGCGCTTGGTATTATGGCCGGCGTATTAACAATTCCGATTGGTGCATTTATTTCATCGATTATGATCGTGCTATTTAACACAGAAGTGCGTGAAGTTATTAGTACAACAGAGGCGCCTACATATGTATTTGCCATTTCTGTTTTACAAATTTTAATTAATTTACTGCCTTTGTTCATCTTTGTTGTGTTAATCGCGTTAGGTCTAAAGCTTATTCCAAACGGTATGATTGCAGGCTTCATGTTATTCGGCCGTGTGATGGATGCAGGAATCAAATTGGTATTAGTGTTCTCGATTGTTGAAATTTTTACAGGTATTTTTACAAAAATATTTGGTGCATGGGGCTTCGATCCAATTATGGCTGATGAGATCGATCAATTCCGAGCATTAGAAACAGCTGGTTATATAGGTATTATGCTAGCCGGTGCATTCCCAATGGTTTATTTAATTCGAAAATATGCATCGAAACCACTTGAAGCGGCTGGTAAGAAATTGGGCCTTTCATCTGTAGGGAGTGCAGGGATTTTAGCAACCATTGCTAATATCTTGGCGATGTTTACGCTTGTTCGTCATATGCCACCAAAAGATAAAGTGATTAATATTGCATTTGGTGTATGTTCAGCATTTTTATTAGGCGATCACTTATCATTTACAGCTAATTTCCAGCCGACGATTATTTTACCTGTTATTGCTGGTAAGTTTTTAGCGGGTGTGATTGCAATTATTTTAGCGTATAAGCTTTCTGTACCGACTGCCTTAAGGTTAGAAATGGAAGATCGCAAAGCAGGCATTATAAAAGAAGGCGAATATTTAGATCAAAAATCTTAATCCATTAAAAGTGAGGTGATGATGTGTGAGTGAAGAAAAGAAACGATTTATTCAGGAGTTTGTGCCGGGTAAACAGCTAACATTGAGTCACCTTATTGCGAACCCTGACCCCGAGATGTTTCAAAAGCTGGGTATTCAAGAATCGGGTGCGCTAGGTATTATGACGTGTACTCCAAGTGAAACGGTTATCATCGCAGGGGATTTAGCGACGAAAGCTGCCAATGTTAGATTAGGATTTTTAGACCGTTTTACAGGCAGTCTCGTTATTGTCGGTAGTGTATCAGAGGTGGAAATGGCGATGTTAGAAATTAATCGTTTTTTATCCGAGGTATTAGGCTATACACCATCAAGAATAACAAAATCATAGGATGTGTCGTATGAAAAATCGAGTAATGATAATAGGCGGTGTGCAAGCAGGAAAGTCAACATTGATGAATACTTTGTTGGGCAAAGAAAGCAGTGCCAATAAAACACAAGCACTCGTTTATGAAGACTGGATTGTCGATACACCCGGTGAATATATTGAAAATCCCATGTATTACAGAAACATTATGGCCACTTCGTTGGAAGTAACTCATGTTATTTATTTGCAGGATGCGACATCTTCAAGAAGTGTGTTTCCTCCGCAATTTAGCTTAGGGATTCCGAAGATACAAATCGGTGTCATTACAAAAATAGATGCACCTGATGCAGATGTTGAAAGAGCGACAGGTTTATTAAAAAATGTGATGACACAGGGCCCTATCGTGAAAACTTCTTCGTGGAAAAAGCTTGGGGTTGAATGGATTGCGCCACTTATTCAGCTTCATACACACGAAGAAATTCAACAATTCGTGAAGGATTGCGATAGTCCATATCTCATGTATTGCTCACGGTAGCGAGAGGGTGGTGTAGGGTGAAAACTGAAACAATTTATAGTGCTGGCATTGATATTGGGACAAGCACGACCAAAATGGTAGTTAGTCGTTTTTTGTTAAAGAATGTGGCTGGCGTAACCCATGTGCCAAGGATTGAAATTATTGAGAAGACGGTGTTACATCAAAGTCCCATCATTAAGACACCATTTATCAATAAAGACATCATTGATATGAAAAAAATTGAAGAATTCATTTTTCAGCAGTATCAATTGGCTCAAATTGCACCAACTGATATTTCGACGGGCGCCATTATTATAACTGGCGAATCTGCCACGAAGGAAAATGCAAGAGAGGTTGTCCATACCATTGCAGATGGCGCAGGTCATTTTTTAGTTGCTACTGCTGGTCCTGATTTAGAAGGCATTATTGCGGCCAAAGGGTCAGGTACTTTACAGCAATCCAAAAACTCTTCTAAAGTGATCGCCAATATTGATATTGGTGGTGGAACTGCCAATATTGCAGTTATGCAATTTGGAGAAGTCATCGGGACATGTACCTTACATGTTGGTGGTAGATTGATTGAATTTAACAATGGTAGGATTCAATCAATTTCTCCGCCACTCATGGAACTGATGGAAAAGTGGTCTAATCCGTTATCCGTCGGTGATGCGGCAGAAGATGCTCGAGTGACGCAATGTATAGAGGAAATGGTCGGTACACTTGCTTTAATTTTGAAGGGACAGTGTACGGATGACAAGCATCCATTATTACTTGGGCATTTGCCAAACTGGCATAAACCAGTAGATGCCATCGTCTTTTCTGGAGGAGTAGCCTCTTGTATTTATGAAAATGAATGTACACAGCGTCAATATGATGATATTGGTGAACGATTAGCGAAAATGCTCGTTCAGCATGAGCAGCTGCAATCGTTTTTATGGCTCCAACCTAAAGAAACCGCTCGTGCGACCGTCACTGGTGCAGGTACACAAACTACGGAAATTAGTGGGGCAACCATCCAGGCGGATGCCGAGGTGTTACCACTCAAAAATGTTCCTGTGTTTAACTGCCATCTGGATGAAACAGCAATAGACTATAACAGCACGGTGAAAACAGCGGTGGAGCGAGCAGATGATTTATTTGCAATACAGGATAATCGTGCACCATTTGCACTCTATTTTAGTGAATTGCCGTATTTAAGCTTTCAGGATGTACATGCATTGTGTGAGGCCATATTGCAACATTTGGCAACAAGATGCTCCAAGGACATACCAATTATCATAGTCATTCAATCAGATTATGCAAAGATTATTGGACAAACCATACAAGCAATCAATCCGACAGTCCCAATTATTTGCATCGATCAAATCAAAGTGGAGACGGGTGATTACATCGACATTGGAGAGGTTCTGCCATCAGGCGTTGTTCCAGTTGTTGTGAAGACCCTTGCCTTCCACTCAAAGTAAGGAGGATGAATGTGAATTTATCGGTGATATTTGGTGGAGAGAAATATAATTTTAAATCATTAAAAGATGTCATGGCCAAGGCCAATGAAGAAAAATCAGGTGATCAGCTAGCGGGAATTGCAGCTGAAACCGTTCAGCAACGTATAGCTGCGAAGGCAGTACTAAGTGAGCTTCTAGTGAAAGATATCCGTGAAAATCCATTAGTGCCGCAAGAAAATGATGAAGTTTCACGCATTATTGAGGGCGATATTAATGAGCAAATATATGGAGAAATCAAAAACTGGAGCATTGAGCAGCTACGCGAATACATCTTATCGAATGATACGGGTGATCGTGAGTTAAAGCGTTTAAGCAAAGGGATGAACTCTGAAATTATTGCAGCTGTCACGAAGCTAATGTCAAATCTAGATCTTGTTCATGCAGCCAATAAAGTAGAGATTTTATCGACATGTAATATTACTATCGGTCAAAAAGGTACGCTGTCATCACGTTTACAGCCAAACCATCCAACCGACAATATCGACGGTATTATTGCTTCCCTAAAGGAAGGTCTGTCCTATGGTATTGGTGACGCTGTCATTGGTATTAATCCTGTGGATGATTCAGTTGAAAGTGTCAAAAAGGTATTAACTGCTACAAAAGAATTTATCAATGAATGGTCAATTCCTACGCAAAATTGTGTATTAGCCCATATTACGACACAGATGAAGGCCATTAAACAGGGTGCACCAGCTGATATGATTTTCCAAAGTATTGCTGGCACTGAAATTGCCAACCGTTCATTCGGGATTTCAGCAGATTTAATACGAGAAGCAGAGGAACTCATTAAAAAGCAGGGAACGGGTACTGGTCCGAACCTATTCTACTTTGAAACAGGGCAAGGCTCGGAACTATCAGCAGAAGCTCATATGGGCATCGACCAAGTAACACTTGAATCTCGCAATTATGGATTTGCTCGACATTTCAATCCTTATATCGTTAATACGGTAGTTGGTTTTATCGGCCCTGAGTATTTATACAACAATAAACAAGTAATACGAGCGGGTCTTGAGGATCACTTCATGGGCAAAATGCATGGTATCCCTATGGGGGTAGATATTTGCTATACAAACCATATTAAGGCAGATCAAAATGATGTGGAAGATTTAAGTGTGTTACTGACAGCGGCTGGCGTTAACTTTATTATTGCGGCGCCAATGGGTGATGATGTCATGCTCAACTATCAATCAATGAGCTTCCATGATGTAGCTACATTACTACAAACATTTGGAAAAAAACCAGCACCAGAATATTTAGCATGGCTAGAGAAAATGGGCATTTATGAAAATGGTCGACTTTCAGCTAGGGCTGGCGATTTATCCATTTTTGAAAGGTAGGTGAGTCGAGTGAATGATCAATTAGTCTCTATGATTACACAACTTGTCATGGAAAAGATGGAGAAAACTACTGAAGGACAAGCTCCAGAGGTAACCACAACACGAACAGAGGAGCCGCTTATAAAGTTCTATGATACAGCAGCAACTAAAGGTGCTACAGAATTAGCAGAACCTATGTCTACAACAAGTGAACCATTAATTCAGCTGTATCAGCAAGGAACTCCTCAGCAGGCACATATAGCTCCTGCAACTTTTGAACAACCGTTAAATGTAGCTGTACCCATTAAACCTTTTCAGTTTGAGGCAGACACATTAACGGACAGTATACAGGCGGCTAAAAAACATACACCAGCTCGGATTGGAGTAGGTAGAGCGGGCACAAGACCAAAAACAAAAACGTGGTTAAAGTTCCGTCTCGATCATGCCGCTGCAGTGGATGCTGTATATGGTGAAGTGACAGAAGATCTTTTACAAAAACTTGATGTCTTTCAAGTGACAACGAAAGTAACAGATAAAGAGGAATACATTACAAGACCTGACTTAGGTCGTCGTTTATCAGATGAAGCCAAGTCATTAATTCAACAAAAGTGCAAGCAACAGCCGAAAGTACAGATTATTATTTCGAATGGCTTAAGTGCGAGTGCGATTGAGGAAAATGTACAAGATGTTTATTTAGCGCTTCAGCAAAGTCTTAGCAATTTAAATATTGATATTGGAACAACCTTCTATATCGATAAAGGCCGAGTGGCGCTCATGGATGAAATCGGTGAGTTGTTACAGGCGGAGGTTATTGTTTATTTAATTGGTGAGCGTCCCGGACTAGTATCAGCTGAATCGATGAGTGCTTATTTATGTTATAAACCTAGAATCGGCACAGTAGAAGCAGAGCGGATGGTCATATCTAATATCCATAAAGGAGGCATCCCACCATTAGAGGCGGGTGCGTACCTTGGAACAATCGTACAAAAAATCTTGCATTACGAGGCAAGTGGGGTAGAGCTTGTCGCAAAAGAAGGTTAGGAGGCTGAAATATGAATCCTCAAAAAATAATGGCCCAAATTTTGGCGATGCAAACTATTCCAAGAGTTAACAGTGAATTAGCAGAGCAGCTAGATTTGAAGCCGCACCATCATAGTATTGGGCTCGTGACGCTCACAATTGATGATGTAGGATATGTAGCATTAGATGAAGCAACGAAGAAGGCAGATATTGATGTTGTCTATGCGAAAAGTTTCTATGCGGGAGCAGCACATTCATCTGGTCCCTTGTCGGGGGAGGTTATTGGCATTATTGCTGGGAGCTCACCTGATGAAATCCGTAGTGGTCTAGATGCCATTCAACAAAAAATAGAGTTTGACACGTACTTTGAAGCTATTAATAACAATGACAACCATGCTTTGTTTGCCCATACGGTGGCAAGCTGTGGGACGTATCTTGCTGAGCTAGCAGATGTAAAGGTTGGCACACCTCTTGCGTATTTAATCGCACCGCCATTGGAGGCAGTTGTTGGTTTAGATGCAGCATTGAAGGCGGCAGATGTAGAGCTAAAGGTTTTCTTTGGCCCTCCCTCGGAAACCAATTTTGGTGGCGGTTTATTAAGTGGCAGCCAATCTTCCTGTGAGGCTGCGGCACAAGCTTTTAGAGAAGCCATCGAAAATTTAGCAAGAAACCCAGTGATTTAGAAAGGAGGCGGCTTTATGGCCACATTAGACAAAGACTTATTAGCTATTCAAGAAATGAGAGATGCTGTTAAACATGCTAATACAGCACAAGCTGCCTATATGCAATTTTCACAGCAACAAGTAGACAGCATTGTGAAAGCTGTTGCGGATGCTGCCTTTAAGGAAGCGGATCGCTTAGCCAAAATGGCTGTGCAAGAAACAGGGATGGGTATCCCTAATCATAAAAAAATGAAAAACGAAGTTGCTTCACGAGATGTCTATGAAGATATTAAAGAATTAAAAACGGTTGGTATAGTAGGCTATGATCGTATGAAAAAAGTGGCAGAGATTGCAAGTCCTTTTGGGGTTATTGCAGGAATTGTGCCAACGACGAATCCAACATCTACAGCTATTTTTAAAACATTAATTTCTTTAAAAACGAGAAATGCCTTAGTACTAAGTCCTCACCCATATGCTGTGAAATGTACAAAAGAGGCGCTAGACGTTTGCCGAGTAGCTGCTGAACAAGCAGGTGCACCAGAAGGTTTACTACAATGTTTAACAATGTCTTCTATGGAGGCAACACAGCAGCTAATGAAGCATCCTGATATTCATTTGATTTTAGCAACAGGTGGCGGCGCATTAGTGAAGGCGGCGTATAGCTCAGGAAAACCTGCTTATGGGGTAGGACCCGGGAATGTCCCAGCCTACATTGAAAAATCAGCAAATATCCAAAAGTCTGTACGACAATTGGTGCACAGTAAATCGTTTGATAATGGCACAATTTGCGCTACAGAGCAAGCTATTATTGTAGATAAAACAATTGCAGAGCAGGTACAAACAGAATTAAAGAAAAACGGTGCCTATCTATTAAATGCTGAAGAAAAAGCTAAAATGGAGAAATTAATCTCACCAGTCCCTGGAAAGGTGAATCCACAAATCGTTGGCAAATCAGCAAGCTGCTTAGCGGATTCTGTAGGCATCACTGTACCAGAGGATACTAAAGTACTTGTTGGCTTAGAAACGATGATTGGTAAAAATATCCCGTTTTCTCTGGAAAAATTATCACCTATCTTTGCCCTCTATACGGTAGAAAACAGTACAGAAGCTAAGCAAGTGATGATTGACCTTTTAAATATTGGTGGACGCGGACATACATGCTCGATTCATACTGAAAATGCAGCTTTAGCAGAGCAATTCTCCGTTGAATTACCAGTATCTCGTATTGTAGTGAATACACTATCATCTATTGGTGCAGTAGGTGGCACAACTGGATTAGCACCATCCTTTACATTAGGCTGTGGTACATTTGGCGGCAATATTACGTCAGATAACATTACAGCAAGACATCTTTTAAACATTAAACGTATAGCTTATGGCATTAAGGATGTAGAAGTGCCAAAACCAGAGTTTGAAGTACAGTCCGTAGTTGAGTCGGTTGTCTCACAGGAGCCTTCTTTAGACACAACAATGGTTCAACAAATCGTTGATCAAGTATTAAAACAAATCACATTACAAAATAAATAATTTGGAGGAATGACAAATGAGTACAGCATTAGGAATGGTAGAAACAAAAGGTTTAGTAGGAGCAATCGAAGCAGGAGACGCAATGGTAAAAGCGGCAAGCGTTAATTTAGTAGGTAAAGTACATGTTGGTGGCGGTATCGTAACGGTTCTTGTTCGTGGAGATGTAGGTGCTGTAAAAGCAGCAACAGATGCAGGTGCAGCAGCAGCACAACGTGTAGGGGAACTTTTATCAGTTCATGTAATCCCACGTCCACACCATGAATTAGAAATGATTTTACCAAAAGCAGAAGCTTAATATATCAGCAATGAGAGCTGATCCAACTCAAGGACAGCTCTCCTCTTGTCATCAAGGAACAACAATCCATTTAATATAGAGGTGGCTAACGTGACAACAGCAACAAAAACATTTCCAGTGGCCATTTCGGCTCGCCATATCCATCTAAGTGAAGCGGATTTACAAGCACTTTTTGGTCCACAAGCAACGCTAACAAAGGATTTTGACTTATCACAGCCTGGACAATTTGCAGCAAAGGAGCGTGTCTCCATTGAGGGGCCGAAAGGCGTTATCCATAATGTTCGAGTACTTGGTCCAGTAAGAGCAGCTACGCAAGTGGAAGTCAGCCGAACAGATGCGATGAAACTAGGGGTAACCCCTCCGCTGAGACAGTCAGGAGATATTGACCATTCAGCAGGCATCAAAATTAGTAGCCAACATCATGAATTGACTATTGAGCAAGGAGTCATTATTGCACAGGCACATATTCATATGACTGAGGAAGACGCGAAAGTATTGGAAGTTCAAAATAATGAATTGGTTTCTGTAGAAGTAATCAGTGACCGCCCAGTTACATTCCGTGGTGTAGTTGTACGCGTTTCCAATGATTTTAGTTTGGAAATGCACATTGATACGGATGAAGCAAACGCTGGTTTTATTGAACAACAAGCACAAGGAACTTTAATAAAAGTAACATCGTAAGGAGGAGGCAAGATGCAAGAAAATTTAGTGCAAAAAATTGTAGAAGAAGTTCTGCAGCAAGTTTTAAAAAATCAATCTTCCCCTCCACATGACGGTAAAATTCCAATTGGTGTATCCGCCCGCCATGTCCACCTTGCACAAGCAGAAGTGGAACAGCTATTTGGTGAGAATTATCAGCTTACACCAAAGTTTGAGCTTTCCCAACCTGGGCAATTTGCTGCGGAGGAAACCGTAGTCATTGCTGGTCCAAAAGGATCAATTGAGCGTGTGCGTATACTGGGTCCAGCTCGTTCATTGTCACAAGTGGAAGTCAGCTGGACAGATGCCATGAAACTAGGGATAAAACCACCATTAAGAATTTCAGGTGATATACAAGGCTCTAGCCCTGTTACATTGATTGGTCCAAAGGGAAGTGTCGTGCTAAATGAAGGACTCATTATTGCACAAGCCCACATTCATATGTCCCCTGAAGACAGTGCGAAATTCAATGTAATGGATGGACAGTCTGTACAAATCAAGGTAGAAGGTATTCGCCCAATTATTTTATCGAATGTGGTTATCCGTGTATCAGAGCGTTATCGATTAGAGATGCATATTGATACAGATGAAGCCAATGCAGGTTTAATTCAGCAAGGAACAGTAGCAGAAATCGTTCAGCATCAAGTGAATGAGCAATCGATTCCAGTGAAAGAGCAGTCTCCAGTCGTAGCAAAGGTAGAAAAACCAGCTATTTATCATTATGACAAAAAGCTACTTTCACAACTGGAAGTGTTAGAAATAGATGCGCAAGAAATTGTCGTGCCAAAGAAAACCATTGTAACGGCGTTAGCTTATGATAAGCTGCGAGAGTTAAATAAAACGTTAACGATCCGTTCTGAGTAGCAAATTAATCTGTGTAGCATAAAGAGGGTGAAGTTCATGCAAATGGGAAGAGTGATAGGCAGTGTATGGGCAACACGTAAGGAGGAAGGGTTGAATGGTTTAAAACTATTAATCATTCAACCAATTGACTCTAATCAACAGCCGATTCGCACTGAAATTGTAGCTGCTGATCGTATCGGTGCAGGGATTGGTGATGATGTCCTAATAACAAGTGGCGGTTCATCACGCTATATTATGAAAGAAAATCCGTTACCAATTGATGCAGTTGTTATAGGTATTATTGATTCTACTGAAGTGATGAGAGGTGAGGACAATGAGTAGCGCAATTGGCATGATTGAAACAAAAGGATTGGTAGGTTCTTATGAAGCGGCTGATGCGATGATTAAATCTTCTGACGTGACAATCGTCAAGCAGGAATTCGTAGATGGTGGCATTGTGACAGTGGTCGTGAAAGGTGACGTAGGTTCTGTACAAGCAGCAGTAGAAGCTGGAAAAGCGGCTGCTATGCGTGTTGGAGAATTATTAGGCGCTCACGTAATTCCAAGACCAGATGACGAGGTATTCCAAATGATTAATGGACCAGAAGCACCGAAGAAAAAGCCGGCTCCTACATCTACACGTGCTAAAAAAACAACCGAAGCAACACCAGCGACAGATAATCGAGGTGAGGCATAATGGCATTTCGTAAAAATAAAATCGCTGTGATTGGTGCCGGTCATACCGGATCTACATTGAGTTTATTTTTAGCACAAAAGGAACTAGGCGATGTCGTGCTTGTTGATATACCCGAAGCTGAGAACCCAACTAAAGGGAAGGCATTGGATTTATTACAGACAGGTCCAATAGAAAAGTTTAATGTATCTATAAAAGGGACGAGTAATTATGAGGATATTGCTGGTGCAGATATCGTAGTCATTACAGCAGGAATCCCTCGTAAGCCAGGCATGAGCCGTGATGATTTAGTGACCACGAATGCGAAAATTATTCAACAGGTTTCAAGACAAATAAAACACTATGCTCCAAATAGTATTGTCCTCGTGTTAAGTAATCCGGTTGATGCCATGACGTATGTATGTCACAAGGAAACAGGCTTTGCTAAAAATCGTATTATTGGTCAGTCTGGTGTGTTAGATACAGCTCGCTTCAACACGTTTGTTGCACAGGAGCTACAAATTGCACCTGAAGATGTCTCTGGCTTTGTGCTAGGTGGACATGGTGATGAAATGGTACCATTAATCCGTTATTCCTATGCAGGAGGTATTCCACTAGAAAAACTCATCCCCCAGGATAGACTCCAGCAAATCGTCGAACGTACACGTAAGGGTGGCGGTGAAATTGTCGGTTTATTAGGAAATGGTAGTGCGTATTATGCACCAGCTGCTGCATGCGCACAAATGGTCGAAATCATTATGAAAGATCAACGGAAAATCGTCCCTTCTATTGCCCTATTAGAAGGTGAATATGGGTACCAAAACCTGTATCTAGGGGTACCAACAATTTTAGGCGGCAATGGTATCGAATCTGTAATCGAATTGCACCTAACAAATGAAGAACAAGCAGCGCTTCAGCATTCTGCGGAGGCTGTTAAACAAGTAATTGCCATTTGCCAAAACATAGAGTAAACAGACTCTACTTTCGATGAATAGAAAGAATCCCCATCTTTCTTTCGATTGAAAATGAATGGCAGCTCCTAAAAATGTTTGATTGGAAACCGAACATTACTCGACAGCTAGTGAAACTTCTCCTAAATATATACCTCTCTCTGATTAAGAGAGGACGAGCTGTAGCAAGCGCATCGTTTGCTACAGCTTTTTTATTTTGTAAAAAGTGCTTTTTATGCAAAAAGGTTAAAGGAAGTTGACTTTGCCCTAAGGGGAAAGTGTATAACGGATATAAGACATAGATAAAAGGGAGAAGGAATGGTGTGATAACAATTGGTGAATTTTCAAAAATTTGTGGTGTATCAACGAAGTGGGGGAAGATTTCTTTTCTTATGCTGCAGTTGGCGATGGCGGCAATATAATCTGTTGTATTCCTTCACTGAACACAGTAGTTGCTATATCTTCACTCTTTATGGTCAATGCTCCAGATAGATGGTCATTTATCAAGGAACATATTGTTCCAACATTAGTGCAATAATATCACAACCTATATCATAACAAACCATATCACCTCTACTATAATCAAAGGGGGAGGGATGAGGATGAATAACATCATACAGGAGATGATAGATTGGATTGAAGATCATCTCTTAGAAGGCTTTACATTAGAACATTTAGGGAAAGATATGGGCTATTCCCCGTATTATTGTTCGTTTAAATTCCATCAAATAACGGGGATCACCATTAAAAAATATGTTTCATTACGCAAGGTATATTTAGCCTCTGAAGCATTAAAAAAGTCGGAAGAAAAAATGATCGATATTGCCTTGCATTATGGCTTTTCAACACAGGAATCCTTTTCTAGAGCCTTTAAAAAGGTCTTTGGTATAAGCCCTCATGAATTCCGAAAGTCCCCACAACCTTTGCAAACATTTGTAAAAAAGAATTTAAAGGATGAAAGAGGATGGTTTACTATGGATATTTCTTCAAAACTAAAAATTGAAGCATTGCAAGAGAAAATACATGCGCAATATGATCAAGCGATATTGAATGTTTTAAATGGTCAAATGATGTACGAGGAGTTTTCGAAACAGCAATTAATGGGGAATAGTGATTATGTACCCTTTAATGAAGCCATGTGTACCAATCAAACAGCAAGCCCTATTTTTAGTGAAAAATTTAACAAAATTCGTGCTGCTGGACACCAAGTAACGGTCCAGGACTATGAGCGTATAACAGTGAATCCTTTGAGGTCATTGTGGACCAAAAACTATCAATGTATCGTTTTATGGTTTGGGGATGATATGTTTTGTCAAATGAACTTGCTAACTGTACTTGCTTTTCTGGAGCAGCAAAAATACGAAGGCAAAGTTTATTTCCATATGGTACAGGAAGCGACCTATGATGTGGATGAAATTGAGATCGTGCTTGGAGTTTATTTAAAGATTTATCAAGACGTTTTGATCCGCCATCGTATCCCAGAGGCAACGCTTTTACCAGTAATGTATCAGGGCATTCAATTATATTTTGACTATTTAAAAGAAGAAAATGATATTTCTACTTATATTAAGAAACATGTTGATCAGTCACCACAGGAATTGTTAACACAATTATTTCGCCTCTTTCCTCAATATGGGCTCGGAGATACTCAGTATTTAAAAATAATAGATAAAGTGAAAAATGAAAAATCTGAGTAAAACTACTAAACGGCCCACAATATACAAAATTTTCGAAAATATGATAAACTTATAGCACAAGGAGGATGAAAGCATGACTGTTCAACAATTTACTGACTATGTTAAGAAGATGCAGCATTATGAGGAAGCACTCAATGTAATTTATTGGGATATGAGAACGGGAGCACCTAAAAAAGGGTTAGCACAACGTTCAGAGGTAATAGGTACATTATCAGCCTCCTTATTTGATATGCAAACGAGTGAAGAATTAGGTGAGCTACTATTAGCCTTAGAGGCACAAAAATCAGACCTTGATTATGTGACACTTCGTTTAGTGGAAGAAGTAAGAAAGAATTACGATCAAAATAAAAAAATTCCTGCTGAAGAGTATAAAGAATTTGTTATTCTACAATCAAAGGCGGAAACGGCATGGGAAGAAGCAAAGGAAAGCAATAATTTTGAACTATTCCTACCATTTTTAGAGGAAATCATTCAATGGCAAAAAAAATTCATTCAATATTGGGGCATTAAAAATGGATCTCCCTATAATACATTGCTCGATTTATATGAACCGGACATGACGACAGATGTATTAGACCAAGTATTTGGTGATTTACGAGAATCCATTGTGAAGCTTGTACAAAAAATTGCTGATTCATCGAATAAACCAGACACAAGCATGTTATTTAAGCATTTTCCACGAGAAGCTCAGCGTGAACTATCACTAGAGATGCTAGCTCAACTTGGTTACGACTTTGATGCTGGCCGTTTAGATGAAAGTGTGCATCCATTTATGATCGGCTTAAACTATGGTGACGCGCGTATTACTACTAAGTATGATGAAAGTGATTCCCGTTCGGCCATTTTTGGTACCATTCATGAGTGCGGTCACGCCATGTATGAGCAAAACATTGATGAAAAACTTGCAGGTTTGCCATTAGCCACGGGTACATCAATGGGGATTCATGAATCCCAATCATTATTTTATGAAAACTTTGTCGGCAGAAATGAAAAGTTCTGGGAGCATAACTATGAGCGTCTTCAACACTTCTCACCAGTTCAATTTGGTGATGTGGCATTAGCCGATTTTTTACGTGCCATCAATATGGTAGAACCATCTTTCATTCGCATTGAAGCGGACGAGTTAACGTATCCACTACATATCATGATTCGCTATGAGATTGAACGTGACTTGTTCAATGGAGAATTACAAGCGAAGGATCTCCCACAAGTATGGAATGATAAGTACGAGGAATACTTAGGCATTCGCCCTGAGACAGATGCAATGGGAGTACTACAAGACATGCATTGGTCAGGTGGTATGTTTGGTTACTTCCCATCTTATGCATTAGGAATGATTTATGCAGCGCAATGGAAGCATGCGATGGATAAGGATATTCCTCATTTTGATGAATTATTAGAAAAGGGAGAGCTTCTACCTATTCGTGAGTGGCTAACAGATAAAGTTCATCAATATGGAGCATTGAAAAAGCCATTTGAATTGCTGAAAGAAGCGACTGGGGAAGGCTTAAATGCCAAATACCTAGCAGACTATTTACAAGATAAATATACAAAGTTATATCAGTTATAAAAAAACAAGCGATTTCTCTACAATGAGAAATCGCTTGTTTCTAAATGCTTACCACAATTGATAGCCTTTGGAGCCAGCCGGTGAATTCGAAATAATATCAAAGATTGGCACGGTGTAAGCGAATAAAATTAAGGCTACTAAAATGACAAGCCACACTTTAAAGTTTTCTAAAATAGCCGGTGTTGGACCACTAAGCTCATGTACATCCCCAATAGGGAACTCCTCTTCCCCCTTAGGCGCAAACCAAGCTAATTTCACAACGATATAAATAATGATTAGGATGGCGATAAAGAGAATCGTTCCGCCCACAGCCTGTGCAATTTGATAAGGAATCCAATCGTATGCCTGTGAAGCACCACCATATTCTGAGTAATCTGAACGACGAGGTGCACCGATAAGACCAGCAATATGCATAGCAGAAGACATAATTGTCATACCGACTGCCCATAAGATACCAGCGAAATTACTAAGATTGTTTAAAGCCTTTGTTAAAGTACGTCCTGTTAAATGTGGAATTAACCAGAAGGCCGCACCAAAGTATGTTAGAACAACAGCGGTTGCAATTGTTAAATGGAAATGCCCAGTCACCCAAATAGTGTTATGGATTAATTGGTTCATTTGATAGGAGGCATTGACAATACCGCCAGCACCACCAGGAATGAATGCCACCATACCGATAAATGGAACGAAGAAACGAGAATCTTTCCAAGGTAATTTTTTGAACCATCCGAACAGTCCTTTTCCACCTAATTCTCGACCACGTAATTCGAACATGGCAAACATCGAGAAGGCTGTCATTAAAGATGGAACGATTACAGCAAATGTTAAGACAACTTGAATGAACTTCCATGTACCATCAATACCAGGCTCTGTTAACTGATGGTGAATCCCAACAGGAATAGAGAAGAGTAAGAACAGCATAAACGAAAGTCTTGCTAAAGAATCGGAGAAAATTTTTCCGCCAATGACCTTTGGAATAATCACGTACCAAACCATATAAGCAGGTAATAGCCAGAAGTAAACAAGTGCATGACCGAAATACCAGAAAAGGGTACGAGATAAGGCAACATCGACACGTTCAATTAAACCTAATGACCATGGTAACAGTTGGATTAATACTGAAGCTGCCACACCAAGTGTTGCAACGAACCACATTAAATTATTTACAACTACCATAAATGATAATAATGGGCTAGGCTGACCGCTACCTTTATTTTCTTTGCGCCATTGAGCATAGCGTAAAATTTGACCTGCGCCACCAACCCAAGAACCAACTACGACTAGTGTAAGGCCTAAATAGAAAATCCAGTGCGCCTTTAGCGGTGCATAAAACGTATAAAGAACAGTTGCTTTATTCAATAAAACCATTGTTGCCGCAGCGGCTGTACCGATTGTCATTAACCAAAAGCCAATCCAACCAAGTCTGCGTTGACTATTAGTAAATGTACCAGAAGTACGACTGACACTGGCAATTTGGAAACCGTAAATAAAGAATGTAGTTAAAATAAGACCGAGTAATACTCCGTGTACGGTTAACACTTGGTAATAGCCAATGCCCGCTGGTAAAGTAAATTGACCAGAACGTACAAATACTTGTAATAAGCCTGCAAGACCACCTAATAGCAATGCGATAAATGCCACATATATATGCGCCATTGCTAGCTTTGCATCACGACGATCTACTTTTGTCATTGAATTAGTGTGACTCATTTGAATCCACCACCTTTAGCATAGAGTGCATCATCGTATGTCCTGTACCACAATATTCATTACATACGATTAAAAACTCGCCTACTTTGTTGACTACTGTTACATATTCTGAAATATAACCAGGCTCAAGCATCATGTTGATATTCGTCCCTGCAACTTCAAAACCGTGCATGACATCCTCGCTTGTTGCGATAAATTTTACTTTCGCACCAAGTGGTACCTCAATTTGTGGAGGATTATAATTGAATGCAGAAGCTATTACGACTACCTCATAATCCCAATCTTTGCCCTCTACCTTATGGACCCCTGGATTATCAAAAGGTGCTGTCTCTTTCACTTTCTCGTAATCTAGTGTTTTTTTACCATTGTTCGGGTGAGAGCCTTGATGAAATGCTCCGATACCGAGAATGATTAGGAATGCGACTAAAGTAGCAACCCCGAACACAAGCCAATACTTCTCATACTTATGTATGTGCATATGTTTCTTTCCCTTCTTCGTAGATTAAAACCGTCCAATGAACAAATCAAAGCAGTACACCCAAAGTAAAATAATGATAATACCTACTCCAAAAACTGCATAGAGTGAACCTTTTAAATTCTCATCTGACTTCTTTTTATTTGCCATTTTTTGCTCCTCCTACGCTTTTTATAGTTGGTGTTTCTTACAGTCATCATATATAAATTCAATGCAATTTGATGTGAAAAAAATCACACTTCTAGACAAATTGTGTGAAGAAAGTGTGAAGAATTTAGGGGAGAAAAAAACAAGCTATCTCAAAAGTCATCGAGATAGCTTGTTTCATTGTTATATTTAGCTTTTTTTTAATAAAAACACTAGATGTTAAGGAAGTCCGATCAAAGTATCTAGGCAAATGGCAAATTTAAAACATATATGCAGTATGCTCTTGCATATAATGTCTTATTTGGCATAGACTTTAAACCTAGCTTTCTACTCCGCTTCTTCCTCAATTGTTAATAGAACTGTTAGGTCACCGACGCTTGGGACAGAAACTGGGAGAGCAAATGCCTTCTCAAAGCCATATAATTTTGTATTGCCCACCATCACAGTTGGCGGAGTGATGTCAATTTCTAAGCTTTCTTGCCCAACAGCTGTACATAAATTTCCTGCAATCATGTTACCGAATTCCCCTGTAAAGGATTCTAGCATTTCTCCTTCAAGCGGCATACCGAACATCGTACTACCGATTCCACTGAACACTTCAGGAGAGGAGTCAATGATGACGCGACCCTTTAGATCTCCGATTAAACCAATTAATACACCCATTTGCTGCTGTTGAAAGGGTTCAGAAATAATACTAGGCGACTTTACTTCTATATCCATAGGTAGAATTGATTTTAAAGCGTGAATAGTCCCGTTTAAAATAGTTTGAAAGTACTTCGAATTACTCATCATTACCGCATCCTTTTTCCGACTTTTCTACATCTTACCATGTAAAAAGGGTAAGATGAAAGTATGTCTTGACGAATTAACAGGAAATTTATAATATATTAGTGAGAATGATTTTCAAATTCAATGAATTGGTCTGAAAGCCAAGAGAAAAACACTACATTTATATGAAAAGGAGCGGTCAGCAATGGCATTCGTATTGATTGGAACAGCTGTAGCCATCTATATTGGAGTAGGGAAATACGTCATGAAACAGGCGACTGCACATTTGAAATAAGAAATTATACAAGAAAAAATATTAAGCATGGTCCGAGCACTTGGGACCATGCTTTTTTTGCATTTTTCGAAAGGTAAGAAGATACTTGGCGGTTTACAAACAGTATTAATTGTTTTTCCGAAATAAATATAATAAATAGAATTTTTATTTTTTTCTGAAAACTATTGAAATAACCTATTAATCTCTGATAAGATTTTAAAAAATGGAATCGCGTTTCATATTATGGAACGGAGGGGGAAAAATGGGATTGAATATTTTAGAAGTAAAGGATTTGAAAATAGGTATTCAGCAAAGTAAAAAGGATATTTCCATTGTGAATGGGGTGTCATTTCAACTTGAAAAAGGGAAAACATTAGGGATTGTAGGGGAGTCTGGTTGTGGAAAGAGTATGACATCCTTATCTCTTATGGGTTTATTGCCTTCTGGGGTTGAATGGCAAAATGGAGAGATTTACATAGATCAAAAACAAATTCATAAAAAATTGAAGAAGGAATGGCGAAAGATTCGTGGGAAAAAAATTTCAATGATATTTCAGGAACCGATGAGCTCCCTTAATCCAGTGTATAAAGTAGGCTCCCAGATCATTGAAATGATTCATAGCCATGAAAAAATTTCAAAAAAAGAGGCACATGAGCGAGCGGTTGATATGCTTCGCCTTGTTGGTATTCCTCGTCCCGATAGAGTGGTTAATGAATATCCACACCAATTATCTGGTGGTATGAGACAACGGGTGATGATTGCCATGGCATTAGCTTGTGGACCAGAAATATTAATCGCAGACGAGCCTACTACTGCATTAGATGTAACTATTCAGGCGCAAATTCTAGAGCTAATGAAAGACATACAAGAAAAACTGGACATGTCCATTATTTTAATTACCCATGATCTTGGCGTTGTGGCTGAAATCTGTGAAAAAGTGATTGTCATGTATGCGGGTGAAATAGTTGAAGAAGCAAATGTGTTGGAATTATTTGATCATCCGCTCCATCCCTATACGAAAGGGTTACTAAACTCATTGCCGGATATTGAGACAGAGCAAGAGTATCTTCCGTCTATTGAGGGTGTGGTGCCATCACCATCCGATATGCCAGCAGGTTGTAGATTTTTCGATCGATGTGAATTTGCAACTGAAAAATGTAAAAAGAAACCAGAGTTATTTACTACGTCCATTGGTAGCACGGTTAGATGCTGGTTATATGAAGAGGATGATGTGGGAGGAGGAATTGTAAATGAGCAGTCCATTGTTAGAGGTTAAACACTTAAAAAAATATTTTCCAGTGAAAGGGTCACGTTCGGGAAATTTAAAAGCAGTAGATGATGTTTCATTTTTTGTCAACGAAGGTGAAGTTTTAGGAATAGTAGGGGAATCTGGTTGTGGAAAATCTACAATGGGCAAAACACTCATTCAACTTCTAACACCTACTGAGGGCGAAATTTTGCTGAACGGAGAAAATATAGCCACACTTAGTGCCAAAGAGGTCCGCCAAAAACGTCGTGATATGCAAATCATTTTTCAGGACCCTTTCTCTTCCCTTAATCCTCGTATGAAGGTTTTCAAAATAATTGAAGAACCTTTAGTGAATTTTGGAATCGGTACAAAGGAAGAAAGGAAACAACGTGTTTATGAAGTCGCCAAACAAGTGGGGCTTACAGAAAAGCAGCTAGATCGATTTCCACATGAATTTTCAGGCGGCCAAAGACAGCGCATTGGAATTGCGAGGGCACTAGTATCAAATCCGAAATTGATTGTTGCAGATGAACCGGTATCAGCGCTAGATGTATCCATTCAGTCCCAAGTGCTTAATATAATGAAAGATTTAAAAAGGGATATGAATCTTACCTATATTTTTATATCCCATGATTTAAGTGTTGTGCATCATTTTTGCGATCGTATAGGGGTGATGTACTTAGGGAAGATAGTGGAATTAGCTGACAAACATGAATTGTTTAATAATCCGAAGCATCCCTACACGAAAGCATTACTTTCTGCATTACCGAAGTCTCATCCTTCAAAGGTTAAAGATCGAATTGTCCTTAGCGGAGATGTGCCAAATCCAGCAAATCCTCCATCTGGATGCACCTTCCATACGCGGTGTCCAAACTGTATGGAGATTTGTAAAGTAACACCCCCGAAATTGAAAAAAATTAGTGATCAACATGAAGTTTCTTGTTTACTTTATGAAGAACAAATGGAGCGATTAACATGAGCAAAACATTGGAAAAAGGGATCAATATTTTAACGTTATTTACGGAAGAAAAACCTTCTTGGCGGTTAGACGAACTAGCGATAGAAACCGACATTCCTAAACCGACCTTACATAGATTTCTAAAAACATTTACGGATTTAGGCGTATTAAAGCGGCCATATGTTCAAAGTGGTGGACAGGTAGTTTTAAGTGATCATTATTTACTGGGGAATAAACTAATTGAATTAGGGGCAATAGCTGCTAATTCCATAGAGATTCGTTCGTTAGCCATTCCGTATATGAAAATGTTACAACAGAAATTTGATTTGGCTGTTCAATTAGTAGTATTGGATGAAACAGACGGCCTTTATATAGAAAAAATAGAAAGTCTAAAACCGGTTCTATTATATACAAGAGTCGGAAGAAGAGCACCACTATACGCAGGCGCTTGCTCACGTATTCTTTTATCTTTTCAATGTGAAGAGAAAATTAACGAGGTCCTTCATAAGCCTCGAAAAAAATATGCGAGCGGAACCCCTCATACGGATAATGAAATTCATGAACTAATTGAATTTGGTAAGACAAATGGCTATGCCTACAGCGTGTCGGAACTAGAAGAAGGAACTGTATCAATAGCGGTGCCAATTTTTAATAGTGATCGAAAAGTAGAGTACTCCATTAGTATTGCTGGTATAGAATCACTACTACCACAAGAAAAAATAAATATGTTTTTAGAGGGACTGTGGGAAACTGCTGCGTTAATTTCGGCTGAACTAGGTTATTCGATGCCATATCCTTATGGCGTATAAATAGCACAAATATAAAAGGGGATGAACAATAATGAAGAAGCAAAAATGGCTAGCGCTATTACTAGTTTGCATGATGATTATGTTGTCAGCATGTAGTGGCGGTACATCAACAAAAGAGGATAGTAAAAATAGTAGCAAATCTTCTGGAGAAAATGCTGCACTCACAAGGGGTAATGAATTAGTTGTCCGTGTGGCAGGAGATCCTCAAAACTGGGACCCGATTGATACGTTTTTACTGTCTTGGAGTACAGTAGCAACATCAGTATTTGAAGGGTTAGTTAGTCGTTCTTTAGATTTAGAAATTCAACCTGGATTAGCGGAATCTTGGGAATATAAAGATGACAAAACAATTGTCTTTCAATTACGCCAAGGCGTTACCTTCCATAATGGTGAACCATTTAATGCGGAGGCCGTTAAATTTACTTTTGATCGTCTGCTAGGTGATGAAGGTCAAAAAGGTCCTCAATATTCAAATTACACTTCCATTGAAAATGTGGAAGTAACGGGTGAATATGAAGTAACGATGCACTTAAATTCTATAGATCCAGTATTACTTACAAAACTATCAGGATATGGTGCTGTAATCGTACCACCTAAATATATTCAAGAACAGGGAGCAGAGAATTTTGATATGAAACCTGTTGGTACAGGTCCGTTTAAAATGACAGATTATCAACGAGATAAACAAGTGGTAATTGAACGTAATGAAGGTTATTGGAATAAAGATGCTATTAAACTAGATAAAGTTACATTTAAAGTAATTCCAGAAACTGCAACAGCACTTGCAGAATTACAAACAGGCAATATTGATATTATGACACGTTTGGAAGTTTCCCAAGCTGCAACAGCAGAAGGAACTGACTTTATTGAATTAATGGAAGTGTCTACACCTACAGCTTATTCAATTCGTTTTGACACGGCACAAAAGCCAGTTGATGATGTACGTGTTCGTCAAGCTATTAACTATGCTATCGATAAAGAAACGATTGTAAAAGAAATTTTAGGTGGCTATGGGAATCTGATAAGCTCATTCCAAAGTGATTTATCATTTGGCTATAATAACGATTTAGAGCCATATCCATATGATCCTGAAAAGGCAAAAGAATTACTGGCTGAAGCGAAAGTTCCTGAAGGTACTACATTAGATTTCTTTATTCCAGGTACAGATGGAACATTTAAAGAGATTGCACAAGCAGTAGCGTTTTACTTAGAGGAAGTTGGAATTAAAGTATCTATTAATAGTGTGGAAAATACGACCTTCCAATCAGAGCTAATTCCTCAAGGAAAAGCTGGCCATATGTATAAAAATGGTTGGGGCGGCTGGACGCTAGACTTTGATAATACCGCTTATTTAATGTATCACGAGGGGGAATTCTGGAACCCATCCTATAAAAATGACAAAGTAGAACAATTATTAGCAGCAGAGCGTGCCACTATTGATAATGACGAAAGACAAAAGGTCTTTAAAGAGCTTACAGAAGTATTATATGAAGATGCAACTGAAGTCAACTTATATTCTGAAGTTGAAATATACGCAGTGAATAAACGAATAAAAGGCTTCCAACCACCACATGATGGCCGCTTTAATTTTGCAGGTGTCACTGTCGAGTAAGTAAAAAATTATGAGATAGTATGCTAGCATACTATCTCTTTCATTTCACATTAGGAGGATGGAATTATGCTTTCCTATATTCTACGACGTTTGTCGCATACCGTGCTGGTGATCATTGCGGTTTCATTAATTATATTTTTCTCCATTCGTTTGACAGGTGACCCCGTAAGTATCATGTTTGGGGCTGGTGAACCTTCACAGCAGGCAGTAGAAGAACTGACAGCCAAACTGGGTTTAGATAAACCTGTTTGGGAGCAATACTTCATATTTATGAAGGATTTAGTGACACTTGATTTTGGTACGTCCTATCGCTCCAATAGCCCTGTTTTAGAGATGTTACTCGAACGAGCGTGGCCGACAATTGCACTTGCTTTAGGTGGAATGGCAGTGGCTTTGTTAATAGCTGTTCCGCTAGGTATTCTATCCGCTATTTATAAAGGAAAATCCATTGATGTGTTTAGTCGTATTTTTTCTTTGTTAGGTATTTCCTTCCCTAATTTTTGGTTGGCGTTCATGCTAATTTTAATTTTTGCTGTTCAACTAAAATGGCTGCCAGTATCCGGATTTGATGGGTTTAGCTCATTAGTTTTGCCATCCGTTGCCTTAGGGCTCATCCTATCTGGTATTTTAGTTCGATTAATTCGTACGTCTATGCTGGAAGTACTTAAAATGCAATACGTCACAACTGCACGTGCGAAAGGAATAAGAGAATGGCTAGTGATCATTAAACATGCTTTCCGCAATGCCTTATTGCCAACTGTAACATTTGTTGGTTTACAGTTTGGGGGGCTATTAGGAGGTGCGGTTATTGTTGAGCAAGTCTTTTCTTGGCCCGGGATTGGAAGGTTAATTGTTGATTCTATTAATCAACGAGACTATCCAGTGGTCCAGGGAGGAATCATCCTTTTAGCACTGATTATGATTTTAGTCAATCTAATCGTTGATTTATGCTACTCATTAATTAACCCAAAAATAAGAACTGGAAGAGGTGAGCAATAATGACTCAAATAATGGAAACAGAAGCAATCGAAATGAAAAAAGCCAATAAACTAGTAACCGTTCTTAAATTCGTGAAGAATAATCCAACGGGCATAATTGGCTTATTATTGGTTGTCACTACGATACTATGTGCTATATTTGCACCATATATTGCTCCCTATGATCCGGGGGCGGCTAGCTTAGGACATCGGCTTGACCTACCCAAATGGCTAGATGATACTGGTAAATCCCAATACTTACTCGGAGGAGATCAGGTTGGGCGTGATTTGCTAAGTAGAATTATTTACGGAGCTCGTATATCTCTATTAGTTGGGATTTGTGGCGTAATCATTTCTTTAGTGCTTGGTACATTTCTAGGAATAATTTCAGGTTACTTTGGGAAATGGATGGATGATTTAATTATGCGGCTAGCCGAAGTTCAAATGGGGTTACCGTTTATTTTACTAGCCATCGTCATTATGAGTGTTTTTGGAACAGGTATTGAAAAAATTATTATTATCCTAGGACTTACATATTGGGTTAGTTTTGCGAGATTAATTCGAGGAGAGATTTTGGCTTTAAAGGAACAAGAGTATATCCAAGCAGCAAAGGCAATTGGTGGAACACATTTCAAAATAATCATGAAGCATATACTTCCTAATGTTGCCTCCTCCATTTTAGTGTTAGCAACGATGTGTATTGCAGAGTTTATTTTATTGGAGGCATCTTTAACATTTTTAGGGTTAGGTGTGGAGCCTACAGTGCCTTCGTGGGGAGGAATGTTAGCGGATAGTCGAAATTATATGACCTCAGCTTGGTGGATATCTGTTTTCCCTGGGGTGGCCATTATGTTAACTGTGTTAGGCTTTAATTTATTGGGAGATTGGTTGCGAGATCGCTTAGATCCAAATATGAAAGTTTAGGTGATATGATGAACTCTATATTTTTTTCTAGTTTATTTCAAAAGAACGAAACGAACAAAAAACCTTCTTTATTTATAGATTTACCTAAAGATTTAGCTCCATTAGGATTAATTGATTTTTGCTTACGCTTAGGCTTTGAATCAAATGAAGTAGACTTTGATTTATTTCAGCGAGCCAATCAGTCCTATACAATGAAGTTTTTACAGCATACTAGTACATTTATTTCACAAGATGACTCTACATGGATCATTTATTATGAGAGTGAATCAGCACTTTCTACATGGTTAAGTGCAATAGCCAGTGAAGGAATGGTCGACACCCAAACGGACAGCCCTTTAACGTATTACGAAAATTTAAGTCATCTTTGGTCAGCCTATGGCACGGGTGAAAAGGATGAGGCACATCCCCAGCAACATGTAAGTGTGAAAATGGATATACAAGAAGAATTAAAGACAAATGCTCTATTAAAAGAGACTTGCTATCTAGCATTGCGTTTAGGCCTATATGCCACATCCATTTCATTACCAGCTATAACATCAGAAGAGCGACATATAACCATTTCATTCAAGCACGAAAACGAAAGTTATATGGAATTGACCGCCAAAAACGCCATTCAAATCTGTGGTACGAAAGACAGCCTACCGACGGTTATCCATTCCATTGCAACTGCAAAGCATGTGTCTGAGGGAGGACTGCTTGGAGTTTGGGAGTTAAACGAAAAACAAGTGAATGAAGCGGCTATTTTAATGGAAGAACAATGGAGCGATGAATCTGAGGCTTCATACATGATAAAAGCGATAGAAGAAGAGCAAGATAGAGCGTTAGAGGCTGAAATTTATATGACGGCCACCAAAATAAATCGTGATCAATTTAAGCTAGATTTAAATGAAAAGTTTTCAGATTTGACAACCATTAAAGTTCGCTCTGCCTTTAAAACAGGGTTATACTGGATATTAGAGGAAGTACTTCCATCTGTCGAGGGGCGCTTTGAAAATGTAAAAATAGTTTGTAAGGATGGGCTAAGTGTAAACGGCTTAGAGCAACATAATCGCTGGATTATGGAGCTATACCCTGTGGATGAAATGATTGAAATCCAGTATGGCATACCTAAAGAGCATGTGCAATTTGAGCTTTCCAGCACGCAACAACATGTGTATAGAGTATTTGTAGATGATCAATTAATAGCTGAGCTCGATCCACTTATTAGTGAGGTGGATTATGTTGATGGTCAGAAAAAGGCCTATCCAACTACCGCTGGGTATAGATTATTCAGCAAGACAGAGCGAGTGCAGGAGAACATCATATTTTCTGATCGTGAACGTTTCTATAAATACTATATGAAGGAATTATTGCCACGAATGGTGAAAGAGTTAAAAATTGATCCCCATAACGTTGATCAAGCTCAGCTATTTCCATTATTCGATCGAATTGAAATTGACTTTACTTCTTCTGGAATCGAAGAAGAAATAGGCGTCCAGCAAGAAGCGAACTCATCGTTTGAGGCGTTATACGAGGATTTATACTTTAATACTTTAGACTATTTTCAAGAGCTTGGTCGCCAGTTAGTTAATCAGCCTTACAAAGCGCCAGGTGGTGTTATTCCTTATATTCATATAGAACAAGATTTGTATAAGCCTATTAAAAGTGCCATAAAGGTTTACCAGTGGAATGACAAACCGATGACGGAACCCGTTACAAAACGAATCTTGTTTAATCAAGAAGGACAGTTTGACACTGTAGAAATGTCTATCGGTAATGAACTGAAGGTCACTAAGGCAAAAACCTTTTTAAAACACAACATGAAAAATATAATTCCATTAGTAGAGCGTTTTAAACAATACGCAGAGGTCAAATTGAATTATGGAGATATATCTTATAAAGGTACTGTCATTCCATTTTTAGAAGTGACGGAACCTATTACGAGTGAATATTATTCAGGGCTAAAAAAATCAGATGAAAAACATACGATTGTTTTTGAAGCTGGTCATCATCCAAATGAGGTATCTAGCACTCCAGCAATTTTGGCGCTAATGGAAGATATTATTTGTCAGCATCCAGACATATTAAAAAAAATGAATGTCATTATTATCCCTTTAGCGAACCCTGATGGCTATGAAATTATGGAATGTTTGACAAAGGAGCATCCGAAGTGGAAGCATCATGCTGCAAGATTTAATGCTGTGGGATTAGAATTTGCCCATGTGAAATTCCGAAAAAGTGTGTTCGGAGAGGCAAATGTATTACCACTTATCTTAAAAAAATGGGCTCCAGATATTGTTATTGATGACCATGGAATACCTGCTCGTGAGTGGGTTCAACCGTTCGCAGGTTACGCATGCCCACCTATTTTCCCAGTTTCTTATACGCTTCCAAGTGCCAAAATTTATGGAATTGGTCGTTATGCAGATGATGATACGAAGGAAATTCAGGCTAAAAATCTGGACCTAGTAGCGGAAAGAGTTAATAGGATGTTTGATGGATCTACGTTTGCTGAAGAAAATGCGTATTGGCGCAATCGATACTATAAATATGGAACAAAGTGGGACCCAGATAAATATCCGATTGAAGAAATGGGGAATATTAACTTTTATCGTAGTATGGAAGTAACACCTACGTATTCATCGGTTAGTATTTTACGTTATCCACAGTGGGTCGCTTTAGATATCATTTCGGAAGTTGCAGATGAAATCGTTTATGGTGAGGAATTACTATCGTGTATGGCAGCCCATCAATTATTTAATCAGGCAATTTTAGAAGCTGCACTAGCTACTCCAGTAAATAAACAAAAACAATCTGGACGCTACATAAAAAAACGTCCGATAGAAATTAGGTGACTAACACATGACAAACATATTATTAACGGGGTTTGAGCCATTTCTTGATTATAAGCTTAATCCAACTATGCAAATTGTAGAAAACTTAAATGGTGAAAAAATAGAAGACTATCATATTATAGGAAGAATTTTATCTGTAGATTTTCAACAATCTGCCGAGCAGCTAAAGCAATATATAGAGGAAATAGAACCGCAAATCATTATTTCTTTAGGGCTCGCTGGAGGTCGTTATAAACTAACTCCTGAGCGAATAGCTATTAATGTGAAAGATGGGGAGCCCGATAATAACGGCTACACACCTGTTGATGAGAGCATTCAAGAGGAGGGGGCAGATGCTTATCTGACGAATTTACCAATTCGCCAAATGGTTAATCGCTTACAAGCAGAGGGCTATCCGGCTGAAATCTCTAATACAGCAGGTACTTACTTATGTAATAACATTATGTATGAGGGGCTTGTGTATGCGCAACAACATGAAGGGGTACGTGCTGGCTTTATTCATATACCTGCTTCCTTTGAATTAGCCATTCAACATGGCAAAATCCCAGGCTGGCATATTCGTGATTTAATCGCTGCTGTGAAGCTTTGCATTGAGGAGACAATACGTGCAGGTAATCATTGAATTTCCTCATTCAATGTGGATTAGCAAGAATACGATTCGCTTTTCCTTTAAGGAAGAAATATCCCACCCAAACTTTTATGCAGTACAAGCATTTAATCGATTTCTGAAGAAACAACTACGACATCATCTTGTCGAGTGCGTTGCAAGCTATCATACAGTTACAGCTTATGTGAAACAACGAATAGATGTAGACCTTTTAAGAAGGCAATGGCTGGACAATCAAGCATCCACAGCCATTGATGACAGAACGAATAGACTATTAAAAATCCCAGTTTGCTATGATGAAGAATTTGCCTTAGATAGGCGACGAGTGATGGACTATACGGGCCTATCATTTGAGGACATAAAAATGATACACCTGTCCAAAAGCTATTATGTTTATTTAATTGGCTTTTTGCCAGGTTTTCCATACCTTGGAGAACTTGATTCTAAATTATTTGTACCTCGCTTAGAGAAGCCGAGAGCATCGGTGTCTGCAAGCTCTGTTGGGGTTGGTGGTGGACAAACAGGAATCTATCCTGTCGATTCACCTGGTGGCTGGAATATTATCGGAAAGACGCCATTTGAGCTTTTTAATATCAATGGTAAAGAGCCATTTCTATTTGAACTTGGTGATGAAGTTCAGTTTTATGAAATAACTAAGCAACAATATTGGGAAATGAAAAGCAAGGGAGTGTAGCGATTGAAGCCACTTCTGCTCATAACAAAACAAGGGGTTTATGGTAGCTTACAAGATAAGGGAAGGTTTGGCTATCGGGCATTTGGTATTCCGTTATCTGGACCAATGGATTATGTTTCATTTCAAGCGGCTCAGCTGATTTTACAAAATCATCATAACCAAACTTCTTTCGAAATGTTCATGGGTGGTTTTGAATTTGAGGCAATGGCTGATGGGGTCTATGTTTTAACCGGCGGTCATGGGGTATGCATGATCAATGATGCAGCCATTGAAATGTGGAAAACATTCCACTTAACAAAGGGTGATAAGTTAACGATTAAGAGTGTGAGTCAAGGCTCTATCATTTACTTGACACCGCTGGGAGGGTTTATTTCAACATTGCAGCTTGGCAGTACTTCATACCTCTCTCAGGGGAATCTAGGTACGGTCCATGCAAAAGGAAGTATTTTATATGGACAAATAGCCTCGCCGTTAAAATATAATAGAGGTCTTTATGCTCCGTATCGTCCGACTTTTGACAATACGATTACTGTTAGAATTTTTAAGGGTCCTCATTTTCATTTATTTACGGGAGAGAGTCAGCAACAATTTTTGCAAAATCCTTTCCAGTTTAGCGGTGGTAATCGAATGGGCTATTATTTAAAAGGCCCTGTTTTACAGCTAAAAGAAATGAAGGAAATTCTATCTGAAGGGACACAGTTTGGCTCAATCCAAGTGCCTCAAAATGGGAATCCCATCATCTTAATGGCCGATGCTCAAACAGTAGGCGGCTACCCTATTATGGCCACTGTACATGAAGATGATTTACATAAAGTAGCCCAAATGCGTATGTTTAGCACATTACATTTTGCACTGGAGGAAATGTGAGACGAATGGATATTAATTGTGATCTAGGAGAAAGCTATGAAGCATTTTTGACGGGAAGAGATGAAGAGATACTAGATTATGTGACATCAATCAATATTGCATGTGGCTACCATGCGGGTGATCATTCTATTATGCACCAAACAGTTCGAAATGCAATTCGCAAAAATGTTCTTATTGGTGCACACCCTGGGTATCCTGATCGTGAAGGATTCGGACGAAGGGATATGGCGTTTAGCCCAGCAGAAATTTACGATATGATTGTCTATCAGGTAGGGGCACTGCAAGCGTATGTCCATATCGAAAAAGGGACAGTACATCATGTCAAGCCACACGGAGCACTGTATAATCAAAGTGCAAATGATAGGGAGAAAGCTTCAGCCATTGTTCATGCGGTATATGATCTCCATCCTCAGCTTATTTTATATTGTTTAGCGGGTAGCCAAATGGCAGAAATCGCAAAAGATAAGGGTCTTCAAGTATATGAGGAGGTTTTTTCTGATCGCCGTTATCACTCTAATGGCACATTAGTGAGCAGACAGGAACCGAATGCCTTAATACAAACTGAAGAAGAAATGCTAGAGCATGTCAAAGGTATTTTAACGGCAAATGAAGTATTGTCTATAGAGTCTCAAAAAGTAAAAGTAGCGGCGCACACCTTATGTATTCATGGAGATGGTCCACATGCCTTGGACTTTGCTAAAAAGATTGCTGCTCTTAGGAGGCAACTACATCAACAATAAAGTAGATGGCTTCAGCATAACGGTTTGTAACACAAAAAAGTTCGCATAAAGGGCGAACTTTTTTGATTGGAAGAGCATTCTTATTTTACATACATTTTTCTGTGTTTCTTGGTGTCTTCCATAAGACCAATTAGCCACATCACTATGTAAGTTACCCCTAATCCAATGCAAGCACCTGCTAACACATCTAGAGGGTAGTGTACACCGATAAAAATTCTCGAAAACGCCATGAAGCAGGCCATCAAGATGAGGACAGCTCCAATTTTTCTTCGTTTCCAAAACAAAGCAAATGCTAAGGCAAATGCACCTGCCGCATGATTACTTGGAAATGATGGGTCTAGATTTGATTTTTCAAGTAATAATATGACGCTATGATTGACGAATGGACGTGGTCGAAAATACACCATCTCTATTAGTTTATCGATACCAAGTGTAAGAATAGCAATCGATACGGCGTATAAGACTATTTTTCTATTTTCATGCTGATTTTGAGCGTTTGAAAACCATAGCCATACCAATATTAATCCAAATAGGATAGGGCCATATTTTGAAAATAAGAGGACAAGTTGATCAAAAATCGGGTTTTGTCCTGCTAACTGGTTAAGTAATTTAAAAAGCTGATAATCTATCGTCATCTTTTCTTTAAGAGGAAACTCCTTCTAGTTTAGACACTTGCACATCCTCCTCGGAGGATAAAAACTTTTCTAATTCATGTTTATTTTTTTCTAAATCAATATCTAGAACTGCGCCCACATTTACATGTTTGTTTTCAAAAGAACTGGCAACAGGAATCCGTAAAGTATCTACCCCATTAGAGTGTCCATTCATTAAACCTTTTCCAATTGCAAGTATTGTTTTTTTGTCAACATTCGTATCGATGTATGCCTCTGCAACACCTAATATTTTTGGTAAATTCATGAAGCTTTGAAAGCTAATTTGATCATTAACCTTTGTCATAATTTCCTGCTGGCGTTCCACTCGTCCGAAATCACTTAAACGATCGTGACGGAATCGTACATAAGCTAATAACTGATCACCATGTAAAGTTTGTTCTCCAGGAAATAATGTCATGCCAATGCCATATGACATTTCATAAGGGATGTCCACATCAATCCCATTGGGTGCAAGAAGATCAACAATTTTAGGGAATCCTTCAAAATCAACGATTGCATAGTAATTTACATCAATATCAAAGTTTTGCTTAATTGTCTTCCTAACAAGCTCTGGACCTCCAAAAGCAAATGCAGCGTTTATTTTATTCTTTCCGTAATCTGGGATGTCAACATACGTATCTCTCATAATGGAAACGATTTTTACTTGATTCGTCGTTTGATTGTAGTGTCCAATCATTAAGGCATCCGATCTACCTTCATCGCCTCTAGTATCACTACCTATCAAAAGGACATTAATCTCACCAAATTGTAGGTCTGCACCTTGGAAGGGCTCAAAAGTTTCTTCAGCCTCAGCTTCATTTTTACTGTCGTCTTCTGCCATGGCCAACCCACTATTGTACTGATAAAACCAATAAACAACCCCTATTATAATCATCGATGCGAATATGACACATGAATTTTTTAGCCATTTACGGCTTGTTTTACTACTTTCCATAAATTAATGAATCCACCTATCCGTTATTTTTCAACAAAGATTTTCCGGTAAGTTGTACAGCTATTGCATCATCCAAATATCCAATAGGAAATACATAATCCGGAATTACATCTACAGGAATAATAAAATATAGTAATGTACTGCCGATTATTGTTAATTCAAATAGTGTACCTTTATCTGTTGTAAATTTTTCATATAACTCTTTTAACTTATTTATAAATGGACCAACACTACCTACTTTTTGAATCTTTTCATTAAAATTCGTATGAATGGTATGTTTGCCTTCCTCCGTTTGAGAAAATAGCCCATAATCATCTAATTTTTTTTCAACATCCTGCACTGAAAACTGGTTGTCGTATACATTTGATGCCTTAAGAAAGTTTTGTATAGCATCAACAGAGGTATGAATATCTGATTGTGACTCTTCTTGTTTTTGTTCCATAGGATATCCCGCTGCTTCAAATAGCTGAATAAAAGGAACACCAAGACATTCAGCGAATTTTTCTACATGTTGAGGGGTAGCTTTTCGTTTATGATTAATAATCCGTGAAATCGTAGCCGTATCGATTCCTGTTAGTTCACTAAACTTTCGCATAGATAATGAACGTTCTTTCAATAGATCTTTCAACAATAAACCTAGAGTCGTATTTTCTTTCATTTCTGTCATATTCGATTCTCCCTTCCGTATTAAAAATAACTGTTGAAGAGAAGTGTATAATGATGTTGACAAAATGTCAACACTCGGCGATGATAATGCTGCCAAATAGAAGTAATAACGGTAGCATACTTGCATTTGATTAGTTGTAGGCTTATTAGCGTTTGGAATGTTTTCAAATTGCGGTGATTGCTTGATAAATAAATGTAGAATGCACTTAATTGTAAGAAGCGAAAAAGCTTTATATTCAGACTTTTCTAAAAAACAAAAGTTTTTTTCATCGGATTTTGTCGGATTCTATAAGTATCTCTTATTATTAGGCAAGCCCTAAAAAATAATATGAGGAGGTACGAAGGATTGAAAAAGAAATTTAAAATTAGTTTAGCCAGTCAAATATTAATCGGTTTGATTTTAGGGATTATTGTTGGTGGTATTTTTTATGGCAACCCCAAAATTGAAACCTACTTACAACCATTAGGGGATATTTTCCTGCATTTAATTAAGATGATTGTTGTGCCGATTATAATTTCGACGTTAATCGTAGGTGTTGCTGGTACTGGAGACATGAAACAGCTTGGACGATTAGGCGGGAAATCCATTATTTATTTTGAAATTATTACAACAGTAGCTATCGTAGTTGGATTACTTTCCGCTAATATTTTCCAGCCTGGCGCAGGTTTAAACATGAACGAGCTATCTCAAGGAGATATTTCGAAATACGTGTCAACTACAGAAGAAGTACAGCATGAAGGACCGTTTGATATTATTGTAGGCATTGTACCGACCAATATCATTCAGTCAATGGGTGAAGGCGATATGCTTGCGATCATATTCTTTGCTGTTATTTTTGGTTTAGGTGTTGCGGCCATTGGTGATCGAGGCAAACCAGTTTTAGACTTCTTCCAAGGGGTTGCAGATGCGATGTTCTGGGTAACTAACCTTGTGATGAAATTTGCGCCACTTGGGGTATTTGGTTTAATTGGTGTAACCGTTTCCAAATATGGATTTGCCTCTTTAATACCTTTAGCTAAGCTGGCTATCCTTGTTTACGCTACAATGCTATTCTTTATATTTGTTATTCTTGCACTTGTTGCAAAATTCGTAGGTGTCAATATATTATTTTTAATTAAAGTACTGAAAGATGAGCTCATTTTAGCATTCTCAACAGCAAGTTCTGAAGCTGTATTACCACGTATTATGTTAAAAATGGAGAAATTAGGGGCTCCGAAGGATATTGTATCCTTTGTTATTCCAACCGGTTACTCCTTTAACTTAGACGGCTCAACGCTATACCAAGCGATTGCAGCATTATTTATTGCGCAAATGTACGGTATTCACCTAAGCATTGGTGAACAAATTACGTTAATGCTTGTATTGATGGTTACATCGAAAGGGATTGCAGGGGTTCCAGGGGTATCTTTCGTAGTACTTCTAGCCACTTTAGGTACTGTCGGCATTCCGTTAGAAGGTCTAGCATTTATCGCTGGTATTGACCGTATTCTTGATATGGGACGTACAGTTGTTAACGTAATTGGTAACTCATTAGCGTCATTAGTAATGGCGAAATGGGAAGGCCGTTTTGATACAGTGAAAATGAAAAATTACTTTAAGGATAATAAAAATTTAGCCTAAACCTTATTACAATATTTAGTGTAAGTTAACATAGAAAACACCTTTCGTTGATAAATGGTTTTAACCATATTCAATCAACGTAAAGGTGTTTTTTCAGTCTACTAGATTAGTATGGACTATAGACTTTATAAGATTAAACTTAATTCTCTCTTTCAATTGTTGGAATTATGTTATATGTGTAGCCCTCATCTGCTGCATTCCTTTTTACGTTTACCGGATTTACTGTGACGGAGGAGGAAGTTCCATATTTCGCTTCATATTGACCAGATCCAATTACATTAATTGTTTCCCCATCTGAATTAACAGAAATATGTTTTAAATGCTCTTGGGAAACAACCCCTGCAATTTCATTCAATTTCATATTTTCAATATAGGCGTAAAAATCTATATTCGGATATTGGGGGAAAGTATAGAATGGACTAGCCGTAATAGTGCCTGACGCATTGGCTAAAAGTTTTACATTCCCATTCATTTTAGCTGTATTCAATACTACAATGACTTCAACAGAAGAATAGGCAGGAACTCGAATATTTTGCGGACTCACAATATAAGTATAGGATTCGCTATTTTCAAGACTATCTGTATTAGAGAAATCGTATTCAGCTGATAATTCTATTCCCGTTTCACCAACAAAAGGTATATTAAATTTAGCAGTTGCTTTTGTTCCAAATTTAAATCCATGTGTAGTCGAGCTAGTAACAGTATGCGAAATAGTTTTAGAAAAACTTTGCGTGGTTAACGTTTGTTCAGTAGCCGTGTTATTTGTCAAAGTCTCTCTTCCGACATATACATTTTCTGAATTTGTAATGACAGGTGAGCCATCAGCTTGAACTGAAAATTGGTTGAATGTAAGGTGATTGTAAATTATTTTTGGATCTTTTTCTTCTCGATACGTACCTTGCACCTTTTCAGGGTAATATTTATTTAAATTTTTCACAAAATGATTAACTAAGTTTTCAATTGGAATCTTTGCGTCTTCTAATTCACTTTTAGTTTGAATTCTTTCATTGGCGGTGATATTTTCCACGGTGTTTTGTGCAGCACTTGCAGTAATTGGTGATGTTAATACAAACGTAGTTCCTATAGAAGTAACCGCAACCATTGTTAGAACCGTATTTTTAAATTTCTTCATATTATGCCCCCATTGTTTTAGATTGGTATGACTTCTTATTTCTCTTTAAGTGTTTCAACATTTGCTTTGTTAATAATGGCTTGCATCCTCGCTTTACATATTTCTTCATGTTCATCAGTTCACTACTTCTGATAGGTTCAAGGTTGGCAATCAATAGAAACCGATCTCGAAAGAAAGTGAAAAACTAATTTCTTAAATCCTCATAGTCATTAACCTCCTTAATATCCAATTTTTGACTTACAATAATAATTTATAGGAAGTATCTGTATATAATGTGTATTTTATCTGGAGTTTAGATGAAGATTTTCTTGACTATCTATTTATTAAAGAGAAAATTCATGTTGACCTCCTTTGACTTAACAGTAGAACTGTGTACGTTACTTCGTTTTTAGCAGCTCATGTTTGAGAATTTAGTAAATGACTCACATAAACCCCCTTCATTCTCTAGATAAAGTTTTCACGCACTCCATATTAACTCCAGATAGGTCAAATATATTGGAACTACCAAGGAGGTAAGGAAATGAATTTTATCAAACGTGCATTTTTAAGTGTGAAGGCAAGGAAAGGGAAATCGATTATATTATTTACAGTATTTTTAGTAGTTTCCAATTTAGTATTAGCTGGTTTCGCCATACAAAATGTGTCACAGAAGGCGAATGACCATGCTAGACAAACATTAGGTGTAGACGTAAGTCTTCGAATGGATGAAGAAAAGCTTATGGAAAACGTGGCAAAGCAGCGACAAGAAAATCCAAACGGAAAAATACAACACCCTGAGCTTTTTGCAGATGATGCAGATCAGTTAGCTAAATCACCATATGTAATAGATTATAACTATCTTAAAAGTGACATGGTTGTAGCAGATGATTACACGCCGATTAACGATGCTGAAGGTGATGATGGGGTAAGCGGTGCAGTTGGTAGTAGTGTCTCTGGAAATATGAAAATGCCTAATACGTTTCTTCAAGGTGTGAGAAGTTCTGAATTATTGCAAGAATTTACGGATGGAACACATGAAATAATGGAAGGTCGTTCAATTACACCTGAGGATGAGAATAGGAAAGTAGTGCTAGTTGAAAAACGATTAGCAGAACAAAACGAGCTTCAAGTTGGCGATATGATAAAGGTCCAATCAATGGAAGGGACGACTGAAGTAGAGTTGGAAATAATAGGGGTATATAAAAATTCTGGTATAACTGACTTCGAGGAAAATTTACCAGCTATGATGCATCCATCTAACAAACTATACACAAATTATGACTCGACGAAAGAAAGCAATGAAAAAAATGCTGTCATTAATGAAGCTATTTACTACTTAAATGATCCAGAAAATATAGCAGATTTCAAAACCGACGCAAAGAAAAGCAATATCGATTTTGATTTGTTCAAGTTAGATGCACATGATGCTTTATATCAGAAAATGGTTGGTCCTATTGAAAATATTGCTGCTACTTCAAAATGGATGGTCTATTTAGTATCCATTACAGGATCAATTATTTTAGCTCTTATTATTATGTTAACCATAAAAGAGCGACGTAAAGAATTAGGCATACTCTTAGCAATCGGTGAGAAAAAGAGAAAATTAATTGGACAACTATTAGTCGAAGTATTATGTATAGCCATACTAGCATTTGGTATTGCTACAATTACAGGTGAAACAGTGTCTCAAAAAATGGGAGATAGTTTATTACAGCAAGAGATTATTGCCTCTCAAGAGAATCAACAAGAATCTAATAATTTAGGATTCTCATTTGGCACGATGAATAAGCAAGATAATGATGTGGAGCCTATCGATGATATTGATGTAAGTATAACTTCACAAGATGTGTTGAAGTTAGGTGGATTAGGACTGTTAATTGCTATATTATCGACGCTTCTTCCAGCACTATCCATTCTTCGCTTAAATCCAAAAGAAATACTATTAAAAGATGAGTAGGAGGAGTCCCGCATGGACACAATATTACAATTTAAAAACCTATATTATTATTATGTAAGCAATAACAGGAAGAATACTTTACTGGAGAATGTGAATTTTACGTTCGAGAAAGGCTGTTTCTATAGCGTTTTAGGTCCTTCAGGCTCAGGAAAGACTACAGCACTTAGTTTGGCAAGTGGCTTAGATAACCCGAAAGAAGGACATGTGCTCTATAAGGGGAAAGATATAAGGAAAATTGGTTTGGATAAATATAGAAATAAATTTGTTTCGGTTATTTTCCAGTCCTATAATCTAATAACGTACATGACGGCCCTTCAAAATGTAGTAACAGCTATGGAAATTACAGGGGTTAAAGTAAAAGATAAAAAGAAAAGAGCTCTCGAATTATTAGAAATGGTAGGTTTGACCGAAATAGAAGCAAAAAGAAAGGTCTTACAGCTTAGTGGTGGTCAACAACAACGTGTAGCTATTGCTCGAGCATTATCTAGTAATGTAGATTTATTAATTGCGGATGAGCCGACGGGTAATTTAGATGAGAAAACCTCGGCTGAAATCGTTCAACTATTTCAGGAATTAGCCCATCAAGAAAATAAATGTATTATTGTTGTGACACATTCACAAGAAGTAGCCAAACAATCTGATAAGATTATTTACCTTAAAAAACGCAATTTAGTTTGTGAAAATCTGAATAAGTAAACTTAGCTAATCGAAGAATGGGAGTGGTATAAATGTGGACAAAAATAGTAACCTCATTAGGCTTAGTCTCTATAGGTATAGCTATTGGAATGCTTACTAACTTAGTGGCCTCCAATGGTGACTTAGGTGACAATGAAAGCAATATGTATCAGGATTATAATTCGTATTTAGATGAAAAGAATCCGGCTCAGGGGGATTGGGAATCTCCAAATCCGAGAGGTGAACTGACACCAGAACAATGGGAGGAGTTTACATCTAAACCTGGTGGACAAATGCCTGAGCAGTGGGATCCATCCACACCTCATTCAGAAGAAAGTATACAAGGTTCTACATCTCCATATTAATTTTCTTTTATAATTATCGTAAAAATAGCATAAAACCTCCAAAGATTTGTAAATTTAACCTATGAATCTTTGGGGGTTTTTGTACCTGAAGGTTATGTTGTTCTTATGATATGGATGTATGACTTTGATCGTAGGATTCATATAAAATTTTTTAGGAAATAATGTAGGTATCTTCACATAAACTACAGATTGCGTGGTTATAATGGCTAACTAGGGGGGATATCTTAATGAACTATAATATTTTAGTAGTAGAAGACGATTTAGAAATTCAAGAATTAATTAAGCAGTTTTTGATGACACAAAATTATACGATTGAGGTAGCATCTGATGGAGTAGAGGGAATAAAAAGATTAAATACACAATCATTTGATTTAATTCTCCTTGATGTTATGATGCCGAATCTCAATGGATTTGAAGTGGCCAAAATGCTACGCAATCAATCTAATATACCCATTATATTTTTAACTGCGTTAGAAGAAGAACAAGATCAAATGAAAGGCTTTGATCTTGGCATTGATGATTATATTACTAAGCCGTTTTCATTTCATGTGCTGATCAGACGAGTACAAGCGGTTCTTAGAAGAAGCAATCATAAAAATTGGGGAAATCATTTAAATTTTAATGAACTGAATGTCGACTGTGACGGGTATAAAGCTTATGTAAATAAGGAGGAAATACCTTTAACTACAAAAGAATTCGAAATTTTACAACTACTACTCCATAATGAAAAAAAAGTGCTCACTAGAGAGATCATAGTAGAAAAAGTTTGGGGCTACGATTATTCGGGAGAAACACGGATGATTGATACTCATATAAAAAACTTAAGAAAAAAATTAAATTTACCCTATATTAAAACAGTAAAGGGTATCGGATACAAAATCGATGAATAGGATTGTAAACTTCATGAAGATGAAAAAAATAACCTATAAGCTCTTTATGATTACTTCACTTATATTGCTATCGTTTGCGGTCTTAATTTATTTAACTTTATACTTCTTCCTTCCAACATTCTACGAGCAATATAAAACAAATCAGCTCCAATCCGGCATAGCAGAAATAATTGATAAATCTAAGAGTTTAACAGTAAGAGAAGCGAAAGAGCTATTGGATGAGTACTCCAAAGAAAATAATGCAATCATTTACCTACAAGAAAAGAACGGAAATATTATTTATTCGCCTTCTTTTAATTTTCAAGGAAATACGCAATCATCCATTATTACCGGAAAAACATCACAAAATGAAGAAACTGTTAATGCCTTTAATCATTCCTTGCCCATACAATTTCTGAATGAACGTAATTTAATGGTTACTGTATTCGCGACATTTCAACCCATCGATGAGGCCTCACAGGTTTTAGTACGTTTTCTGCCTTATATAAGTATCATTGTTGTTTGTATTGGTTTGGGCAGTGCCTATTTATATTCAAGGTTCATTACAAAACCACTCCTTTATATAAATGAACGTGCACAAAAGATGGCGAATCTTGATTTTTCTGAAAATATAGTAGTTCGTTCTAATGATGAGTTGGAGGAGCTATCTAATAGCTTAAATGAGATGTCGAATAATTTGCAAAAAACAATGGATGATTTACGAATAGCTAATGAACAATTAAAGGGTGATATTGAAAGAGAAAGAAAAATCGAAACAAAACGGAGGGAATTTTTTGCAACAGTTGCACATGAGTTAAAAACGCCACTCACTGTAATGAAAGGGTATATAGAAGGGATGATTTATAATATCGGACCTTATGAAAATCGTGACTTCTATTTAGAAAAAAACCATAAAATTATAGAGGGCATGGAACAACTTGTCCGTGAGATTTTGAGTATGTCCAAACTAGAACAAAATATATTTAAAATCCAAATGAAAGAAACAAATCTCTCAAATTTAATTGAGACGATAACGAAAGACCTCGTTTTTTTTGCATCTCAAAAGGAGATTACTGTTATAAATAAAATTCCCCCGAATCTTTACGTATTTTCAGATAATGATTTACTAGAAAAAGCATTTAAAAATATTATCCATAATGCAATTATGTATTCACCACAAGGAGAAACAGTCTATTTAGAATTGACGGAGGATTCCAAAGAAAATCAAATTCAAATCCAAGTCATTAATACCGGTGTACACATTAAAGCAGAGGAACTACAACAATTATTTCAGCCTTTTTATAGACTCGAAAAATCAAGAAATAGGAACACTGGTGGGAGTGGATTAGGCTTATATATCGTCAAGCAAATATTTATATCACTCTCTATAAATTATTCTTTTAATAATGTTGAAAATGGCATTCGATTTTTAGTTACATTTCCTCAAATTAAATAAATGGTACGAAGATTGGCGTCTCAGAAGCATACACAGATGACTCAATAAAGTAATTCGATTTATTGAGTCTTATATTAGATAGGAGATCGACTGAAAATGAAGATAAGAACAAAGTTAATTATTATTTCATTGAGCCTATTATTAATTCCAGGTTTAATTATAGGCGTTAGCAGTTATAATTCTGCTAACAAGCACTTGAATGATTTGGGCGAGAGGATGCTAAAAAATAATGTAGAAATGGCACTTCAATTAATTGATTCAATGAACTATGCCGTTCAAATTGGTGAAATAACCTTAGAAGAAGCCCAAGAAAGAGTAAAACAAAATTTAATTGGTGATTTACAAAGTGATGGTACCCGTGAAATAACGACAAATGTTGATTTAGGTGAGGACGGCTATTTTGCCATTTACGGAGCGGATGGAGATAGGATCGCTCATCCATTCTCAGAAGGAGAAAATGCGTGGGAAAGCGCTGATAGTCATGGGGTTTATATGGTACAAAATATGATTAAAGCAGCACAAAATGGCGGGGGTTTTACATATTACGCTAGAGCAATGCCCAACGGCCCTGATGCAGAAGAGGATAAAATAGCCTACTCTGCATTAGATCCGAACTGGGGTTGGGTGGTAAGTGCTAGTAGCTTCATGGCATCATTTAATCATGGCATTCATTTAATTCAATATACGATTATCATTACTCTTGGCATCAGTATTTTATTAGGTGTAATCGTTATATTTTTATTTGCCAGACATTTAGCCATTCCAGTTCAAATGGTTACTGACAGAGTTGAAAAGATCGCCAATCAACATTTAACCTTTACGTATTTAAACATTAAAAATAAGGATGAGTTAGGTATTTTAGCAACAGGAATAAATACGATGACTACAAATTTAAGAGGAATGATTGAAACCGTTTCGAACTCAGCTGAACATGTTGCGGCTACATCTGAACAACTTACTGCGAGTAGTGAACAGACAAGCACGGCTTCAGATGAAATTACGAAGGCTATTCAGCAAATTTCTACAGGACAAGAAAAGCAACTGCTTGGAATGAAAGAAGCGAATCATTCCGTTACAGAGATATCATCGAGTCTTACAGCAATTACGGAAAATATTAAAGAATTAAATGACCTATCCATTGAAACCTCTAAAGTCTCTCTTTCTGGAAATGAAGTGATTACACAGTCCGTTGTACAAATGAATCAAATTAATAAACAGAACATAATGACAAATGAAGCCATGCTATTGCTAGAAAGCAAATCACAAGAGATTGGTGAAATTATTAATGTCATTACTAGCATTGCAGCACAAACAAATTTACTTGCTTTAAATGCAGCGATTGAAGCGGCGCGCGCAGGGGAGCAAGGTAAAGGTTTTGCTGTTGTAGCTGATGAAGTTAGAAAACTAGCAGAGGAATCGGGAAATGCAGCTAATAATATTTCTACTCTAATAGGTGAAATACAACTTCATACACAAAATACAGTACAAATTGTCAATGAAGGAAAAAGTGTAGTTGAAACGGGTATACGTTATGTTGCAAACGCTGGGAAAACATTTGATGAAATAGCAGCTGATGTAGACATGATTAACAATAAACTTTCATCTGTCTCTACTGAAATTCAAGAAATTAATGCTAATACAGAGATTTTAGTAAATGAAATACTGAAAACCAAAGATGTTACCGATCAGTCATCGAGATACACACAGCAGGTTGTTGCAGCAGCGGAAGAACAGTCTGCTACTATGATTGAGATGACATTTGCTTCTCGTTCTTTAGCAGAGATGTCTCAGGAGCTTCAAAATCTAGTATCAAACTTTAAAACCAACGGATGAATCATTTTATTTGGTAAGGTTTATAAAAGTAGAGATATATTCTTATGGTAAAAAGAATATTGAGCTAGCAAATTTATGAACACGTAAATTTGTTAGCTATTTTTAATAGCGTTCAAAATGGTATCCACTGATATTCCACATAAACTTCACACGGCATTCATACGGACTACAGATTAACTTTATAAAATAATTTAATAGTAATTTTTTGATAAAAGATGGAGGTTGAAACGACCCTATTGGAGGAATTAGGATGGAGACCGGTATGACATTATTTGAATCAAATCGAAAATCTGTATTAGAAAGTATTGAACATAAAAAATCTTTCACATTAGTATACATTACGATTATCAGTTGGCATGATTTGGATCTTTCTAAATGTATAGATGTGGTTAGGAGAAAGCTAACTTTGTATCAACCAAAAGTGGAATGGTATAGAGTATTTGATAAGGAATTTCTATTAGTCTGCCATGCTCAGTCCCAAGCTCGTTTAATTAGTCAAGAACTATCAAATATTGAATATTTAAAGATACATTTTCTATATGTCCAAGATAGAAAATTTCCTGCGTTAAATTACGTTAGACAAGTCTATTTGCAAAACACAAATAGCGATGAACGAAAAGAGTGTAGTTCACAGAAAAGTTTAGTAACTGAAGAGTTTGAAATCGTCTTCCAACCGATATTACACCATAATAGGCAATTATCCTTTGAAGCACTAAGTAGATGGCGGGGGGAAGAGATGGGTTCTATCTCTCCGGGTATATGTATTCCAATTTTAAATATAGTAAGTTTAATAGAATTAACTAAGAATATTATCAAAAAAGCTGTTGATTTATTGAGTAGATATAATGAAATCGTGTATGTTTCTATTAATTTATCAGCGTCATTAATCAAAGATATTACTTGGTTAATCGAACATCTAGATGAGATTGGTATTATTAACAATAATCGAATTGCTTTTGAAATATCGGAGGAAATTATAATGGGGATAGAAGCTAGTGAAAATCTAAAAATTATCCGTGATCGAGGTCATATTATATTTATTGATGGTTTCGGTTCTGGTTCTGGAAACTTGAACTTTCAATATATGTCCTTACTGCCCCTCGATGGAGTGAAATTAGATAGGTTGTTTATTAGTGGGAAATCAAATAAAAAGGTAATGGAGCTGCTGACAAATATTATCAAAGCCTTAGATTTAGAAGTAATAATAGAAGGTGTAGACAATGTTGAGCAGCTTAATACCTTATCTGAAGCCCAATACGATTCAATACAAGGCTATTACATATCAAGACCACTAACAATAAATGAATTGACGAAATTTATGAATGACAATTGCTAGACTAAGTATAGGATGACAACAAACGTATACCCTGTAGACTGAAGGGGATTTTCGGAAAAATAAACGACATCATAAAAACGCAATTCCCTTTTAGAGGATTGCGTTTTTTGCTATATAAAACCTTTTCTATTAGTTGAGGTGAAAGTGATCAATAAGAAAGAAGGGAACTTCAGATAATCTCCAGGAAATCTCTAGAAATTCTCCACCCTATTACCATATGAACTACAGATAATGCCTCTATTATAAAACCTGTAAGACAAAATACATTTTAAAAGGAGAATAAAAACATGAAAAAGAAAAAGAGATTAGCTGCTACTACTTTAGGTGCAGTATTCGCACTATCCACGATGGGGTCTGCATTTGCAGCCGAGGCACCAATTCAAGTGAGTGAGAGAAGTGAATATGTGGTAGGTCAAGTAAGTAAACCAACGAACTTTGATGAAATTTCAAAAGAAAAGGTGCAGGCCATTTTTAATCAAGCAGAAGCGGGTACACTAACGAAAGAAAAAGCGGTGAAGCAACTTGATGCTGCGCTAGGGCTGGATGGAGATAAAAAAGCTACAAGTAAACCATCGAACGCTAATGAAATTGCAAAAGAAAAGGTGCAAGCCATTTTTGATCAAGTAGAGGCGGGTACACTAACGAAAGAAGAAGCGGTGAAGCAACTTGATGCTGCGCTAGGGCTGGATGGAGATAAGAAAGCTACAAGTAAACCATCGAACGCTAATGAAATTTCAAAAGAAAAGGTGCAGGCCATTTTTGATCAAGTAGAGGCGGGTACACTAACAAAAAAAGATTCTATGAAGCAACTTGATGCTGCGCTAGGTATTAAGGGAGATAAAAATAAAGTGAATGGTCCTGCAAGTAACCCATCGAACGCTAATGAAATCTCAAAAGAAAAGGTACAAGCCATTTTTGATCAAGTAGAAGCGGGTACGCTAACGAAAGAAGAAGCGATGAAGCAACTTGATG